>NZ_MRAE01000001.1 GCF_002008345.1 Clostridium tepidum
CTTTTAATTTATTTATTAAAGTTATATAAATTTTTTAGATTTATATATTAATCAATAGTTTACATTTAATATTTGTGATTTTTATATATTTCACCATAGTTGATTAATATAGTTGATTAATAATGAATTTTAATAAAATATTTTGTCATTTAAATAAAGAATATAATATATAAATTAACATTAATATTAAAAATCATATTTAATTGTTAATTATTTGTAGTATAATATGAATTAACAGAATTTTTATAAAATGGGGGGATATTTTATGAAAAACAAAAGTATAAGACGTATAATTTCTAGATTGCTTATATCGGTAGCTCTAATTCCTATACTTATTGTTGGCATATGTACTAGTTATTCACAAACTAAAAATTTAAAAGATAATTTTGAATCAACAACCAAAAATTCTGTATTTAGTTTTAAATCTATGATAGCACAAAAAAATAAAAACAATATGGAGTCAATTGATACGTTAGCTAATGATGGGAATTGTAAAAATATATTGAAAAATAAAGATTCTGCTAATTGGCTTTTTTATTCATTAGAGGCTTTTAGAAATTCGCATTCTGAAATTACAAGTGTTTATTTAGGAACAGTTAAAGGGAATACTATATTTTCGCCTAAAAATGATACAGTTAACAGCATTGATCCGAGAACAAGACCTTGGTATAAGAAGGCAGTAGAAATGAAAGGGGATTCTATTATTACAGAACCATATAAAGATACTTCAGGGACTAATAGTTTAATGGTAACTGTAGCTAAAGCAGTTATGGATGAAAAAGATACTCTAGTTGGAGTAATTGGTATGGACATAAAGTTAGATGAGTTATCTTCTATTGCTAAAAATACTAAGATTGGTAAAGAAGGTTTTGTTGTATTAACTGATAAAAATGGTTCAATCATAGGGCATAAAGATAAAAATAAATTAAATAAAAACATAAAGGATTTAAATTGGCCTAAAGAAATATTACATAAGGGCATTATAGATAAAATAAAAATTGATGGAAAAGAATATAAAGTTATAACAGAAAAAGATGGATTAACATCTTGGAACATTGTAGGTTTTTTGCCTTATAGTGAGATACAATCTGAACTTAATAAATTTCATAAAATGATAATTATAATATCAATTTTATCCTTAGTAGGGGCATTAGCAATAGGTGGTGTATTCTCTAAGAAGATAATAAATCCTATAAGAAAAATAGAAGATTCATTAGCCTATATGAAGGATGGAGATTTTACTAAAAACATAGATAAAAGTGGAACGTCAATATATGAGATGGAATTAATTATGGATGGAATTAATGTAGTAAGGGAAGAGACAGTAAAAATTTTAGATAATTTAAAAAGTGTTTCTTTTGAAGTCAGAGAATCTTCAGATGTTTTAAAAGATATAACAGAACAATCAGAAATAGCAGGAAATGAAATAGTGCAAGTAGTTCAAAACATAGCAGATGCAACTTCAGATCAAGCTCAATCTATGGAAGGAAGTTTAAATTCTATAAGTGATTTATCAGATAAAGTAGAAAATTCTATGGAAGATTCTAAGGAAATGGTAAAAGAATCTGATACAGTTAAAAATGTTGTTGCAAACAGTGGACAAGTTGTAAAAGATTTAAAAAATAAATTTGAATTAAATTCTAAATCAAATCAGGAATTAGCTAATAAAATCAATAAATTAGCGGAAAGTTCCAATCAAATAAGTTTAATAACAGAAACAATACAATCTATAACAGAACAAACATCTTTATTAGCACTTAATGCTAGTATAGAATCTGCAAGGGCAGGAGAAGCAGGTAAAGGATTTGCGGTAGTAGCAGAAGAGGTTAGGAAACTTGCAGAACAATCATCAACTTCAGCTTCAGAAATAGAAAGGGTTATTTATAATATAAACAAAGAAGTAAAAGATATATTAGACAAAATGTATGAAAGTATAGAACTAGAAAAGGATACTAAGGATAAAATTGGTGTTACAGATGATGCATTTAATACTATAAAACAGTCTATAGATAAACTAGAAAAAAGTATAAGAAATGTTAGTGAATCACAAAAAATTATATATAACAAAAAAAATGATATATTAAATAAAATAAATGAAGCATCCTCTGTTTCCGAGGAAATAGCAGCAACAACTCAAGAAATAACAGCTTCAGCTGAGGAACAGGCAGCAGGACTTAAAGAGGTAGTATCATCTGCAGAAAAATTAAATTCTTATTCAAATACATTAAATTCATTAGTGGAAAAATTTAAGATATAAACAGATTTCTAAGCTTTAGAGGAAGTTTTTACTCCATCTAAAGTTTAGAAAGCGTTATCCAGCGATGTCCCCGATCTTTATTCCTATCTTGAAGAAAAGCAGAGAGTTAAAATATTTGATTTGGTGCGAATGGCTTTTACAGAGTGCGATGGGAGTATTAGAGAGGGGAGTTATCGGATAGATAAAAAGGGTTATCTCAAAGTAAAAATAGATTTAATTTTAATGTAGCAAATAGAAAAAAATATATGTAATAAACATATGAATAAGCTTTAGTAGTTTTTAATGTAGCCAAATTTAGAACTACTTAGCAAAATGAATAGTTTATGAATATATTTTTTCTATTTGGAGAATTAAAATTAAATCTATTTTAATATTCACTATTTTTTATTAGAGGAATTTAGTTATTTTTTTATAATTTAATTTGGTTACTTTTTTAATAATTCAAGGATATCAATAATAATTTATAAATATTTTACCAGAATAAAATTCTTGAAAATAAATGAGCTTTATTATAATATACATAATAGTTTATAGTTAAATATGGAGGTTTTAGGTTTGAAAAAGATAATTAAAGAATTCAAGGAATTTGCAGTAAAAGGTAATGCTATGGAATTAGCTATAGGTGTAGTTATAGGTAGTGCCTTTGGTAAAATAGTAACTTCCTTAGTAGAGGACATTATAATGCCTTTAGTAGGATTGCTAATAGGAGGTATAGATTTTACTAATTTAAAATTTACAATGAATTTTTCTGAGAAAGCATCGGTTTCTATAAAATACGGTAATTTTATACAAGCAGCAGTAAATTTTTTAATAATTTCATTTTCGATTTTCTTGTTTATTAAATTAATAAATAAATTCAAAAAAAAGGAGGAAGTAGTGAAAGAAGAATCTAAAATGAGTAATGAAGAAGTATTATTGACAGAAATAAGAGATTTGTTAAGGGAAAATAAATCTTAATAATTGATTTATGTTTTTAAAATATATTTAATGATATTTTAAATATTCATTATGGTTAAAGTTATTAAAATTATATACTATATTAGTTATATATTATTATATTTAAAATTTATGAAGGTAAATAAAATTATTTTTATTAACTAATTTTAATATATTTAGCATATAAAATATTTCATTGTTGACACTTATAGGTGTTAGTGATAAAATTATTATAATAAATAAAATTAGTGCTAGGGGTGCCAAAATTTATGGCTGAGAGATGATAAATTCATTAACCCTTTAACCTGATCTGGTTAATACCAGCGTAGGAAAGCTTGAGTTTTTTGCAAAATTAAATATTTTGAACTCAAACTTCCTTATAGCACAATACACAATATAGGAGGTTTTTTTATGGAATCATTAGAATGGGGAAAAAGATTTTTTCAAACTTTTTCAGGGTTTCCCGATAAGATGGCGGAAATATTAAAAAGTCCATTATCAATTTTAGCATTAGTAGCTTTTCTAGTTATATTTTTTGTTATATTTAAATTAAAAAAGATTAAATTAAATGCAAGAATGATAACTCAGATTGGAATTGCACTTGCTCTTTCTACTATTCTCAATATTTTTAGAATATATAGATTTCCACAAGGTGGGAGTGTAACCTTAGGCTGTATGGTTCCTATTTTGTTGCTTACATTTGCATATGGAAAAGAAATTGGATTTTTAACAGGGTTTTTATATGGATTAATTTCTCTTATAACAGATCCTTTTATATTACATCCAATTCAAATGTTATTTGACTATCCATTGCCATATTTGGCTATGGGACTAGCGGGTTGCTTTAGAAACAATAGAACTTTAAGTATAGCCTTTGCTTTTTTCATTAAATTTTTATGCCATTTTATATCTGGAGTAGTGTTTTTTGGCTCTTTTGCTCCAGAAGGAATGGGACCAATTATATATTCATTATCAGTAAATGTACCTATAATAGGAATTGAAGCTATAATTTGCATATTAATATTTAAATTAATTCCAATTCATAGATTATTAAGAAGTATAAATCCTAAATATTCATTATCTACTCAAAGGTAAATATATTTTTGATTTGGGATAGAATTTTTATTTTAATTACAGTGTAGAAAATTTTTATAAAGATAAATAGAGTTTTTATTATAAATTTTTAAAAGAGGGTATTTCAAATTAAATTGAAATACCCTTTCTTTACATTTTATGATCTATGACAGGCTTATATATAATCAATTTAGTTTATCTTAGCGATTGCAAAACAGACCTAATAATACTAAAAGTATTAAAGGATTATTGCAACCACCACCAAAATTGTTACTGCAACATCCTTTGAATAAATTGTTAAAGCTATTGCATCCACAACCGCAGTTGCTACCGCAACAACCATCAAAGAATTTATTGCATCCACAACCAGGTCCGTAGCATTCGTATTTTTCGTAACCGCAGCATTTGTGTTTATGATGTTTGTGACCCATATTATCACCTCTGTTTATAGCATTAGAGTTGTGTATTATGATATTATCTTTAGTTATAATATTAATATATGAAAAACATAAAAAATTGTTACTTTATATTGGTATCACACTGGGGCTAAGTATTGAAAAAAAGTTATTATTTATATACAATTAAGATTGTGTCATTAAAATAAAATATACAGAATAGGAGAATAGTTGTGATTTGTAATAACATACCAGAAGTAAATGAAAAGAATAACTTAGAAACATTATTAAATAATTTAACTAAAAACGATTTAACAGATATAAGAAAATCATTAGATATAAAAGGGGCTAGTAAATTAAATAAGAAAGACTTAATTAAAGTTTTAGAAGATAAGTTACATAATAATTTAGATGAAGTAATGAATAATATTGGGTTCTATGAATATATTTTTTTAGATAGATATTTTGATGAGGTAGAATATGTAAATCAAAATATAAATAAATTTGATAATGCCATAAATGATTTAAAGAAGAAAGGTATAATATTTGAAGTAAATGATGATAAAAATAAAATTGTTATGGCAAAAGAACTAGAAGATAACATAAAAGAAAATTATATAGATAGGGAAGATTTTAACTTAGGATTTTATATATCAAAAGATATACTAAAGTTAATAAGAGTTTTGCTTCATTATTATGGAGTTTTAAATTTGGAAGAATTATATGAAATTATACATACTATGTCTTCAAATTTAAAATATGGAAAAGATAAAAATATAGAAATCGAATTTGATAGAAATTATTTAACTAATCTATTAAGTGATAATAATAGAAATTATTATGGAATAAAGAAACAGGATAATAATTATTATATAGAAGATGTGATTAATTTATCTTATGTTTTGCAAGGTCATAGAGCAGTACAATATTTAAATTATAAATCATTAAGTATTAATTGTATAAGAAAATTTAATAAAGAAGAATTTTATATAAAGCCATTGGAAGAATTAAAAAAATATATTAAGCAAAATTTAAACATTAAAGAAGAAAAATTAAATGAGGTAATGTATTCTACAAGTTGCCTTATGAAAAATGCTTTTTCTGTAGATTATATATTTGAAGATATAAAAGGAAAAATATATTTAAAAAGTGAAGAAATAGAAAGAGATATAAAAGCTATTATAATTGAAGTAAATAATAATATTGAAAAATGGTGTTTAAGAGGTTATAGTATAAAAGAAATAAAATCTAAAGAGGATAAAATATATGAAAAAGTAGAAAAAGTTAATCATAAGGGTAAAATAGGGAGAAATGATCCATGCCCTTGCGGTAGCGGAAAAAAATATAAAAAATGTTGTTTAAATAACAATTAAACACATTTAATTTATAAAAAAGAGTTATTTATGTGCTTTACCACTAGAATCTTTTGTTTTTTATATTAAAATTTAAAATAGAAGATAAGATGCATTAAAAAATATATAAATAAAAATATAAAACATAAAATGCTCTTCTTAAGATGAATAGTTTTTTTATTTATTCACCTTAAGAAGAGCATTTTTCTATGTAATAAACTATTTATAATACTTTGAGGTATTGCTATTTTATCATCCTTAATTTTGTTTATAATAAACCAGTGATAATGTGTAGAATTGAAAGTAAATATTTAAAAAAATTTTTAAAAGAGTTTCAAAGGATTAAATAAATAGAGAATTATTATATTTAAAGTAGGATTTATAATAGCATTGACAATGATATAGTATTAGTGTACTATTTAAATAGTACACTGGAACTTTGGAGGTGAAGTCTTGAAAATAAAATTTGACGATAAAATAGCAATATACATTCAAATAATGAATTATGTAAAACAAAATATAGTTAATGGTAGTTTTCAGTTAGGAGATAAGCTTCCATCCGTCAGAGAATTCTCTAAAGAATTGACTGTTAATCCCAATACATTGCAAAGAGCTTATCAAGAATTAGAGCGAGAAGATATAATTTTTACTCAACGAGGAATGGGTTCTTTTATTAGTAAAGATAAAAAAATAATAGACAGGCTAAGAGAGGAAATGAGTAGAGAAATAATACAGGATTTTTTAGAGGGTATGAAAAAAATAGGGTTTAAAAAAGAAGAAATATTAAATGTAGTAAGAAAGGAATTGGAGAAGGAGGATATAAATAATGGATAAGATATTGACTTGTTCTAATTTAAAAAAAGGTTATTTTAATAAAAATGCGCTGAATGGATTAGGTATGGAAGTAAAAAAGGGAAGAATAGTAGGATTGTTAGGACCAAATGGTAGTGGAAAAACTACGTTTTTAAAAATAGCAGCAGGAATATTAAAAGCTAGTTCAGGAGAAATATTAATAGATGGAGAAACTCCAGGGGTAAATACTAAGGCTAAAGTTTCATATTTGCCAGATAAAAATTTTTTGTATAAGTGGATGAAAATAAAGGATGCAGTGGAATTTTATAAGGATTTTTATGCTGATTTTAATGAGAAAAAGTGCAATGAGCTTTTACAATTTATGAATTTAGATAAAGAAAGTAAGGTTACAGCATTATCTAAAGGAATGCTTGAAAAATTGCTTCTTACATTAATTTTATCTAGAAAAGCAAAGTTATATTTATTGGATGAGCCTTTAGGTGGAGTAGATCCAGTAAGCAGAGATAAAATATTAGATGCAATAGTAAATAATTATAGTGAGGATAGTACTATAATAGTTACAACCCATTTGGTTAATGATATAGAAAGAATTTTTGATGATGTTTTCTTTATATCTGAGGGGGAAATAGCATTAAGTGGTGTGGCAGAGGAACTTAGGATGGAAAAAGGAATGTCTATAGATGAATTGTATAAGGAGGTATTTAAATAATGGGGAAGCTTATAAAATATAATTTGAAATGTTATTATAAAGAAATTTTAATATTATTAAGTTTAGTGGTTTTATCCAATTTAACTCTTTTTTATAAAGTGAATAAATGGCCAAGGGAAATAATATTTGTACTATCAATTGTTATACTTTCTTTTGCTTGTTTAGTAGTTTTAATTTGGAATATAAATATGTTTAGTAAGGATCTTTATTCAGATACTTCTTATTTAATATTTACATTACCTGTGAAAGGTAGAAGTATATTAGGTGCTAAATTATTAACATCAATTATTCAACTTATATTAGTAAATATAGTAGCAGGAATATATATATATATTCATTTAAAAAATAGTCATTTATTATATTTTGATATTGCATCATATTTAACTTTTAAAAATATTTTTATTGCAAGTGTTATAGGAATATTCTCTCATATAAGTTTGCTATTAACTATATACGTGTCTATAGTTTTGTCTAGAGTTGCTATTAGGAAGAAAAAACTTGGTAAATTAGGATCCTTTGGTATATTTGTTTTTATAATGGTGATTATAACAAAATTGTCTATATGGCTTGAAAAAATTTTTCCTCAAACTATAGAACTAACTATAAAACCAAGTACATTTATATCACATACAACTAATAGTGCAAGAGTTACTTTAAATTTTATAAATGTTAATATAGCTTCTACAATATTTGATATAGTATTTATGGTAATATTATTTATAGTAATATCTTATTTATTACAAGAAAAAGTTGAAATTTAATTGAATAAAACTTTATTTAAAATTTAAATTTTAGAAATAGTATATAAATTTGATTATATATTTAGCAATATTAGCCAATCATCTACTATAACATCTCCTTTAGCGAGATAAGTTTTATTGTATATTTAGTAGGCGAAAAAAATATATTAATATTTGTGAGAATTGTGGGCGAGATAAGTTTTATTGTATATTTAGTAGATTTTACAATATGAATCAAAATAATATTATAAAAAACTGTGTAATTTTTTTAAATTGCACGGTTTTTCTTTAATAGGGCTCATTATTATCATAATAGTCAGGTTAAGCATAGTATTAATAACTATAAAGGAATTTTTCTTAATAATTATTTCAATTTATATAAAATAAATTGTAGAATTTTCTTTATAGCTTTGCTATAATCTAATCTGATAGATTTAAAAATAATTCATAAATTTGCGAATAATAATAAAAAAATTGTTAAGAGGGATAGTATGATTACGGGTAAGTTGCTAAGTAGGAATTTTATATTAGCAAAAAATGAAAAAAACAGGGGAAGATGGATAAGAATACAATTCGCTTTTCATGTGTTTGCGAAATATTGTATTAAGGAATTATTTATGACTTTTTTAAGTTTTAAATTAACTCCAACTCCATATAAAAAGATTTTTGCTTGTACCATAAATGTGAAGTCTTTACCCCTGTGATTTTAATGCAGGGGTTATTTATTTATAAAATTCTATTTAATCAACTTAGTTTTATGCAATTACTTATATGCTTTTTACTTTCATTTTATTAAAAGAGAGTAAAGAGAGTTTAAGTTTTTAGATAAATATTTTTAAGCTTTATAAGAAATGAAAATTGTTTCTGAAGCTAAAAAATTTGTTTATAAAAATATTAATAAAATTACATAATCTATATTTGTAGAATTAAATTTATCTTAAGTAAAGCAATGTTTTTTAACAATTAATTTAAATTTATATAAATAAATATTATAAGGTAGAGGTGATTTTCTTGATTGAGGTAATGGTTCAATTAAAAAATGTTAGTAAAAAATTCTTAGAAAGTGATTCTTTAGCAGTAGATAAAGTTTCTCTAAATATAAAAAAAGGAGAATTTTTGACTATTTTAGGTCCAAGTGGATGTGGTAAAACAACAACATTAAGGATGATAGCAGGTTTTGAAGAACAAAGTGATGGATCAATTTTTATAGATGGTGAAGAGGTTTCAAAAGTACCTGCATATAAAAGATGCGTTAACACCGTATTCCAAAGTTATGCATTATTTCCACATATGAATATTTTTGAAAATGTGGCTTTTGGGTTAAAAGTTAAAAATGTACCAGAAAGTCAAATTAAAGAAAGAGTAAAAGAAATGTTGAAAATGGTTCAACTTGAAGGGTATGATAATAGAATGCCAAGTGAACTTTCTGGTGGTCAAAAGCAAAGAGTAGCTATAGCAAGGGCTGTTATAAATAATCCTAAGGTACTTTTATTAGATGAGCCTTTGGGAGCATTAGATTTAAAACTTAGAAAACAAATGCAATTAGAACTAAAACAACTTCAAAGAAAGTTAGGAATAACTTTTATTTATGTAACTCATGACCAAGAAGAGGCATTAACTATGTCAGATAGGATTGTAGTTATGAATAAAGGTGTTATAGAACATGTTGGAACTCCAGCAGATATATATGAAAGACCAAAAACTAAGTTTGTAGCAAACTTTATTGGAGAAACTAATTTGTTTGAAGGGAAGATTTTAGAGAAGAATAATAATAAATATTTATTAGATGAAGATGATGGAGAGGAAATATTAATAACTGGATCTCCTACATCTATGACACAAGAAGTATGCCTTGCTATTAGACCAGAGAGAATTAAACTTTCAAATAGTGTGGATAATGGAATGGTAGGAATAAAGGTAAATATTAAAGAAAGAATTTATAACGGATCTGTAATTAAAACCGTTGTTGTTACTAAAAATGGTAGGGAATTTGTGGTATCAGAACCTATAAGTGACGTATATACTCCACATAATTCTGATGATAAACGATACTTGTTTGCCACATGGAATCCTAAACATGCAGTGGTGATGCAATAATGTGGGGGAAATTTAGCAATGCTTTTTCAAATATTTTTAAAAAGCAATTGCATGACAAAAACAAAGATATTAATTTAAGAGAAGGCAAAGAAGGAATAAAGTTTAAGTTAAAAAAATCCTCCCCTATATTTAAGACAGTGGGGCCCGTTGCCCTGTGGCTTATTACATTTTTTGTTGTTCCTTTACTTCTTGTATTAGTAGTCAGCTTTTTATCAAGAGGTGAATATGGGGATATAAGGTTACCTTTTACATTAAAAAATTATAAAAGACTTATGGATCCTATGTACGGGGAAATTTTAATTAAGACTTTAATAATTTCTATTAGTACTACTTTAGGGTGTTTGATTATAGGTTATCCTTTTGCATATTTCATTGGGAGAGCAGATAAAAAATATAGAGGATTATTATTATTATTAGTTATATTACCTTTTTGGACTAATTCTTTAGTCCGAACTTATGCATGGATAATACTTTTAAAAACGGAGGGAGTAATTAACACGTATCTTATGAAGTTTGGTTTAATTCACTCTCCATTACAAATGCTTTATACAGATGGTGCCGTATTTATAGGAATGCTTTATATAATGTTACCTTTTATGGTGCTACCTATTTATACATCTATAGAAAAATTAGACATGAGTTATATAGAAGCTGCTAATGATCTTGGAGCATCACCTTATAAGACCTTTAAAGAAATAACATTACCTTTAACTCTACCGGGGATTATAGCTGGATGTATGCTAGTATTTATACCAACATTAGGTTATTTCTTTATATCTGACTTAATGGGTGGAAGCAAAACTATGTTAATCTCAAATCTAATTAAAAACCAATTTTTAACCTCTAGAGATTGGCCTTTTGGTTCAGCTATAGCAGTAATATTAATTATTTTAATGCTTATAGCTATAGGTTTTTATTTTAAAGGAAATAAGGCAAAAGGTACTGAGGAGGTTAACTAAAGATGAAAAAGAATAAAAGTTTATTAAGTAAAATATATGCAATTTTAGTATATGCTTTTTTATATCTACCAATCCTTGTTTTGGTGGCATTCTCCTTTAATAAATCTAAACTGAATGCTACTTTTACAGGCTTTACATTAGATTGGTATAAAAGGTTAATAAATAATACTCAGATATTAGAAGCTTTAAAAAATAGTTTAATAATAGCTTTTGTAAGTACGTTTTTTGCAGTGATTATAGGAACTTTGGCTGCCATAGGAATGTATAGATATAAGTTTAAAGGGAAAAAAGCTATTGAGGGACTTCTTTATATTCCAGTAGTTATTCCGGAAATTGTTATGGGAATATCCATGCTAGCATTTTTCTCATCACTTAATTTGCCAGCAGGGCTTATAACTTTAATACTTGCTCATATAACCTTTTGTATTTCTTACGTTATTATAGTAGTTAGAGCTAGATTAGATGGGTTTGACGCTGCACTAGAGGAGGCTGCTCAAGATTTAGGTGCTACGCCTTGGCAAACTTTAACCAAGGTTACATTACCTGTAATATCACCAGGAATTATATCAGGAGCATTGCTTGCATTTACACTTTCCTTAGATGATGTTATTATAAGCTTTTTTGCAGCAGGACCAGATAGCAATACATTACCACTTAAAATATTTTCTATGGTTAAGTTTGGGGTAACTCCTGAAATAAATGCATTATCTACTGTAATGATGGTATTTACTTTAAGTGTGGTGGCTATAGCTGAGGGCATAAGAAGAAATATGCTTAAAAATAAAAAAGTAAAAAAAGCATTATCTTTTGTAGTTATACTGTTAATGACTACTGGAATTGGTTTTACTATTTTTGGGCACACAACTAAGACAGAAAAGCAAGTGCTGAATATATTCAATTGGTCAGAATTTCTACCACAGTCTGTTATTGAACAGTTTGAAAAGGAATATAATGTAAAGGTAAATTATTCTACTTTTTCATCTAATGAAGAAATGCTTGCAAAATTAATGGGCGGAAATGTTCCATATGATTTAGTGGTTACTAGTGATTATGCTATTGAAATAATGACTAAACAACAATTAATTCAACCAATAGACAAAAATAATGTACCAAACTTAGCTAATATAGATAAAAATGTACTTAATTTATCTTTTGATCCCCAAAATACTTATAGCTTACCTTATATGTGGGGAGGCAATAATATAGTAATAGATAAGACTAAAGTTACTAAAAAGATTACTTCTTTTGCTGACCTATGGGATAGCCAATTTAAAAATTCTATGGTAATTTTGGATGATCCAAGGGTTATGATAGGATTGGCGTTACAAAAGAACGGGTACTCTATAAATACTAAAAATCCAAAAGAACTTCAAAAGGCTAAAGAGGATTTAATAAAATTAATGCCAAATGTAAAAGCTTTTGATAGTGAATCTCCAAAAACTTTACTTATAAATGGAGAAGCTTCTATAGGATATGTATGGGGAACGGAAGCATATCTTGCTAAACTTGAAAATCCTAATTTAGAAGTAGTTTTAACAAAAGAAGGAGTAATTCCTCAGTATGATAACTTCGTAATACCTAAAAAAGCTAAAAATAAGAAATTGGCAGAGGAATTTATAAACTTCATATACAAACCTGAAATAAGTGCACAAGTATCAGAAGAATTTCCTTATGCAAATCCAAATAAGGCAGCATATCCTTTAATAGATAAGGATAAGCTAAATGATATAGCAGTTTATCCACCAAGAGAAGCAGTAGAAGGAAATGAGCTTATTAAGGATGTAGGTGAAACTACAAAATTATATGATGATATATGGACTGAAATTAAAAATAGTAAAAAGTAAAAGTTATTTTTATATTAGCTTTACGTTAAATATTATTGCTGATTTTTAAAATTATAAAAATAAAATTTAGTTCATTTATAAAACCAAAGAGGTATTTAATCTCTTTGGTTTTTATTTTAAATTATAAAAAATGCAATTTTATAAAGTAACTTATTTATTATTGTGTTTGATAGTAGATATCTATCAATTGAATTGATAATATTTTGGAAAAAACAATCTTAAGTTATTTGGTTAAATTATCCTTAAATGATTTCATTTAAATAATTATATTTTAAAGCTTTTAAAGGTTTTGTAAAAGTCTTTAGGAGATATACCATAAGCTTTTTTAAAAGCACGTATAAAGTTTGAATAATCCCCAAAGCCACAGTTTTTACACACTTCTGTAATTTTATAGCCTTTTATTATAAGGGATTTAGAAAAGGCTAAACGTTTTTGTTGTATATATTTATGAAGAGTATATCCTGTTTGATTTTTAAATTTATGCATAAGATAATATTTATTTATGAAAAATTTAGATGATAAAGTATCTATAGATAAGTCATTTTGAAGATTTTCTTTTATATAATTTATAATTTCTTCTATTTGACTATCATATTCTATATCACCTTTTTCTATGTGATTTGTATTGTTCATAAATAATCTATTTAGATATACCATTAGCTGAATGAATAAAGAGTTTTTTAATAATATATTTCCAAAGTCAGTATCTTTTATAGCAGATTCAAGTGAAAATAAAGTATGTTTTATTAAAGATATATTATGCTGTTCCATACGGAAAAGATTAATTTTGTGTTTGGAGGATAATTGAAAGCAGGTAAGCAAGTTGCTATTATTTTTATTATGCATTTCTAAAAAATTTGAATTAACCCATATTATTATTCTTTCGTAGGGTTCATTATTATTTATTATAACTTTATGTAAATCGTTACTGCTTACAAAAAGTATATCCCAAGGCCTAAGTTTATAAGCTTTTCCTTCTATAAGATAACTAACATTTCCAGATATAAAGACAATTATCTTATTAAAGTCATGATAATGAAGTTCAAATTCCATATCTTTTTTATCTTTTAAATGAAAAAATTTAAAATCTTCTTCTAAATATCCTCTTTTTATGCTTGTTGGGAAGCTTTTTTTATCCATTATTATCACCCTTTTAGAAATTTATATATTTATTATAGCATTTTTTGCAATACTAATAGCAGTTTTAACAATAAAAATAGTAAAAGATATGTATATAATATAATTATATATGAAAATGAGTTATGTAATTTTTTCAAAGAATTATATTTAAAATTTAGGGGTATTTTAAATATAAGTAAAATTTTATAATAAATCAATGATTTTTTATTATTTAATTTATTATGTGTAATTAAAAGTTATGTGTAAACATGGCAAAATCATCAAAAAACTTTTCTTGATTTTTATTATAGGAATTAAAAGTTATGTGTAAGCGTGGAGGAGATAGAATGAATTTATGGGAAAATTATAAATGGTCTATAATACTACTTCTTTCTGTAGTTGCAGGGGGAATAGTTGGATTAATTATAGGTCCAAGAGCTGTAGCAGTTGAACCTTTAGGTAATTTATTTTTAAATTTAATGTTCACAGCAATTGTACCTTTAGTATTTTTTAGTGTTTCTTCAGCCATTGCTAATATGGCTAACATGAAAAGATTAGGAAAAATTTTATTAAGTGTATTCATAGTATTTACTTTTACTGCTTTAATTGCAGCTGTAATTGGAGTTATAGGGGCTTTAACAATAAATACTACAAGTGGAGTAGATCCTTCAACTATGCAAAAGATAATGGCAAATACAGTTAATGAAGTTCAAAATAAAGAAAAGGTAAGTATGCTACAACAGATTGTAAATACAGTTACAGTATCAGATTTTGCATTATTATTCTCTAGAAAAAATATGCTACAAATTATTATATTTTCAATAATTTTTGGTATTTCTACAGCTATGGTAGGAGAGAAGGGAAAACCTATTGCTAAATTTTTAGATGCTGGTTCAACTGTAATGATAAAGATGATAGATATAATTATGTACACAGCACCAATAGGACTTGGTTGTTATTTTGCTTCAGTAATAGGACAACTTGGACCTCAAATACTAGAAGGATATGTGAGAGTATTTATATTATATCTAGTACTTACTTTAGTATATTATTTTATTATGTTTACTGTATATGCTTATATGGCAGCAGGAAAAGCGGGAATAAAATTATTTTGGAAAAATGCATTAGCACCTTCAATAACATCCATTGCTACATGTTCTAGCGCAGCATCTATTCCTGTCAATTTAGAAAGCGCAAAGAATATGGGAGTACCTAAAGATATTAGGGAAACAGTTATACCATTAGGAGCAAATACTCATAAAGATGGTTCAGTTATAGGTGGAGTTTTAAAAATAACTTTTTTACTTGGATTATTTGGACATGATATGACTAGTTTTAAAGCAATAATTACAATAATTATAGTATCCTACTTGATAGGAGCAGTTATGGGAGCTATTCCAGGTGGAGGACTTATAGGTGCTATGCTAATCATAAGTATATATGGTTTTGCACCTGAAGTTTTAGGAATAGTAGCAGTTATAAGTACTATAATAGATGCTCCAGCAACATTGTTAAATTCTACAGGAAATACGGTATGTGCTATGATGATAACAAGACTTGTAGAAGGAAAAGATTGGGTTAAAAGGATTACTGCATAAAGATTTTTTGCAATTTTGATTGCATTGTTATTAGGTAAGAAAAGTTAAGAGGGTTACTGAATAAAGATTTTTAAGGGATGAATATTAAAAGAAAAATAGGAATGATCATTTTTATTTAAAATTGAATTTGATTTACAAAAAGTTTTAAAAAAATTTACTTTAATAAATATAGCTTAGGCTGTTGATAAATAAATATATTTTATCAACAGCCATTTTTAATTATGTACACATATTTTCATAAATATACATTTTATATATTTCTAGGTTAATTATATAATAATTATTAGCGTAAAATTATTTTTGTTTTAAAATTATGCATTATATAAAAATCAAAGGTAATTTTTATGATATAATAAAATTTAAATTATATAGGGATGGTTTTGTTTTTAGATTAAATTTAGTTAAAACTTAAAAATAATTATTTTTTTAATTTTAAATATGATGTTGATTATATAACATATTGCAGTGACATTAAATATATTACATAATGAGTATTAAAATTTAATTCCTTTTAAGAATTAAATTTTACTGTGGTGTATAAAAATTATGATGTATAAAAATTATTTCAATTAATAATTCTTATTAATTATGTATATATTTAAATGCATAATTTAATAATTTTTGTTTTTTGTAAAAAAGGTTTACATTATGTTGCGGGGTTATATAGGAAAATATAATAACGGATTGGAAAATATATAAAATTTGATTTGTTAATTTTAAAATAAATGTATTAAAAATTTATTTTTATTTATATACTTTTTAGCCTTATATTCAAAAAAACTACAAATGATGAAAATTTTTTTCGATTTGTCCGGGTTAAATGCTATGTCATCACCTTTTTTATTAGATTCTAGGATTTGCTTGTCCATAAATACTAAAAAACTAATAAAAGGGAGGACATTAAATATGCGCATAGGAATCTGTGGAAATGATGTTGAACAAAGAAATTATTTAAAAAATTATCTAATAAAAATTATTAGAGAAGCGAAATTAAAGTGCGAATTATTTGAATTTAATTGTGGAGAAGAACTTCTTCAAAATTATAAAAAAATGAATATTATGTTTTTAGATATAAATATGGGAAAAATAAATGGTATAGAAATAGCTAAAAAAATAAGAAAGTTTGATTCAGTAGTAGAAATAATATTTGTAACCAATCTTGTTAATTATATTCATGAAGCCTATGAGGTAAGAGCATATAGATATTTGCTTAGGCCTATAAATTATGAAGTCTTAAAATATGTTACATTAAATTGTATTAAGTGTATTGAAGCACGAAAAAATTTAGTTATTAAATATAAAGGTGAAATTATAATTTTAAACATAGATGATATTATGTATATAGAAGTTATGCAAAAGATGTTAACAATACACACTAAAGATAAAGATTATACATTTAAAATGACTTTATCAAAATTTGAAAAAGAATTATCTCAACATGATTTCTTTAGATGTCACAAAAGTTTTTTAGTTAATCTTAATAAAGTAAAAGAGTTTAAAGACAACATAATAAATGTTAATGATACCTATATACCCATAAGTAAGTATAGATCCAAAGAATTTAGACACAAATTAACAAAAAAATTAAAAAATTCAATATGGCTTTAAAAAAATTTAATATACCTTTAAAGAAAAGCTATTTATTCTAATACAGATATTATTCATGCCAACTATATTGAAAAAACAATAAAAGGATAGTAGAATTTTTTTAAAGTTAAATTAAAATACATGGGACAAGCTAATCAAAATAAATTAAAATATATTGCTAAAAACAATATGTTTAGGTGATGGATTGTTAATGTTTTCTCATACTTTAATAATATTAAATTTAAAAATAAAATATATATAATATTTTATTATCAATAAATAGAATTTATTAAAAAATTACAATGATATTTGTTTTTTATTATACTATGTTTGAAAATTGTGTTATTTTGGAATTTTATGCATTTTAATTGGAAATTTATAAAGTAATTCTTTGTTTTAGGATAAATTCTTATTCCAACCAAATTTAAGAAAATAGTATCCAAGGATGCAAATGCTCTTTATTTATACTTTAAAAATTTAAAGGTATTAGGAAAGGCAGGCATCCAATAAACAGAGGTTATATCCTATCTACGCTAGAATGAAAAAATAAAAAATTTATATCATTATAACACATTAATTAAATGATTTATAACATTTAATAAAATCAGAAATATAAATTAATTAAAGTAATTTTATATAAAACATTAAATGTAAACCAACAAAAGCAGTATATATTCTAATAACAAGTACCATAATTATAAATCCCATATATAATTTAGCTTTGTTCATTATTCTTCTTTTTCCAAGAAGGAGTAATTTTATTAAATTTATTGTGTTTTCTAGCTTTAAGAAGAATAATGTTCATGTAATTTTACAGAAAGAAAAAGTAAAAAGGGGGTAAAAGTGTGAAATTCATAAAAGAGCCTTGCAACAAATTCTACTTAGGATTCTGTGTAGTTTGTGAAAAAAACTGCGATAATAGATGTTCAGAACAATGTTTATCTGTAAATCCTAAATAGGAAATTTAAGAAATAATTAAAGAGGGGGAGAATAAATGAAATTTATAAAAGAACCATCCTCAAAATTTGTATTAGGGTTCTGTAATGCATGTAAAGAAAATTGTCATAATGATTGTGTTACTCAATCAGGATGCGGATACTGTGCAGGATACAATGAAGGAAAGTAGAAATTAAATAACAAATTATTCCTAGGTCTACTTATACTAAGGTTCTTAATTTGTTTAAGTTTGTAATAAATACAATTAAGAATAATAATTAAATCGTTTAAGGTAATAAGATTTGATGCAAATTCTACTACAGCTTCGTAAATTCCTCTAGAATGTTTTATATATGAAACTAATTATCTTTTATGTATTTAATATATTAGTATAGATAGACCTAGGGTAAAAATTATAATAATAAGTTGGGGTATAAAAATTATGAAATTTATAATTAAACCTAAAAGTTTTAGAGAAGGTCTATGTCATTGTGATCACTGTGATTATTGTTCTTTAAAATGTGCTAGTAGATGTGGCATATATGCGTAATATTTAATAAATTGATAAAGTATCTTAAATGTGTATAAATAATATCTAGATTGGATATGTGCTTAATATTAATAATTTAATAAATGTAAGAAAATTTATATATGCTTCAATTTCTAATCTATATGTGCTTAATATTAATAGTTTAATAAATTAGTATATTTATAATTAATTCAATGCGATTTATAATAAAGGAGGTATGATATGAAGTTTATAAAAGGTCCTGTTAAGAAGTTTTCACAAGGATATTGTGTTGTATGCTCTGGTAACTGTGTAAATTATTGTGTGGGGCAAAGGGTAATAGGATAAAGATAATTATAGAGTAAAGAGTAATAAGTGTTGGTCAAAGATGCGAATAGACGGATTCGCAGAATAAAGAGAGCTATAGGATAAAAGTATGTTATAAGTTAAAAATTTAAAATAATTATTCAGAAAATTCATACAATTAAATAAATTATTGAATTTTGAATAAGGTATTTCATATAAAAATTAGTTTAACATATAATTAAGCCAATAAATATTATTTTAAAGATAATAGGATAACAAGTAGTTAGTTGATTAATACTGTTTTAAAAATTAGAGTATAGCGAGTGGTTATGTTAATTAATCATAAAAAAATAGATTTAAAAATAATAGGTTTAAAAATAATATACTTATTAAAAAAATTAATATTTATATAACTTAACAGAACTTATATTTCAATAGGGAGAGAGAAATCAATGTTTATATAACTTAACAGAACTAATTTGTTAATTAGGAGGAATTATATGAAATATATTATTAAAAGAGTAAGTTTTAAAGATGGATTTTGTGTTTTAGGTTGTAGAGAAAAAGGATGTACTAATGTTTGTGTAAACAATTGCTTAAGAGTATGTATAGTAGATTGCGCCATTAATGGAAGTAAAACTATTTAACAAGTCTGTTATTAGCGAAAATAAAGTACGTAGATTGTGCTATTAATTGAAGTAAGACAGTATAAAAATAGTTTTAAATAAATTAAATTTTAGATTGGAGTTAGTTATACTATGAAATATATAGTTTATAGAAATAAAAAGTGGGGATATATTTCTGGGTATTGCCATTGTAGTAATTGTAATGATTGTCATAACAATTGTGGAAGCCAATGTATGGTTTATTATAATTAATAAATATTTTTATTTCTCTTTTCTTTTAAGAAAGCTTTTTTATTTTACTTTTTTATCAAAAAGAAAAGGGAAATAAATTTTAGTATAACTTAACAGAGTTTTATGATGATTAAGGAGGATAATATGAAATATATAATCAAGCCATCATCAGATAAAAATTGGTATTGTTATTGTTCAGATTGTAGCGTATGTACGAATTGCAACAACTGTGAAGTAAATTGCAAAATTTATTAGGTATATAGTAGATAAATTAAATGCATAGTTTAATTATATAAATGAAAACAAGTAATAAAAAATAAATAGAAAAGGTTTTAAGTTATATATTAAAAAATTAACAAAGTAGGGAGCAAAAATTATGAAGAAATCTAAATATAACAAAATAATCACATTAGAAAACGGAAAAACTTTAGCTTTTAATAGTGTTACTTGTGCATTAGCAGAGGTGGATCAATACTTTTTAAATATATTAGAAAACATAGAAAATATAGATGTAGAAAATTTAGATGAAAAAACTAGAGAATTAGTTGAAAATATGTCAGAGGGTAATTATATAGTTCATGATGAGATGGACGAGTTAAAATTATTAAAATATAGAAATTATAATGGAAAATTCTCAAGTAATGGATTAGGCCTAGTAATTGCTCCTACATTAGCTTGTAATTTTGCTTGTCCTTATTGTTATGAAACACCAAAAGCAGGTCTTATGGATAAGAAAGTTCAAGATAGTTTAATAGAAATGATAGAAGAAAATGCTAAGCGTGAACATGATATAAGTATAACTTGGTATGGTGGAGAACCATTATTAGCAAAAGATATGATATTTGATTTTTCTCAAAGAGCTATAGAAATATGTGAAAGAGAAGGTGCTAAATATAGCGCATATATTGTAACAAATGGATATTTGATAAATGAAGAAATTATAGAAAACATGAAAAAAGCTAAAATAACAGGAGCACAAATTACAGTGGATGGACCTCCAAGTATCCATAATAGCAGAAGAAAATTAAAGAATTCAGATGAGGAAACTTTTACTACAATAATAGATAATGTAAAAAAACTTATAAACGGTGGAATTAAAAATGTAGCTATTAGGATAAATATAGATAAAACTAATGTTGATCATGTGGAGGAATTATTAGATATATTAGAAGAAAATGGACTAAAAGATGTTGTTGTTAATTTAGGACATGTTACTGCGTATACAGATACTTGTAATGGAATTGCTAATAATTGTTTGAATACAAAAGAATATGCAGAGAATGATAGTAAATATCAAAAAGTACTTTTTGAAAGAGGATTTAAAGTTGCGGGATCATATCCATTTTATCCAAGTATAAAAGCAAATTATTGTTGTGCTGATAATGTTGGTGCATATGTAGTTGATTCAGAAGGTTATATGTATAAATGTTGGAATGATGTTGGAAATATTGATAGGGCTGTGGGAAATGTTACCACAATTAAAGAAAAAGTAGATGAAAAGATGTATGCAAAAAATATGGACTATATATTATGGTCGCCATTTGAACATGAAGAATGTATTAAGTGTGAAATATTACCGATATGTATGGGAGGATGTCCATATAAAGGAAGTAGAAATGAAAAGCCAGATTGTGAAAAATGGATATATAGCCTTGAAGATACAATAATAGCAACATATAATCAAAAAAATGAATGTGAATGCACTGGGCAGGGATGCTGTTGTGACTAATATTAAACTTAATATTAAAGATTTTAGGATATTGAGAGATATTGAGGACTTATATGGATTTTATAATAAAGTAATAAACATAAAGAATATATTTAAATTTAAAAATGAAGTGACTATAGATGTAGTAGATAGTTTGGAAGAATTATCAGATATAGTTGGAATAAGTGTGCCAGACTGGGTTATTGGTATAAGTCTTCCAGATTCAATTTTAATATTAGATCATGAAAAATGGAAACAATCAAATAATGAAAAGGTAGAGAATTTAATATTACATGAATTTATTCATGTAATATTAAATTCAAAAGCACAATCAATACTACCTATATGGTTAAATGAAGGGTTAGCTGTTTATTTTTCAGGTCAGTATGAAAACTATAAGGATAAAAAACCTAATATAAATAAGAATTTTAATTTTTATAATATGGATTATAGTGATGGAAGACTTTATCATATATCTATTTATATCATTATGAAATTGATAGAGAAATACAGCATAAAAAGAATTGTTAATGAAACATTAAAGACTAAAAACTTTGAACAAAGTAAAATCTTTAGTAATAAAAATTTACTAGAATTATTATAATTTATTCATTTTTTATGATTTAAAGGAGAAGTTGCTATGATAGAGCATATAAGGATACGTAAAGCGGATATAAATGATATGGACAAGATAGCTGATCTTATATCATCTATAAATGAGAAAAAGACAAAGATTACAAAATATGATGACTTTAATTTTAAGCATTCTAAAGATTCCTTAAAGGAAGTTTTAAGTGGTAAAAATAAAAATGAAATATTATTTATAGCTATATGTAAAGAAAATTTTTTAGGTATGATAAACATATCATTTAATAATCCAGATTATATATTTTTTATTGATAAATTTGCTTATATAAAGTATATGTATGTGGATAAAAACAAATTAATAGATAAACAAAAATATGAATATGTTGCTAAAGAATTATTTGAAGTTGCAATTAGTGAAGGCAAAAAATATGGATTTAAATATATATGTGGAGATGTTCTAACTGAAGAAGATGAACTAAAAGAATTATTTGAAATGAATGATATGAAAAACTATAAAAGAAGGATGCAGAAAAAAGTAAGTATTGTGTAGACTTTAATCCATAGTTTAATTTAGGGAGAAATTATGAAAAATTTATTAAATAATATGTGGAAAGTAGCAAAAGAATATAAAGGAAAAGAGTTAATTGGATTAATTTTTACTATTTTATATACGGTTGCTATATTTATATCTCCAATGGCATCTAGATATCTAGTTGATACTGTTATTCCAAGCAACTCAATTAATAAGTTAAAGGTAGGTATATTAATCTTTTTTGGAGGATGTATATGTCAACCTATATTTGGATATTTAAAAAATAGAGTTTTCATGGAAATAAGTGAAAATATAACAATAATGTTTAGAGAAAAAATGTTTAATAAAGTGATAGATGCACCTATGGAATTTTTCGATTTAAGCAGTAATGGAGCTATTGTATCTAGGATAAGTAATGATGGAAGAAGTGTAAGTGAATTTATTACTAATTTTTTTGTTGTTGTTGTGAAAAATATAGTTTTAATAATTATGATTATCGTTGGAATGATAATATTATCTAAAGAAATTACATTTATGGTTATTTTTCTATATACAATATACTTTTTTATTAATTGGAAGATATCACGTAAATTTAATCCTATGTCTAAGAATATACAAGAAAGCTATGATCAAATATGTATAAAAATTAATCGAAGTGTTGGCCTAATTAATACTATTAAAGCATTTAATCAAGAAGATAAAGTAAAGACGGAATTTAAAGAAATAATAGAAAAAAATTATGCTAACAATTTAAAGTTTAGAAAACTCAGTATGTTAATGAACGCTATTAGTAATGGAATGATGATAGCAGCATTGTCTATTGTATATGGAATAGGAAGTATGTTTGTTATGGAGGGAAAAATAACAATAGGTACAGTTGTAGCTATAGGATTATATTTTCAACTATTAGTACAACCAATATATGAACTATTAAATAGTAATATAGATGTACACACAATAATTCCTATATTTAATAGAATCAACGAATATATTAATTTGCAAACTGAAAGAGCTAATACAGGGGATAGCCAAATTGATTATATAAAGGGAATAGAATTTAAAAATGTTAGTTTTAAATATAATAATGGAAGTCAGGCTATAAAAAATATTAGCTTCAAGTTACCTTCAAAGGGAATATTCGCAATAGTTGGGGATTCTGGAGCAGGTAAGAGTTCCTTAATAAAATTATTGAGTGGATTTTATGACTCCTACGAAGGAGAAATCAAAATTAATGAAATAGAATTAAAAAAATATGGGGCAAAAGATATAAGAAAAATCATAAGTTTAGTGTCACAGGATATAGAACTTGTTAATGAATCCATTAGAAATAACATAAAAATGGGGAGAGATATAGAGGATTCAAAAATAAAGGAAGTTGTAAAATTATTAAATTTAGAAAATACTATAGAAAAATTAGAATTAGGTTATGATACTATAGTTAATGAAAGGGCGAATCTATCTGGCGGGGAAAAACAAAGAATATCTATTGCTAGAGCTTTAGTAAAAGATGCTTTGGTTTATATTTTTGATGAACCCACAGCAGCTCTTGATACTATAAATGAAAAGAGAGTAAAAGATATATTAGAAGATTTGTCAAAGGAGAGATTGGTAATTATAATAACCCATAATTTGAGTTTATTAAATAAGGCTCAATGTATTTATACAATTAAACAAGGGGAAATAGTAGAAGAAGGGGATTACGAATATTTAATTAAAAAAGACTCATATTTTTTAAAACTTATGAAAGAACTATCTAAAAAGTAGTGTTTGTAATTAAGATACACTTATAAATATATTAGCAAATCTATGAAAGAAATGTTACTAGTACAGTATATTAATAACTTTATGAGAGAAAATTGTTGAGAAAATAGTACAAGCATTCGGTTTATTTATAAAGAATATAAATTTCTCTAATAAAGACAAATCAAATATTAATTCTATAAACGTAGAAACTATTATAGTTATTCCTAAAGATATCGGTTTAATAAATATACAAAATGATACTGGAAATATTGAACTAAAAGGTAATTATAAAGAACTAAAATTTTATATGAAAAATGGGAATATATTCTACAAAGGGGAGCTAAATAAGGCTAGTATAAAATCTAAAGTGGGAAATATTAATTTGGATTTACAGCGATTAATTAAAGATTATAAATATGATTAATGGGGGAGTTGTAAATGTAAATATTAAAGTACCAAGGGATAGTAAAATTAGCTTGGTAGGTTCTATTATTAATAAAATTAAAGTTAAAGATAGAACTAATATTAATAAAAAAGGGGCTATATTTGATATAAACGTAAAAATAGGAAATGTAAATATAGAAAACTAAAAGAATAAAAAGGGGTAATGCTTATTTATGGAATTTATAGTTAGAGAAGCAAAATTATCTGATTTAGATGATGTATTAGAACTGTGGAGAGAGTTATCTATAGATCAACTGGGAAAGGATAGTTATTATAAAGGGAGTTTAGAATTTAATTGTGGAAGTAAACAAATTAAAGAATCTATAACAAATGATAATTGTGGTGTATTTGTTGCAGAATATGACAATGAAATTCATGGATTTGTAGAGGTATGGATAAATAGAAATGATTTTTTGCTTCAGCATAATGATAACGCTTATATATTACATTACTATATAAATGAAGAAGGTAGGAATGTAAATAACATATATGGTATTATATGTAAACTTTATAGAGCTGCTGAAGAGTGGGGAATAAGTAAAGGAAAATCTTATATAATAGCAGATGCTTTTGAACACAATCAAAGAATACTTACATTTTTAAAAAGAATGAAGTTATGTAATTATAAAAATCGAATGGTGAAAGAAATATGAGATTGTTTCTAAAGATTGCATTTAACAGTATAAAAAAAAATAAGATCAGATATATACTATTAATTTGTACTTTAGTTTTATCTACAATTATTATGCTAGCTACATCTATAATAAAAGATTCTGCAATTAAAATTAGAGAAGATCAGTTAAGAAAAACAACCTTAAATAGTCAACTGGTGATAACATCAGCACATGAGAAAAATCCTTTTTTTAATCCTAAAGATATTTTAAATTCTATTAAAAATATAGAGGGGATAAGCCATATTGTAACTAGAATAGGAGGGATGGCAAAAGATATTAAAAACTCAAAAGAAGTGAATATTATTGGTGTTGATATTGATAAACAAAATTTAGCATTTCCAATAGAGTTTACAGAAGAATATAAGGTTAAAGAAAAAGAAAATCAAATTATAATTAATGAAAAATATGCAAAGGAAAACTCTTTAAAAATAGGATCTAAGATAAATTTATTAATGGGGAATAATAAAAAAGAATTTACCATAAGTAAAATAGCAAAGAACACAGGAGTATTCGATGCTAGCATGAATACTGCAATGATTAGTATTGATGATGCTCAATATCTTTTAAATCAAAAGGATAAAGTTTATTTAATTGGAATAACAATAAAAAATTTGGATGATATAAACAATATGATTGAAAAAATAAAGCCTAAAATATCATCAAAATTTATAATTCAGCAAAGATATGATATGGATTATTTTAAATCTTATGTTGGAACTATAGATATGGCATTAAAAATAATTGGGGTATTGTCCATATTTATAACATTATTTCTAACTTATTCAACATTTTCTCTTGTAATTTATGAAAGGTTACATCAAATTGGTATATTGAGAAGTCTAGGTATATCAAAAAAAGCTATTAAAGTGAGTGTTGTATTAGAGAATTTACTTATAGTGTTAAGCTCTATAGTTATAGGAAGTATACTTACTATTCCTTTCGTAAAACTAATTTTAAACTATATAGTGCGAGATGCATATTTTACTTTAAATTTGAAAAAATTTTTAGCAGTGGATTTTATAATTATAGTTTTTAGTATATTAGTAATATTATTGGCTTTGAAAAATATATTAAGTATTTCTGTTATAAATCTTTTAAAAGGCATTGAGAAAAAATATTATAAAAATAAAATAGGTAAAATATTTAAATATTCTTTTGGAATTTTAGGACTAATATCATCTATAACTATTTTAGTTAGTGAGTACAAAAATGAAAATGGATCATTAGTATTAATTATAGGGGCAATTTTATTTATTATTTCTTTTGTTTTTTTAACAAAGATATTTCTTATAGTATTTAATTATATTTTTCAAAAATTATTTTCTATATTTAATAGATCCGCTAGTATTTTATTTAAAGAGCTTGTAATGCAATTTTCAAATATTGTAGATATAGTAGTAATTACTTCAATAATTATTTGTTCCATGTATGTAAGTGTAACGCTTAAAAATATGATAAATAATGGAGTAATGAACGTATATAGCAGTGCGGACTTAATGTTAAGTATTGATGGTTCTATAGAAGAAGACTTTACAGATAAAATAAAAAATATAAAATATATTAAAAATTTTTTGATGCAATCAAGAACAACGAAAACTATAAAAGATACAAAAGTTGATATTGTAGGGATAGATGGAGCTAAGTATAAGAAAAACTTTTCAACAGAAATTATTAAAAAGGGGAAAAATGATGCATTTGAAAAGTTAGATAATGGTAAAAATATCATTATAACAACAACATTTAGTAAAAATACTGGTATTAAATTAAATGATTTTCTAAAAATTCATGATGTTAATTATAAAGTAATTGGCGTTGTTAGTAGTTTTGAAAATATGGGAAAAGTATTATTTATATCTAAAGATAATTTTAATAAGGACATAAGTGTAAAGGATAAGGATTTATGCCTTATAAAAGTAAATAATAATAAAATAAAATCCATAACAAATGAAATAGAAAAATTATTTAAAGATAAATATGAAAATAAATATTCTATACAAGAATTAACTATTCTTAATAAAGAAAATAATAATAATAACAAAAAAATATTTAATATAGTAAATATTTTAATATGTATATCAACAATTATATGTGTAATTAGTATGAGTAATAATGTTACTATAAATATTTTATCTAGAAAAAAAGTATACGCTATTAAAGGTGCTTTAGGTATATCTAGAGGTTATTTAAGCAAGTGTATTTTGTTTGAAGCTATAATTTTAGGTGTCTATAGTGGAATATTTGGATTAAGTTTAGGTGTTATATTAAGTAATTATGTTAATAAAATTTTATCTTATTATATTGGCGATATGGTCTTTATCAATAATTGTAATATAATGATTATTTTAGTTTTAACCTCCATAGCTATTAATTTTATTAGTTACATATATTCTGTTAGAAAAATATATAAGATAAATGTAATAGAAGAAATAAAGTCGGATGAATAATAGGGTGATTGATTATGAATATATTAAAAGCTATCGATATTAAAAAGAAAATTAATATAGGTGATAATTCCTATGATATATTAAAAGGTATTAATTTAGAAATTAATGAAGGGGAATTTTTAAGTATAATGGGGCAATCTGGAGCTGGTAAAAGTACATTATTATATATTCTTAGTGCTTTAGATGCACCAAGTGAAGGTAAGGTATTATTTAATAATAATGATGTTTTTAATATGAAAGATAGTGAGCTTAGCAAATTAAGAAGAGAAAATTTTGGGTTTATTTTTCAGTTTTACAATCTAATAGAAGGATTAAATATTGAGGATAATATATCAATAGTATTTGAATATGAAGGAGTGCCTAAAAAAAAGTATAAGGAAAAATTAGAATTTTTGCTTAATAAAGTTGGTTTATATGAAAAAAGAAAATGTTATCCATATCAATTGTCTGGAGGGCAGCAGCAACGGGTATCTATAGCTAGGGCTTTAATTACAGATCCTAAAATAATATTTGCAGATGAGCCTACTGGAAGTTTAGATTCTAATTCTGGCAACAATATATTAGAAATATTAAAAGCCTTAAATGTAAATGATAAAAAAACTATAGTTATGGTTACTCATGATAAGTATGCAGCTTCATTTAGTAATAAAATTATAAAAATAAAAGATGGAAATATTGATTTAAGTGATAGATAAGTAGAGTTTTAGAGGGAATTTTTATTCCACGTAAAACTTAAAAAATGATTATATAAGTATGTAACAGCTTTCTATTTGTGTTTTGGGAAAATTTGAAATATTGAAATAGGGAGTTGTCATATAAAAATTTTATAACTTAAAAAGTATTATATCAATTTTGCTTTAAAAGAGATATGTAGTTACAAAGACAGTTAACTTTGATAAGAGATTCTAATTTATTTTTTCTTAAAATATAAAGTTCTAAATTTAATAACCCCTCAACAAATAATTTGAACTCTACACACATTTTGAAAAAACAACTAAGAATCTCAATCTTAATTAAATGTTTTTTTACATAACATATCTCTTTTTTTTAATGCTATATATATATAGTTTGTGCTGCGCTTATAGTTTTTGTTTTTTACATAACATATCTTTTTTTAAAATCCTAGAAAATCTATTATAAGATTTTAAAAATTAATATTCTCTAATATGCTGAGAATATAAGGAGAGGATAATACATAAAAATAAAACTATCAAGAATATAAATAAATTCTTGATGGTTTTATGCATATAAATATTTATACATAAATATAATATAGAGAGTATTTACCTATATAAAAGATTCAAAGGTGTACAAGTTAATATTTTACAAAGGTAAATTTAATAAATGTAGATAAATCAAAATAAAAAATAATTTTTATGGTTGCTGCTTAATATATTTATAACATTCATAATTACAAAGAAAAACCAAATTTCTATATATTATAAAAATTAAATATGTAAAAAAAATAAAAAAAAGTTGACTCTTAAACATATGTTCGATAAAATGAAAGTGTAATAAAAATTATTATGGAATTAGGGGTTGAAAAAAATGAATATTTCTGAAATTAAAGATGGTTATAATTTATTCGTTAAAATTAATTATAAATCTGGTGAAGATAAGGAATTAGATAAAATAAATACTCATTTAACTAATAATGTATTGGGGGAAAGATATCTAATTGGTGGGGGAATTTTAAATAAAAAAGGATCAACACTAATTTTAAAAATAAACAGTATAGAAGATATAAGACAAATAAGTAATGAAAGAAATATAAGTTATAAATTATTAGCAGTACCTAAAGTATTAAACTAATATTAATAATAAATACTTGGCAGTACCTAAAGTATTAAACTAATATTAATAATAAATACTTGGCTGTACTTAAAATATTAAACTAATATTGATAATAAATTTATAGATTTATGCCTATAAAGTTTAAATTTGAAAGTAATTTACTTATGTGATGTGCATAAATTAATATTTAATTAATAAAATTAATTAAATATTACATAATTATATTTTTATAATGTATAATAAAATAGAAATATTAAGGTATAATAATATATATGATTTATTGTACCTTATTTTTTTCAATCTATTGTCATATAATATTAAAGTGTTATAATTAACCTATATTCATATATGGTTATTTAGGAGGAATTTTAATTGGAAAAAATTGCATTGATTACAGATACAACTAGTGATTTGCCAGAAGATATACTAGAAAAATATAATATAAGACAGTTAGCTTTTAGAATAATATATAAAGATAGGGAGCTTAAAGATAGATTTGATATAACTTCTAAAGAAGTTTACGAAAACTTAGAAGTTGAAGTTCCCACATCCTCACTACCATCTATGGAGGATATGGATAAGCTTTTTACAGAGTTAGAAGAAGAAGGATATACTCATGTAATAGCTGTAGTTTTATCCAGCGGATTATCAGGAATATATAATGGAATGAAAATAGTAAGTGAAAATCATCCTAAACTTACAACGTATATATGTGATTCTAAATCTATATCCTTCGGTGAAGGTGTATTACTAATGGAATCTGCACGAATGTTAGAACAGGGGAAAACTTTTAATCAAATAGTTGAAACAATTCCTAAAATAAGAGATAATATTAAAGCGTTTTTTGTAGTTGGAACTCTTGAATATTTGAAAAAGGGTGGAAGAATAGGAAAAGTTGCTGGAACTATAGCAGAGCTTTTAAATATTAAACCTATAATTTCTATAGATAATGAAGATGGAAAATATTATACATATACAAAAGTACGAGGCAGAAAACAATCTTTATCTAAACTTATAGATATAGCTAAAGAATTTTTAGAAAAAGGTAAATGTAAAATTTATGTTATGCATGGGAATGCAGAAGAAGAAGCTAAGGCTGTTTTTGAGAAACTTAAAAGCTTACCTAATGTTACTTTCTCTATGCTTGGAGGATGTATAAGCCCAGTTTCTGGTGTTCATAGTGGACCAGGATTAGTAGGGGTTGCATGCGTTAGAGATATGGATTATTAGAAATTTTAAATGATTAATTTTACAAATAAAAATATTTATAATTTATCCAAATAAACATAATATAAACTAAAATAAATAAAAATACCTTAATATTAAAGTAATTTTTTAAAAGTACTTTATGTTAAGGTTTTTTTGTGTTATAGTATAGCAGTTGGTTGAAAATATGAATTGAATTTCAATAAAAATTTGCTTTTATATAGTTGTTAAAATTTCGTATTTTGAAGTTTTTTAGTCATATTTAATTTAATTTAATTTAATGTTAGCAATAATTTTTTATTTCAAATATTATTAACAATTAATCATTTTCTATATATAATATCTTATGATTGATGCTTAGCAATTATATTTTATATTAAAAATAAAGAAATAGGGGGGCTGGTTAAATGTTATTATATTATTTATTTATATTTTTGGCTAAAATTATAGAAGTTGCTTTAATGACTGTTAGAACTGTTTTAATTACTCGTGGTGAAAAATTATATGGGTCAATTATAGGGTTTATAGAAGTAACTATATGGCTCTATGTAACTAGTTCTGTTTTAAGTGGAATTAAAGAGGACCCTATAAGAATGGTGGTTTATGCATTAGGTTTTACTTGTGGTAATTATGTAGGGTGTGTTATAGAAGAAAAATTAGCTATAGGTTTATTAACTATAAATGTTATAGCTTCAGAAGCAGATGGGAAAAAATTAGCAGAAATATTGAGAGATAAAAATGTAGGGGTAACTATGGTAGATGCAGAAGGAAAAGTAGAACAAAAAAAAATGCTGATAATACATGCTAAGAGAAAACGAAGAGAGGAAATCATAAGAACCATAGAAAGCAGCGATATAAATGCAATGATATCTATAAATGATATAAAAACTGTTTATGGTGGTTATGGTATAAGAAAATAAATACACTATTTAGGAAAATAGAGAAACAAATTTTAAATAACATTAAAAAAGTATGTTTCAAAATAGCTTTAATTTTAAGACTGTAAATATAAATAATACATTCATAAAACATTTTATTTTGCTAAGAAGTTATAAAGCTTATTTATATGGTTATTATGTATTTTATATTTACTACATTAAAATTAAAGCTATCTGTATTTTTAGGTGATTTTAATTTAATTTGATGCCCATTTGTTTTAATAGTGAAACTTTTTAATGAAAATACTAGTAGATAACCATAAGATGATGATTTTTTCTGAAGGATAAGGATTTTTAAGGAGAAAATTCCTAAAAATTATGTTAATAAGCTTTAGTGTAAATAAAAACTTATTTTGAATCCATAAACTTTGATTATGGTTATAAGTTATATTTAAAAATACATATAATAGTTAAGAAAAATATTAAAAAAATTTTAATATTTTATTTAAATCATATACATAGGCAGATTTTATACTAATATAAGTAGGTTAAAATATATACACTTTAATAAGTTAATTTGATGTTTATTATTATTTTTGGAGGAAGTAAGCAAATATGAAAATATTTAATTCATATTTAAAATTTTTCTATTTGGATTGAGCAAATAAGTATGATAATATTTAATTTGTGTTTATGATTTTTATGGACTGGAGGTTAAGATAGAAATAAAAAACTATCCAAATTAATATGTATTAATAATATAAATATAATTTAATAAATACAGTATAATTAGTGAGGGATGGAAATGAGTTACATTTTAAAGGTAAAGAATATAATTCAGAAAATAGCTATCAGAAATCTGGATATAATGCTTTTTCTAGTTTTAGTAAGCTTAAAAGTTATGTTTTATGGAAAAGAAATATCTCCAGAGTTTTTTAGCTATAAATATATATTCTTGCCAGTTATAGCATCTGTAGGAGTATTATTAGCTATAGGATATTTTTTACCAAAACGAAAGAGGAGTAAGTTTTTATATGTAATAAATATAATAATTAGTTTTATAATTTTAGCAGATTTATTATATTACAGATATTATAAGGATATTATATCTATAGGGGCAATAAGAAATGCTTTTCTATTAGGAGGGGTTGCCTCTAGTATTACAAGTTTATTTAAACTTAAGGACTTTTTATACTTTTTAGATATACTTGTAATTTTCCCATTTTTAAAAGTGTATAGAAATATACCTTATAAAGAAAATAAAGCAATTATAAGAATTGGAATAGGATCTTTAATATTAGCAGGGGCTATTTTATTAAATGGTATAAATATATATAGATTATCAGTAGATCAACCAGGTTTACTTAAAACTATGAGTAATAGGATATATATAACCAAGGTTTTAGGAAATGTGAACTTTCATGTTATAGATGCTTATCAATTTACAAAAAATAAGATAAATAATAGCAAAAAACTTCCTGAAGAGAAAGAAAAAGAAGTAGTAGGTAATTTCCAAGGAAAATCTCAAGTAGAGGGAAGTAAATTAAAAGGGGTAGCAAAAGGTAAAAATTTAATAGTCATACAAGTAGAAGCTCTTCAACAATTTGTTATAAATGCTAAAGTAGAAGGTCAAGAGATAACACCTAATTTAAATAAATGGATAAATAGAAGTATGTACTTTGATAATTATTTTTATCAAGTAGCTGCAGGAAATACATCTGATGCAGAATTTTTATCTAATAATTCATTGTATCCAGCGGCTTCAGGAGCAGCTTATTATATGTATAGCGGTAATCAATTTAAATCATTACCAAGTGCTCTACAAGATAAGGGATACTATACAGCAGCTATGCATGGTTATAAAGATGGATTTTGGAATAGAAATGTAATGTATAAAGCTCAAAAATTCCAAGATTTTTATGGGGAAAGCACTTACAATATAGATGAACAGGTAGGATTAGGTCTAAGTGATAAGTCTTTCTTTAATCAATCTTTGGAAAAAATGAAGACTTTTAAACAACCTTTTTATAGTTTTTTAGTAACTTTAAGCAGCCATTTCCCTTATGATGATGTAAAAGGATATGGAGAATTTAATGTAGGAAAATATGAGGGATCTTTCTTAGGAAATTATTTAACAGGTATACATTATACTGATGCTCAACTAGGAATGTTTTTAGACAACCTTGAAAAAGAAGGATACTTAGATAATTCAATTGTAGTTATTTATGGAGATCATAATGCTATATCTAAAAATTATATCCAAGAGCTATATGATTTTGTAGGTGAAAAAGCACCAAATGATTTAAAATGGTATGAACTCCAAAAGGTACCTATGCTTATACACTTCCCAAAGGATGAATATAAAGGTGTAAATCATACTTATGGTGGTCAAATAGATTTATATCCTACAATAGCAAACTTATATAATTTACCTAGGGAATATATGTTAGGTAATGATTTATTGAATGTAAAAGAACCTAAGGTTACTTTTAGAAATGGGTCTTTCACTGATGGAAATACATTTTATATATCTTGGACGGGAGAATATTATGATATAAAAACCGGAGAAAAGATTGCTGAAACAGAAGAATTAAAGACTAAAAAGCAAGAAAGCTCAAAGGATTTACAAAGTTCAGACGAACTATTAAATCATAATTTAATAAAAAAATTAGAATCTGAATCAAAAGAGAATTAGAAAGTGAGCAGATTAAATAGCTCACTTTCAAGCCTCAATTTAATAATAAAAGGGTTATGTTAAGAAATTATTATGATAGTAGTATATTTTCTTAACATAACCCTTTTGTTGTATAATTATATAACTTAATTTATAACTACAAATAATCTTTTATTGATCTACTGTTGATCCTTTTCTAATATTTCATTTAAATTTATACCATATTTATTTATTTTTCTATATATAGTTGCTCTACTTATGCCTAATAGTTCAGAAGCCTGTACTATATTTCCTTTGCAATGGATTAAAGCTTTTTTTATAGCATTATGCTCTAAAACATCTAATGGAACTATAGGTTCTTCATTATTAATGCAGCAGTTGTCATGATGGTTTTTCATTAATTTATTATTTAAAAATTTATCTGTAATAACATCATCTTCACATATATAGTAACTTCTTTCTACTATATTTCTAAGTTCACGAACATTTCCAGGCCAATTATAAGCTTTAAGTTTATCCATAAATTCAGGAGCTATTTTTTTAAAATTGCCTGGATTTTTAATATTTAATTTGTCTATAAAATAGTTAGCTAAGGCTTCAACATCTTCTGGTCTATCTTTTAAAGGAATAAGATGAACATTTATAACATTTAATCTATAATAAAGATCTCCTCTAAAATTTTTATTAGAAACTTCTTCAGCTAAATTCCTGTTAGTAGCTGCTAATATTCTAATATCTACTTTTTTTTCGTGAGTACCGCCTACTCGCATTATTTTTAAATTATCTAAAACTCTAAGTAGTTTGGATTGAATATCTAGCGGTAATTCTCCAATCTCATCTAAAAATATAGTTCCACCATCAGCAAGTTCAAATTTCCCAGGATATCCACCTTTAGAAGCACCTGTAAAAGCGCCTTTTTCATATCCAAATAGTTCACTTTCTACTAATTCTCTAGGAATAGCAGCACAGTTTACGGCAACAAAGGGTCCATGACATCTATTGCTATGATTATGTATAGCTTGAGCAAATAATTCTTTGCCAGTACCACTATTACCATCAATTAGGATACTACAATCAGATTCAGAAGCTTTTTTGGCTAATTCTATTATACTTTTCATTTTTTGATTTTTAGTTATTATATCATCAAAATTGTAAGAAGCTTTATATCCTACTACATTATTAACTAATTTATGTATATGTCTTGTATCTCTTATAGAAATAATAGCTCCTAAAATATCATCTTGAAGTTTTACAGGCATTATATTTGTAATGCATCTTATAGAATTATTGTTTATAAAAAAAGAGGAATCTATGCTAAATTTGTGAGTTCCTTTTTGTAGGCAATCTTCTATAAAATTATAATTTTTTACGATATCCTTTATGGAATATTTTTTTAATTTATCTTCTGTAGAATTTAGTATATTTAATCCCATAGTATTTATTTTTATTATATTGTAGTTTTTATCAATAAGAATAAGTCCTTCATAGGCTACATTAAAAGCTGTTTGAAGAACAGATACAGATAAAAATTTTTCGCCATTTTCATAAGAAAATAGATCTTTAAAACATATATTATTATCGTAATTTACCAAAAGAATCACCTCAGTATAAATCATTGGTTCTAAAAATGTGATTAATTAAGTATAACATAAAATCAAATATATATTAAGAGGCTGGGTATATGTAGAATGAGTAAATGCTTTTTTAATCTTTAATTTGAAAAAATATTTATTTTATTGTTACAATAATTGATAGTTAATCAAGATAATTTTAATTAATTTAGGAAAGAAATGTTTATTTGATTGTTAATAATTGATAGTTAATCAAGATGGTTTTAATTAATTAGGAAAGAAATATTTATTTGATTATTAATAATTGTATAAGAAAAGTGTGTCTAAAATAGATTTGATTTTAAATAATAAATATAAATAAATGCAAATAAATATGTAATAAGCTTGAGTCGCTCTTAGGTTAATAGAATTAAAAAAGCAATTTTTCATAAGCTGTAATTAATAATTAGTAAACTCAAGTAGATTGCTTTTACTGGATAAAAAATTTTAATTAAATAAATTTAGAACCAGTTTGCAGTTGTTTTATGAATATATTATTTATATTTACCATTTATAGTTTTAAAATCAATACTATTTTTATTCTAAGACACACCTTTTTTAAAAAATAAAATTTGAGTTTTAAATTAATATAAAACTTTTTATAAAATTATTATTATACCAATATTCCAGCAATACAAGCTGTTAAGAAACTGGCTACTGTACCACCTATTAGAGATTTTATTCCAAGTTGGGCAATTTCACTTCTCCTTTTTGGAGCAAGACCTCCTATACCACCTAATTGTACTGCTATAGAACTGAAATTAGCAAATCCACATAGAGCATAAGTTAGTATAGTTGCTGTTCTTGGATTTAATGCCCCTTGTTTCATAAGTGTAGATAGATTTGAATATGCTACAAATTCATTTATAACGGTTTTTTGACCTATAAGTGAACCAGCTGTTATCATATCTTGTGAAGGAATTCCCATTACATAAGCAAAAGGAGAACAAATATATCCTAAAATATTTTCAAAGTTTAAACCGTTAATTCCAACTAAATGTCCAATACCCTCTAAACCAGCGTTTAACATAGCAATTATAGCAACAAAAGCTATTAGCATAGCTCCTACATTAAGAGCCATAGTAAGACCTTCAGAGGCTCCTCTAGCAGCTGCATCAATTACATTTTTGTCGAGCTTTTCTACATCACAGCTAACATTACCCTTAGTAACAGGTTCTTCTGTTTCAGGTACTATTATTTTTGCTGCAACAAAAGCTGCTGGTGCAGACATTATAGATGCTGATAAAAGATGTGCTGAGCTTATTCCCATTCCTATATATCCTGCCATTACACTACCAGCTACTGTAGCCATTCCACCAACCATTACAGCGTGAAGTTCAGATCTTGTCATTTTTTCTATGTAGGGCTTTACTATTAAAGGAGCTTCAGTTTGTCCAACAAATATGTTTGCAGCTGCTGATAAAGATTCAGCACCAGAAGTCCCTAAAGTTTTTGCCATAAAGTTGGCTATATGCTTTATTAAAAATTGCATAACACCTAAATAATATAGAACTGCCATTAAAGATGAGAAAAATATAATAGTTGGTAACACTTGGAAAGCAAAGATATAACCAAAACTATTTGTATCAGTAACTAAGTTGCCAAATAGAAATTCTGAACCGTTTTTAGTAAATCCTAAAATAGCTGTAATAAACTCAGAAAGTTTTTCAAAGGTTACTTTACCAATATGAGTTTTTAAAATTAAAAAGGCAAAAATAAATTGAATAATAATTCCTGCAGATACTAGTTTAAAACTAACTTTTTTCTTGTTTTCTGATATTAAGTAACAAATACCTAGGAAAACAAAAATACCAATGAAACTTATAAATCTTTCCATAAAATCCTCCTTTTTTATAAGTGAGAAAATTGCATAATTCATTTCAACATATAAGCATAATATATTTCCTTGAACATATTATAGTAGATATGTATTTGAAATTTTTAAATTACATAATTTTCTCAAGTAAGTATTGTTGAATTATAAAAAATAGCAAAATAAAAAGCCTTCTTTAAAATATAGAAGGCTTAAATATAAACACGATTCAGAAAATCTAGCATACGTATACATTTACAACCTTCATATTATTATAATAATATGAAGAAAAATTTACTTTTCTGAAAAAATATTATAAAGATTTATATTGTAAAAGTCAATAGTTAATATAGTAATTAATACTATAATTTGGGATAAATAAGAGTATATCTGAGTATATATAAACATACAAGTTAACTACTGTTATACATAATGAAAATGTTTTCAATTATCGCATTTTATATATTTATAAAATAATGAAATTAAATAATTTTAAATATTTTCTGAATCAATAAAAAAGCATCATTAAACAATGTTGGCATATAAATGTTGACATATAATATTATAAATATTATAATCTGTAATAAGTTCAATAATTTTTGATATATATTGCATAAATATTGACACAATGATTAATAATTGTAATAAGCACTTTTATTGTATAATGTTTAAGTTTTTAACGCAATTTGATTTTTAAAAATTAAACTTTATATAGACTAATTTTAATTTTATAGTGTTTTAATGAAATATATAAAGAAAAACTATGAAGAGAAGAGTAGATATAGATTATATTTTAAAGCGAGTGGATGATGGTGTAAGTTCCATAAATATGCTATATTGAAGAACATCTCGGAGTTTCTAACCGAAATCTTTATGAAAGTAGACTTAGAGGTTACCAAAGCCTTATTTTGGATTGTATGATTATTTCATACTTTAAAGTTGGCCTTTTGGCAATTTGGGTGGTACCGCGGAATATATACCTTTCGTCCCTTTTGGGATGAGAGGTTTTTTTATGTAATAAAACTAGAATAGGAGGAAAAAACATGGATATAACTTTAGTGAAATCACTTTATAGGGAAACAGAAAAATATATGGACAAAGAAGTTAAAATTAATGGATGGGTAAGGACTGTAAGGGATTCTAAAAACTTTGCTTTTGTAGAAGTAAATGATGGAAGTTTCTTTAAAAATATTCAAGTAATACTTGAGGCATCACTAGAAAATTTTAAAGAACTATGCAAAATGCCAATAAGCACATCAGTAGAAATAGAAGGTGTAGTTCAAGCTACTCCAAACGCAAAGCAACCATTTGAAATAAAAGCTACAAAAGTATTAGTAGTAGGTAAGTCAAATGCAGATTATCCACTACAAAAGAAAAGACATACTTTTGAATATTTAAGAACTATAGCTCATTTAAGACCTAGAAGTAATGCTTTTTCAGCAGTATTTAGAGTACGTTCTTTAGCAGCTTATGCAGTGCATAAATTTTTCCAAGAAAGAGGATTTGTTTATACTAATACTCCAATAATAACAAGGAGTGACTGTGAAGGTGCAGGAGAAATGTTCCAATTAACTACTATGGACTTAAACAACATACCAAAAACTGAAGATGGAAAAGTTGATTTTTCAAAGGACTTCTTTGGAGCACCAGCAAATCTTACAGTAAGTGGTCAGCTTTCAGCAGAAACTTTTGCTTTAGCTTTTAGAAATGTGTATACTTTTGGACCAACTTTTAGAGCTGAAAACTCAAATACTGCAAGACACGCATCAGAATTTTGGATGATAGAGCCTGAAATGGCTTTTGCAGAACTTGAAGATTATTTAGATAATGCAGAAGAAATGGTTAAGTTTGTAATAAACTATGTAATGGAAAATGCTCCAGAGGAAATGGCATTCTTTAATAGCTTTGTAGATAAAGGATTATTTGATAGATTAAATAATGTTGTAAACTCTGATTTTAAGAGAATAACTTATACAGAAGCAGTAGAATTACTTCAAAAATCAGGTGCCAAATTTGATTATCCAGTAGAATGGGGAGTTGACCTTCAAACTGAACATGAAAGATATTTAACAGAACAAATATTTAAAAAACCAGTATTTGTAACAGATTATCCAAAGGACATAAAAGCTTTTTATATGAGATTAAATGATGATGGAAAAACTGTTGCAGCAGCAGATTTACTTGTACCAGGAGTAGGAGAAATAATAGGTGGAAGTCAAAGAGAAGAAAGACTAGATGTATTAGAAAAAAGAATGAAGGAATTAAATCTAGATACAGAAGAGTATTGGTGGTATTTAGAATTAAGAAAATATGGAGAAACTAAGCACTCAGGATATGGTTTAGGTTTTGAAAGAATATTAATGTACATCACAGGAATGACTAATATAAGAGATGTAATACCATTCCCAAGAACACCAGGTTCTGCTGGATTTTAATATAAAATTATTTATTCATTGGAAAAGGGATTTTTGTAATTAATTACAGATTAAAGTTATAAAAAAGTAGAGTATATGTTTGTTAAGAATAGAATAGCTTATAGTTTTTTATGATTTAAAAGTTATAAAAATTTTATTGTTGACAAAGTAGAAATTTTTAAATATTAGTTAGTAACTATTCAAAATTCATTGTAAATATTAGAAACTATACGTGTAAGTGATTTAAAATAATGTAATTTAATATAATAGCATTTGAATACATTGCTACCCAATGGGTATAATATAATCAATATATAAATATAATAAAAGCAGAGTGTTGGTAGCACTCTGCAGTATACAATTCTAGTTGTTTTAGACAACTGGTATAACTAATTTAACATGTAATAAAAGTAGCTTTACCAATTGCGGCGGTGGGCTACTTTTTTATTTTATCTATGAGTATGATAATTAAATTTATCAAAGCTATCAAAAAGGATAGAGCAGTAAAAATCACCATAGATATTTCATACATACATATCACCTCCCTTCAAGAGGGATAGTGATACCAATTGCCCACGCACAACTATATTAAATTGTATGAGGAGATTTTAACATAATGAAATGTTAATGGCAACATATGGATATTGTCATAATGTTTTATATGAAATTTTTTAGTCATTATAAAATATTGTGATATATATAATTATATTTAATATTAAAAAATTTCACTGGGAAACAATTTGGAAACAAATTCATTATATTTGGTAAAAATACCATGGTAATATTTAGGTATACTAAATAGGAGGAGTGAATTTTTATGAGAAAAAAAGCTATAATTTCTTTACTATTAATATTAATATTTATGTTAAGTGTTTCAGGGTGTGCTAAAAAAGAAAAAACAAGTGTATTGACTAATGATGTTAAACAACAAGAGGCCATGAAAGAAAACGAAATAAAAAAGTTTATTAAAGATGGAACTAATTTTCTAAATGCAGGAAAGTATAATGATGCTAAAAGCTCTTTTGAAAAAGCAATTTCAATGGATAAGTCTAATAAAGGATCTTATATAGAAATAAAAAATAAATATATGGAAAAAAACAGATTAGATGACGCTTATTATTTTGTAAAATTAGCTGTAAGCAATAATGTTGATGTTGAAAACATGGAAAAATTATTAAATGATATAAAAGCAAAATTTGAAGTTACTAAATTATATGTAAATGTATATGAAAATAATGAATATAAATTGCCAGACAAAATAAAAGCAAAAATAAATAATGAAGATAAAGACGTTAGTGTTGTTTGGAATAATAACAATGTAGATACAAGTAAAGTAGGGACTATAAAATACGAGGGTAAAATAGAACAGTATGATAGAATAGCTGAATTAAATCTTAAAGTAATTGAAGTTAAAAAAGAGGTTGAAAAAGAAAATAATACTGAAAAAGCAAAAAATATTCAAGAAAGAAATGACAATAAAAAAGTTAAAAGTGGAAAAAAGATAGGATTTATAAATAAAATATATGAACAAAATGGTAAGATATATTTAAAATATGATGAGGTAGAATTTTTTCTTAATAAAGATATTAATGATATGACTGCTGAAAGACAAGCTATAAAGGATGGTAATAATAACTATCTACTTGAAGATGGTCGAATACCAAGTGGTTTCTATATTAGAAATAAAGATAAGAGTCTACAAACTTATGAAATATCTTCAAATCCAGAAATATATGTTTGTAGGTATCATATTGATTCAAAGGTAAATTCTATAGATTTGCAGAAAATTAGTTATGAAAAATTTAAAACTTTAGATAATGTTAGTGGACAAGGTAATGCTTTATTCTATATATATGTAGAAAATAATGTAGTAGTAAAAATAGAAGAACAGTTTATACCTTAAAATTACGTAATATTAAATAAGTTAAAATATCTTAGGTTAAATGGTGGTGAGTATAAGAATATTACTGAAAAAAATCAGGTAATGTTCTTATATGTGTTTTTAAAATATTGCATAATTTAGCTTTTATTTAAAGTTACTTATATAAAAGTTACTTATATAAATGAAAACAGTAGGAGGTTTTTGCAATGGACTTGAAGGTTTTGGTAGTTGAAGATGAAATATCTATAAATGATATTTTAGTGTCTGCCCTAAGAGCAGATGGATATATAGCCAAAGGTGTATTTTTATCTAAAGATGCTAAAGAAACTTTAAAATTTTTTAAGCCAGATTTAATATTATTAGATATAAATTTACCAGATGAGAGTGGATTTGAATTATGCAAGCATATAAATGGTATTGTATTCCAATAATTATGCTAACTGCACGCAACGATATTGTTGACAAGGTTCTAGGATTGGAACTAGGGGCAGATGATTATATTACTAAACCATTTAATATAAAAGAAGTATTAGCTAGGGTAAAGGTTGCAATAAGAAGAGTTAATAAATATAAAGAGAAATCGGAGAAAGAATTTATATATATAAACAAGTTCGTTAAAATAAATTTAGAAGGAAGGATTGTATTTAAAGATGATGAGGAAGTTAGATTAAAACCTCAAGAATATGAATTATTAGAGTTTTTGGTTAAAAATAGAAATATAGTTTTTTTCAAGAGAGATTCTTTTAAACAAAGTTTGGGGATTTGATTATGAAGGTGAGGCGAGAACAGTAGATGTTCATGTTAGAAGATTAAGAAGTAAGCTTGATAAAGAAAATACACCATCCATTATAGATACTGTTTTTGGAATTGGATATGTAATGAGGTAGTTTATATGAAAATAAGATATAAATTTATAACTGGTTTAATATTTATACTAATTTTTTCTATGATAGTAATGAATGTTTCAATAACACGTGTTTTAAGTTCAAATATGGAAAATAGTATAAATAATTTTTTAAAACAAGTAATGAATAGCACACACGAATATGTAAAGTATACAGTTGTAACTAATAGCACTAAGGATAAAAAGGAAGCATTAGTTGAAGAGGGGAATTATATAATAAAACATATATCTTTAAATTATGATTGTAAATGTGATATAAGAGATACAAGCTATAAATTGATAGAAGGTAATATTCCAGAAGAATTTAGGAGTATAAGTAAAAAAAACAAAGAAATAGTAATGGATGGTAAAGCAGTAGTAGATTTAAAATATAAAAATAATGGAGTAGATGCAATGCTAACTTATCCTATATATATTGATAATAAATATATGGGGATCGTAAGTATAGTAAAAAATTATGATACAGAATATAGAAATTATAAAAATACTATAAATATTATAAACATAATAGAACTTGGAACATTTATAATAATATTTATATTTTTATATTTAAGGACAGATAAAATTACTGAACCAATTACAGAGTTAACAGATGCAATAAAAAAATTAGGATATGGTGATTATAATATTTATATTGATGAACACGGAAAAGATGAAGTGGCTATATTATCAAAAGAATTTATAAATATGAGAGATAAAATAAAAGAACAAATAGAAACTATTGAGTCTGAAAAAAGAAAGGTATTTAAATTAGAAAAAGGAAGAAGAGAATTTTTTAATAGTGTAACCCATGAGCTAAAAACACCATTAACAGCTATATCAGGATATGCTGAATTATTGCTTACAGGAATGGTTCAGGATGAAGATTTTTATAAAAGAGCTATTGAAAGAATATATTCTGAAAGTGATAGGCTTCATAAATTAGTATTAGAGCTTATAGATGTGTCTAAAGGTATGTATGTTATTAAGGAAGAACTTAAAGATGTTGATATGAAAGAACTTATTACTCAAAGTTGTAATGATATGAATATAAAGGCTAATAAGTATTCTTTAAAAATAGTACAAAATATAAGCGAAGGTATAGTTAAAGTACAGCAGGATAAAATTAGACAAGTATTAATCAACATAATTGATAATGCAATAAAATATTCTTCTGGAGGAAACGAGATATTTGTTAATTCTTTTATATTAGATGATAAATATATTATTGAAGTAATAAACTATAGCGATCCAATTCCAGATGAAATATTTAATAATATATTTGAACCTTTTATAAAATCTAATGATGATAATAAGGACAGTAGAGGGCTTGGCTTGTATTTATGTAATGAAATAATAAAAGAGCATGAAGGGGAAATAACTATAGAAAATGGATCATTAGTAAAAGTAAAAATAAGTTTAAATATTAAAAAATAGATAATTAATAAATATTATTTTATGATAAATAATATTTAATCTAAATTTTTACAAAAATTGTTTTATATTTCATATAATAAATTTATTTTTGATTAAATCTTTATTATTAAATTATTTTATTTATTAAACAATTTCGAGGAAATACTAGAAATTAATTGGTTAATATGGTATTATAAATAATAAACATTAAAATTAGTTGTTATTAAAAAAAATTGTATGTTTATGTAATTAGAGTGCAATTTATATATACAAAACAGCGATTATAAAAGCTACGATTTTTAAATTTCTTCAGAGAGCCGATGGGTGGTGTGAATCGGTGAAAGGTAAAATCTTTCCACTTTTGGAGCTGTCGATGATGAATCGAAAGGTTAGTATCCTTTATCATACTATTCGAGTGGTTGGTTATAATTATAACCAGCAATTTGGGTGGCAACGCGGATTATACTTCCGTCCCAGTTATATAATTATATTTGGGATGGAAGTTTTTTATTTTATAAATAGAATTATAAATTTAGAATAGAATTTTACTATTTTTAAATACTAGAAAATAGTTATTTAGCCACGTAACCGCTCTTTATTACTATTTTTAATAAGATGTGAGTATTAGAGTGGATAGTTATAAGAAAAAAATAAAATTATTTATATTTATAGGAGGTAGAAAATGTTAGATTTAAAATTTATAAGAGAAAACCCAGAAGTTGTTAAACAAAATATAAAAAATAAGTTTCAAGATAATAAGATTAAATTAGTAGATGAAGTAATAGCTTTAGATGCTGAATTAAGAGAAGTAAAAAAACAAGTAGAATCTTTAAGAGCCAATAGAAATAAAATTTCAAAACAAATTGGTGCATTAATGGCTCAAGGAAAAAAAGAAGAAGCAGAAGAAACTAAAAAGAAGGTTACTGTACATTCTGAAGAGTTAGCTAAATTAGATAAAAAAGAAGCTGAATTAAGTAAAAAAGTTAAGGATATTCTTATGGTTATTCCAAATATAATTGATCCAAGTGTTCCGATTGGTAAAGATGATAGTGAGAATGTGGAAATTGAACGTTTTGGAGAACCTGTTGTGCCTGATTTTGAAATTCCATATCATACTGAAATAATGGAAAGATTAAATGGTATTGATTTAGATAGTGCTAGAAAAGTAGCAGGTAATGGTTTCTATTATTTTATGGGAGATATTGCAAGACTTCACTCAGCAGTGATTTCTTATGCAAGAGATTTCATGATAGATAGAGGATTTACATATTGTATTCCACCTTTTATGATTCGTAGTGAAGTTGTAACTGGTGTTATGAGTTTTGCAGAAATGGATTCTATGATGTACAAAATTGAAGGAGAAGACTTATATTTAATTGGAACTAGTGAGCATTCTATGATTGGTAAATTTATAGATACAATTTTAAAAGAGGATTCTCTACCTCAAACTTTGACTAGTTACTCACCTTGTTTTAGAAAAGAAAAGGGAGCTCATGGAATTGAAGAAAGAGGTATTTATAGAATTCATCAATTTGAAAAACAAGAAATGATAGTTGTATGTAAACCAGAAGATAGTATGAAATGGTACGATAAATTATGGAAAAACACAGTAGATTTATTCCGTTCTTTAGATATACCAGTTAGAACTTTAGAATGTTGCTCTGGTGACTTAGCAGACTTAAAAGTAAAATCAGTAGACGTAGAAGCTTGGTCTCCTAGACAAAAGAAATATTTTGAAGTAGGAAGTTGTTCTAACTTAGGCGATGCACAAGCACGTCGTTTAAAGATTCGTGTAGATGGTAAAGACGGTAAATACTTTGCACATACATTAAATAATACTGTAGTAGCTCCTCCAAGAATGCTTATAGCTTTCTTAGAAAATAATTTAAATGAGGATGGTTCTATAAATATTCCAGCTGTATTACAACCATATATGGGCGGAAAAACAGTAATTAAATAATTAATAAAAATAAAGTGACCAAAATACTTTCAAATGCTACTGTGAAAAAACAGTAATTAATATTAAATCAACTAATAAAATTTAATATTAGCTAACTTTAAATAGTTCATATCAATATATATTTAAGATATTTAGTAAAATTAATATTAATTTATTTTTAAAGTAATTAGAAATACCACCAATTTAATTTGGTGGTATTTTTGATATATAATAAATTTTGAGTATGTTTTTTATAAACTTAAGATTTCGTAAGATTTTTTTATAACTCTCGTAAATTCTATCTTCTACAATGAAATTACAATATTAGAAAGGGAGTAGAAGATATGAAAAAAGGATTCAAAAAGAGTTTATTATTTATAATAATAATAATAATTTGTATATTTTGTTATATGCTAAAAAATATAGTACTGAATTTAGAGAATTCAAGTGTTATAGGAATTAATACTAGTTTAGCTGATAAATATAAATCAGTGAAAGAAAATAATATTAATGAAAGTCCAGAAAAACTATTAGTAAATAGAGATCATGGTTTAAATGAGAATTATATACCAGAAAGACTAAGTATACCCGATATACCATTTTCAGATAGATCAGATGATGAAGAAAAACATATAGCAGGAATTATTGTAAAGCCATTAGAAGAATTGGTAAATACAGCAAAAAAAGAAGGGATAATATTACTTGGTAACTCAGGCTATAGATCTTATAGATCACAAAAAAATATTTATAAAAATAGAGTAAAATCCCAAGGGAAAAAACTTGCAGATGCATATGTAGCTAAGCCAGGATTTAGTGAACATCAAACAGGACTATGTATTGATATTACTAATAAAGATGGATATTTTGTAGAAGGAACAAAAGAAGCAAATTGGCTTAAGAAAAATTGTTATAGATTTGGATTTATTTTAAGATATCCAAAAGGAAAGAAAAATATAACGAATATAGAACATGAACCTTGGCATATTAGATATGTTGGAAAAGAAGCTGCTAAATATATTTATGATAACAAAATTACCTTGGAGGAATACTTAGGTAAATGATTGTATAATTGGAGGATAAAATGAACAACAATATTCTTGTGGTAGATGATGAAAAGGAAATAAGAGATTTATTGGAAATAAATCTTACAAATGAAGGGTATAATGTATTTAAAGCAAAATGTGGAAAAGAAGCTTTAGAAATATTAGAAAGAGAAGAAGTTAATTTAATGGTTTTAGATATAATGATGCCTGATATGGATGGTTTAGAAGTTTGCAAAAGAGCAAGAGAAAAGTATAGCATACCAATTCTTATGCTAAGTGCAAAAGTAGAGGATATGGATAGGATAGAAGGTATTATGACTGGTGCAGATGATTATGTATGCAAGCCTTTTAATCACTTAGAACTTACAGTTAGGATAAGGGCGTTACTTAGAAGAGCATATTTTTTAAATACTAAAATGCAAACTGCAGATAATATAATAAGAATTGAATCAATGGTTATAGATAAGAAGCAACACAAGGTGATGATAGATGGTAATGATATAGATTTAACAGCAAGGGAATTTGAAATTTTATATTTATTAGCTAGTAATAGAGGAAGGGTTTTTAGTGCAGAAGAAATTTTTGAAAAGGTGTGGAAAGAAAGATATTATCAATCTAATAATACTGTTATGGTACATATGAGTAGACTTAGGGATAAAATAGAAAAATATATGGAGGGTAGCAAGGTAATTCATACTGTGTGGGGAGTTGGGTATAAAATTGAGAAATAAGAGGTTATATAAAAATTTTTTATTATCATTGGCAGATATATTAATAGCTTTAATATTAACTTGCATAACAGCATATATAAGTAAGAAAATATTAAACTATTTATATGTGGAATTTAATAACGAATTTGCTTTTTATTTTTGGATGTTTTGGGGAAGGCTTAAACATGAAATAGTTGGTAAATATCTTAATATAATAGTTGGAGCAGTTTTATTTTCAATGTTCTATTTCGTCATAACTTATAGAAAAGCTAAAAATTTTGTAGCTATTATAGAAGAAACTGAAACAATGGCTAATGGCGATTTAGATAGAGTTATACAAGTTAACGCAAAAGGGGATATTAAAAATCTAGCAGAAAATATAAATAATATATCAAAACAACTTAAAGATATAACAGTAGCAGAAAGAAATGCACAAAAAACTAAGAATGATTTGATAACTAATGTTTCTCATGATTTAAGAACTCCATTGACTTCAATAATGGGGTATTTAGAGCTTATTGATAATGATCAATATAAAGATGAGGTAGCACTTAGGTATTATGTTAATATAGCATATGAAAAATCTAAGGGATTAAATTTGCTTATAAATGATTTATTTGAACTTACTAAGATGCAAAATAATACTATTAATTTAGAGAAAGTTGATATTAATTTAGTAGAATTACTAGGGCAAGTAGTTGCTTATTTTGAATATCAATTTAAAAGTGCAAATATGGAATCAAGAATTAATTTTTCAAAGGATAAATTAATAGTAAATGCAGATGCAGGAAAATTAGTAAGAGCATTTGAAAATTTATTATCTAATGCAATCAAATATGGGAAAGATGGTTATTATGTTGATGTAGTAACGAGGTGTGAAGAAAGTATGGCTGTAATTCAAATTATAAATTATGGTCAATCAATACCAACAGTAGACTTACCATATATATTTGATAGGTTTTATAGAATAGAGAAATCACGAAATAGTAATATATCAGGTTCTGGGCTTGGACTTGCAATAACAAAAAATATTATAGAACTACACCAAGGAACCATATCAGCTTATAGCGATAATGACAGTACTACATTTGAAGTAAGGTTACCTATTAAGAATTAATATAATTTAATGTATTCAAAAACCCTATGTGTTTTCATAGGGTTTTTGAATAATGTAACAAAATAAAAAAGTATTTAATAAATAGTTTTGATTGTACAGTATCAGTGTTTTGAGTAATCTAAGAAAATATAAAAGATATTTACTTTTTTGTTTTTTAGTTCAATTATCCAATTTTACTGTATTAAAAATATTTATAAAATTTCACCTTTAGAATTTAAAGTATCAATATTGATATTGCTAGTATCAGTAGCAATTTCTGTGACAGTTTTATCAACAATATTATTATTAGATTTATTAATTTCATTAACTGGAATTTTATCTGATTTGTAATCTTTTTTAGCAAAGTCTTTAAAAACAACTGATCCAACAAGTCCACCAATAGTACCTCCGACTATAGCGAAGATAATAGCTATAAAAACTTTTTTAGGATCATTAAATCCAAAGGGTGCTAGTAATCCTGGAATAGGAGATGCGGTACCTGGAGCGTTGTTTATTATATTAAAATATGCTGCTGAAAGGCCTGCTAATCCTCCACCTAAAATATTTGATCCATATATAGGAATAGGATTTTTAGTTACTATAGGAGCTTGAGTTAGTGGTTCTAACATTACCGCTATTATATTACTTTTATTACCTAATTTAAGTCTTTTAAAAATTATACCATTTGTAAAGGAGCCTCCAACACAGGCTATACCTGCTATACCCATAGCTAGACCTTGCAGACCAAGCATAGCTGTAACTGCCATTGAACTTAATGGTGAAGTACATACAACTTTCATTATTCCACCAAGTAAAAATCCCATAATTAATGGTGATTGTTGAGCTGCTATGGATATCATCTGACCAATATTAACTAATGTGGCGTTAACTACAGGATCTATTCCCATTGCTATAAATCTTGCTAGGGGAGCTATTAAAAGAGCTCCTACTATAGTATTTAGTCCTTCTGGTAATTTTTTATCAAATATAGGTGCTATAAGTCCTATAATATAACCAGATACGAATCCTGGAAGTATTCCATATCCACCTAAGGCTACACCTGCTACTACTGCATAAAGTGGATTAGCTCCCATAGATATTGGTACTAAAATAGCTGCTGCTACTCCTCCCATAGACCCTGATACAGAGCCAACTTTGCCTAAAAAAGCAAAACCTAAAAAATTTCCGCTTATATATTTATGAATAGCTTCTACTAAAAAAGTAGCTACTGCTGCGTTAGCTAATCCTGACATAGCTTTACTCCCTTTAGGAGCTTTAAAGCTAAATAATGAAAATAATCCTAGTGTAAATAACAATAAGCCCATTCCTTTTAAAATTTCCACAACATGAAACCTCCCTTGATTTAAGCTTTTGATTAATTATCAGAATTGATTGATTATTTTGACTATACTATCTAAATTTCAAAAAGTTTCGGAAAGTTTCAAAAAGTATTTTGTTATAATTATAACAATTTAAAATAGGGCTTATTTACTAATGTAATAAGTTAGTATTTAGAGTAAAAAACAACTTTTTAGAATCTATTTTTATTGTTTATTAATGTAATAAGCTAGTCCTTGTAAAAATTTTTTCACATTAACAGAGCCTTTTTCTTGAGATTTTCCCCTTATATAATCCATTTCTTTTTTTACTTCTTCAAAACTAAAAATAGAATTTGAAAATTCTACAAAAGTATCATTCATATAATCTTCTAGTCCTAAATTAGCAATATTGTTTAAAGCTACAAAGGCTGTTCTCCTTATTCTTTGTTCTATAGACTTAGGCTTATTTGATATTTTTTTAAATAATTCTTTAAGAGTATAGAATTCTTTGGAATCATTTTGAATTATATATTCTACGCTTTTTATTATATCATCACAGCCTGATTCACCTAATATACCTAGTTTATTCATTAAACTTTTAATATTAGTTACATAATTATCTTTATTATCTTTTTTTAATATAGAATCTATATTTCCCAATTTTTTTTTCATAATTTCATTATTAATTACTTTTTTCAAAATAGATTTAACTTCAATTGCATTTATAGGTTTACTTATATAAAATTCAATACCATTTTCATAGGCTTTAGCTATCATATCTTTAGAAGATACTTGAGATAGCATTATATATTTAATATTAGGATATTTATTTTTATATTCTTTAATTAAAGTTAAACCATCTTTGTCTGGCATTAAAAGATCTACAATAACAATATCAGGTTTTTCTTTTTCTATTAAAAATCCTCCAATTTCTCCATTTAGAGCAGTAGAGTTTATTACTTCTCCTAAGCATTCATGATTTATTATTTTATTAAGAATCTTATGAACATTTATATCATCATCTATTATTAATATTCTCAAATTCTTCCCCCCTCTAAACTGTCCTTGGGTATAAAAATCATAAATTTTGTACCTTTACCTTTTGAGGATGTTAATTTTACGAATCCATATAGTTTGTCTTCGACTATATCCTTTACTATACTCAATCCTAATCCTCTATTTATATCACCTGTATCAAAATTAATTTTAGTAGAAAATCCTGGATTAAATATATATTTTATATCTTCTTTGGCTATTCCAATACCGTTGTCTATAATTTCAAAATAATGTCCATCTATATTATTAATAATTTTATTATAATGATTTAAACATATTAAACCAGAATGACTATTTTTTAAAGAATCAATACTATTGATAATTACATTTCTAAATATTGACATGAGATAATAGTGGTATATAGTAGTAAAGTTTTCGCCCTTTTGGATTTTGAATTTTATATTTGTATTTTTTATTTCTATATTTATCATATGCCTTAATATGTCTATAATTTCGTAATAGGTCATACTATCTTTAAGTTCTTTTGTATTTGTTAATTCGTTAACACCTCTGACTATTAAATTAAATTCCTTTTTTATTTCATGTATATCTTTTGCAATTTCCATAATTTCTTTTTTAAATTTATCATCTAAATCTTTTTGACTTGCATCCATGTACAATTTATAAGATTTTCCCATTGCATTTTCTATATTATCCATAGATTTTTCCATAAGATAAATTTCACTTTTTAAAATAGAATTTGCTGCTAAAAGTTTTATGTATCTTTCAGTATGTTCTTTTTTTAGAAGTGTAGTATTATATCTAATCATTAAATTTATCATAATCCATATTAATGTGGATCTTAAAAACGCAACAAACAGTAATCCTATAATTATATTAAAGTTGAAATTCTCTAAATATATGGTATGTCTAATGGACATTTCAGTAAAATTAGCAAAGAAGTCGCAAACAATAAGTTTAAATAAAAGAGAATTTAAATTTTTATTTTTAATAGTGATAAAATATATAGCTACATAGACTAAATAAAATATAAACTCAGGAAAATGATTTATTATACCTAGTTTAAGAGCAGAATTTATTTGATTATTTTCCAAGAAATAAACTGAGATTCTCATTAGATACACAAGAAAAGAAGAGGTGAGGGCTATCATTACCTTATTATCTATTTCAATCATATATAGTAGTATTATTAAAATTATAATGCCAAAAGATATATTGAAATAATTTACAAATAATTTTATGTATATTTGAGATGAAAACATAACTAAAAAGCCTATTAATATAAGTTGATTTAAATTGCTTTTAATATTCATAATTTTCATCTCCTTATAATATATCATTTAGATTTTATAAATTAATTTATATCATTTAACTTATGTATAAAAATATATAATTTGTTTAATTTATGAAATATTACGTTTCTTTAATAATAATATTCAATAATTTTTTTAAATAACCTTTGAAAAGGTTATTGCAATAGCTGATAGTATCTATTAATAAAAGTTATTTTATATATTAAATTATTTCTTAAAAGTAGGTAAATAAATTGTGAATTTAATTTATTTTCATTTAATTTTAAAAAAGTTAATGTTATAATAAATTTTATTTACTTATAAGGCGGTATAAATCTTGCTTATATATTATTATTTTATAAATTTCTAAGATTAATTTTTAAAATTTAAAAAAAATTAATCTTAGAAATTTATAATTTATATAGATTTTTTATGTAAGAGAATGAAAAAACAGATTTATTAAATTAACTGGATTTAATGAAATCTAGAAGGTTGGTGTACTATTGATTAGGATAAAAAATATTGATTTTAAGAAATCTTTTAATTTAAAAAGGCATATAAAATATTTTGATGTTTTTTTATTGGCTATGGTAATTTTTATATCATTGTTTGGGATTCTTATGATTAGTAGCGCAACATCTAATTTTGAAGATGGGAAAAAATATATTATTACTCAAATTTTATCTCTTATTATTGGATTAATTTTTATGTTTATAATAATTTACATAGATTATCGAAATATTGGACGTGCATATAAGATTATTTATATATTTAATTTTCTATTATTGGCAGGAGTTATTCTTCTTGGTACGGGAAAAGAGCAATGGGGAGCACAAAGATGGATTCGAATAGGAGGTATTGGGATACAACCATCGGAAATTGCAAAAATAGGATTTATTATTACTTTTGCTAAATTTCTTGAATTAATAAAAGATAATTTAAATAAAGTAAAATATTTATTTTCAGCACTTTGTTTTGTGGGAGTGCCTATTATACTTGTAATGATACAACCTGATTTAGGAACTGCTCTATCTTTTCTTTTTATTACTATCACAATGATATATATTTGTGGCATAGATTATAAATATATTCTGGGAGGATTTTTGTCTTGTATCATTGTTATACCTATTGCTTGGCAATATATACTTAAAGCATATCAAAAAAATAGAATTTTAGTTTTTCTTAATCCTGATTCAGATCCTACAGGTGGAGGATATCATGTTCTTCAATCCAAAATATCAGTAGGTTCTGGGCAGCTTTTTGGTACAGGATTATTTAAAGGAACTCATGCACAAAATTTTCTACCTGAAAAACATACGGATTTTATATTTGCTTTGGTTAGTGAGGAGCTAGGTTTTATAGGAAGTGTGATTTTATTATTACTTTTCTTAATTATAGTTTTAAGATGCATTTCAATAGCAAAATCTTCTAAAGATAATTTAGGAAGTTATATTTGTGTTGGAGTTGCTAGTATGCTTATGTTTCAGACTTTTGTAAATATTGGGATGTGTATTGGTATTATGCCTGTTACAGGTATACCTTTGCCGTTTATTAGTTATGGAGGTTCATCACTTGTTACTAATTTTGTAGCAATGGGGTTAGTTTTAAATGTAGGGTTAAGGCATAAACCTATTAATTTTTATAAAGGCAGCATAAATGGTTAATTATGTAATAGGATGATAATTCAAGATAAATAGAGTTCGTGGCTTGAGAGGTAGTCTTTATTTTCCTGAAGTTTATAAACTGTTATATAGGGATGTAACTGTTCTTTACTCTAATAATAATTACTTTGAAGAAGAAATATTTCAGTTAGACAGGAACGTAACTTCTCTTTACTTCCACTTTGAAAAAGAAGGGAATATTAGAGCGGGTAATTATGGGATAAAAATAGCCTTAATTTTAATATAGTAAATATAAATAATATATGTAGTAAGCATATTAATAAAAATTAGTAGTTCTTAATTTAAAGAAATTAAAAATTTTTATAATTCCTTACAGGAGGTGAGGAGCCAGTAATGAAGGCAGATAAGGTGCTTTTACTGAGTAAAAATTTTTCATAGGATTAAATTAAGAACTACTTAGCAAAATAAATTATTTTATAAATGTATTATTTATATTTATGTTTTTAAAATTAAGGTTATTTTTAGATATTATTTATACTCATGTTTTTAAAATTAAGGTCATTTTTAGATATTATTTATACTCATGTTTTTAAAATTAAGGTCATTTTTAGATATTATTTATATCAATGTTTTTAAAATTAAAGTTATTTTTAGATATTATTTTATATTTTTTATTTATATAGATAGTCTCTTGTCATAGGAATTTCATTATTTAATCCCTTTGTTAATAAAAATTGATGTAAATCTATTACTCCATAATGAAATGAAGCAGCACAAGCATTTAAATATAATCTCCACATTCTAATAAATTTATCATCAAAGCCTAATTTGCGAACTTCATCTAAGGAATTTTCAAAGTTTTTAGCCCAGCATTCTAAGGTTTTACAATAATGTAGGCGTAAACTTTCTAAGTCTATTAAATGTAAGTCATTTTCAGCCATATTATAAACTAGTTCTCTTATAGAAGGAATATACCCACCAGGGAATATGTATTTTTTGATCCATTGATTACCTTCACATTCTTTTTGAGCTGTTATGCAGTGAAGTAAGCATACACCCTTTTCTTCCAAAAGTTCACTAATGTTATTCATATAAAGAGGAATATTTTTTCTTCCTACATGTTCTAACATTCCTACACTAGAAATCCTATGAAATTTTTCACCAGTTTTTAGGAGTTCTCTATAATCTAATAATTTAACTTCTACTTGACCTTCAAGATTATTTTCTTTTATTCGTTCATTAACTTTATAAAATTGTTCATTGCTTAAAGTTATTCCTAATGATTTAACATTATATTTTTTTGCTGCAGTTATTATAAGATCTCCCCAGCCACAACCTATATCTAATAGTTTTTGTCCTGAATTTAAATTTAATTTTTTTAATATATAGTCAACCTTATTTATTTGGGCTTGGTATAGTGAATCATCTTTGGATTTAAAGTAGGAGCAAGAATAGTTCATGGTTTCATCTAACCATAATTTATAGAAATCATTACCTAGGTCATAGTGATGTTGTATATCATTTTTACTGTTTTTTATAGAGTGTGGCTTAATTTTGTATAATTTTTCAAATAGATAAGCTTTGTGTAGGAAGCTATCTTTATTTTTATAAATTGATTCTATAATTTCTTGAACATTACCTTGGAAATCTATACTATTATTCATGTATGCTTCGCCAAAGGTTAAAAATGGATCTTTTAAAATATCACTTTTGGATATGCGTTCATTTAATATTATTTTAAATCTTATGTTTCCTTCACCAAATTTTTCTGTTGTTCCATCCCAAAATTGAACTTCAAAAGTATCTGAGAATAAACTTTTTAAAAACTTTTTAAAAAATAACTTTGCCATTATTATATCTCCTTAAGTATTTTTTTAAAATTATACCCTTAAAATATAAATATATACTTATAGTAAATATTTAAAGTAAAATGATAAATTAGGATTTTTTTCTGCTTCGTTATATTTTTCCTCATGAAATAATTTATTAAAGATTATTTTAAATATTTCTGTTGAACCTATTTGATTAATATTAATCTTTTTGCTGTTTTCTTCTTTTTTATTAAAAATTGTTTTCTCTAATGTTTTCCAAGTTTTTCAATATTCATAATAATTCACTTTATTTTTTTACTAATGGTTGTTATAAGTATATATTTATTGTTCATTTAAATAGTCATTATTATTTAATGACTATATACGGTTTAATTGTATTATATGTAAATTATAACATAAATTATAAAATATTTAATATATAGATTATTTAGTACTTAAAACTATAGCAAATTTTTACAGGTTGGTTTTATAATTTTTTGAATATTATCTTAAAAATTAATGAATAAATGCTCTGTAGGAGATAAAATTAATAAGTAAAACACAAAAAATTTTAAAGGGATGTTCCACTAAAAAATTAGTGTGACAGCCCTAGTTTAAACTTATAATAAAAGTTATATATAGCCTGTAATATAGTTGACGAATCAACTATATTGTGATATTGTAAAAAACGGTTGATAAGTCAACTATAGGGGGAATATGGATGGAAAAAAGAAATTTTTTAAACAAATATATAGCAATGATATACAGAGCATCGCAGGGATATTTAGATGAAGCTTTAAAAAAATATGAGTTAAGTTCAGGGACATATCCTTTTATTTTGACATTATATGAGGATGAAGGAATAAATCAAAAGGTTTTAAGTGATCGTGTAAAGGTAGATAAGGCTCTTTCTGCTAGAGCTATAAAAAGGCTTATAGAACTTGGATATGTAGAAAAAATTATAAATAATAAAGATGCAAGAGCATATAAATTATATCTTACACAAAAGGCCAAAGTTGTTGTTCCTAAAATTAGGGAGATATTAGATGATTGGTTACAAATTATAACTGATGGATTAACGGAAAAGGAGAAAGAAACAGCAGAATATTTACTGGAAAATATGTATATGAATATTAAGGCTCTTAAGGTTAAAGACTAATAAAACTAAAGAGGAGGAATTTTATATATGATTAATAAAACTAAAGAAGAAACTAATACATATAAAAATAATTGGATAATACTTGCTATAGTAATTATGTCACCATTTATGGCGTGTCTTGATAGTAGTATAGTAAATGTAGCATTACCAGTTATGGCAAAAGAACTTTCTACGTCTATGGCAGGTATTGAACAGGTAGTTACAAGTTATCTTATAGTAATTTCTGCAGCTATACTTATATTTGGAAGATTAGGGGATATAAAAGGAAAAACAAATGTATTTAAATATGGATTTATAATATTTGTTTTAGGATCTTTTTTATGTGGAATATCAACTACGCTTAATTTTTTAATATTTTCAAGAATTGTTCAGGCTATAGGTGCAGCAATGACTATGTCTACAAGTCAAGGAATTATAACACATACATTTCTACCTAATGAAAGAGGAAGGGCACTTGGAATTTCTGGTACATCTGTTGCACTTGGAACTTTGCTTGGACCTCCTTTAGGAGGATTAATAATATCAGTAGTAAGTTGGGAATATATATTTTTGATTAATGTTCCTATAGGTTTAATAGCATTTATAGCAGCAATGAAATATTTGCCTAAAGATGAGGTGAAAAGTGATCAATCTTTAGATATTAAAGGAGCAATACTTTTTATTATATGTATAGTTACTTTATTTTGGGCAATGCTTAAAGGGCAGCAAATAGGATATAATAATATTAATATAATAATATCATTTATAATATCATTAATATGTTTTATTGTATTTATTATGCTAGAATTAAAAATTGAAAACCCTATGTTGGATTTATCAATATTTAGAAATAGAGTGTTTTCTGTTAATATATTTAGTGCTTTTGTAATGTTTATAGGAATAAGTTGTATAAACATAATACAACCATTTTATCTTCAAGATGTATTAAAATTATCACCAGCAAAAACAGGATTTATAATGATGGCATATCCTATTGTTTTAAGTGTTGTAGCTCCAATAAGTGGATATTTATCAGATAAAATGGGAAGTAAAAAACTTACATTAGCAGGTATTGCAGTGGCATCTATTGGATTATTTTGTATGGCATTTTTAAATGAACAATCAACATTTTTAATGATTACATTGTTGTTATCTGTAGTAGCATTAGGCAATGGATTGTTCCAATCTCCTAATAATTCATTGGTTATGTCATCAGTTGAAAAAATTAAATTAGGAATAGCAGGTGGTGTAAATGCTCTTATTAGAAACTTAGGATTTATTTTTGGAGTTTCATTTTCAACTACTATATTGTATAACAGAATGAGTTATAAATTAGGTTATAGAGTATTAAATTATGTGGAAGGAAGAGGCGATGTATTCATCTATGGTATGAGATGGGTATATTCTATAGCAGCAATAGCATGCATTATTGGATTTTTAGTGTCTTTAATTGATAAGACAAAACTAAAATTACATAGATAAAAAATAATAGTCAATATAGATAATTTTTAAATGAATAAAAAAATGAAGATGTCTCAAAATTAAATTTATTTTGCGACATCTTCATTTTATATTAAAAGCAGCATAACAATATTGTAGTATTATTATAATTTTATGTGAATGAAATTTTTTACATATTTTTATTTAGTATAATTATCAAAATAACCTTGTATAAAGATTATAGGAGTACCTTTATCTCCACTTCCAGAGGTTAAGTCAGAAAGTGAACCTATAAGGTCTGTAAGTCTTCTTGGTGTAGTTCCTTGAGATGCCATAGAACCTACAAGATCATCTTCTTTATTTTTTATATATTCAGATATAGCGGATTTAAGTTCATCACCTTTTAAATGAGCAAAGTCATTATCTGCAAGGTATTTTAATTTAACTTCATTTGGAGTTCCATCAAGTCCTTTTGTATAAGCAGGTGCAACTACTGGGTCAGCAAGTTCCCATATTTTACCTACAGGATCTTTGAATGCTCCATCTCCGTAAATCATAACTTCAACGTTTTTACCTGTTTTTTCTTTAAGTTTAGTTTGAATAGCATCAACAACAGGTTGACAGTTACGAGGGAATAATTTAACTGTGTTTTCAGTAGATTTATTTGAACCTAAAAGACCATAGTTTTCGTTAAATCCACCGCCATCAACAGATGAAGCTAGTATATTATCAAGACTGTATATTTTTTCACCGCCATTGTTTTTTAGTATTTTTTTAGTTCTAAATCTTGTGTGTATATCACAAGCAAGAACACTTTTTGTATAGTTTAAAATAGTTTTTGGATTATTTGAGAATATAACTTCACATTCAACACCGTATTCTTCAATTAAAGATTTATAGTATTCAACGTAATCAACTCCAGTAAATGTATGTTTAACTTCTCCAAAATAATCACGGAATTGTTTTTCAGTTAAAACATCACTCCAAGGATTTATTCCTTTTTCATCTAACATATCTATATCAACAAGATGATTACCAACTTCGTCAGATGGATAACTAAGCATAAGAACAATTTTTTTAGCACCCTTTGCAATACCACGAAGGCATATAGCAAAACGGTTACGGCTTAGTATTGGGAATATTACTCCTATAGTATCATCACCAAATTTTGATTTTACATCCTTTGCAATTTGATCTATTGTAGCATAGTTGCCTTGAGCACGAGCAACAACAGATTCTGTTACAGTAACAATATCCTTATCATTTATTTTAAATCCTTCAACTTCAGAAGCCTTTAATACACTATCAACAACGATATCTTCTATACAATCTCCTTCGTTAATAATAGGGCAACGAAGACCTCTAACAACAGTTCCAACTACTCTTTCCAAATTTATCTCTCCTTAACTTCAAAAAAATTTTGAATTAAATTTACTTCCTATACTTGTAATATACAACATTTTCATGATATAAGTAAAATAAATAGTATATATAGTGGGTATAAGGAGGGCTTATATGATAAGCAAATTAGATTTATATAGAGTATTTGGTTGTGTAGGAAAGTGTAAAAGTTTTTCAAAGGCAGCTAAGGAGTTATATATGACACAACCGGCAGTAAGCCAATCTATAATGCAGTTAGAAAAAGAACTTAGTATAAGACTTTTTACACGAACTCCAAAAGGTGTTATTTTAACTAATGAGGGTGAAATTTTATTTGAATATGTAACTTCTGCTATAAGTTTAATAGAAGCAGGAGAAAAAAAGATGTTAGATTCTAAAAATCTTATGATAGGAGATCTAAAAATAGGAGTAGGAGATACTACTTCTAAGTATTTTTTACTGTCTTATTTAGAAAAATTCCACATAAAGTATCCAAATGTAAAATTGAAAATATTAAATGGAACTACTGTAGAGTTGTGTAACTTGGTTAAAACAGGGGATATTGATTTGGCTATCTGTAACTTACCAATAGAAGACTCAGCTTTGGAATTTAAAAAGTGTATGGAAATACAGGACATATTTGTTTGTGGAGAAAAGTTTAATAAAGCTATATCTGAGCCTTTAAGTTTTATAGAAATATCAAAGATGCCTCTTATATTATTAGATAGCAAATCTAATTCAAGACAATATGTAGAAAATTATTTATTGTCAAAAGGGGTTAAGATTAGTCCAGAAATAGAACTTGGTGCTCATGATTTGTTATTACAATTTGCAAAGATTAATTTAGGAATAGCCTGTGTTGTGAAAGAATTTTCATTAGAATATTTAAAAGAAAAAATTTTGTTTGAGGTAAAAACTAAGGAACCTATCCCTAAGCGTAATATAGGATTTTGTTATTTGAAAAGTGTATCATTATCCCCAGCCGCAAGAACATTTTTAGAATCCCTATAAAACTCTGCCGTATATTCAAATGTTATTAAATATAGAGTATACTATAAATAAAATAAAGAAAATTTAATATTAAAAAAAGATTGGTGAGGAATAGATTAAATTAAATGAGGAGTGAGAATAAATGAAAAGAATACCCTATGGTATTTCTAATTTTGAAATTTTAAGAGAGGAGGATTATCTTATCAAAATAAAACCTAGAGTTATTAGATAGATATGCTCCTTATAATTTTTTTATAAGACCTAGAAGGTTTGGTAAAAGTCTTTTTATATTGCCCATGGAGAATATGAGCGCAGAAATGATAGATAATAATGTGAAACCCGATTATGGAAAAGTTAATCAATTAGCTTATAATTTTAATGATAGAGAAGCATTAGAGGAAATAATGACCACAGGGGAAACTTCAACTATGTTAGTAGATAGATTCAATATTCATACTATGTATAGTGTAAAAGAAAATTTTAAATCACTATTATTTTACCTTGGAATGCTTACAATAAAGGAGCAAGGACCACTTGGAACAGTTTTAATGATACCCAACTACGTAATAAGAACAATATATTGGGAACAATATTTCCAAAGATTAAACAAAGATTATAATATACAACTACAAAATATAAGAATCGCTGTTAATGAAATGAGAATGAATGGAAATATTCAGCCTTTAATAGAATTAGTGAAAAACATATTAGAGGATTTATCTAATAGAGATTTAATAAAAATAGATGAAAAAAATATAAAAATGATGCTACTTAACCTTTTAGGAGTAGACAGCACTTATTTTATAAAAAGTGAAGATGAAAATAATAAAGGCTATGCTGAAAGTAAGATGGTAAAAGAGGAACTTGAAGGCAATGATTTAAAAAAGGTACTAATGGTTGTGGTATGAAAAAAGGATATTTATACTGTTGAGCTATAAAAGAAATTAGGAATTTAAGTTATGGAAAATATAAGTTTATTTTTATAATGAAATAATACCTTTCTTTATATTCTGGATAATTCAGTAGATGAACAAATAAGTTTAATTGTTCATCTATTTTCTTTATGAATTATAATTTTATTTATTATATATAAATATCTTTACTATATTTGAATCTTAGAAATTAAATGTAGAGTGTAATTTTGATATTTTTCTATTCAAATTGCTTATAAAAACTACACATAACTTGAAAACATTATTTTATATAACTAAATTTGATAATTTTACCTAAATATTTTAAAATGATATTAAACATAAATAATAGGGAATCTATAGTAATTATATATTATTTCACCACTTACTACAGTAATTATTGAACTTAAAAAGATAATAAAACTTAAATATTTGTGTAGGTGATAAATATGAATTACATTATTTTTGATTTAGAATGGAATAGTTTTAAAAATATAAAAAACAATATTAATTATTATAAAAAATTTAATAAAAGGACAAAGTTTTTTGATGAAATAATAGAAATTGGTGCTATAAAGTTAAATGATAAATTAGAGTGCATAGATAATTTTAGAGCATATATAAAGCCTACTATTTATAAAAAATTAAATCCACGAATAATAGAGCTTACAGGAATTAGCAATGAAGATTTAGAATATGGATTTAATTTTAATAAGGTTTTAAAGTATTTTAAAAAATGGATAGGAAAAGATTATATATTGTGTTCGTGGTGTGATAGTGATATTAAAGTTTTAAAGAAAAATATAGAGTATTATAATCCAAATTATAAAGTAGATTCTCTTCTTGTGCCATATATTGATATTCAAAAATATTGTTGTGAAATTTTACACTATAATAGACGAGTAAGTTTACATGACATAATAAATAGGGAAAATATAGTTTGTTCAACGGATACATTTCATCAAGCACTGGATGATTCTAAATTAACAGTAGATGTTTTTAGAGAACTGTTTGATAAATCTAAAATAGAAAATTACATAATTAATAATTTAAATTATTTTTATGATTCATTAAATTTAAAGATTTCTCTTGAAATGTTGGACAAGACTAAATTAAGGTCTAGATGTGCAAACTGTGGTAAATATAGCAAAAAACTAAAATTAAGTTTTGATAGTAAAACAAGAAGGGTAAGTACTTTAAGTTATTGTAGTTGCTGTAATATATATACAAGGCAAAGAATAAAGATAAAAAAGGATTTAACGGATAACTTGGTTTATGTTTCAAAAGGAAAAATAATTAAATAAGTATTTAAGTAAAAGGGATAAGAAATTTATAATTTTAATTTTGTATTACAAGATATAATAACTTTTCTTCAAAATGGAACAAACTTAATAAGAAGAACTAAAGTTTCTATATTAAAAATCTGAGAGGTTAGAGGATTTTAAAAAGAATCCTCAAAAATTAATGTATGAAGTAGCAGTTATCATTAAAAGAAAGATATTATAAAAAAAGAAAGGTATTTTAAAGGGGGCAAAATTTTGAAAAATAAGATAAAAAGAATATTAATGGTTGTTATGGCAATAGTTTTAATAGGAACAGCGGCAATATTTTTTATTGATTTTAGGGTAAGGTCAGAAAGCGAAAAGTACATTGTAAATTCTAAAGATGTTCCAGAAGCAGAGGCGATTTTAGTGTTGGGAGCTTATGTAAAGCCAAATGGTAAACTTTGTGATATGTTAGAGGATAGAGTAGCAGTTGGAATAGATTTATATAAAAATAACAAATCTAAAAAAATATTATTTAGTGGAGATCATGGACAGGCTAATTATGATGAAGTAAATGCAATGAAGAAAGTTGCTGAAAAGAAAGGTGTTAAAAAGGAGGATATATTTTTAGATCATGCTGGATTTAGCACCTATGAAAGTATGTATAGAGCAAAAGAGGTTTTTAAAGCTAAAAAAATAATAATTGTAACTCAACAATACCATCTTATGAGGGCTGTGTATATAGCAAGACAACTTGGATTGGATGCTTATGGAGTAAATTCAGATAAAAGAAATTATTGGGGAATAGATAAATATAAAACTAGAGAAATTGCAGCAAGAGTAAAGGACTATTTTAATGTTAATTTAATTAAATCTAAACCTAAATATCTAGGAGACACCATACCTGTAAGTGGAAATGGTATAGTTACACATGATAAGTAAGTAAAGGGTAAAAGATATAGGAAGAGTCATTTTAGTTGATTTTAAGGCACACAAGATTTCATTATTTTCATTTTCAATAATAACGTCAACAACTTTAATTAACTTTTTCATTTGTTTCACTTCTGATAACATTTTAACTAAATAACAATGCTAAAGCCAATAATACAAACTTAATGTATATTTGGTTAAGGATTCTTGGAGATAATGTTTTATAAAAGTATATAATAAAAAGTTAAATTTCATATATAAAATATAATCAAGTTGTATTTTAATTAAAATCTGGATAGGATACTTAAAGACATAAATGTGTTAGAATCCACTTGGAGGGGTATAAGAATTATCCTTAAGTCTTTGATACTTAAAGACATAAATATGTTAGAATATAATTTATTTGTAAGGAGTAATATTATATGAATGATATATCAGCATAAGCTATAGTTGCAAATGTAGATTAATTTGTTATATTCAATAAAGAGGGTGTTTGTTATGAAAAAATGTACTTGTGAAAGATGTCATCACAATATTTGTGCAAGAAAAGTTCCTATATTTTCTTCTTTATCAGAGGAAGAATTAATAAAGATTGTAAATATGACAGGACATAAGGCTTTTAAAAAAGGAGAAATTATTTTTAATGAAGGCGATAAATCTGAAACTTTAGTTATTATAAATGAAGGAAAAGTGAAACTTTGTAAGCTTACAAAGGAAGGAAAAGAACAAATTATTCATATACTTTCTAGTGGAGATTTTTTTGGAGAATTAAATCTTTTTAATGATAATGAGAATTATAATTTTTCTGCTTATGCCATATCTGATGTAAAAATATGTACTCTTACAAAACAAAAAATGGATGAGATATTATTAAGAAACCCAGATATATCCTTAAAGATATTAAAAGAGGTAACTAAAAGACTTGCAGAAACAGAAACTTTAGCGCAAAATTTAGCTACTAATGATGCAGATATTAGAATAGCCAATATGCTATTAGACTTTGGAGAAAAATATGGAGTAAATAAGGAAGAATATATAGAAATAAAACTACCTATAAATAGAGAAGAAATGGCAAACTACGTAGGGGTTACAAGAGAAACTATAAGTAGAAAGTTATCTAAATTTGAAGATTTTGATATTATAAAACTTGTTGGTAATAAAGTAATTATAATTAAAGATAAAGATGCCCTAAAAGAATATATAGAATAGATTATTTTAGAAAAAGTGCTTAGCATTTTTAAAATTGTTCAAAAACCTCATGCATTTGCATGGGGTTTTATAATGCCTAAATTTTTATATCATAAAATAATATCTCTCTATTCTTACTTTTATATATTTTGTTTTATCATATCTAAATTTTTTATACATAGCATTTTAATATTTTATAAAATTTGATTTGAATCATATTTTAAATTTTCAATAGATTATATAATAAAGCCATAAAGTACAGGAAATCAAGGAAAGTAATATAAAGAAAATTTTTGGACATATAGTGAGTTTTTATTCCAATTAAAGACTAGAAAATATTTATTCATGGATGTAACTTAAATAATAGTCACAAATTTATTTATAATTTTGATGAATGATCTAATTATTAAGATTAAATTAAATAGGATAACAACAAATTTATTCATAATGTTGTTTTAAGTTAGGGGGAAATTATTATGAAAAATACTATTAATATAAATCAAAAACTTGGGGAAGTTGTTTCTATATTCCCAGGATCAAGTAGAATATTTAATGAGGTGAAAATAGATTATTGTTGTGGTGGACATGATACATTAGGACAAGCTCTAAAAGAAAAAGGAATAAATTCAGATAAATTCATGGAAAAACTTAATGAAGAATATGAAAAGTTTGTAGAATCTAATGAAGAGTATATAGATTGGAGAAAAGAAAAGGCAATAAATCTTATAAAAAATATAGTAGATACTCATCATGCTTATACAAAAAGAGAGCTTAAAGAAATAGATGTACTATTATCAAAAATATTAAAGGTTCATTTTGAGCATCATGGAGAAGAATTATTAAAAGTTCATAGATTATTTGGACTTTTAAAAATAGAATTAGAAGAACATTTAATAAAAGAAGAAGAAAATCTATTTCCATTAATAAAAAAATATGAATTGACTAAAGATGAAAATGTAAAAAAAGAAATAGATAAATTTATAAAAGAAACAGAAGATGAACATGATAAAGCTGGAGATATATTAAAAGAATTAGAAAAAATAACAAGGGATTTCAAATCACCAGAGGGTGCATGTGCAAGCTATAAATTAACTTATGATAAGATTCATAGTCTAGAAAAAGATTTGTTTATTCATATATACAAAGAAAATAGTGTATTATTTGAGATGTTTTAAAGATTTGTGTGGTATTATAAATTATTTTAAAAAGATAATTAAAGGAGATGATTTAAATGAACAATAAAAAAATTAAGCAATTAAAGGAAGTTTTAAAAAAATTAAATAAAGTTGGAATTAACGATGAAACAAGAAAAGAAGCTTTAGATATAGTAAAAGATATTGACGCTATAGATTTATCAATAGCAGAACAACAACTTATAGAAGAAGGAATGAATCCGCAAGATTTAAGACATTTATGTGATATACACATGGAAGTTTTAAAGGATGAATTAAGTAAAATAAAGACGAAGATAAGTAAGGGACATGTAGTATATACTTTAATAGATGAACATGATAAGATTTTGAGATTCTTAGAAGATTTAGAAAAAGTAAATTCAGATATTCAAAAGAGTGAAAATTATAATGAAGCTAGAGAAAAAATTAATAGTCTTCATAAATTAGCAGAAAATATATTAGATGCGGAAAATCATCATCAAAGAGAAGAAAAAGTTTTATTTGTAGAGATGGAAAAAAGAGAAATAACAGGACCTACAAGAATAATGAGAATGGAGCATGATGATTTAAGGATTAGGAAAAAAGAATTAAAAAGGCTTTCAGAAAATATAGATAAAATGCAATTTGATGAATTTAAAAGTAAAGTGGATGAAATTTCTAAGTATATAATTTTTAATTTAAGAGATCATATTTTTAAAGAAAATTATATTTTGTATCCATCATCTATAGAAGCTATAAAAGAAAAGGATATATGGGATGATATGAAAAGAAGATGTGATGAGATAGGATATTGTGGTTTTACATTTGAAAATTAAAAAGAGCTTGATATTTATAAATAAAAAAATAAGACTGTCACTATTGACTGTCTTATTTTTTATAATTTGTATTTAAGTTTTTAAATTAGTTTTATTATTTACCTTAGGTTTCTTATGTACTTTAACCTTTTTTTATGCTTTAGCTTTATTGTTTATATTTTTTTGGTTTGCATATCCTACGAATCCCAATATAATACTTGGAATAACAAAGAATATATAAGGAATAAACATAACTCCTGAAACAGTATATAATATAGATGCAGTTAGAGCAAATCCAGAACTATTTAATCCAAATGCTAACCATCCAAATATAACACCAATAGCTAAAACTACTATATGAGGTGTTACTAGTGCAGCAGCTAGTCCACTACCTACTTGTTCTGATGTATCACCTTTACCTAGTATTCCATAAAAATATGATACTACATAAATTAAGTATATACTAGCTAAAATAAGACCTGTAAAAAATGCTTTACTTCTTTTTTCAAACAATGATACCACCTCCTTACTTATATAATAATACTTTAATATATTACAATATATTACAATATATTACCTGAATTTTCAACTTGTTGTTACATATAATAAATTAATTGTTATATTTTCTAATATTATTTTAAATTGTTTTTATTTTAAAGTATTATTTATTTTAGTAAAATAGATGTATATAGTGTATCATAAAAATTTTGTATTTTAGTAGAATATTTTGAGAAAATCCTATATAATATCCATAAGAATTTTATTTATAAATATGAAACTTTTATATAAATATATATTTGAGATTTCATATTTATAAATATTTTTTTTATTTTTATCATAAATGCTCATATAAACATAATGTTCATTACAATATAAGGAGGAGTTTTTATGACACTAGAGCTTGATATGATTCAAACAACTGCCTTAGCTATATTTTTCTATTATGTAGGTGTGCTTATAAAATCTAAAGTTTCAATTCTTGAAAAATTTTGTATACCTGCTCCAGTTGTAGGTGGACTTGTTTTTGCTATTTTAAATTTAATTTTTACAGAAAGCGATTTTATATCTATATCTTTAGATACAACTCTTCAAAAGACTTTTATGCTAGCTTTCTTTACAACTATTGGATTGGGAGCAAGTTTTAAGATGATAAAACAGGGTGGTCTTCATGTAATAATGTTTTTTATAGCAGCTCTTCTTTTAGTAATATCACAAGATATTCTTGGAGTAGTTATGGCTAAATTTATAGGGCAAGATCCACTTTGGGGATTAATTGTTGGATCTATAACTATGACAGGTGGTCATGGAACAGGAGCTACTTTTGGAGCCCTATTTGAATCAGAATACGGACTTGTAGGTGCTTCCACTACAGCTATGGCTGCTGCTACCTTTGGTCTTATATGTGGTAGTTTAATAGGTGGTCCGGTAGCTAAAAACTTAATAAGTAAAAATAATCTAAAAAGTAACTCAGATGAGTTTTTTAAAGAAAGTTCTGATGAGAATGAAGAAGTGAGTTATAAAAACTTATTTAATACATTTTCTATTATATTCATATCAATGGGGCTCGGTTCTATTTTAGAGATGTTTTTTACAAAACTCGGTATAGTTTTTCCTTCATATATAGATGCTATGATAGTGGCAGCTATAATACTTAATATAGGGGAACAAACAAATAAATGGAAGATAAATTCAAAATGTGTTGATATAATTGGAAATATAAGTCTTAATGTGTTTTTATCTATGGCACTTATAAATCTTAAATTATGGGAATTAAAAAACACAGCAGGACCATTATTAATCTTATTAATAGGACAAGCTATATTAATGTTCATATTTGCATACTTTATTACTTTTAGATTAATGGGAAAAGATTATGATGCCGCTGTTATGAGTTCTGGACATTGTGGCTTTGGAATGGGAGCTACTCCTAACGGTATAGCAAATATGGAAGCTATAACTTCTAAATATGGTATGTCACCAAAAGCATTTTTTATTCTTCCAGTTGTTGGGGCGTTTTTAATAGACTTTTCTAATTCTTTGGTTATAACATTATTTGTAAATTTGTTTAAATAATATGATAAAAAATATAATTAAGTAATATATAAATTAATCTGTTGTGTTAAAGGATAAGTTTTTATTATAAGGATTAATATGCCATATCACATAGGCACTGGAGTTTTTTATAAATAATATTAATTATAAATAAGTGATAGTAATAAAATTTTTTAAACAGTAATAAAATCTTTTAAGATGTTTATTATAGTAGAATTTTTATTAAGTTCTAGCATAGTGCTTTCCTGTTATCATTGATTGTTGTTTTTTTAATGATAGATTAGCAAAAATGCTAGAGCTTTTTTATTTGCAAATCTTTCTAGTAATTAACTTCTAAAGATAGGTGTTAGGTTCTGATAGCTTATATTTATTTTAACTGTATTATCTAATTAATTTCTAAAGATAGGTGCTAGGTATAGAAAACATTAGGACATATTAACAAGTAAAAAGAAGTGGCGAACTTATTAAATAATTATGAAAAATGCGAGTAGTAAATTGCATCATAAACAATAAAGTTAATAAATTTAGAGATGTTTATAGAAATAAAGAAGAGTATCTTCATTTTTATATGTTTTTTAAAATTAAAAATAAAGTTAAACCTAATAAAACATAAGTTTAACTTTAATTTTTATATTAGGTAAATAAACCTTAATTTTTATTTACAAGTATTCCATGTCCATCTCCAACCACAGTTTCTGCAAACATAGTGTACGTTGCAATTATCTATTTTCCAACTTTCTATTATAGGATCAGGGCATCCACATATAGGACGAGCACTAACAGGATTGGAAAATCCCATACCTAAAAGTAAACCTAAGGTTAGAATACCAACAGAAGCTTTTTTTATTATTTTTTTCAATTCAAGCCCCTCCATATAAAATTAAAATATTATTTAGTGAGTAATGTTTATTTCTATACTTTACTATTTATATTCAAGAATTTCATATAAATTACTTATATTTTGATTTAATAGATTATGGTTTTGTTGTGAAGGTTTTAAAAATTTATAGATACAACTTTTGTCTTTTTATAATATTTTTTACAACTTTAAAAATGGTTTTACAACTTTAAAAATGGTTTTACCGCCTTGTAAATCTAATAATATATAAATTATAGTGGATAAAAGATGAAATTATGATTTGGATATAGAAAAGTATTTTTTATTCAACACAGTCTATTTTGAATAAATGATGAAATTGTGATTTGAATATTCTATAATTTACAGCATTTAAGTAATTTTATAATCCTCCTTATTGGTAAAAATATTTAATAGTGTTTTATTTAAATGATATTAAATATGGAGTATACTATAAAATATAAAGAAATTATTGGGAATAGTTTAAAGAAAAATAAAGCAAAGTTTTAGTTGGCATATTAATTTATATAAACTTAAGATAAAGTAATTTTTGCACCAGTACAATTTATGATTCACAAACCTATATTAATTTTTATAAACTTAAGATAAAGTATTAGAAAGATTTATATATACGGTAAAATAATTTGAACAAAAGGGATATTTATTTAAGTAAGAATCAGTTGTGGTTTGAAATTTAAAAAAGTATTATGTTTTGATTGTCAAAAAAATATTCATTTAAGAATCAGTTGTGTCTTGGTTTACAAATAAGATTAATAACATCTAAAGTAATAAAAACTTGGGAAGGAGAAAAAATGAGAGAAACATATGAAAATATTTATTTAGAAGAACTTTCGTTACCAAATAGTCCTTTAAAATATTTAAATTTTTATATTATTAAGGGTAAAGATAAGTCTATGATTATTGATACAGGGTTTAATTGTGAAGAAACAAAAAAACATATGATGGAAATATTTAAAGAATTAGATTTAAAGCCTGAAAACACCATACTTTTTCTAACGCATTTGCATTCAGATCATACAGGATTAGCTACATACTTTCAAGATATGGGCTTAACCATATATATAAGTAAGATCGATGGGGATTTGTTAAATGGTAGTGTGGAAAAATCCGGTCCTATGTGGAGCGGTACTATTCAAAGAGCAATGTGGCAGGGATTAGAAGAAGAACAATTAGATATTGAAGATAATCCAGGATTCAAGTTTAGACCTATATCTCATATAAATTTTGTTCCTGCAATTCCCGGGGAATATATTAGAATTGGAGAATATAATTTTGAAATTGTAGATTTGAAAGGCCATACGCCAGGAATGGTTGGGCTTTATGAGAAAAAACATAAAATATTATTTTGTGGAGATCATATTTTGGGAAAGATTACTCCTAATATTACATTCTGGGGATTTGAATATGGTGATATGTTAGGTAAATATCTTGAAAATTTAAAATATGTTTATAATATGGATATTGATTATTTGTTTTCATCTCACAGATTTTTAATAGAGGATCATCGCATAAGGATTAATGAACTTTGTGTTCACCATCAAGAAAGATTAGATGAAATTAAGGCAGTATTAAGAAAATTTGGTACTTGTACCGTAAGAAAAGTAACAAAAGAACTTCATTGGAATATTAAAAGTAAAGGTTGGGATGATTTCCCTAAAAGTCAAAAATGGTTTGCAGCAGGAGAAGCTCATGCGCATTTGGAACATCTTAGAGCTTTAGGTGAAGTAGTAATGGAAGAAAAAAATGGGGTTCTATATTATAAAATACACTTGACATAATCAAATTTGCATGATAGACTTTTATAAAAGTTTTAGGAGGAAATAATTATGGAAAAACTATTAACATTAAAAATTAATGTAGTCTTTAATAGCCAATTTAGATAGGGTTTGTATCTTGTAAATTTAGCATAGATACAAACCCCGCAATTCACGAATGTTAATACAATTGAATGGTTTGTATCTATGTTGGCTAAGATAAGTTTTTCTATAATAATATATAGAAAGCCACATAGATAATCTGTGTGGCTTTTTCGATTTTTGGATATTATTTAGTTTTATTTTTTAAAAGCCACATGGGTAACATGTGTTTTTTTTGTACCCAAAAATAGAAAGGAGAATTTTATGGAGGTAGTATCAAATATATCCTTGGATTTAAAAAAATTCTGGATATAAAAGTTAAGTATCTTTCTGGAGGTCAAAGACAAGTTTTAGCATTGATAATGGCTAGTGTGAATAATCTTAAAGTATTAATTTTAGATGAACATACTGCAGCGTTAGATCCAAAAACATCCAGTGAAGTTATGAAGATTACTGAAAAAATTGTAACTGAAAAAAATATAACTACATTAATGGTAACTCATAACTTAAAAGATGCTATAAACTATGGAAATAGGCTCATTATGTTGCATAAGGGACAAATCATATTAGATTTAAATGGAAAAGAAAAATCTAAAGGTAGAAAATATATTAAAAAAATTTGAATATTCAGTTTGAAAATATAAATAATAAAGGGGATGTATATTATGAAAAAGCTAGCAGGGCAATATTATTAACAATTAGTATTTTAACTTTAGCAGCCTGTGGAAAGACAACAAAAAAGAGGAAGGTTTGAATATAGATAAATCAAATAGTAGAATATGTAGCATTAGATGATAATAGAAAGAGAATTATAAAAGCTCTTGAGGAATCTGGATATAAGGATGGAGATAATATAAAAATAGATTATAAAAATGCTCAAGGAGATATAGGAGTGTCCTAAACTATAGCTAATTTAGTAAATAAGATAGATGTTTTATATGTGCCAACAGACCAATTAGTAGTATCATCTATGCCTATAATAGCAAAGCATACCCTAGATGCTAAAATACCTATAATTGCAGCAGAAAAGGGAAGTGTAGAATCTGGAGCATTGGCAACAGTGGGAATTGATTACTATCAATTAGGATATTAAACAGGAGAAATGGCAGCATCAGTATTAAAAGGAGAAGATATTTCTAAAATGCTAATAAAAATGACAAATAAAAGAGAAATATATGTAAACAAAAATAGTTTAGAAAAATTAGGTGTTGATAAAGGTAAGTTAGATAGTTTAGGTAATGTTAAGTATATAGAGAAATAAAGGACAAGCAGTGTTGTATTAAACCTTTTATTATAAAAATTGAACGATAAGTATATAGAGAAATAAAGGGCAAGCAGTCCTAAGGTATGTAAATAATTTATTTTATTAAACTATACAAAAAAGGAAAAAGATACTTTAGGGTGATAAAAAAAGGGAAAGACCATCAATATTATATTAATGGTCTTTTTTTAGGTTTAATTTTATCTAAAAGTAAATTTAATTATTATTAAAAAATATGGACTAGGGTTTTAAAAAGAAAAAGTTAATTTTATTTTTTTAAGTGAGCTTTCTTAAATCAGATAAAGATTTATTTTATTTTCTAAATAATTAATATTGAGTAGATAAGAAAAAAGAAGATTGATATAATATATTTTTAGAATATTTATAAAGGAGTAATCAAATGAAGTATTATTTAGCACCAATGGAAGGGATTACAGGATACATATATAGAAATTCTTATGATAAATTTTTTAATAATATTGATAAATATTTTACGCCTTTTATTGTGCCTAATAAAAGTAGAAGTCTTAAAACTAAGGAATTAAGGGATGTTTTGCCTGAAAATAATAAAGGAATTAATGTAGTTCCTCAAATACTTACTAATGATTCAGAAGGTTTTATTATTACTGCTAGAAAGTTACAACAATTAGGTTATAATGAAATTAATTTAAATTTAGGGTGTCCTGCTGGAACTGTTGTTTCGAAAAATAGGGGATCAGGGTTTTTAGCTAAAAGAGAAGAACTTGATATATTTTTAAATGAAATATTTAAAATAAGGGATATGAGAATTTCCATAAAAACTAGAATAGGAAAAGATAACCCAGAAGAATTTTATGAGCTAATAAAAATTTATAATAAATATCCTATAGAAGAGTTGATTATACATCCTAGAACACAAAAAGATTTTTATGGAAATAAACCTAATTTGGATGTTTTTAAAGATGCTATAAATTTAAGTGTTAATCCTATATGTTATAATGGTGATATTTTTACTACTAATGATTATAATAAATTAATAAAAAATTTTCCAAAAATAAAAACAGTAATGTTAGGAAGAGGAATATTAGCGAATCCGGGATTAATTAATGAGATAAAAAATGATATTACTATAGATAAAGATACATTAAAAGAGTTTCACGATGAAATTTTAAATAAATATATAGAGCTATATAATGAAGAGAAAAATGCTTTATTTAGAATGAAAGAGTTATGGGGATACATGATTTACATATTTTCAAATAATAAAAAATATGCTAAAAAAATAAAGAAGGCGCAAAAGCTAAACTCTTATAATGCAGCCGTTTTAAGTTTGTTTAGGGAACAGGAAATTATAAAAGGTATTGGATTATTTAGTAATTAATGTTAAAATTTAAACGGATATAACTAAGAGTGTGATAGGCTAGTTATGATTTATTTTAACATAATATTTCATTGTAATTTTGCTACATATTATATAATATTAACATAACATATCTCGAGGAGGATTATTTTTGCATGAAAAACATATTAACACAAGAAAATATGAATAAGTTAAAAGAAGAATTAGAATATAGAATGACTAAAAAAAGAGCTGAAATAGCAAAGGAAAAATTAGAAGCAGCTGCTCATGGTGATAGGTCAGAAAATGCAGAATATAAAGAGGCCTGTGCAAACTATAGAGAAAATGATAATAGAATTCAATATTTATTGACTATGATTTCAACTGCAACTGTAATTGATGAGAAAAATCAAGATAAGTCAGTTTTGGGGATTAATAGAAAAGCTAAAGTTAAATTTGTGGAAGATGATTTTGAAACAAATATTTCACTGGTAACCACTATGGATGCACAACCAGAAAAGATGCTCATAAGTATAGAATCTGATTTAGGAAAAGCATTAAAGGGCAAAAAGGTTGGAGATGTAGTTGAAGTTGATGCTCCAGGTGAAAAATATACAGTAGAGGTATTAGAAATTATATAATTATTTTTGTATTTTGGGAATTTAGCTAGTATATAATAATAATAAATAATGTAAAATAGAGGGGCTGTTCTTGAATTTAAATAAAATTAGGGATAGTCCCTTTACTATATAATAATATATAAATTAGAAGTAGTTTTTAGGGGCTATAATTATGTTTTATTGTCCTTTAATCTTTACAAAACTTTTAAACCCCTTGGAGATAGTTATGTTTTATTGTCTTTATTGTTTTTTAGAAAAGATGAGCTTTGTCGAAATTTAAAAATAAGGTTATAATATAATTGCGTTGGGATAATCTAATTCAATTATATATATATAAATAAGAAATTTTAAATTATAGCAATTTAATTATTACTGGAGGAAACATAATGATTACAGGTGAACTAAAAAATAAAATAGATAAAATTTGTGAAACATTTTGGACTGGAGGTATTACTAATCCATTAGAAGTTATAGAACAATTTACATATCTGTTATTTATAAAAGATTTAGATGAAAATGAAAGATTGGCTGAAAGTGATGCTGAATTACTTGGAGTGCCATTTGAAGGAATGTTTCAAGGTGATAAACAACATTTAAGATGGAGTAAATTTAAAAATATTGAGGCAGGAGAAATGTATAGGATAGTATCACAAGAAGTTTTTCCTTTTATAAAGAACATTCATGGAGATAAGCAATCTGCATATTCAAAATATATGGAGGATGCTATGTTTAAGATACCAACTCCACTTATGTTGTCTAAGATAGTTGATTTAATAGACAAGCTTGAAATAGAAAATAAAGATACTAAGGGTGATCTTTATGAATATTTATTATCAAAAGTAGCTACAGCAGGTACAAATGGTCAATTTAGAACTCCAAGACACATAATAAAAATGATGGCAGAATTGATGAAACCAACACCAGAGGATATTATAGTAGATCCAGCTATGGGTACAGCTGGTTTCTTAGTTGGAGCAGAAGAATATTTAAGAGAAAATCATAATGATTTATTTTTTGTTCAAGCATTAAAAGAACATTTTAATAATAAGATGTTTAATGGATTTGATATGGACAGAACTATGCTTAGAATTGGTGCTATGAATATGATGCTTCATGGGGTGGACAATCCTAATATTCAGTACAAAGATTCACTTTCAGAAACTAATAAAGATAGCGAAAAATATACTTTAGTACTTGCAAACCCTCCATTTAAAGGTAGCTTGGACTATGAGGCTGTTTCAGCAGATCTTTTAAAAGTTAGTAAGACAAAGAAAACAGAATTATTGTTTTTAGCATTATTTTTAAGAATATTAAAAACTGGTGGAAGATGTGCATCAATTGTACCAGATGGAGTTTTATTTGGTTCAACTAAAGGACATAAGGATATAAGACGAGAAATAGTTGATAACAATAAACTTGAAGCTATAATAAGTATGCCAAGTGGAGTGTTTAAACCATATGCAGGAGTTTCTACGGCAATTATGATATTCACTAAAACTGGTACTGGTGGAACAGATAAAGTTTGGTTCTATGATATGAAAGCAGATGGATATTCCCTAGATGATAAGAGAAATCCTATAGAAAATAATGATATACCGGATATAATAGAAAGATTCAATAATTTGGACAAGGAAGAAGATAGAAAAAGAACAGAACAATCCTTCTTTGTACCAGTAGAAGAAATAAGAGAAAATAACTATGATTTATCTGTTAATAAATATAAAGAAATAGAGTACGAAGAAGTAGTTTATGATGAACCTAAAGTTATTCTAGAGAGAATTAGGAAACTAGAAAAAGAAATAACTGCGGGAATAGATGAATTAGAGAGAATGATAGAGGAGTAAGTGAGACTCCAAATCTTGTATTTGGTTAGTACAACTTACTCACCGAACCTATGTGAGTGGAGTTTCATTTAAAAAGAAAATGAGGTATATAATATGCAATATGTAAGATTAAATGAGTTATGTAATATAAATATAGGTAAAACACCATCAAGAAACAAACAAATTTATTGGGGAAAAGGACTAAAATGGTTATCAATTTCAGATTTGAAAGATAAATTTATAAATGAAACAAAAGAACAAATAACTGAAAAAGCTATATCAGAATGTAATATGAAAATTGTTCCTAAAAATACAGTTGTTATGAGTTTTAAATTATCAATAGGAAAAGTTGCAATTTTGAAAGAAGATATGTATACAAATGAGGCTATTGCTAATTTCCCTATTAAAGATGATACAAAGCTTATTCCGGAATATTTATATTATTCCATTAAAACTTTGAATTTTACTAACACAGATAGGGCAGTAATGGGAGCAACGTTAAATAAAAGTAAATTAAATGAATTGAAAATACCATATTGTGTTGTTGATAAACAAAATAAAATAGTAAATGTGCTAGATAAAGCTCAATCCTTAATAGATAAAAGAAAAGATCAAATAGAAGCTTTAGATGAATTAGTTAAATCGAGATTTATCGAGATGTTTGGTGATCCAATTTCTAATATTAAAGGTTGGGAAAAAGCAGTATGTAAGAATATTACTTTAAAGATTGGTTCTGGTGCAACACCTAAAGGCGGGAATTCAAGTTATAAAGCAGAAGGAATTCCTTTAATTAGGAGTATGAATGTTCGTAACAATAAATTTATAAAAAAAGACTTAGCTTTTATTGATGATGAGCAAGCACAAAAGCTAAATAATGTAATTGTTAAAGAAGGTGATATTCTTCTAAATATTACAGGAGCATCAGTAGCAAGATGTTGTATAGTCCCTAATGAATTCATTCCAGCAAGAGTAAACCAACATGTTGCCATAATACGTAGTCGAAAAAATATTATACCAATATTTTTGGTATATCAATTTACAAGTGAGAGTTATCAAAGATTATTACGGGATGTAGCAACAAGTACTGGAGCAACAAGAGAGGCAATTACAAAGCGACAAATAGAAAATTTAGAAGCAATAGTCCCACCAATAGAACTTCAAAACCAATTCGCTGACTTTGTTAAGCAAGTCGACAAATTGAAATTTGAAATACAGGATAGTTTGAAAATTATTAGGAACAAATTTAATTTACTGAATAAAAGGATTTAGAATGAAAATTATCTGTGTCAAATATTGTTTGAATATGGTAATATATTCATAGGGAATAATAACAGATGTTACTAAAAAGGGGATGGGGCCTTTGTGTACTAATTTTGAATTTTTAAAGTTCAAAAAAGAATTTAATGCTTTTGCAGGTGCTTGTATTGAAGCAGAAAAAAGCATATTAGTAAGCCCAGCAACCACAGCTATTTTAAGCAGAAGAGCTTTGGAACTTGCGGTTAAATGGGTATATAGTTTTGATGAGGATTTGGGAATTCCATATAGGGATAATATAAGTAGTTTAATACATAGTGGTAGTTTTTTAGAACTTATTGATAGTGAAATGTTGCCTTTACTTAAGTTTATAATTAGTTTAGGTAATGTAGCTATACATACTAATAAAATTATAACAAGAGAAGAGGCTGTTTTATCATTACATAATTTATACCAATTTATTAATTGGATTGATTACTGTTATGGAGATGACTATAAAGAAAAAAAATTTGATGAAAATGCTTTACTTCAAGGTGAGGAAAAAAGAGTAAAACCAGATGAGCTTAAAGATTTATATGATAAATTAAGTTCAAAGGATAAAAAACTTGAAGAGATTATAAAAGAAAATCAAGAACTTAGAAAAGAAATAACCCAAAAGAGAAAAGATAACACAGAAAATTATGATTTTAATATAGATGAAATAAGTGAGTTTGACACAAGAAAAATTTATATAGATGTAGAACTTAAGCTTGCAGGTTGGGATTTTAATAAAGATATTGGAGAGGAAATAGAGCTTTTTGGTATGCCTAATAGTGTAGGAAAAGGTTATGCTGATTATGTTTTATATGGTGATAATGGAAAACCTCTTGCAGTAATAGAAGCAAAGAAAACAAGCAAAGATCCTAAAATAGGTCGTGAACAAGCTAAATTATATGCCAATTGTTTAGAAAAGCAATATAACCTTAGACCAGTCATTTTCTATACCAATGGATTGGAAACATATATTTGGGATGATTATAATGGATACTCTGAAAGAAGAATATATGGATTCTTAAAAAAAGATGAGCTTCAACTCATGATTGACAGAAGAACTCAAAGAAAGGCTTTAAGAAATATAAATATAAAAGATGAAATATCTAATAGATATTATCAAAAAGAAGCTATAACTACATGTTGTGAAGAATTAGAAAGAAGAAAAAGAAAACTTTTACTTGTTATGGCAACAGGGGAACGTGTCATAATAGTGATGGGTGCAGTTTGTGTTATAAAATCAAGGGTTTCAGGAACTTTAGATAAATATATTTCGTGCATTGCTTAGAGTAATTAGGATCTAATTGTTGTAAGCAGTGCATGAGAAGGAAGATTTAAGTTGAAATGTTAAGTTTGATAGAGGGTAATACAAAGATACAGGAAACAAATTAATATTTAGGAGATGAGAATTATGGAAACAGAAATGAGGGATTTATCATCAATTGAAATAAGAAACTTGATGTTAGAAACTTTGGCTTACGAAGGAGAAGATATTGATTCAGAAGGTAAAACATTCAAAATGTATGGTTATCAAGGATCGCAATCAGATTTGTATCGTCTTATGGAAGCTCTTGCAGTAAAAAGAGAACTAATAAAAGAAAGAATTTCTCTATCTGGAGCTGCATGGGGTGGAAGTGGACTTATGCTTCACCCACATAGCACAACAAATTTTAGTCGTAGTGATATACAGAATATATTTGAGCAATTTCATTTATTGCTTAACCAAGGAATTATAGCTCCTGGGGCAGTAGGCAATTATGGGCATAATTTACCCTATTTCCATGTAACAGAATATGGACTTACATGTTTAGAAGAGCAGGAAGTATTACCATATGATGTAGATGGTTATCTTGAAAGAATTAGAAGCATACCTAGCATTTCGGAGTGGGTTGAGTTTTATATCAAAGAGGCTTTACTGTGCTATAATGCAAATTGCATGGAAGCAGCAGTAATTATGTTAGGATTATCTAGTGAGAAAATTATAGATGAGCAAATAGATGCATTGTTAGGATATTTATCTAGGAATTTTACGAGTGAATATTCTCAGATACAAGACGAATTATCGAGAATTAAATTTGCTTCTCGAAAATTTAGTTGTTATAAAAAGTATTTTAATAAAATAAAAGAAAAGATATCAGATCAGATATTTAAAGATATGTTACCATTAGTTGATAATGTAGCTTTTGAATCTTATGCAAATTTTACTAGGATAACAAGAAATGAGTTGGCACATCCTACTGATACCAAAATGGAACGTATTGAAGTTCTTATGATTTTTATCTCATTTATAAAATATTGCCAAATACAATATGGGTTTATAAATTATTATAATAATCATTAACTAAAAATAAATTTTAGCGGTTCAGATGTAAAAGTATGGGCCGCTTTTTTTATTTCCCCTAGAAAGGAGGTTACCTAGATGGTAAATGATGATGTCAATAACAAAGCTATAAACATTGAGATTAAGGTTGCACAGTATTCTGCAAAAGCTATTTTAAAAGCAATGAAAAAAATCATGGAAGATGCTAGTGAAAAAAGTCAGCCACTTGCGGAATATCTTAGCGAAAAAAGAAAAACTAATTCAAGAAAGCTTAAGGATATGGTAAAGAAGGGTCAGCTTGAAAATATTGATTTACAGAAAGGTGAGGTCAAGGAATTAAAAAAGCAGCTTAACCGATACGGAGTTAATTTTTCTGTTATGAAGAATAAGGAATCAGGGCTTTACTCTGTATTTTTCCAAGCCAAGGATACCAAGGTTATGGATTTAGCTTTTAAAAAGGCTATAGAAAGATCTGAAAAGAAAGAAAACAAAAGGGAGTCTACAAAAGAAATACTAAATAAATTTAAGGAAAGGGTGAAAAATATGGCAGTTAAAGACAAGGTTAAGGAAAAACGTCATGAACATGAGAGATAAAAGGACCAGGCATTTAAGAGAAATCTTAGATGTCTTTTTTATTGAGATGAGGTGAAGTGAATGGATTTTGATTACTTTTATGGGAGGGATTCTGAAGGTTTTAGGTTTATCCGTTTACCTATAGTTCTTATAGAAGATGAGATGTTTAAGGAGTTATCAATAGACGCAAAAGTTCTTTATTCAATGTATTTATCGAGAAGCACTTTGTCTTATAAAAACAACTGGATAGATGAAAATGGAAGAGTATATATCTATTTTACTGTTGAAGAAACAGCTGAACAACTAGGCTGTGGCATTAAAAAGGCAGTTAAACTTATAAAGGATCTTGAAGAAATTGGGCTTATAAAAAAGAAAAGAGCAGGACAGGGTAATCCTACTAAAATTTATGTTAAAGATTTTATGAGTATTTTTAGAAATGGAAATCCTAGACTTGTCAAAAGGGAAAATCAAGACTTGTCAAAAGGACAAGTCAAGAATGGTGATTTTGATAATTCTGGAATGGTCAAAAGGGAAAGTCTAGACTTATCAAAAAGACAACCTAACTATATAGAGAATAATAAGATTGATAAGAGTTATATTGATTTTAGTGGAAAACAGAAAAAAGGAACTTTCCTTAATGTAATTATTTCTGATGAAGAAGAAAGCAAATTAGAGGATAAGATTCCTAATCTAAATGATTATATTGAAAGATTATCAGCCTATATGCAAAGTACAGGAAAAACCTATAAAGACCATGCTTCAACAATTATGACCTGGTATTTAAAAGATAAGAGAGAAGGAAAGCTTAAAAGTGAAAAAACCTATACAGGTGATCCTTTAGACTATGAAAGCGAATGGAACTTAAATAATTAGAGAGGTAGAGAAAATGGAAGATAAAATAAAAACAATTGAAATTGATGGAGTTGAATTTTCTTTTAATGCAAATAAAGCCTTTGAAAAAGATGGACATGTTTACTGTAGACAGTGTGGTGAGCAAATAGATTCAGAACCACTTAGCTATCTTGGAAGAAAAAAAATAATATTTGGTAGAGGATGTAAATGTGATAGAGAAGAAGAAGCTAAAAGAAAAGATGAAGAAATGGCAAATCATATTAGAAGACTTAAGGAAGAATGCTTTACTACCAGCAGAAACCTTATAAGTTGCGATTTTGATAAGGTTATAGAGCCTAAAAGACAGGAAGTTATTATAGGAAAAAACTTTGTTAAGAACTTCAAAGAATTATCAAAAGACAATAGTGGCCTTATATTTCATGGAAATGTAGGAACAGGAAAGACTTACCTAGCAGCTTGTATTGCAAATAAGGTTATAGAGGAGTATCAAATAAGAGTTAAGATGAGAAATATTCCTCAGATTATAAATGATATTGAAAAACGTGGCTTTGATATTGATAAGAATGAGTATTATAGGCGGTTATCTAGTGTATCCCTTCTTATTCTTGATGATTTTGGGATTGAAAGAAATACAGAATATGTAAATGAAATGGTCTATCAGATTATAAACACTAGGTATGAATCAAAGAAACCAACTATTATTTCAACGAATATTCCTCTTGGTGTGATTATGAATGGAAGTAATGATATTGATAAGGAGAGGATTTATTCAAGGATTAGAGAGATGTGTATTCCTGTTAAGATTGCAGGAAAAGACATTAGAACAGAACTGGGAAGAAAAAAATTAAGAGAAACTAGAGACCTACTTTTAGGAGATAGATGAGGTGAGAGAAATGTATAAAATAAAGGTATTTGAAAATAGAGAGTTTGGACAAATAAGGACAATATTAATTGACGATAAACCTTGGTTTGTTGGAAAAGATATAGCAGAAGCTCTAGGGTATAAAAGACCAAGTGATGCTATAGCAAGCCATGTTCATGAGGGAGATAAGCTGAAACGGTGTTTTACCGTATTAGGTCAAGGTAGGAATTTGCTAGTAGTAAATGAGTCTGGAATGTATGCACTTATCTTTGGAAGTAAACTTGAAAGTGCCATAAGATTTAAGAATTGGGTAACAAGTGAGGTTCTTCCTTCAATTAGGAAATATGGGGGCTATTTTACTGGTCAAGAAGAAATGAATGATCAAGAACTTTTAGCAAGAGGCTATCTAGTAGCCTTAAGGCAAATAGAAGCAAGGACAGAAGAATTAGAAGGTCTTATTCCTAAAGGAGAATTCTTTGATAAGTTTATTTCCTTAGGAGACTGCATTTGCCTTAGGGATACTGCAAAGGAATTAGGGGTTTCTCAGAATAGGTTTATAAATATACTTATAGATAGGGGTTATCTTTATAGAAATCAAAAAGGGAAATTAAGATTTTACTCAACTGCAGCTGATTACTTTAAATTAAAAGATTATATCAATAAATATAATGGAGAGCCTGGAGTCTATACAGTAGTAAGACCAGAGGGAAGAGCATATTTTTTCTCTTTACTTAAAGAAATGGGAGAAATTTGAGGGAATAGGAGGTGATTTTGATGTTAATGTTAAATGAAAAAAGTTGTATTGACTATGATGAGTTTGAATTTGATAAACACAGTGAAGAAATAGAAGAACTAATGGAAAAGCTAATACAACTAGAAGACTATGATTGTGTAGTGCTTCATAAATATATAGATTTAGCTTATAAGGACAGAGAAATGAAAGTTATAAATTCAAGCTTATGGGACATATACGAGTTAGTTGAATATGCAGATTTTAAAAATGGTGTAGATATTCTTATTGATGATGAAGGATTCTTAAACCTATCAGTTTACGGACAGACCTATAGGATGGATGGAAATGATTATTTTATCAATTCTATTTTCAAAATTATCCCACGAGATAAAGACTGGAACTTTCTTGATATATCCGATTTTTTACTTGATGGAAAGGAAGTAAAACTTTCAGAAAAGCAGTTAGATAGAAAAAAGAAATCAACCATTGAACTTCTGAATGAATATAAAGGAAAGGTATATAAAATTTATTCTGTAAATAAGGATAAAAAGAAAAGAGATATAGGTGAGGAAAGATAGGAAACTCCAAGTTAAGGAGGTGGTATTTTGAGTGTAATAGAAGAAGCAAAAAGAGATATAAAAAATTTATTTCATGTGCAAGATAAGAAGACTTTTGTTAAAAAGAATATACCTTATCTTGCATTTTTCTATTTAGGAGATATTTTTTCTCACCATGTAAATTCATATGTAGGAGGTGATGTAATAGACCGTATATTACAAGCGGTCATGGAAATAGAAACAATGAGTTATCTTCCAAGTTTTTATCCAAGGGATTTACTTGTAGGTCTTATTCTAGCTGGAATAGTGAAGCTTATTCTTTATAGCAAGAATAAAAATGCAAAGAAATTTAGACAAGGAGAGGAATATGGTTCTGCAAGATGGGGTAATGCAAAAGATATTGCTCCATATATGGATGATGATTTTAGGAATAATATTCTACTAACTCAAACTGAGAGAATTACTATGAATAGTAGACCAAAGACTCCTAAGTATGCAAGAAATAAAAATGTACTTGTAATTGGGGGTTCAGGTTCTGGGAAAACAAGATTCTTTGTAAAACCTAATTTAATGCAATTACATTCAAGCTATGTAGTAACCGATCCTAAAGGAAGTTTACTTCATGAGTGTGGCAAAATGCTAGAAATGAGTGGTTATGAGATAAAAACTCTAAATACCATTAATTTTAAAAAGAGTATGAAATACAACCCCTTTGCCTATCTTAGAAGTGAAAAAGATATTCTTAAACTGGTTCAGACAATTATAGCAAATACAAAGGGGGATGGTGAAAAAGCAGGGGAAGATTTTTGGGTAAAGGCTGAAAGACTTTATTATACAGCCCTTATAGGATATATCTTTTATGAAACTCCTAAAGAGGAACAAAATTTTACAACCTTACTGGCAATGATAGATGCAAGTGAGGTTAGGGAGGAGGATGAAAACTTTAAAAATGCAGTAGATTATATGTTTGAAGCTTTAGAAGAAAAGGATCCTGACCATTTTGCAGTTAAGCAATATCGTAAATATAAGTTGGCAGCAGGAAAAACTGCTAAATCTATCTTAATTTCATGTGGTGCAAGATTAGCTCCTTTTGATATTAAGGAACTTAGAGAGCTAATGAGTGAAGATGAAATGGAGCTAGATACTCTTGGAGACAGAAAAACAGCCTTATTTGTTATTATTTCAGATACAGATGATACTTTCAATTTTGTTGTATCACTTTTGTATTCTCAGATGTTTAATCTACTTTGTGATAAGGCTGATGATGTATATGGAGGAAGACTTCCTATTCATGTAAGATGTCTTCTTGATGAGTTTGCAAATATTGGTCTAATCCCTAAATTTGAAAAGCTTATAGCAACAATTCGTTCAAGAGAAATAAGTGCTTGTATTGTATTACAGGCACAATCACAACTTAAGGCAATTTACAAGGATAATGCAGATACTATTATAGGTAACTGTGATACAACCTTATTCTTAGGAGGAAAGGAAAATGGAACTTTAAAAGAGATTTCTGAAACCCTTGGTAAAGAGACTATTGATTTATTTAATACATCAGAAACAAGAAGTAATCAAAAATCCTTTGGCCTTAACTATCAGAAAACTGGAAAGGAGCTTATGAGTAAAGATGAACTCTTTGTAATGGATGGAAGCAAGTGTATTATGCAGCTTAGAGGTGTAAGACCTTTTCTTTCAGAGAAGTTTGATATTACAAAACATAAGAATTACAAGCTTTTAGAAGACTATGATGATAAGAACTACTTTGATGTTGAAGAGTATATGAAAAGGCAAGGTAAGGCAAGGCTTAACAAGGAGTCTATAATAACAAGGGTGTAGGTGAGAATATGAAGGTGAAGGTGAGAAGTCCCTCTTGAAAAAGTGGGCAACTAAGTTAATAGATTTGATTTATAGCGATTGGATTAGAAAAAAAGTCCAGTCGCTTTTTTTATTTTATAAAAAATTAGGAGGCAAAGATTAAAAGATGGCAACTTATAAGGAAAGAGAAATGAAAAATGTAACAGCCAACCTGGTAGGGGAAGTGAAAACATCTTCCTTTGAATGGGATGGAGAAACAATTAATGTAACAAATTTTTCACTTGTAGAAAGAAAAAATGGGAAAAGACACTATACAAATTGTTCGGCCTATGGCCAGTGGTCAGAAGTAGCAAAAGACCTTAAAGTAGGTGATCTTGTTCATGTTTATGGTTTCATTAAAACTAGAAAGAATAATGACAAGGTTTATAGGAATTTCATTGTAAAGCATATGAATAAAATTGAAAAAGAAAATAAGGAGGAAAAATAATATGGCATTTTTTACGGAAGGAATAGCAGTATTAAAAACATTGGTTTCAGCAATTGGAGCAGGTCTAGGGGCTTGGGGAGTAATTAACCTCATGGAAGGATACGGAAATGACAATCCAGGAGCAAAATCCCAGGGAATCAAACAACTAATGGCAGGCGGGGGTATTGTCCTTATTGGAGTAAAGCTTATCCCATTACTTGCAAATACACTTAACTAAGAAAGAGGTAGATAAAATATGTTTGGGCTTTTCGATAAAATAACCGAATTTTTTCAGGAGATTTTCATCGGAATTATCCAAGCAAACCTTGAAGCAATGTTCTTAGATATAAATGAGAATGTAAGTCTTGTAGCTACAGAAGTCGGCAAAACACCAAGTGGTTGGAATGCAGAAGTATTCAGTTTTATAAAGAATATTAACGACACTGTAGTTATTCCCATAGCAGGAATTATCATAACCGCCGTCTTGTGCATAGAACTCATAAATATGGTGATGGAGAAAAACAATATGCACTCTGATACCGATACATTCGATTTTTTTAAATATATCATTAAGATGTGGATTGCAGTATGGCTCGTAAGCAATGCTTTCACCTTCTCGATGGCAGTATTTGATGTATCACAGACACTAGTAACTAAGGCGGCGGGAGTGATAAATACAAGTGCAGTCCTTGACTCCATGGATGTAGCAGCAATGGTAGAGAGTCTTAAAGATGAAAGTTTATGGAATCTGATACTGATAGCCTTGGACACTTCACTTGTGAAGCTTTCAATACAGGTTGTATCAATCATAATCATAGTAATAACCTATGGAAGAATGATTGAAATTTGCTTATATAGCTCAGTATCAGCAATACCATTTGCAACCATGGGTAATAAAGAATGGGGACAGATTGGAACAAATTATATCAAGGGATTATTTGCACTTGGGCTTCAGGGATTGTTTCTTATGATATGCCTTGGAATATATGCGGTACTTGTAAAGACAATTCATGTAACTACAGATATTCATACAAGCATATTCGGAGTTCTTGGATATACGGTACTTCTTGGAATTATGATGTTAAAGAGTGGAACAATTGCAAAGAGCATAATGAATGCTCATTAAAAATATATTTGGGAGGAATGTAATTGAAACTTAAAAATAAGAAAGTAATAGTAGGTCTAGCACTTACAGGAGTAGGTCTTATAGCTTCTGAAATTAAAAAGAGAAGGAAGATAGATGAACTTACAAAAAGGGTTCACTATACAGAGGATTTTTTAGAAGATCTTGATGAAAAAGCATGGAGCTTAAATAGGTCTATCAAGGAGATTGCAAAAGCTCATAACAGTCTTACAAAAATGACAACTGATAATTATGAAGACCTTGATAAGAGAATTTATGATATTGAAGATGAAATAGCTACTATCTATTGTCATCTTGAAGAACTTGACAAGATTAAGAAAAACAGAAAAGGAGTAAGTGAAAGTAAAACAATATTAAAAAGTAGCTCTGAGGAACAAGAAGAAAGTATAGATGACAGTGAGGAAATTGAAGTAGACCTTGGAAGAATAATAGAAAAGCTAATGGAATAGAGAGGTGATAGAGATTGGCTTATGTTCAGATACCCAAAGATTTAAGTAATGTTAAAACTAAAGTGGCATTTAATCTTACTAAAAGGCAACTTATTGGATTTGCAGTAGCAGGACTTATCGGTATTCCAACATACCTAAAGACAAGAGGTGCTCTTGGCAATGACCTGGCTGTCTTTTTAATGCTTATAATTACTATCCCTATTTTCTTTGTGGTCTTTTATGAAAAAGATGGTCTTCCATGTGAGAAGTACCTTAAATATGTATATCTTCATGAAAAACACCAGCCTAAAGTTAGGGTGAGTAAGGACAAGTTCATAGAAATGAGGAAGGAGGAGCAGGACATAAATGGCAAAAAATCAGGTTCAGCAAAGAAATCTAGAAAAAAGAAAAAGACAGGAAGAAAAACTACAAAAAAAGGAAAAAGAGTTAAAAAAAGTAGCTAAAGAAACAAAAAATCTTAAGTCAAATCATAAAAAAAGCTCTCCATTCCTTGATTTATTTAAGAAAGAAAAGAAAAGATACACCATTGAAGATACTATTCCCTATAAGAAGATGTATAGAAATGGAATCTGCTATGTAGGTGAGGGAAAGTACAATAAACTTATAAAATATGAGGATATAAATTATCAGCTTGCACTTGAGGAAGATAGAGACCTTATCTTTAATCAATTTGCAGGCTTTTTAAATTCCTTTGATTCTACAACAGAGCTTCAGTTAAGCTTCGTTAACCAGGTAGGAAGGATCAAGGAAATGGAAAATGCAATTACTATACCAGATAAAGGAGATGATTTTGATGAGATAAGGGAAGAGTTTAGGGAAATGCTTAAGGATCAGCTTTCTAAGGGCAATAATGGTCTTAGAAAATCAAAGTATATTGTTGTTAATACAAGGTCAGAAAGCTATGAACAAGCCAAACCTGTTCTTGATAGAATAGAGATAGATGTCCTATCTAATCTAAAGAGTATGGGAGTAAGGGCTGAAACATTAGTAGGAGTAGAAAGGCTTAAGCTACTTCACGATATGCTAAATCCTGATAAAATCTTTGATTATGATGGGCAAGGACTTGAAAATAGGGACACAAGAAAACTTATAATGCCTAGTACATTCAAGTTCATAAGTCCTAAATATATGCAGATGGGAAATTATATCTGTGCCTTGAGTCATTTTCAGATTCTAGCAAGTGAACTTTCAGATAGGTTCTTATCAGAAATTCTTTCTATTGAAGATAATATGTATGTAAGTCTTCATATTCATGCTATAGACCAGGTAGATGCAATCAAGATAGTAAAAAGAAAGAATACTGATCTTCAGAAAATGATGATTGAAGAGCAGAAAAAAGCCGTAAGAGCTGGTTATGATATGGATATTATTCCATCAGACCTTAATGTTTATGGTAATGATATAAAGAATCTTTTGACTGATCTACAGTCTAGAGATGAAAGAATGTTTTATGTAACCTTTACAATTATGAATCTAAGTAAAAATAAAGAAGAACTTGATAATACAATAGCTCAGATTTCTTCAATATGTAATCGTAATAACTGTGCATTAAAAAGATTAGACCACCAACAAGAGCAAGGCTTTATATCTATCCTGCCATTAGGAGTAAATAAGATTGAAATTAAAAGGCAACTGACATCTTCATCAACTGCTGTATTCATGCCTTTTACAACTGAGGAACTATTTATGAGTTCAAATACAAGTTTATACTATGGGCTTAATGCTCTTTCCCACAACCTTATAATGGCAGATAGAAAGAAATTAAAAAACCCTAATGGACTTATTCTTGGAACACCAGGGGCTGGTAAGTCCTTTGCTGCAAAAAGGGAAATGGCCAATGCTATTTTAGTTACTGATGATGATGTAATTATTACAGATCCAGAAGGAGAATATGGAAGTCTTGTAAAGGAATTTAATGGTGAAGTAATTAAGATTTCAGCAAAGTCAAAGGATTATCTAAATCCACTTGATATCAATATGAACTATGGAGATGGAGATGCACCTTTAAAGGATAAGGCAAACTTTATAATGAGTATGCTTGAACTTGTAGTAGGTGGAAGTGGTCTAACTGCAGCTGAAAAATCTGTAATAGATAGGTGCCTTCCTAAAATATACAAGGACTACTTTGACAATCCTATACCTGAGAATATGCCTATACTTAGTGATCTGTATAATCTCCTTCAAGAGCAGGAGGAAAGTGTAGGAAGAAAACTAGCTACAGAAATGGAAATCTATGTTACAGGCTCTTTAAATGTATTCAATAATAGAAGTAATGTAGACCTTAACAAAAAACTTATATGTTTTGACATAAAGGAGCTGGGAAATCAACTTAAGAAAATAGGAATGTTAGTAATACAAGACCAGGTATGGAATAAGGTTTCTTCAAATAGGGGAGCAAATAGGGCAACAAGATACTATATTGACGAGTTTCACTTGCTTCTAAAGGACCAGCAAACTGCCCAATATTCAGTTGAAATATGGAAAAGATTTAGAAAGTGGGGTGGAGTGCCAACAGGTATAACTCAAAATGTGAAAGACCTTTTGGGAAGTGCTGAAATTGAAAATATCTTTGATAATACAGACTTTGTCCTTATGCTTAATCAAGCATCTGGAGATAGGGAAATCCTAGCCAAGAAACTTAAAATTTCTCCTTTTCAATTAAATTATGTTACAAACTCTAATGCAGGAGAGGGATTATTATTCTTTGGAAACACCATAGTTCCCTTTGTAGATAAATTCCCTAAAGATACGATTCTGTATCAGAAGATGACAACAAAGCCTGAGGAAGTGGAGTAAAAAAATGAAAGAGAATAATAAGAAAAAAAGGAGAACTAATCTTGACATAGGTAAGAGAGAAAAAATAAAAGAATATAAGGAAAAGAAGGTTGATGATAGCCAAAGATTCCAAGAGTCTATTATAGAAACAAAGTCTAAATTAAATAATGTTGAGAAAAATGATGAGCCTACTTACAAGAAAAGTGGGCTTTCTTCATCTCAAAAACAAATAAAGAAGCATATGGATAAAAGGGAAAAAGTGGATAGTAAAACTCCTGAAATAATTGATTATAGGCGAAAAGAGGAAAGGGTAGGTGATTCAAGCAATTTAGAAAAAAGAACTTCAGAAAGTAGCCAGTTAAAAGGGACTATAAAAGAGCATAAAAGTCTCGATATAGGTGGAAGAAAAAAGACTAACAATTACCTCGGTAAAAGAGTACATGAAAAAGATAGATTTGATGATTCTATTGTAAAGAAGAAAACAAAATTAAATCATAGCCAAGTAAAGGCTAGTGATGGGAAAAATGAAATAGCTGAAGACAAGGGAGATATTTCAGGAGGTGATAGGAGTCTTTCAGATAGTTTAAATGAGAAAGCAATAAATAAAAATAAAAGGAAAAAGCAGAAACAGATAAATAATCTGAAAGATAAAGAAAAAACCAATAAGTATGAAACTCTAGATAAAGAAACTAAAATCAATGCTTTACTTGCAAAAGACACTGATGATCCTACTGTTTCTGATAAACATGATAATGAGATAAAAGCAGAAGATTATGAGGATGTAAGCTATGGTGTAGAAGGTCTTAAAAAGAATGGCAAAATTTCAAAGAAAGATTATTACAAAAGAAAAGCTATTTATGATAATCAGAAAAAGAAGAAAAGCAAAGATGGGAAATTAACCACAGATGATGTTAAAGACCTTAAAGGTGGCATGGCTAATAGGGCAGGTGAAAAATCTTCATTTGAAAGTAAAGGTCTTAGTGAGAGGGCAGAGAAAAAATATCAGGAAAATGAAAGTAAATTAATTCAGAAAAGGAAAAAAGCAAGTAAGCTTTACAATAAGCCTAAATATGATAAAACAAGCAAGCTTGTAGGAGGAATATCTGGAGCAAGTTACATGGCTTCTGAATACATGAGAGCTGGAAGTGATGAAAATGTAGCTATTGACGCAGCAGACAAAGGTTTATATCTTAATGCAAGTATGACAAGACAAGCCCAGAATAGACTTCAGAGAAAAAGAAAAAGTCCCTTAAAGGTTAAAAGAGAATTGGCTTTAAAACATCAGAAGAATATGGCAAAGGCTGAATATCAGACAGAAATTGAAGTTTTGAGAAAAGAAAAAGATTTTCAGAAGAAGAGTGCCTACAAAAAACTGATTAAGAGAAAGCAAATGAAAAAGAAAATTTATGAAGAGCATAATATTGCAGTTACCTTCAAAGATAGACTTAAAAGGGGAATTGAAAATATTTTAAAAGGAAGTTCCCAGGTTATAAGAAGAAATATTAGGAGACTCCTTATTCTTCTTGCAGTCGTTATTATAGGTTTTATGACCTTAAGCCAGATTGCAACTTTTTTTATTAGTGGAATATCATCAGTAACAAGTCAAGTTATGAGTACAACATATTTGTCAGGTGAAGAGACTCTCGCAGATATAAATAGCGAATTTACTAATTATGAATATGAGTTGGCAGACGAGCTTGCCAATATTGAAAGCTATTATCCTGGATATGATGAGTACCATGTAGGAGGAGATACTGATATAGGACATGATATTCATGAGCTTTTAAGTTTTATAACTGCTAGGTATGGAGAAGTAACCAATGTTGCAAGTCTTAGTGGAGAATTAAAAGATCTATTTAACAAGATGTATAAGGTTAATTATGAAACTGTGGTGGAAACCAGATATAGGCAGGTATGCTATGGAAGTGGTGAAGATAGATACTGTGTAATGGAGCCTTATGATTGGTATATTTTGAAAGTTACAGTAGAGAAAAAAGAACTTGATACTGTAGCAAGGGAGGAATTTATTGGATATGAGGACAATCTTGCTCACTATGAAGCACTCCTTGAAACAGGTGGTAATATGGAACACTACTTTGGGGGAAGTGGTATAACTCCTGTTATACCAGATAGTGCCATAATAGGTGACCTTATAAACAATCCTAATCTTTCAGATAAAGAAAAGGCTCTTGTATCAGCAGCATATAGGACACCGACAGCAGGTAACGGCTACTGTGCTGCATGGGTAAGCAATGTCTATGTAAATGCAGGCTTCCCAAGACCTGGAGGAAATGCTTGTGATCAATATTATTGGTATTGTCATAGTAATGATCTTTCAGAACTTAGACCTGGAATGATGGTAGCAGTACCTACTCACAATCATACTAAGGCAGGAAGGATTTATGGTCATGTTGGTATCTATGTTGGAAATGGGATTATAAGAGAGAATATCGGTATTGTAAAAGATACTAAACTTTCAGATTGGATTGCCTACTATGGTAGTAGTGCAAAATGGGGATTCCACTATTAAAAGAAGGAGGTTTTAATGAATGGATAAAAAGACAGAAAACAGATATAAAAAAATAAAAAGAGACCAGAAAAAGCTAAAAGACCAAATTAAAAAAAGTGAAGAAGAATTAGAACTTTTAAGATTGGAAGAAGAGGAAATAGCTGGTCAAGAGATTATGGCTATATGTTATGAGCAGAAGATTAATCTTTTAGAAGCAGTAAAGGTTTTTACTGAGGCAGAAAAAACAAGAGGAAAGGAAAATAAAATATTTAAAGAATTTGAAAAGGAGAATTTAACCTATGGAAAAGAATAATAAGAAGAGAAAAGCTATAAAAATATTACTGGCACTTGCAATTACAAGTGTGGCTGGAATAAGTTTCGTGACTACAGTTTTTGCATCAGACACTAGCGGAGAACTTGAAAGAGAGTTTGTAATTGATGTTAATAGTCCTGAATCTACAAAGGATAAGGAAGATAATATCATAGTTGATGTAAATAAACCTTCATTAAATCCAGCAGAAACAGGAAATGGTTTTGTTGTTGATGTAAATAAGCCTAAGGAGGAATCAACTATACCAAAGGAAAATCCTTATGAACCGACAGATCCTAGTCAAGCAAGAGGAACTATTACAGAATCTGTTGGAGCAGATAATAAGGAATATCCAAGAAGGAGTGGGATAGCAGATGTTTTAGATGAAGCTAGTGGTGGTCAAATGAAGGAAAGACCAAAGGCTGATGCAAGAGAATACCTTACCTTTCAAACAAAAAGTGGTAAGGTCTTCCATCTTATTATCAATCATGATGAGCCTGACTCCAATGTTCAACTCTTAACTGAGGTATCTGAACAAGATTTACTCAATATGATTGAGCAAGATGAGGAAGGAAATGGTATAGCTAAAGTCGAGGAAGAACCTAAAAAGGAAGTAGTAAAAAAAGAAGAACCTGAAAAAGAGGAACCTGAGAAGGAAGATTCTAAGGGTTCTTTTTTAATTGTCCTACTTATCGTAGCGGTAGTAGGTGGAGCAGGATATTACTTTAAGGTTGTAAAGGCTAATGAAGATGGATTTGATGATTTTGAAGATGATGAAATCCCAAATGATGATGATTTTTTCAGCAGTAGTGATGAAGAAGAAAGTAATGAAGAAGTAGAAGATGAAGATACTGAATATACAAAGGAGGATTTGATTTAATGGGTAAAAAAACTGGATTATTTAAAAAGTTTTTAGCAGGAGTGCTTAGCTTTACTATAATGTGTGGGGTAGTGACTCCTGTATCGGCAAGTGAGAAAAAAGATAAGACAAGTTATGATGTGGATATGGTTATTGTAGTTGACATTTCAGGTTCAATGAGTGGAACTAAAATGACAAAGGCTAAAAAGTCAGCCAAAGATATGGCGGAGGCTATATGGAAGGAACAAGAAGCCTATAATATCAATACAAATATTGCACTTATTAGCTTTGAGTCTAATGTAATCCATCATAAAAATGATGGGGTAGACTTCTTCCAGAAAAAAGATAAGAACAAGCTATTTAGTGTTATTGATGGGCTAGCTGCAAAAAATATGACCTTTACACAAGGAGGTCTTCATGAAGCAAGAATGATATTTAAAAACTCAACTGGAGATAAAAAAATTATAGTCCTTCTTTCAGATGGAGAAGCAAATCGTATCTATGAGCCAAAGATTGACCTTGATGATTATATGAACAATAACAAAAAGGTTCCTGAGGGAAGTTTCTATTATAATAAGGCGGGACAAGATACTAATACCAGTAAGGGTAAGTTTTGTGCCTTAGCAGAAGCTAACCTTGCAAAAAGTGATAATATTGATGTACTTGATATTTACACAGTAGCTGTTGATTGTAATGAGCAAGCAAAAGAGTTTTTAAAAGAGGTAGCAAGTGGAGATGATAAATTTAAGGATTCAGATACAGGTGACCTAGAAGATACCTTCAAGGATCTAACTGATGAAATAAAGGATAAGATAGAAAAAGAAAAATTAGAAAAAGAACTTGAAGACCTTAATAATAAGATTGATGAATTGGATAAGGAGAAAGCAGAACTTGAAAAAGAGTTTGCTGAGGAAAGAGAGCAGGCAGCTAAGGATAAGGAAGAGCTTAATAAAGAAATTAATGACTTAAAAGACAAAACCGATGAACTTGAAAAAGCTAAGGATAAATTAGAACAAGAACTGGCTGATGAGAAAGGAAAAACAGAAGAAGATAAGAAGGCTCTTGAAAAAGAGATAGAAGATCTTAATCAAAAAACTGACGAGTTAAATGAAGCCAAAGAAAGTCTAGAAAAAGAATTGGAAGATACAATTAATAAGATGGAGGAAGATAAAAAAGAACTTGAGAAAGAAATCTCAGAATTAGATAAGAATATTGAAGATTTAAGGAAGGAAAAGGATTCAGTAGAAGAAGAACTTAATAAGAAAATTGAAGAACTTGAGGATAAACTTAATCAGGAAAAGGCTGAGCATGAGAAGGACAAGGAAGAACTTGATAACAAGATTTCTGACCTTAATGATAAGCTAGACCAACTAGATAAGGAAAAAACAGAAATTGAAAATCAACTTGAAAAAGAAAAAGGGGAATCTAAAGCAGAAAGAGATCAATTAAAAGAAAATATTGATGACTTAGATAAGAAAATTGATGAAATAAATAAAGAAAAGGCAGAACTTGAAAAAGAACTAGCTGATGAAAAGAATAAGACAAAGGAGGAAAGGGAAAAACTTAAGGAAGAAATTGAGGAACTAAACAAGGGTTTGGATTCAATAAATAAAGAAAAAGAAAGGCTTGAAGACAAGCTAAATCAACTAATAGAAGATTTTGATAAGAAGGTAGAGAAACTAGAAGATGAAATTGATAAACTTTCTAAAGATAAGGATACACTTGAAGCAGATTTAAGAAAAGAAATGGAGAAGATGAATGAAGAGATAGAAGCTTTGAAAAAGGCGAAAGAAGAGATGAAAAAGGGGCTAGAAAATCAAAAAAATCAATCAAGTAAGGATAAAGAAAAATTAAATGATGAAATAAATAAACTTGATGATAAGATTTCTAACCTTAACAAAGAAAAGGATAGACTTGAAAAAGACAACGAGAAATATAAAGAGAAATTTGAAAATCTTGAAGATGATGTAAGGGATTTAAGAGAAAATCTTGAAAGAGAGAAGGACAAAAATAATCTTAAAGGCATGAATCTTCCAGAAGGTGTTAAGGTCAATCAATGGTATCCTGAAAAATTTGTAACTTTGCCTGATAAGAAAACTTATGATGATGGTGAAGATATTGATATGAATGGTATGAAGATGAGATTTACTCGTGTAATAAAGAGTAATGGAAAGTATATAAGAGAAACAGAAGATGTTTATTATAGAGATTTCAAGAATAATTATAGGGGTTGGGAGTTCAATTTAAAAACAAAGACTGCAAAATATGATGGGTCAACAAATGGAAAGATGAAAATAGTATTTACATTTTCACTTAAAAAACCTGACCAGTCCTGGTAAAAAGAAAAAGTAAATAGATGAATAATGGCGGCTTGGATAAGTATAAAATCTGAGCCGCTATTTTTTTGTCCAAAAAAGAAATGGAGGAAGTAAATTGAAATTAGTAATAGCAGAAAAACCAAGTGTAGCAATGAGTATTGCCAAGGTCATAGGTGCAAATTCAAGAAAAGATGGATACGTTGAAGGAAATAATTATATTGTTAGCTGGTGCGTAGGACATCTTGTTAGGATGAGTAATCCTGAAACTTATGATGAAAGGTATAAAAGATGGAATATAGCAGATCTTCCTATATTTCCTGATAATTATAAATATGAAGTTTCAAAATATACCAAGAAGCAGTATAGCATCCTAAAAAAATTATTGGCAGACAAGAGAGTTGTAGAAGTTGTTAATGCCTGTGATGCAGCAAGAGAGGGAGAACTTATCTTCAGGCTTGTTTATAATCAGGCGAGGTGTAAAAAGCCTATAAAAAGACTTTGGATTTCATCAATGGAAGATAAGGCTATAAAGGAAGGTTTTAATAATCTTAAAGATGGAATAGAATATGAAAATTTATATAGGTCTGCACTAGCAAGAGGACAGGCTGATTGGCTTGTAGGAATGAATCTTTCTAGATATTATTCTTGTCTTCATAATAAAAACTATTCAGTAGGTAGGGTACAAACACCAACACTTTCAATGGTTGTAGATAGGGATAAAGCAATAAGGAATTTTGAAAAAGAAAAGTATTTTACAGTCCAGATAGATGCTAACAATATGAAACTAGAAACATCAAGGATTGATGAAAAAGAGAAAGCTGATAAGTTACTTTCATCTATTCCTGGGATTATTGAGATAAAGGAAATAGAGAAGAAGAGAAAAATTACTAGACCTGATAGACTTTTTGACCTAACAACACTTCAAAGAGAATGTAATAAGTATTTTGGATATAGTGCAAAACAAACCCTGGATTATGCACAAAGTTTATATGAAAAGAAACTAATAACTTATCCCAGGACAGATAGTAGGTTTCTTACAGATGATATGGTTGATAATGTTAAAAGCTATGTAGATTCCTTTGGTAATGACTTTGATGAGAAGAACTTTAAGAGTATTTTTGATTCTAAGAAGGTCGAAGATCACCATGCCGTAATTCCGACAAGTGCTTCTCTTGATTTTGATACTACAAGTTTGCAAAGGTCAGAAGAAAAGGTATTTGAACTTATAAAAGCAAAGCTTTTAGCAGCAAGATCAGGCAATCTAATTACTGAAAACACTAGGCTTATATGTGGTGTAAAAGGCTATGAATTTACAACTACAGGAACAGTTGTAATTGATGAGGGATATACAAAATATCTTACTCCTTATATAAAGAAGAAAGAAGATAAGGTTCTTCCTAAGCTAGATGAAGGCGACAAGCTTAATGTAGAAAGTAAGAAAATAAATGAGAAATATACTAATCCACCTAAGCATTATACAGAAGACACCTTGCTTAAGGCTATGGAACTTGCTGGAAGTGATGCAAATCAAGATGTGGAGCTAGAACGTAAAGGGCTTGGAACACCGGCAACAAGGGCTGGAATACTTGAAAACCTAATTAATAAGGAACTTATAAAAAGAGATGAAAGGAAACTTATTTCAACAGAGAAGGGGGAGCAGTTAGTATCCTTAGTAGCAGACTTCCTTAGAAATCCAAATACAACAGTAGATTGGGAAGTGAAACTTTATGAAATCTCAGAGGGAAAAGCTGATTTAAAGGATTTTATAGGAGATGTAGAAAAAAGAATAAGGGAAGTTATTTCACAAAAATGAAAGTGGTAGAGCTTTTCGGTGGTATAGGTGCTATAAGGAAGGCTTATATCAATAGTAAAATTCCCTTTGAGATAGTAGATTATGTTGAAATAGATAAGAACTGTGTTAAGAGTTATAATGCACTTTTCAATGAAAATTATGAGCCACTAAGCGTATGCAATTATAGTCTTCCAGATAAAAAAATTGATTTACTAATGCATGGTAGTCCCTGCCAGGATTTTTCTAGGGTAGGAGAAAAACTTGGTGGGAAAAAAGGAAGTGGAACAAGGAGCAGTCTATTATTTGAAACAATAAGGATAATAGAGGAAAGACAAGACAAGCCTAGATGGGTAATATGGGAAAATGTTAAGGGAGTTCTTGATAGAAAAATGAGAGCTTCCTTTTTTTATTATCTTGAAGAAATGGAAAGGCTAGGTTATGAAACAAAATATGAGATTCTTAATTCAATAAATTTTGGGATACCACAAAAAAGAGAAAGGATTTTTGCTATTAGCTATCTAGGCAAAAATCCTTTTAAATTTGAAAACCTAAAACACAAGGAAACCAAACATTTATCAGATTTCCTTGAAAAGGATGTAATGAAGACTTATGGAGATATATTTTTAGTCAAGCAGCCTTCAATGTTAAAAATACTCTATGATCCAGAATATAAGCCAAAATTTCAAGGAAGACTTCAAGTAATAGAAGACTTTTGCTACACCATATCTACTAAGCAAGTAAGAGTCCCTAACTCTGGAATACTTGCTATAGGTGATAACAGGTATAGATATCTTACTGAAAGAGAATGTTTTAGGTTGATGGGATTTGATGATAGTGATTTTGATAAGCTTATTAAGATTTTTCCAAGAAGAAAAAACTGTATGTCAAGTATTCTATATAAACAGGCAGGCAACAGTATAGTGGTTAATGTCCTTGAAGAGATAGTAAAGGAGATTCAAAACTGTAGCTTATAAGTTTATAAAGATGGGTGATGGAGTAAAATCCATAACCCTTTAATTATGCAAGGAGGAGAAAAAGCATGAGAATAAATGATTTTGAACATTTAATTCAAGAAATCAAGGCAAAGGCTCTCTCTAGTAGTGATGAATATATTTCACTTATGAGAACCGTTGGAAATAATTATAAATATGATTTTACTAGTCAGCTTAGTATCTATGATAAGAATACTAGTGCAAGAGCCTGTGGAGAATTTGATTTTTGGAGAAGGAAATTTAATAGAACTGTAAAGCGTGGCGAAAGAGGAATCCCCATATATAAGAATTATGGAGAATATGGCAAAGTAACCTACATCTTTGATCTCAGCCAAACAGTATCAATGACAAGAGCTACAAATCAAGTAGAATTATGGGAATTAACCAATGGGGAAGATAGCCTAAGGGGAGTTCTTGAATTTAATGGAGCTTTTAGAGAAGATGAAACTGAAAATATGACAATAGATGAAATTCTTGAAAGTATTGCATATATGGAAGTAATCAACAAGGGTAACTATCTTTTAAATGAACTTAAGATAGCTCCTAATTATAGAAAGATCTTTAATGATTTTCTTATAGAGTCCTTAAGAATAGGATATGCTGCAAGGCTTGATATAAATTATGAAGCTGATAGAAACAAGATTAATGATATCCTTGGAAGTCTTGATGAAATTTCACTAACAATAGTAGGTAATGAACTAAATTTAATGGTGGCAAACATCCTTGAAAGAACAGTAGCTATAGATAAAGAGATTGATAAAAATAAGGTGCTGACAAAAGGAGTAATTGAGCGGTACAATGAAAATAGAGAAATAACAGATAAGGAAGAAAAAATAGGAGGGATAGATGATGAGTTTCGAGGAAATGTTGGAAGAATATCTGATGGAAGAGAAGGTAGAGAACGAGTATCAGATGATATTTGGGGAATGCGAGACATCGGAAGAGATAACCTTGAAGATGAAGGAAGTAACAGAGAAAGTTCTAATGAAGGATCAGACACACCTGACTCACAGATTCGCCCAGGCGAGACTGAACTTCATGGTAGAGGAGAAAGAGAGATTATTCCAAGAGATGTTCCTGGAGAAAAGTCTTATGAAGCATCTTCTAGAAGTGGAAGAGACAGCCAAGAGGTTCATGGAGATGGAGAAATCGAGGATGATGGAAAGCTTTGGGCTGACAGAGGAACTGAAGGCAGAAGATTGGATGAAGTGGACAGGTCTTATGGAGAACTTGAATCACGAGTTGAGGGAGATGGCAATGAAGGAGTACGTTTACTATTAGATGAAGAAATAAGCATAGATGAGGATCAGGGAGTGGATGATGAATCTGCTTCCTTTTTTGTTCCAGAATACTATTCAAAAGCTAATCCTCAAGAACTTATGAATGAAGAAATATTAGAAAATGTTCCTAGATTAGGAGAAACTGAAGAAATATCTGCAGCAGATAAAACAGTTCATGCAGCATATATTATTCCATTTAGAAGTAATTGGACCTGGTATTTGACAGAGTATGATCCTGAAACAGAAGATGCTTATGGTCTTGTAGCAGGTCTTGAACCAGAATGGGGCTACTTTAATCTTAAGGAACTAAGGGAAATTGGAGCAGAAAGACTTGTTCTTGAAGATTTTCCTAAAACATTTAAGGAATTAAGGAATAGTGAACTTAAAAAACAATTAAGCGAAGAAGAAATTCATAGAGTATTCTTTGGAGAACTTGATGATTTTACAAGAAATGAAGTTTCACAAGAGGTAGACCCAGAAATTCTTTTTATGCAAGGGGAAGAACAAATAGATGAAGAACTTATTGCAGCTAAAGTAGGTACAGAATTTATTATAATTCCAAAAAGCAATCTTAATCATATAGAACTTGATAAAGATGAAAGACAGGTTTTAGTTGATGGTGTAGAATATCAACTTTATAAGGGTAAAAACTTTGAGGACTCAAGAGAAATAGAGCTTTTTATGGATGAAGAAGGTTATAAAACCTATAAAATAAATGATTATCTTATAGATTTAAAAGACCAAGAGTTAAATAGAGAGCCTATTACTAGGGATAATGTTATAAAAATATGGGACAATCCTTTTATTATTACAAGTGTAAGAGAAGATATGCTTCTTATAGAAATGCTTCCTTATGAATTGAAAGATGAATATATTATTGATGCAAGACAGGTAAGAAGGCTTCAATTTGAAAGCATAGATGAATTTAATGAGTTTATTTATACTACTGAACTTTATGACTTTGATGAAGAAAAAGCTAAAGAAGATGAACAAATGACTTTTCCTTTTGGAGGTTTTGAAGATATAGAAGATAGACAAGAAGACGAAAGAGAAACCCCTAAGATTGAAAATTTTGTTATTACTGATGAAATTATTCCTGAAAGCCTTCCACCACAAGAAAGGCTGGAGAATAATATTAATGCTATAAAAGTCCTTAAAACTTTGGAAAAAGAAAATAGGGAAGCAAATAGAGAAGAACAAGAAATTCTTGCTAAGTATGTAGGCTGGGGTGGTTTATCAGAGGTATTTGATGAAAGTAAAACAGGACAATGGGAAAGGGCAAGAAACTTTCTTAAGGGAAATCTTACCCTTAGTGAATATGAGGACTGTGAAGAATCTACACTTACGGCTTTTTATACTCCTAAAACAGTTATTGATGGAATCTATCACGCACTTGAAAACATGGGATTTGAAAAGGGGAATATACTTGAGCCTTCATGTGGAGTTGGTAGCTTTATGGGAAGTATTCCTGAAAGTATGAAAAAATCAAAGGTTTATGGTGTGGAACTTGATAGTATTTCAGGAAATATAGCCAGGAGATTATATCCCGAAAACAATGTACAGGTTAAGAGATTTGAGGAAACCTCATTTTCCAATAACTTTTTTGATGTGGCAATTGGCAATGTTCCATTTGGAGAATTTAAAGTAAATGACAGATTATATGACAAGAACAACTTTTTAATTCATGACTATTTCTTTGCTAAGTCAATAGACAAGGTAAGAAGTGGTGGAGTAATTGCATTTATTACTTCCAGTGGGACAATGGATAAAAAGGATGATTCAATTCGTAGATATCTAGGTGCAAAATGTGAGCTTCTTGGAGCTATAAGACTTCCAAATAATACTTTCAAGGGTATGGCTGGAACTGAAGTAACTAGTGATATTATTTTCCTTAAAAAGAAGGAATCAGTAATAGAAAGAGAAGAGCTATGGTATGAACTTGGAATAGATGATAAGGGTTTAAGTTACAACAAATATTTTGTCGAAAATCCTCAAATGATACTTGGTGAGATGACAGAGGTATCAGGCAGATTTGGAAAGACCACTACCTGCCTGGCCAAGGATAATCATGATTTAAAAGCTGAACTTTCACAAGCTATAAACAAGATTCAAGGAAAGATTGAGCCTATAAAGGTTGAAAGAGAGGAAGGAGAAAAAGAAGCTGAGATTATTCCAGCTGATGAAAATGTAAAGAACTTCTCATTCACCGAAAAAGATGGAAAGGTCTATATTAGAGAAGACTCTATAATGAGAGAAGTGGATAGGAATGATAAAGACCTAGATAAAATCAGAGATTATATAGCTCTTGGAAATGCTCTTAGAGAAGTGATTGATTTACAGTTAGAAGATAGAAGTGAAGTTGAGATTAAACTAGCTCAGAGAAAACTTAATGATATATATGATGAATTTAGCAAGAAAAATGGCTTTATAAATGGAAGAATGAATACAAGGCTTTTATCTGAGGATAGTAATTTTGCTCTTATTTCAAGTATTGAAAAACTTGAGGAAGGAAAGTTCAAGGAAAAGGGCGATATATTTACAAAACGAACAATAAAAAAGGCTGTGCCAGTAACTCATGTGGACACACCAGACGAAGCCCTTATTCTTTCTATTGCAGAAAAAGGAAGAGTAGACCTTGGATATATGGAGGAACTTACAGACCTTGATGAAAAAGTCTTAGTAGAGAGTTTAAAAGGCAAGATCTTTCTTGATATTAAGGAATTTGACAGAGAAAACAATGCACTTCCCTTTACAGAGAAAGAAAAGCACAATCCTATGGCCTTTAACTATGTAAGTGCTGATGAATATTTAAGTGGAAACATCAGAGATAAGATAAATGTTTTAAATGAATATATAAATTATATTGAGGGTTCTATAGGCTTTATGGATAAGGATAATTCTAATTTCAAACAAATAGAAGACAATCTTGCAAACCTCAAAATACAAAAACTGAGCCTTGAGGAAGTAATGCCAAAGGAACTCATTGCTTCAGAAATCACAGTAAGACTTGGAGCTACATGGATACCAGAAAAAGATGTAGAAAACTTTATCTTTGAAACTCTTAAAACACCAGGATTTGCAAGATGGGATATTCATGTTAGATACTCACCTTTTACAGCTGAATGGAGAATTGAGGGTAAGAGCCAGGATGGAGGAAATGACCTTGCAAATATGACCTATGGTACTAGTAGAGTTAATGCTTATAAGATTATAGAAGATGCCCTTAACCTAAAAGACACTAAGGTATGGGATAGGGTTATAAATCCTGATGGTAGTAGGTCTTCCATACTCAATAAAAAAGAAACAATGCTTGCAAGTCAGAAACAGGAACTTTTAAAAGAAGAGTTTAAAAATTGGATATTTAAAGATCCAGACAGGAGACACCGTTTAGAAAAGCTTTATAATGAAAAATTTAATTCTGTGCGTAACAGGGAATATGATGGAAGTAATATTCGCTTTGAAGGCATGAATTCAGGTATTATCCTTAAAGACCATCAAAAAAATGCAGTTGCAAGAACACTTTATGGTGGAAATTCCCTTCTTGCCCATACAGTAGGTGCAGGTAAGACCTTTGAAATGATTGCTTCTGCAATGGAGTCAAAAAGGCTTGGAATGAGTAACAAGGCATTATTTGTAGTGCCTAACCATCTAACTGAACAAATAGGAAGGGACTTTATGGAACTTTATCCTGGAGCAAATATTATGGTTGCTACCAAGAAAGATTTCCAGCCTAAGAATAGAAAGAGATTCATAGGTAAGATTGCAACAGGAGAATATGATGCAGTTATTATAGGCCATTCACAATTTGAAAAGATACCTATGAGTAAAGAATATCAAGAAAATCATATAAATAGGGAAATTGAAGGGATCCTAGAATACATTGAAGAGTATAAGTATGACAGAAGTCAGAATTTCACAGTAAAGCAGCTACAAAATACTAAAAAGAAACTTGAAAGTAGACTAAAAAAACTTAACGATGATTTTAAAAAGGATGATGTAGTTACCTTTGAGGAACTAGGAATTGACAAGCTTTTTGTGGATGAAGCCCATAATTATAAAAATCTATTTCTTTATACAAAAATGAGAAATGTGGCAGGAATAGGTCAGAGTGAAGCACTCAAATCTTCTGATATGTTTATGAAATGTCGATATTTAGATGAAATGACAGGAGGAAAGGCAGTAGTATTTGCTACAGGTACTCCAGTGTCAAATAGTATGACCGAGCTTTATACCATGCAACGCTATCTTCAATATGATGAACTTGAAAAGAATAACCTACAACATTTTGATTCATGGGCAAGTACATTTGGTGAGACTGTAACGGCAGTAGAGCTTTCACCTGAAGGAGATAAATATAGAGCTAAAACAAGGTTTAGCAAATTCTATAACCTTCCTGAGCTTATGGCCATGTTTAAAGAAGTGGCAGATATAAAAACAGCTGATATGCTTGATTTAAAAGTTCCTGAAGCAGAATATGAAACTATAGTGACAAAGCCTACAGACGAACAGAAAGAGGTCTTAAAAGGCATCTCAGAGCGAGCAGACAGGGTAAGGGATAGAAGGGTTGAACCAGAAGAAGATAATATGTTAAAAATCACGAATGATGGTAAAAAACTAGCCCTTGACCAAAGGCTTATCAATCCTCTTTTACCTGATGATCCTGATAGCAAGGTAAATGTATGTGTAAAAAATATTTTTTCTATCTGGGATAAAACAAGGGATAATCGTTCAACCCAACTAGTATTTTCTGATATGTCTACCCCAAAGAATGATGGAAGTTTTAATGTTTATGATGATATAAGGGACAAGCTTTTGAATATGGGTATTCCAGAAAAAGAAATAGCATTTATCCATGATGCTAATACAGAAAAACAGAAGGATGAACTATTTTCTAAAGTCCGTAAAGGCCATGTAAGGATTCTTTTAGGGTCTACCCAAAAGATGGGAACAGGTACTAATGTACAAAATAGACTTATTGCTACCCATGACCTTGATGTACCTTGGAGACCTGCAGACCTAGAGCAGAGAGCAGGTCGTATTGTAAGACGTGGTAATAAAAATGATAAGGTTAAGATATTTAGATATGTTACTGAGAATACTTTCGATAGTTATTTGTGGCAGACAATAGAAAATAAGCAGAAATTTATCTCACAGATTATGACTTCAAAAACACCTGCTAGAGTGGCGGAAGATGTTGATGAGAATACTCTTTCTTATGCTGAAATTAAAGCTCTTGCAACAGGTAACCCTTTAATAAAAGAAAAGATGGACCTGGATATTGAAGTAACCAAATTAAAAATGCTTGAAGGAAACTACAAGAGCAATCTTTATAGCTTGGAAGATAAGATTATAAAGACCTATCCAAGAGAAATTGAAAAATATAAGAAGCTTATTGAAGGTGCTAAAAGGGATATTGATAGAACTAGCCCACAGGGAACAGGTGATAATAAGTTTACTTCCATAAAAATCGGCGATGAAGTAATTACAGATAGAAAACTTGCAGGAGATAAAATCCTTGAAGCGGTTAAGGGAGTCAAACTAGGAGATAAAAAGCTTATTGGAGAATACAGAGGATTTCCTATAGAAGTAACCTATAACTTCCTTACAAATGAGCATAATTTTAATTTAAAAGGCTCAAACAATCACTATGGAGACTTAGGACAAAATAGGGATGGAAATATTACAAGAATGGATAATGTCTTGGAGAAGATTCCTGATAGTTTAAAAAGATTTGAAGAAAAGCTTGAAGCTACCAAAGAACAAATTGAAATTGCTAAGGAAGAAGTAAAGAAACCTTTTGATAAGGCTGAGGAATTGAGAAATAAAACGGTAAGACTTGCAGAAATTAATAGGCTTCTTGATATGGGAGAAGTGGAAGACCTAGAAAATCTAAATCCCCTTATTGAGGATATTAAAAGGCTTATTATTGATTATTGCAATAGAGAATTTGGAGAAGACCATGCTTATGATGACTTCAATAAACTTTTCCCTGATGAAGGCCATATTGGACTTGCCTATACAACTACAGAAGATGGGAAACACGAAATACAATATGAAATAAGTCTTAAAGATTATTCATGGACACAGTATGTAGATAATAAAGAAGTATCTCATGGAAGTTATCTTGAAAGTGAGGAGGATGAGTCTGTAAGCAAAGAAGAAGCCCTTAAAAATCTTAAACTCGAACTTGAACATGGAGATTTTGATGAATATGTAAGGGTTGATGAGAAAGACTTAAGAGAGAAACTTGGGCTTGAGATTGATGATGAGGGTAATTTTATGATCCACTTTCAAAAGACCTAGATAATGATGGAATTCCAGATAGGTATGATAATGACTTTAGAAGTAGTAATTATTTTGAATCAACTTATGATGTTGATGGCCTTAAGAAGGATGATAAGGAATCTACACTTGGGGAACTTGAAAAATTTAAAGCCAAAATTAAAGAAGAAACAAGCCCATTACAGGATGAGAAAGATAAAGAAAAGAATAAGGGTGCAAGATAATATACTACTTTGATTTTTGGTGAATTCTATGAATTCATAAAAAACGAAGTTCACAGGGTTATCAGGGGGTGTAGCCTCCTGATGTCCTGATAAAAAGCTCTGAGGAAACTCGGAGCTTAACTTTTTGGGAAAATAGCAAACTAAGGGTTTAAAACAAATAAGAATAAAAACTATAAGGAGGAGTTTTATGCTTAACAAAAAAAATAAAAATAGATTGCTAGAATACTTTGGTCTTAATAGCCATAGTGAAATGATGACCTACATTAGGGAAAATCCAGAGGATGAAAAAGTCAAGGAGATAAAAGATTTATTTAAAGCTCATTCTATAAATCTTGATGAGGAGGTGAATAGGAATGAAAAATAATTTATATAAAGAATTTAATTGTAATAGCAAGGAAGAACTTTATGAAAAAATAAAAAATCAAGATGATGAGATAAGACCTCTTATAGAATTTCTAGATTATGCTAGAGCTAATATAAAAAATAGTAGACAAGCAATAAATAGTCCTGATACCTTTGTAGACTATGTAAAGTCAATAACTTTACCTACTAAAGATATGGGAACTATTATTTTTGCAAATACAAAAAACCATCCTGTTCATCTTAAGAGAACTAGACTAAGTTGCAAAAACAGCATAAAAGAGGCCTTAAGAGAGGGCTTAATGGCAGGAGCTAATAGTGTATTTCTAGCCTTTTCTAATGATACTCCTAATAAAAGAATAGAGGAAACTAAGGAATATTTTGAAAAAATAGGAATGAAGATTATAGATACTATTGGCTACAATAAAGAAAATAATAGTTTCATATCAAAGGTAGCAGGAAGAAGCTACTATTCGACTAAGACCTATGAAATAGCCAGCGATTCAGAAAATGCTTATGGAGAAAAGGATTATAGCCTTAAGGATAAGTATGAAGATTTTACAAGTTATTTTGCTATTAATGAGCTTATAGATTTAAATGTGGTAGAAAATGCAGAAGAAATAAAGGAAGTTTTAAAAATAGGATTTCAACACCATCAACAAGAAATTTTTGGTATCCTAATCTATGATAGTAATGAAAAGATTATTGGAGCAGAAGAGGTTTTTAAAGGAGCTACTGATGCTGCAATAGTAGATTTAAAAATTATAGCTAGGACTCTATTTAATTATCAGGATGTAAAGGGAATGGCAGTATTTCATAATCATCCTAGTGGCAATACTACTCCTAGCAGAGAAGATATAGAAATGACTAAAAAGATAAAAAATGTAACTGAAATTTTTGAAATAGAATTTCTGGATCATTTTATAGTTGGCAAAGAAAAAACCCTATCTTTTTCACAAGAAGTTAGTGGTTTTCAAAGTGAAAATCTGAGCTATCAAGATAAGCTAGGGCAAATGTCAATTGTTAAAGAAGATAAGAGTATTTATGATAGGGAAAAAGTTACTCTTGAGGTTGGAGATAAAATAAAAACTGCTCTATCAGATGAAACTATTGTTTTGGATATAGATAAAGACAATGCTATTTTATTTGATGGAAGACAATTTGTTGAGGTTTATGGCTTACAGGGTGATAATGGAAAGTTTTTTTGGAATCATGGCAACTATTCTGATAGCTATCCTCAAAAGAAAGATAGTCAGATAATAGATACTATAAATAAGATGATAGATGAGGACTACGAGGGTTTCGTTAAAGCTTTGATTACAATAGAAACGGGAATAGATAATCCAGACCTATTAGATGAGCTTTACGATAGATTTATGCATAATGATGGGGTAAATCTAATAAATGATTATTTTGACGAGCTTATATATGATTTAGAAGATGAAATTACAATTGGTGAAGAAAAAGTTATGGAGACAGAAGGGAAGCTAAATAAGGATAATGAGCTTTTTAATAAGATGGATGACTTTGTAAATGCCTATACAGACCTATCTAATGCTATGTATGATGCGGACTATGATTTTGCAGATTCCTATCCATTAGAGAAGTCCTTTCATGATATAGACTTTATAGATTGGGTTGAAGCAACTAAGGCAAATTTATCTGAAGAGAAAAAAGGAATGAATGTTGAAAGAATAAATGCTATTACAGATAAAGAAGATAGTAAAAAAGAATCAACTATTGAAAAACTTAATAAACTTAAGGATAAGGTAGCAAAGGGTGGTGTAGATAAACTACAAGACAAAGTGGGAGATAAGAAGAAGGATAGAGAGATATAAGTACAGTAGCATAAGCAACTACTGGATATGGGCAGGCTTCGGTCTGTCCCTTTTTTTGTGTGTCTAATTATTCAATCTTATGTATACTCAAAAAACTATAATTATGATATAATTAAATGTGGATATAATTTACGCAAACATATAGAAGTATTATATATAGAAAATAAATAAGGAGGATATATATGGGATTCAGCTACAATAAACTTTGGAAGATTCTAATTGATGAAGAGATGAATAAGACAGAGTTCCAGAAAGCTGTTGAATTGAGTCCTACCACAGTAGCAAAACTAGGTAAGAATGAGACAGTAAATATGGAAATTCTAGCCCGCATTTGTGATTACTTTGAATGCAGCATAGAAGATATAGTTTCTTATAGCCCTAAAAAAAGAAAGCATGAAAATGAAGATAAATAAGGAGGTACTTTATGGATAGTAATGCACCATATATAGCTTCCCTTACAAGAGAACCTTTTATGTATTATGAAATGAAAATAACTGCAAAGTTACTTGAGAAAGGATTAAGTGAAAAAGAAGCTATAGAAAAAATATTTAAAGAAAATCTATATCAATATCCTACAGAAAGAAGCCTTAAAATGAGAGCAAGAGCTTGTATAAAAAGATTAAATGCACTTGGAGATGAAGAACTCGTATCCTGGATTATAAATAGACCTTTAGATATTTCAAGACAAGTATGTCTATATGCAATGATGAAAGATTCAAGACTTATATGGGAGTTTATGATTACTGTTATTGGAGAGAAATACAGAACCCGTAATTTTTCCTATAGCAGAATGGATCTAAATGTATTTTTCACTAGACTTCAAGAACAGAATGATACTGTAGCAAGTTGGAGTGACTCAACAATTAACAAGCTTAAATCGGTATTTGCTAGTCTCTTAAAAGAGAATGGATATATAGATAAAACCAGTTCTAAAAGGCTTAATGAAGTGCTTTTAGATTATAAACTAAAAGATAAAATAATCGAAAATGGAGATGCAACTTGTCTTCCAGCTTTCAATTATTTTGAGTAAAGGAGTGTAGCAGAGTGAGCAATATAAACGAAAAACTAGATAGATTAAGAAACTTAATTCAAGATCAAGACTTTCTAACAGGGAAAGGACTGAGCAATGAAGTTAATATAAGAATGTTCTGCTATGAACCTAAGGATGAAATGGCAGTAAGGCATTTTACAAAACAACTTGAAAACGATAATTCCCTGGAATGTAATCTTATTTGTCATAATCTTTATCATGTGTTTTTGGAAATATGTGAGGAAAAAAATATTATTAAGAAGATTCCAGATATGGAAGAAAAAAAAGGAAGCGACTACCTTAAAGATAGGATATTAAAGTTTTCAACAACAAAAGCTTTTGCAGAAAAAATGCAGTATGAACCACATGAAAAAGGAGATGTTCTTTTACTTACAGGAGTAGGAGAAGTATATCCATTTATGAGAGTTCATTCTCTTTTAGAAGAATTACAGACAGGATTTGATGACATTCCTATAGTTGTTCTTTATCCAGGAAGTTTTAATGGCAGATCGGTAATATTATTTAATGAATTTACACCAAATGAGTACTATAGGGCATTTAATATAATTTAGGAAGTGGGAGGGAATATAATTGAGAATACAAAATATGTTTTATGATGACATCAATAGAGAGATAAATGGTGTTATCAAAGTTGATCAAGATACGGAAGGTATAATAGAACAGGAACTTTCAGAATATGTTATTACAAGGGAACTTAAGAAACACTTTATAAGTTTTTTTAATTACTATTCAGATTCTTTTGATAGACCGACTGCTGATACAGGTGTATGGATTTCTGGATTCTTTGGAAGCGGTAAATCTCACTTCTTGAAAATCCTTTCATACATTTTAGAAAATAAAGAAGTAAATGGAATTAAGACTGTAGAGAGATTCAGAGAAAAATTTACGGATGATTTAGCAACATTTATGCTGATTGATAAATCAACACAGGCTCCTACAGAAACAATTCTATTTAATATTGATATAGAAGGGCCTATGGAAAAAAACAAGACAGCAGTTTTAAGGGTATTTGCCAAGATGTTTTATAAACACCTTGGATTTTATGGTGAAAATCTTAAAGTTGCAAAACTTGAACAATATGTTGATAGGAGAGGAAAAACAGAAGAATTTAGACGTGTTTTTGAAGAAAAAAACGGTGATTCATGGATAGATTCAAGAGATGTATTTGACTTCTGTGAAGATGAAGTAGTTGAAACACTTATGCAAGTTCTTGGTATGAGTGAAACAGCAGCCAGAAATTGGTTTGACTCCTCTGAAGAAATTGATATTTCAATAGCACAGCTTGTGTCTGAAATAAAAGAATATGTTGATAGTAAGCCAGATAATTATAGGCTTCTTTTCATGATTGATGAGGTGGGACAGTATGTAGGTGCTGATACTGATATGCTCCTTAATCTTCAATCTTTAGTTGAAAAGATAGGCTCTGAATGTATGGGAAAAGTCTGGGTAATGTGTACTGGGCAAGAAGCTCTAGATGAAATAATTAGAACAAGGGCAGACGAATTTTCAAGAATCCAGGCAAGATTCAAGACAAGGCTTTCACTTTCTTCATCATCAGCAGATGAGGTTATTCAAAAGAGAATTCTAAAGAAAAATAATGAGTCCAAAGCCTATCTTGAAGATATTTATGACAAACAGAAAAGTGTTATGGACAATCTCTTTAAATTTAGAGAAGCAGTTGGAGATATAAGAGGTTTTGAAGGACCAGGAGAATTCTCTGTAAACTTTCCCTTTGTGCCATATCAGTTTATCCTTATGCAGAAGGTATTTTCTGAAATTAGAAAACATGGTAATGCAGGAAAGCATTTATCAGGTGGAGAAAGATCTATGCTTTCTGGCTTTCAGGAAGCTGCACAAAGGGTTCAGGATAGGGATGAGTATGCAATAATTCCTTTTTGGATGTTTTATGACACAGTTCATACTTTTCTTGATGGTTCAATTAGAAGAGTAATAGAAAGAGCAGAAAGAGCAGCAAGAGATGATAAGGGTCTTGAACCTATAGATGTTAATGTCTTGAAGCTTCTTTACATGATTAGGTATGTGGAAGATATACCTGCAAATCTTGATAATATTATAATTATGATGGCTGAAGATATAAGAGTGGATAAGATTGATGAAAGAAACAAGATTCAAAAATCACTAGATAGGCTTATTCACCAGAACTATATTGCAAGAATAGGAGATACATATAATTTTCTTACTGATGCAGAGCAAGATGTAGAAAGAGAAATCAGAGATGAATATGTAGATCCAAGCGAGATTACAAGAAAAATTTCTGAAATGATTTTTGGGAATATATATACAACAAAAAAATTCCGTTATGAAAAGAAATATGACTTTGAATTTGATAAAAAAGTAGATGGTGTAAATTATGGTAATCCAGTTGGAGGAATGGAACTAGAGATTCTTACTATTGCAACAAGCGTAATAGATAAACAGGAACTTAGACTGATGACTGAATCTCAGAACAAGGTTCTTGTGGTACTTGAGGATACGGAATACTACAACTTCATAGAAAATGCTATGAAAATAGATAAGTTTGCAAGAAAGAAGAATATCCCACAACTTCCAAAATCAATGCAAGATATTATAAGAAGTAAACAAGACGATGCTGAGCATTTTAAAGAGGATGCCTTAGTGGAACTTAAAGAGGCTTTTATGAAAGCAAAGTTTTATATAAATGGAGATAGGACTACAGTAAAAGCTGGAACACCACAAGCTAAAATTGATGAAGCATTAGAGTATCTAGTTTCTAATGTATATAATAAACTTGACTTGATTACAAAAAATGCAGATTCAGATGAAGATATTTATAAGATTCTTGATGGAAGAGAAGATGATGGTATAATGCCAGGACTAGAGTCCAACAGAAAGGCAGCAACTGAGATTGAAACCTACCTAATAGCTCAAAACCAGCAACACCTTCCTACCAATATGGCAGATGTTCAGAAAAGATTCACATCTATTCCTTATGGATGGCGAGAAAGAGATGTTGCAGCTGTAGTTGCAAGATTAATCTATGAACAAAAAGTAATTGTTAAATACGGTGGAGAAACCATAAGAACAGATGATGAGAGGCTTCCAGAACTTTTATATAAGAGAAGTGAAATAGGGAAAACAAAGATTCAAAAACGTGAAATGATAAGTATTCAAAAGATAAAAGAGGCAAGAGACTTTTTAAGAGATTTCTTTGACCTTATGGATGTGCCAGAAGATGATGATGGACTTGTAGATTTTATTATTTCTAAATTTGAAAATCTAGAAGACCATTATGATGAATTACTTAATAAATATGAGGGCAATAACTATCCTGATAAAAAGAAAATAATTGAAGCAAAGGCTACTGTATCAGATCTTCTTTATGCAAAGACAGATAATATTGCTCTTGTAAACAAGCTTATTGAAATGGAAGATGAGCTTGAAGATATGCAGGAGGATATGGAAGCTATTGAAGACTTCTTTAAATCACAGGTAGATACATTTGATGAAGCAACAAAACTAGAAAGTTTGCTTCGTTCAGACCTTGATTACCTTCAAAATGAAAGTGAAGTAAACGATGCACTTAATAAAATTAGACTTATAGTCAATATTAATCCTAAAAAAGACGATTTTGATTATAGGGATGTTCCGAGACTTAATGATTATATGAAGGTTGTAAGAGAGGGACATAATAGGCTTCTTGATGGCAAACGTGAAGAAATTCTTGAAATTGTAAGACAATGTATGGAAGAAATCCATAGGGGAGATAAAAATGATAGGCTTATCGGCAATATAATTAAGAAAACTGATGATTTTTATACACAAAAGAAAAAAGAAATTGCTGAAACAGAAAGTCTTAGAATTCTTGATGGATTTATTCCTAGTCTTTGGTCTGAAAAGGATCAGGCAGTCAAAGATATAATTTCTATTGAAAAAAGTAATGCCGAAGCTGAAAGAAGACGTAATGATGAAGAAGGAAAGCAAAGTGGAGAAAATGATACTGTAAAAGAAACTGAAGTATCACCTGAGCCTGAAAAGAAAAAGCATATTAAGAAATTCTATAGGCAATCAATATTCCCTGCAAGAACTTTGGAAAGTGAAAGTGACATAAGAGAGTATCTAGAGACTATTGAAAAAAATCTTATGATACTCTTAGGAGATTGTGATGGTATAGAAATAAATTAAGAAAGGAAAGGTAGGATATGAATAAAACAGCGATAAAAAACTTTGCAATCTGGGCAAGAAGAGAACTTATCGAAAAAGTTACTAAGAAAGCAAAGATATATGGTATAGAAAAAGATAAAGAAATGAAGAAGATGGATACTGCTCTTAATGGGCAGGTCCTGACTTCTGATGATAAAAAAGCAAGAAGAATATTAATTGAAAAAATAGATAAAGATGGCTTTGATGAAACTATAGAAGAGGTTGCTTATACATGGTTTAACCGTTTTATTGCCATAAGATTTATGGAAGTAAATGGATATATACCTAGCCATATAAGAGTTTTCACTTCAGAAAATAATGAGTTTGAACCTCAGATTCTGTCAGAAGCTATACATATTGATTTACCAGGGCTTGATAAGTCAAAGGTTCTAGAACTTTATAATGCTGGTAACAAGGAAGAGGAACTTTTTAATTATTTATTTATTACTCAATGTAATGCTTTAAACGAAGTTCTTCCAGGTATGTTTCAAAAGCTTAATGACTACACAGAGCTTCTTCTCCCAGATGGACTTTTAAGAGATGATTCTGTAATAGATGTAATGATAAGTGAAATACCTGAGGAAGACTGGAAAGAACAAGTTCAGATAATAGGGTGGCTTTATCAGTATTATAACGAAGAACGTAAAAATGAAGTTATAAATATTTATAAGGGAAATGTAGCTAAGGAAGATATTCCTGCAGCAACACAGCTTTTTACTACTGATTGGGTAGTTAGATATATAGTTGATAATTCATTAGGTAGGTATTGGATTGAACGAAATCCTGATAGTGATTTAAAAGACAAACTTGAATTCTTTGTAGTGCCAAAGAATGGAGAAATAGAATATATAGAAGAAAAAATAGATCCAAGAGATTTAAGAATTCTTGATGATTGTGTTGGCTCAGGTCATTTTCTCTTATATGAATTTGATGTTCTTATGGAGATTTATAAGGAGTGTGGATATAGAGAAAGGGAAGCTGCTGAATATATTTTAAGTGAGAATCTATATGGTCTAGATATAGATGAGAGAGCAAGGCAAATTGCATATTTTTCACTTATGATGAAAGCACGTTCTTATAGCAGAAGAATTTTAAATAAAGGTATTGAGCCACATATATATGCAATACCTGATTCTAATAATATAGATAGAAAATATCTTGAAATATTTGGGAACGGCCTAGCATTAGAAGAAAAAGAAGTAGCAAAAAAGTCTATAGAGAAATTATTGGATACTTTTAAAGATGGAAAAAACTATGGCTCTATTTTAAAAGTTGAAAAAGTTGATTTTGAACTTTGTAGAAAATTTATAGAAGATATGGATTTAGGACAAATAGATTTATTTACTTATAACTTTGATGAATTCCAAAAGGAGATAAAGAATATAATCGATGTAGCTGAAGTTATGACTATAAAATATGATGTAGTAGCTACAAATCCACCATATCTTAATAGGATGAATGGACAACTCAAGGAATATGTGAATAAAAAATATAAGGATTATAAAACAGATTTATTTTCAGTATTCATGTATCGAAATTTTGAATTTTGCAAACCAAATGGATACTCGGGTTTTATGACTCCATTTGTATGGATGTTTATAAAATCATATGAAGAATTAAGAAAATATATTATTGATAATAAGAGTATAGGGACTTTAGCACAGATGGAGTATTCTGCTTTTGAAGAAGCAACAGTGCCTATTTGTGCATTTGTGCTTAAAAATGGAAGAGAAAGTAACAATGGACTTTATTTCAGACTTTCTGAATTCACAGGCGGTATGCAAGTTCAGAAAGAAAAAATTCTTGAAGCAATAGACAATCCAGATTGTGGCTATTTTTACGAGACAAGCAAGGATAATTTTGCGAAAATTCCTGGAATGCCAATAGCATATTGGGCGAGTGCCAATATAATTAAAGATTTTGAAATTGGAACTTTGATGGAAGAAATGTTAGACGTAAAACAGGGTTTAGCAACAGCCGATAATAATAGATTTTTAAGATTATGGCATGAAGTAACTCAGGAAAAATGTAAATTTGACTCAAAGAATGCAGAAGATTTAATTGAGAGCAAGAAAAAATGGATACCATATAATAAAGGTGGTCAAAGAAGACAATGGTATGGAAATTATGATTATCTTGTGAACTGGGAAAATGATGGATATGATATAAAGCATTTTACAGATTCGAATGGAAAGCAGAGATCTGTTGTTAGAAGTCCAGAATATCATTTTAAAGAAGCTATTACATGGGGACTTATTACTTCAGGTGGGTTTAGCATAAGATACAGAACACCTGGGGGAATTCATGATGTCTCAGGGATGTCAGCTTTTTATAACGGAAAAGCTAATTTAAAATATATATTAGGCTTGATGGGAACATCTATATCAAACTATATTTTCAAGATGTTGAATCCAACTATTAATTTACAAGTTGGTGATTTTAAAAATTTTCCTGTAATTATAGATAAAAAATTAGAAAATATTGTAATTGAAAAAGTTGCCAAGTGTATATATCTTTCAAAACTTGATTGGGATATGCACGAAACTTCTTGGGATTTTGAAAAGTCTCCATTACTTTCAAATAAGATGGATGGAAAAATTAAAACTGCTTATGAGAGTTATAAAGGTGAAGTAAATGAAAGATTTGCAAAACTTAAAGAAAATGAAGAAGAATTGAATCGTATGTTTATAGAAATCTACGGACTTGAAGATGAGCTTACTCCTGAAGTATCTGATAGAGATATTACTGTTGCAAAAATCTTCGACAGTAAAAAAGATATAGATGAAGAAATAAAAGGTAACAAGTATGTAATGACTCGTGAAGATGTGGTGAAGAATTTCTTATCCTACTTTATTGGTTGTGCCATGGGAAGATATTCTCTAGATGAAGAAGGACTTGTATTTGCTGGTGGAGAGTTTGATTCATCAAAATATACTAGTTTCAGAGCAGTTGAAGATGGCATCCTTCCAATAACAGATCAAGAGTATTTTGAAGATGATATTGTAGAGTTATTTGTTGAATTCTTAAAAATTACATTTGGAGAAGAACATCTAAATGAAAACCTTGATTTTATAGCTTCAGAGCTGAAGGGTAAGAAGAGCGATAGTAGTAGGGAAAGAATAAGAAATTATTTCTTAAATGATTTTTATGAGGATCATTGCAAGATGTATCAAAAGCTTCCTATTTATTGGCAATATGACTCTGGCAAGAATGATGCTTGTAAGGGCTTATTTTATCTCCATAGATATGATAAAGATATGTTTGCAAAAATAAGAATTAACTATGTTTTTGAAGTGCAGGATAGGTATAAGCAAGAGCTTGTAAGAGTAGAAGACACTATTGCAGAGTCAAGTGGAAATAAAAAAATAGAACTTCAGAAACGTGCAGATGCACTTAAAAAGAAAATCATAGAATCTCAACAATTTGAAGAGAAAGTCCAGCATATAGCAGATTCTTATATAGAAATAGACCTAGATGACGGTGTAAAAGAAAATTATAAAATATTTAAGGATGTATTGGCTAAAATTAAATAGAGGAGGTGGCAGGTTTGGACTTAGAAGAAATTGTAAAAGATTTACAGAAAAGATTTAAGGAACCCTATCCTGAATTTTATAATAGGAGAATTATCTTTTGGATGGATGGGGATAGAGAATTTGAAGATGAAATTGATAATCTTGAAATTCCAGATGTAAAAATAATAAAAATGTCTGAAAACAATAAGTTCAGAGTAAAAAAACTACTATCCTTTGATGACCAGGAGTCAGACTTTCTTGTATACTGCCCTCTTATTTTCAATGAAAAAGAAGATAATTGGATAAATGATGTTATGAGATACAGTGAGGAATTTAGGGCAGATCTTGTATCTATACAGATTGACGAAATGAATTTACCAGATAGCATTGCTATTAGAAAGTCTGTAAAAGTTTATAAGAAGTTCTTTAATGCTAAAGCAAGAAGAGAACTTATAAAGAAAAAGGCAAGTAGAATTGAAAATCCCGCACATTTAGAACTTGCTATTATGAGTGAGATTGCAGGATGTGAAATGCAGCCAGGACTTATTATCAGAGAAGTTTTGAAAGCCGGCATTGCAAATGATGAGAATGATATTTATCAGGAATTTATAAATTATGAAATAGATGAAACTTTCTGGAGAATGGTAGGACAAGGAACAGGTTATCAAAGTGAAGAAAAGAGCCTAGAAAATTTATCTATTCATATACTGCTTACTGCAGCTTCAAGAAATATAAATAAAGAAGCATTTATAGGACTTGATAATTTTATTTCCAGTCCACATGAAGCTTTTTGTTTTCAATTTGTCGAGGACTGGCTTAGAAATGCTAATGAGAAAAGGAGCCTATATGAACTTGTCCGTTATGTAGAAAAAGAAATTCAACTTGATGAAAGACTGATGAATCTTGATATAGCTCATTTTGAGAGCAACGAAGCTTTTCCATGTGTTGATGAAATTATACTTATAAAGCTTATGACAAACATTAAAAATAATATCATAGATCCTGAAGAGATTTCAGATATATATGATAAAAGAAGAGTTGTAGCCTGGTATGAAAAGTTTAGTTCATATTATGAAGGTATTTATAACATGGGTAAAATAAAGGATTTTTATAATAAAAACCAAGCATCATTCCATATGACAAGTGCGAAGGAAGTTTGGAAATGCTATACAGATAAATTTTATTTAATGGATACCTATTATAGAAAATTTCAGAGGGCATATCAGAAAAGCCTTAGAAATTCAAATGCTAAGCTTGATGATTTATTTAAATTTACGGTAGATAGGGCTGAAGGTATATATAAACATTGGTTTTTAGATAAACTTCTTACTAACTGGTCTAATGTTAGTGGTAAAGAGTTTGAAGAGTATGGAAAAATTTCTGAGATTAAACAGCAAGTTGACTTCTATAACAATAATATTAAAAATGCTAAGACAAAAGTCTATGTAATTATTTCAGATGCAATGCGTTATGAGGTGGCAAAAGAACTTGCTATAGAATTAAAACAGGATATGCAATGTAAGATAGAAATTGATGATATGTTGGGGATATTTCCTACTATTACACCTTTTGGAATGGCTGCATTGCTTCCTAATAATGGGCTTCAAACTGAAATTAGAAATAATAATCTCAAAGTTCTTATTGATGGCGAATCAACAGATATGCCTAATAGAGAAAAGGTTTTACAAAAGGCTAATAAGGATTCTAGAGTGCTTAAATATGACGATTTGATTCATATGAAGAGAGAAGAGAGAAAAGCTCAAGTAAAAGGTATGGAAGTTGTTTATATATATCATGATCAAATAGATGCAGCCAGCCATACATCAGATTCTAGAGTTTTCTCTGCCTGTGATAAGGCTATAGATGAAATTAAGAATCTGGTTAGAATTCTTGTGCATGAGTTTTCAGCTGTAAATATAATGATTACCTCAGATCATGGTTTCCTCTATACTTATGAAGAGTTTACTGAGGATGATAAGGTATCTAAAGAAGGCTTTGAAGGTGTTGTTGATTATGGTAGAAGGTATGCAATAATGGATGAATCTGCTAATCCAAGTTTCTTGATGCCTATAAAATTTATTGATGAAGAATCAGGACTTAAAGGATTTGCACCGAAACAGAATATCCGTATTAAAAAGCAGGGCGGAGGAATTAACTTTGTTCATGGAGGAATTTCACTTCAGGAAATGGTTGTTCCACTAATTAGATACAGACATTTAAGAAATGATAATAAAGAATATCAGAGAAACAGGAGTAAATATGATGTTAAACCTGTGGAACTTAATATTCTTTCAACAGGAAGAAAAATTAGCAATATGATATTCAATCTGTCTTTCTATCAAAGTGAAATGCTTTCAGTAAATAGAGAAGCCGCTAATTTCCTTATTTATTTTGTTGATGAATATGGAGAAAAAGTTTCTGATGAAGTCCGTATTATAGCTGATAAGAATACGGATAATGAGCAGGATAGAGTGTTTAATGTAACTTTTAATTTGAAAGCCGGGAAATATGATAATAAGAAGACTTATAATCTTGTTATCTATGAGGAATCAGGTCAGATTCTTCCAAAGAAGATTGAATTTATAATAGATATTCCCTTTGCCACAGGTGAATATGATTTCTTTAGTTAAGGGGGGTGACTAGGTATGGAAGATGTAAGTTCAAGAACTGAAATAAAACAAAAACTTAGAGAAAATTTTGATGGAAAAATAGTAGCAAAAGATTTGACTAAAAAAATCAAAGAAGGGGCTAATGTTCCCGTATATGTTCTAGAGTTTTTGCTTGGTCAGTATTGTAGTAGTGATGATGAAGAAATTATTGAAAAGGGTATAGGAACAGTTAAAAAGATTCTTTCAGATAACTTTGTTAGACCTGATGAAGCTCAGAAAATACTTTCTATATTAAGAGAAAAAGGTAGCTTTTCCATTATAGATAAGGTAACAGTAAAACTAAACATAAGAAAAAATAGGTATGAAGCGGAGTTTTCAAACCTAGGACTTAGTGATATTCCAGTACTAGAAGAATATCCAACAAGATATGATAGGCTTCTTTGTGGTGGTATATGGTGTATGATTCAACTTGATTATGATTATGATGAGAATGAGCAGAACAAAAATCCTATTAGCATTACAAGGCTTACACCTATTCAAATGCCACAGGTGGATATAAAAGAGCTTAAAGAAGGTAGAAGCAAATTTACAAAAGAAGAATGGATAGATGTTATGCTTCGTTCTATTGGTATGGAGCCTGATGAATTTGAAGAAAGAGAAAAATGGTTGTTGCTTACAAGATTAATTCCACTTGTGGAAAATAATTTTAATCTATGTGAATTGGGTCCCAGAAGTACAGGGAAATCTCATATTTATAAGGAGATTTCCCCTAATAGTATTCTTGTGTCTGGAGGACAGACTACTGTTGCAAATTTGTTTTACAATATGGGAAGAAAGACAATCGGTCTTGTAGGGCTTTGGGATTGTGTAGCATTTGATGAAGTTGCAGGAATAAAATTCAAAGATAATGATGGTATACAGATTATGAAAGACTATATGGCATCAGGCTCTTTTGCAAGGGGAAAAGAAGAAAAAGCCGCATCGGCTTCAATGGTATTTGTAGGTAATATTAATCAAAGTGTAGATGTACTTTTAAAAACTTCCAGCTTGTTTGATCCATTTCCAGAGGAAATGGCAATAGATACAGCTTTTCTTGATAGAATGCATTGTTATCTTCCAGGTTGGGAGATTCCTAAATTTAGACCTGAGCATTTTACAAATGATTACGGTTTTATTACTGATTATCTTGCAGAATTTATGAGGGAACTTCGCAAGGATCAGTATGGAGATAGCTTAGACAAGTATTTTAGATTAGGCAAGAATCTCAATCAAAGAGATACTATTGCAGTTAGAAAAATGGTTAATGGATATTTGAAAATTGTATATCCACATGGTGAATTTACAAAAGATGATCTTGAAGAGATATTATGTCTATCTCTAGAAATGCGAAGAAGAGTAAAGGAACAATTAAAGAAGATAGGTGGTATGGAATTTTATGATGTGAACTTTTCATACATAGACCTAGATAATTTTGAAGAAAAGTATGTGGGTGTACCTGAAGAAGGTGTGGATAAGCTTATTCCTAATGGAATGCTGAATCCTGGACAAGTATATACAATTGCAAATGGTGGCAATGGAATGATAGGCTGCTATAGATTGGAGTCCCAGATGCTTCCAGGTAATGGAAAGTTTGAAAGAACAGGACTTGGTACTAATCGTGAAGCTAAGGAAGCAAGTAATACAGCCTTTAATTATCTAAAAGCCAATGGTAATAGGATTAGTGCTTCAATAAGTACAACTACAAAAGATTATATTATAAATTATCAAGATTTACAGGGTATAGGAATGACAGGGGAGTTGGCTCTTCCTACTCTAATTGCATTATGCTCAATTGCACTTGGAAAACCTGTTATAAGTAATTTGGCGGTGCTTGGAGAAATAAGTATCGGTGGAAGTATTATGAAGGTTACAGAAATTGCAGATAGTCTTCAAGTTGCACTTGATAGTGGAGCAAAGAAAGTTCTTATACCTAGCACGTCCTTTGTAGATTTTGGAACAGTACCAGCTGAACTAATGAGTTCATTTCAAATAATTCCATATCAAAGTGCAGAGGATGCTGTATTTAAAGCTTTGGGGGTGGAGTGATTTTGAATATATTAGTAATAAAACTTGTCATTATAAAATGTTGAAAGGGGTTGACTTAATTTTATGATTTTTACTGAAGAACAATTAAAAGATTATGCTAAGCCACTTAGTGAAACTGAAGAAAATCAATGTAAAAATGCTATAAGAATGGTATCAAATGCATTAAAAGATTTGGGTCTTAGTGAAAATGAAATGGAGACTATATATGGTGCTTCTACAGCATATCAAATTAGAATGAGTGGTGGTCTTAGTGGGTATGATATTAAATTGTTTTTGCAAGGTTCTTATGCAAATAATACAAATGTAAGAGGACATAGCGATGTTGACATTGCAGTAGTACAGGAGGATATATTTCGACCTGCATACAGATTAAATGTATCTGGAGCAGACTATGGATTTACAAATGCAACTCCCAGGATAAAAAGTTTTAAAGATGAAGTTGAAGATATATTAAGAAATCACTTTGGTAAAGATGTTGAAAGAAAAAATAAATCAATAAAAATTAATGGGAATTCATACAGAAAGGATACCGATAGTGTACCATCAATGAGACATAGAGACTATAGACAAGATTATACATTTGATAAAGAAAACTATATCGGTGGTATTTTAATAAAAGCTGATGATGGCCAAGAAATAATTAATTACCCAGAGCAGCATATAAAAAATGGTGTCGAAAAAAATAATGCTACAAATTATTACTTTAAAAAGATGGTTAGAATTGCTAAAGAACTTAGATACCAAATGAAAGATTTAAGATATCCATATGCCCAAAAAGCAAGTTCTTTTGGTGTAGAATGTCTTTTGTGGAATGTTCCAAATGAATACTTTACCAAATACAGTACCTATCGTTACGTTTTTGATGAGATTGTTGGGTACTTATATGATAATAGATATTCCACTCTTAATTTTATGGAAGTTAATAATATAAAAAAATTATGTGATGATTCACCTGATAGACGAGATATTTACAAAGGGTTTATAGAAGAGTTGAAAGGTTTTTATGAATATGAAATCTAAAATAAATAATTTATTAAAATTATCGGCAATATTTTGTGTAATTATTTTTTTAGTTTTAAAATATTTAAAAGGTTCGGAGACATTGTTAGACAACTGGGAGTTAATTACACAAGCTGCAGGATATAGTGCCATATTAACGTTGGTATATGAAAAATGGATTTGGAGGATAAATCCTTTAATCAAAATACCTAAATTCAAAAAAGAATATGGTGGTTTAATAAAATATGAATATAATGGAATCCAAGGAACTAAAAATATAGATATAAAAATTTCTCAAACATTAACTAATGTATATGTTTCGATAAAAAGTGATGAGATTACAAGTAAAAGTATAACAAGTGAGTTAGTAGAAGAAAATAATAAATATGTGTTATATTATACTTATATCACTCAACCCAAAAGTGAATTTAGTGATGAGAATCCTATCCAATATGGCACCTGTAAAGTGCTTGTTGACGATGTAAAGGAGTTTCATGGAATTTATTGGACAACCAGTAAAACCAAAGGCGACATTTACTTTGTAGAAAATAAAAAAGATAGCCAAGCAATTTTTTATCGCTCGACCTCTTTCCCTAAATAGGTATCATAGTTCTTCTTATATTGATATAACCTATCCTGCTCCTGGCGGGAATGATTGAGTTTCTCAATGAGAGACTCTTTTTTTGTATTTAATTTTTCAAGCTCTTCAAATATCTGTTTTGTGGTAGGAAGAGTATTGGAGTTCTGAAAACTTTCGGTAACTGCTTTTTTATAAAGTAAAAGTTGAGCATTATACTCGTTAGTAAAAGCCTTATCCTCGCGATGATTTTTAGCATATTTATAAATTTCTTTATACTGCTCAATGATATATCTGTTTTCCATAGTCTGCTTTTTTTCTTCAATTAGTTTTTCTATCTTCTTGTTTTCTGAAAGAAGATTTTGAATTTCAGAAGCTTTATCCTGGAGTGCTTTTTCTAACTGTTCTTGTGTTTTGAAGCCTTCACTTCTAACCTGGTTGATTGTATCTGCCATAGTATAAAGATTATGCTTTACTGCCCAATGCTTGTATCCAGGAGAGCCTTTAACCTTCTCGTTAGCATTAATATCAATAATATTATCCAAGGCCTTAAATGGAGATTTAGGACGTTTTCCTCGTATCTGAATTTCCTCTGAAATACGTTCTTTTAATCTTTCCTCAGTATAATCTTCTCCAATTCGCATAGCTCTAGTGAAACGCTTTTGACCCTCTTTTTTCTTGAAAGCGATATGCTTTCCATGTTTAATTTCATATCCATACTGCTCCATAAGATAGAGGAAATCTTTCCAGTCTTTAGCTTTCTTAGCAGCTCTATCAATATCAAACTGGAGTCTTCCCTTCCATGAAGTGCCTTCCTTTCTCTCCTGATATTCCCTATAGGATTTACCTTTTGTCTTATACTTTTTCTTGTATTTTTCATAGTATTCATCTATGACAACAAGATTATTTTCCTTGCATAGCTTATCACTTTGGTAGCGAATTCTATGGTAACTTCGTTTATTTGATTGATAGCATTTACCTGTTTTCCAGTTTACATTATTAAAGATAATGTGGTTATGAATATGGTTACGATCTACATGGGTTGCCAGAACATATTCATATTCTCCTTTTAAAATTTCTTTAGCAAGAGCATGACCTATCTCGTGTGCCTTCTCAGGAATTACTTCTCCTGGAAGAAAACTTTGTATTAAATGTCTTGCCAAAACTGTTCCCCTAGTATCATTGATTTCCCTTGTATTCATAAACTGTAAATGGGCAGTTGCAGGAGAACAGCCATCAGAACTTATCAATATTTGCTCATCAGTTTTATCACCACTAGTAATATAATCAATTGCAAGGCTGAGAGTTGATTTGATGGGATGTATCTTTGTAATTGCCATTTTAATCAGCTCTATTCAAATATTTTTTTGTCAGGATATTTTGAATTTTAATTATTTCTCTTGAGATATCATCATTCTCTTTTTTAAGATCTTCAATATCTTCTCTATAGATTATTCCTGTACTATTTACTCTCTTTGCAATTTGGTTAAGGTTGTTAGAGTTTTTCCCTATAAGAGTTTGTAGCCTTCTAAAAATATTCATATCAATTACAAATATAGGGGCTTCAAGGACACTTTTCCTTATAAAATGTCCCATTGATTTTGACTTGCTCATTTCAAGTTTTTTCTTAAAAAGTTCCTTTTCTTCATCAGTAACCATTACATGAATATCATTTTTTCTAAGTCTATTTGCCATATAAATCCTCCTTTTCTTTCTTCTTTATAACAGGGTATTAGGGGTGTCCCCTAAATCATTCCGATAGGAACAAGTAGAAAATTGGATAAAAAGAAGCGAACCTAAATGGGTCCGCTTCATCAATTTTCTCGTAAGTGTGTCTACACTTACTGTGCTTGCTATTAAAGTTATTTTAAAAGCAGGCATTAAGCTAAGTATTTGATTTATACATTTATATTACCGCACTCTATAGTTAATGTCAGCGTGAATTAGTGGATTTTCAAAAAATGTTTAATATATAAATTTAGGTGTTGTCTAATTACATTGTAAAAAAGAAAGGGAAAATGTATAATAATATTAACAATGTTGTCAATAAAGTTATTAATAGAGGAGTGAACAACATGAGTGATGTAAACAAATTATTAGATGAGGCTATTAAGGAAATAGCAAGCTTAAAAGATGGTGAAATATTCTTAGTTAAGGATCTTTTTAAAGGCTATCTTTGGAACAGAGTCCCTAGGAAGGATAGACTTCTACTAGGAACATTATTTCTAAATCAGGTTAATAAAATGGGCGGTAAAGGAATAAAGGCAATAGAGAAAACATCATCAAATCAACAAAGATATATGAAAGTTTAAAACCAACAAAGGGGGTATTAATTTGCTGGATTTAAAAGAATTAGTAGTTAAGTTTTTCTCCTATGCAGAAATAGAAAGAATTGAAATATATAATGAGTTCAGCTTTCAACATGAGCTAGGTATATTTTTAAGAAAGGAACTATACAGCTATACAATTCAGTTTGAAAGAAATGTATCTTATTTTTCAATAGGGAAGAAAACTATTAAAAAAGAAATTGATATCTCTATTTTTAATCAAGATAAGACAGAGAAATATGCCATTGAACTAAAACATCCTTTAAATGGCCAGTATCCAGAGCAGATGTACTCATTTGTTAAAGATATAAAATTTATGGAAGAATTAAAAGAAAGTGGATTTACAAAAAATGCAGTGGTAACACTTGTATCAGATAGACCTTTTTATGTGGGCCGAAGCAATAATGGAATCTATAAATATTTTAGAGATGAATACAGGGTTTATGGAGATATCTTCAAACCAACAGGAGCGATGAAAGGAAAAGAATTTATTCCTATAAAAGGAGACTATGATTTCACCTGGCAACCTTTAAATGGGGGTAGAAAATATTTTATTATAGAAATTTAGGAGGATGGATAAATGTTTCTAATAGATAAAGAAAAAAATGAAGCTATATCTATAAGTAAAAAAACTTTTCAAGAGCTAGAATTTAAAGAACGTCAGCATCTACAAGAATGGATAAGCAAAAACACAGATATTCTTGGGGAGAGTCTTCTCATAATACAAAAAGAGTTTAGTGGTTTTGATGATACTAAGGAAAGACTAGATTTATTAGCTATCGATGAAAGTGGCAATCTTGTTATTATAGAAAATAAACTAGATGATAGTGGTAGAGATGTTGTATGGCAGGCCCTTAAGTACGCATCTTATTGTTCTAGTCTGACCAAAAATGATATCAAAGATATTTTCCAAACATATTTAGATCTGCAAGGGAAAAGTGATCATGCAGAAAAATTAATATGTGATTTCTTGGAAGTAGAAGATTTTAGTGAAGTAGAATTAAACAGTGATGACCAAAGGATAATAATGATAGCAGCTAATTTTAGAAAAGAAGTAACATCAACTGCAATGTGGCTACTAGATCACAATATAAAAATAAAATGTATTAAGGTGACTCCTTATGAATTAGATGGAAAGGTTTTATTGGATACTGAACAGATAATACCTATTGCAGATGCTGAAGATTATTTAATTAAAATAGCAAATAAAAAGCAAGAAGAGTTAATAAGTCGAGAGAAAAATCAGACAAGATACACGGTGAGACTTCAATTCTGGACACAGCTTCTTCAGGTAATGAATGAAAAATCAGATTTATTTAAAAATGTAAGTCCCTCAAAAGATAATTGGATAGGATGCGGAAGTGGTTATAGCGGACTACCCTATACTTTTGTAGTTACAGGTAATTATGCCAAGATTGAATTATATATAAACAGAGGGAAGCAAGAAGAAAATAAAGTGATTTTTGATTCTATCTTTTCCCAAAAAGAAAAAATAGAATCTTCTTTTGGAGACCAGCTTGACTGGCAAAGAAGAGATAATGGGAAAGGAAGTAGGATAGCTTATTGGTTAAGAGACGTTAATGTATTTAACGAAGAAGACTGGTCAGAGATGATAGAGTTTTTAACCTCTAATATGGTTAAGTTTGAAAGTTCTATAAAAGGTATTCTAAAAGATGTGATGAAAAACAAACAATAACTCTTAGATCGTGCCAATAAATTTAAAGGTAATTAATGTTTTATGAGGGGTGAAAAGATGAATGATAAAGAGATAATTCTTTCAAAAATTGCGGAAATTATTAGTAGGCCAGGTTTTCTTATAGAGAAAAACTCAGAATTTAAGGCCAGATTAAAATGCACAGGTCTTAATGATTATTATGAGAAATACATAGATTATCTTATACCGTATTTTTATAAACAAGGTTATGCACAGAAATTTAAGAACCCTAACGAAGAGTATGATGTGTTTTTAGGATTAGATGGTATTTTTTCAGATTTGTATAAAGATGATAGACACGAGGATATTATTAATCTTTTAAAAGAAATAACTAAATCGTTCAATGTATGGTATGTTTCTGAAGATGGATCCGAAGATTTTGAAGAATTAGCTAGATTATATGAAATTTTAGGATTAAGCATAATCTTAGAATCTGGGAAAGTTAAAGTTTCAGCCTGTATGAGAAGTGACTTTACCAGAGTAAATGAGATATTTTCTGTTGAATCTTGGATAAAAAACAATCATATAGAAGTACATGATGCTTATGAGTCTGCGATTGATGCTTATACTCAAGGTCATTCTGGAGCTTGTATTGAATCATGTAGAACATGCATTGTAAGCATATTTTCAAAATATAAGGGAACAGAAAATTTTGCTAAGTGGATGCGGGGTGTTTTTAATACAAGTGGAGATTGTAAAACTGCATCGGTAAAAGATTTAGATGCAGCTCTAAAATCAGATCTTAAGAAAGAAGATTTAGCGGATTTCTTTAATGAAAACAAAGATGGAAAACTAACAAAGACAAAAACAGTCTATATGATATATTCTATGATGTCTGATTATGGAACTCATAGAAATGAGAATACTATTGAATCCCCAACAAATGAAGATGCATTATTTTGCTTGAGACTAACGGACAGCATACTTTTTTGGGTGTATTCAAAAAATAAATAATTTTTAGTGAAAGGATGGATAAAGTGTCAGATATAAAAAAAGCATATGATGAAATTACAGATTTTCTAAATAATGAAACTGAAAAAACATTATTATTACGAGGTATCGCTGATACAGAAAAGCACCAGGTACTATTGAAAGCTTTAAATGCTCAAGGAAACATGAAAGGATTGATTAATTTAATTCATACTGCAAAAGATGGAATTGAGAATTTTTTTCGATGGGCAGGGCTCTATAAGGTTAAAGTTCCCAAAAAATATGGTGAGGGTATGAGATTATCAGATATCACTATTTTTTTCGATAACATCACTACTAAAAATAGTGATGAAAAATATGATAATTATGCATTTGATTTTATGATTGTATGGCCAATCCAAAGTGTTACCAAAAATATTAAGGAAATTGAAATGTTAAAAGAAATGGCAAGACGCCAGAAGACTAGAAAGATAATATATTTGACACTCAAGGAGCCTTGGTATAATCCTGATTCTTTAGAGCCGATTTCTGATAGAGTTATCAAATTAGATTGTGAAAATGATGATCCTGAAGAGTACAATCGAATTATGGCAGAATATGAGAAGGATATGAAAAGGCGTCGTTATTTTTGATTTATGCTAAAATTTTGTTGAGGTGATATATAGAATGATATTACTAATGTTGTGGAGGTGAAAATATGGAGAATAGAACAATTAATTACCAAAAACTAACTCCTATTGTAACGGAGGATATAAGTTACTATCAGGATTATCTAAATTATGCATATTCTGAAAAAGATATACTTAATATAGCATTGACAGGCAGATATGGTGCTGGAAAGAGCAGTGTCTGGAGAGGATATGAATCGAAAAAAAATATGAATAATTCGACAATCCATATATCATTAACAAATTTTGATGATATAAATATCAGTAGTGAAAATAAACAAGGAGCTAATGAAACTGATAAAAAAAGTATAAATAGAATTGAATTTCAAATATTAAACCAGATATTATATCAAATAGAAAGTAATAAAATACCTAGTGCCAAATACAAAGTCAAGCAAGATATTAGCAAGTATTTATTGATGGAATATATTGCAATGTTTACAATGTTTACAATAGGAATAATATTAGTACTCTTTGAAGAACAAATTAAATTTATTTTAATGGGTAAATTTAAAAATTTAAACACTGAAATGCTATGGTTAATATCTACAGTCATATTTTTGGCAATTCCACCAATAGCAATATTTAGAAGATACTTGATGAAACAATTTAAATACTTCGACATTAAAAGGATAAGTTTTAAAAATAATCAATTTGAATTTGATTCAGATGAAGATGAATCATTGTTTGATAGAGATCAGGATGAAATTGTCTACATAATCAGAGAATCGGGGATAAAAACGATAGTTTTTGAAGACTTAGATCGTTTTAACAATATTGAGATATTTAACAAACTAAGAAATATCAACAGGTTGGTAAATCTCGATAAAAAGGAAGAAGAAAAAATTAGATTTGTTTATATGTTAAGAGATGATGTATTTTTATCTAAGGATAGGACTAAATTTTTTGATATTATAATTCCTATAGTTCCAATATTAGATTCATCAAACTCTAAGGGAGTATTTTTAGATATTTTTAGAGATGAGCTTAGTACAGAATATTCACCAGATAAAAAAATGCTAGAACGAATATCCATATATGTGGATGATATGAGGTTATTAAAAAATATATATAATGAGTATATTATCTATCTTGGTAGAATAGATGCTATAAAAAGAAAGCTAGACCCTAATAAACTATTAGGAATCATAACTTATAAAAATATTTTCCCTACTGACTATGAAAATCTACAACAAAACAAGGGCTACATCTTTGAATTATTTTATAGATATAAAAAAAAGATAGGAGATATAATAAAAGATATTCAAAGAGAAATTGAAACTTTAAACGATGAAATTATCGAGTTGAAACAAATGATTGAAGATGATCATTCCACTTTGATAGCAGCATACTTCCCCACAGATAAGTTATATGAGAAGGCTGGAGGATTTGAAAACTTAAAAGATTTTGCTGAATATTTGTTGAAAAATCCAGACGAACAATATGTATATAGAAATCGAAGTACATCAGGATATGCGAGATCTGGTAGAGATATTCTTAAAGAACTAGATAAGAATCAAAATTATAATAAAAATAAGATATTACTTAATAATGATAGTAAAACAGTAGCCATTAAAAAACGTGAAGACAAAATCCAACAATTGGAGGATGAAAAGAAACAACTTAATAGTATGACTTTAAAAGAATTACTAGAAAGACATATAGATGACACAATATTTGAGGAAATAGATGATGAAATTATAAAAGAACATTATTTTCCTTTGATAAGATTTTTGATAGTTAGTGGATATATTGATGAAACTTATAAAGAATATTTAAGTTATTTTTATGAGAGTAGTATAACGGCCAATGACCAAATATTCTTAAGAAGTATATATGAAAACACACCTTTAGAATATGAATACAGATTAGATAATTCAACAGAGGTTTTATCTAACTTAGAAACAAGTGATTTTACAAGAGATAGTAGTTTAAATTTTGAATTGTTAAAAGTTATAATTCAAAGAGGAGAAAATGACATTTTCAAACAAATTTTAGAAACAATTTATAAAAAAATAGATATGTCTTTTTTTAATAAATATTTAAATTATTGTAATGAAGAAGAAAAATCTTGCTTTATAAATAAACTGATAGAACATGATACAGAATATTTAAATAGGTGGTTAAAATCAGAAGAAATTGATACTAATAATAGATTATTATTAGTAGATAAAACTCTTATATTATCAGAAGATAAGTTATTAGAAATAAATACAAATAATAAATTTGATATATATTTAGAATCAACTTCTAAAGTGTTGGAATACTATAATGGAGAAAATATAGGAGCATCTATAAATGGTATGATATCATTGGATATAAAGTTTAAAAACTTAAGCATTTCTGATATAAATGATTATGTTCTAAAATCAATAGTAAAAAGCAATCTTTACGATATAAATTTTATAAATATAAATTATATAATTAATCGATTGGTATATTCAAATAATGGAAAAGAGAAGGAAATTGCAAGTAGCCAATATACTATCATTAATACTAGCAGAGAACTAAATAGTATGAAAATCAATATTAACGAGAATATCCAAGAATATTTAACTTCATATATAGAAAGCATATCTAATGATATAATCTTAAGGAACTCTGAAAATGATACTATTGTAATATTAAATTCAGAGATAGATAAAATGTTGATAGATAAATATATCAATCAAAATAAAACTATTTTAACAAGCATTGATTGTATAACAAACACTGAATTGTGGAAAGTCTTGCTTAAAAAACAATTAGTTTGTAAGACTCATATAAATGCTAAGAAATATTATGAAACAATAGGTTCATTGGATAAAACACTTTTAGAGTTCATTAATGCTATGGAATATGATTCAATAGTACAATGGTCAAGTGAGCTTGACGAATATTCAAAACTAGAAACAGAGCTAATAAATAGTAAAAATGTCAGTATAGACATATTAAAAGAGATAACCCAAAAGACAGATTATAAAATACAATTTCTTAATATTGAACTTTCAAATAAACATATAGAATTATTAATAAAACAAAACAAGATAGAAATGAATGAAGGAAATATTATGCTTATTTATGAAAACTATGAAGAAAATATTGTTGGTTTTATTGAAAGTGAAATAATTAAGTATTTTGATGTTTTAGATAAAATTGATAGTGAAAGCTATAAAAAAATATTTTCTGATGATTTAATTTACAGTTTGTTAAATAGTAGTATTGATTTTGAGTATAAAAAAATGATTATAGAAAAATATGATGGAGAATTTAAACTTTCTAAAGTTATTAATACAGGTGTTGAGGTAAAAAATGAAATTATTAAGAAAAAAATAGATGTTGATGAAATACCTATGTTAATCAATTCTTACTATGATTCAGAAAATAGACAAATTCTTAAAGAAGTTATAATAGTAAATTTTTATGATATAAAACTTGTTGAAATAGATGAGCCTATAAAAGTTATTGAAGATTTAATATTAGGTGAGGAAAACATAAAATTAGGAATAGATGAAAAATCTAAATTATTATGTTTAGGAATAGAAAAGAATGCACCAATTAAATGTATCAAAACTTGGTTGAAATCTATTCCTGAAATGAAAGATTTATATACTGTTTTTAATGCTAAAAGACCGATAATTTATTCTTCAAGTAATCAATATAATGTGGCTTTGAAATTAGAAGAGCTTGGATTTATTTCACTTAGCAGGGATAAACAAGAATCAAATGCATATAGACCTTATTTACTCAAAAAAGGAAGAAACCAAGATAAATCGGATTTAAAAGATGTTAACATACTTTTATAATATTTAAATTTCATAATTGAAGTAAAAATAATGATAAACCATTTAGAAAATTGTAACTAAAAAGCGATTACTTAAGAATAAATTTTCTTATAGTAGTTGCTTTTTCTTTGTCTATTTATATTAAAATTCTTCAAGTTTACTCATTCGGTATCTCCATACTGGGAGTGTAATTAGTCCAAAGATTATATACTTTAGAAAAAGACTAAGCATATGATTTTGTGATAAGACAATATCTCCATTAAAAGTAAATCCATGAATGAATAACTGAATTACAGGAGTTAGTAGTCCGATTGCAAAAGGAACTGCCATACATACTCCTACAAATGTCATAAATAGATTAAGTGCATTGCTTATCATAGGGAATGTATCATTGATAAATAAAATCAAGAGTCCATAAATAATTATTGCAAGGATCCCAGCACCTGCATCAAGAAGATACTGTATTTTAACATCTACAAACCTTGTTGCCACATTAGGATGGAAGAAGTATATTGAATAGAAAAAGATAACAAAAAAGTCGATTCCAAATGCTAAGGTTTTAAAAGAAAACAAGGTAATATTTTTATAAATTTTTATAAAAAGAATTGCTATTGTTAAACATATTCCTATAAATAATCCTATAAACATATTGACCTCCTATAGCTTACATTTTATTTTTTATTTCCCTCTTACAAATAAATTATACCACTTTGTTGGGGCTGGCTGCCAGACCTAAATAAGATTTACCATATTTTTAGAAAGAACTATTGCAATAATTTCCACTTAGTATTATAATAGTAATCACCAACACATCGTTGGTGATAGAAAGGAGGTAGAACATGAGAACAAAAAGTCCAAAACGTATGAATCAAATAATTGATTTTGTAAATGAATACACAAATCATTATAGGACTTCTCCTTCTACCAGAGAAATTGCTAAGGCAGTAAAGACTGACAATGGAACAGTATATCGCTATCTTGTGGAGATGGATGAAAAAGGTATGCTCGAATATAATGGAAAAGAAATTATAACACCAAGGATAAAAAAGATGGAAAATGACATGATACAAGCGGCTGTCTTAGGATCTGTATCTTGTGGAATTCCACTTTTAGAGGAAGAGCATATTGAAAGTTATGTATCTTTACCTGCGAAATTTTTCGATAAGGGAGATTATTTTATTCTCAGAGCCAATGGAGATTCCATGATAGAAGCTGGAATTGAAGATGGCGATTTAGTAGTTGTAAAAAAGCAAGAGGAAGCTAATGAAGGTCAGATTGTTGTTGCTCTTCTTGAAGATGGAAGCACTACATTAAAAAGATTATATCTTGATAAAGGAAATAAGTGCGTAAGGCTTCATCCTGAAAATAAGAATATGTCAGATATAGTAATAGCAAACTGTTCTATTCAAGGGGTAGCTGTAAAAATTATGAAAGACCTAGTTTAATTTCTAGGGTAAAAAATTATGTTTAGAAATTAGAAATTGATATAAATCAATTTCTAACAATAAACTTAGAAAAGAAGGATTTAAGATGAAGAATAAAATGATAGCCTTCTGTGGTATGTAGGTGTTAGATTAGTAACTCATCTGTAGTTTTCTTTCCCTAATCCACTTAGAAGGCAATAAGAAAAGAAGGATTGCAGATGAAAAAAAGAAAAAAATATATTATAGGATGCCCATATTGTGGGAAGGAGTTATGTAAAAGTGGTTTTACAAGTAGCTTTAATGATATGGAAATTAAATGCTCCAAATGTGGGGCAAACATAGAAATTGAAATTACCAATGGGATGATTATTTTTCATCCAGACAAGAAGATATCCATGGTAGCTGAAGGCTCAGTAGGATATAAAGAAAAAGAAAAAATATAAGGAATATTAAGTGAGTTTCTGTGAAATTTATGTTGTAGCCATTGAACTGAGCAAAGAACTCTTAAGAATGGGAACATAAATTAAAAATCTATGGAGGACTGTATTCGGCTTGTACCGTTAGGAACCACATAGATAAAATACTTTGAACCTGGAATCAGAATCCAGGAATAAGTCAAAGTTCTATACTTACATATTTCAAAGAAAATTTAATAGATTGAGGTTTATACAGAGGTGTTGAACTGGGCTAGAATCCTTAAGAACAACAGTTATAAATCAAGAGTTTGTTGAATGATCTGAACTGGACAAGCATTCAATTATAAATTGAACAAGAATCCTTAAGAGTCACGCAAAACGGAAGTATTTATCTGAAGAGATAAATCTGTTTTGTGTGGCTCTTTTTTTATTTCCCAAATACTTTCGTTATATGCGTCGGCTCTTAAACAAAAGAAAGAGCAGGTGCATATGAAAAAACGATGGGAAACCTACATTGCTAGATATCCATAATCTCTAATTTTAAAAACTTATTGATTTTTAAAATTAGGAGGTTATGGAAAATGAAAGAAAATAAAAAGAATTACTATCTCTTTGTAGGAGATAAAAAGATAGATGTATCAGAGAAAATTTATAAAGAATATTGGCAAGAAACCAATAGAGAAAATTATCTTAAAAGGCTAGATAGAAAGAATAAACTAAGGTATTTCTCAGAATTTGTTACAGAAGAAAAAGATAGAACTATTGAGGAGAGATTTGCAGATAAAAGTATTGACATCGAAAAATTAGTAGCTGTAAAAATGCAGATTGCAGCTCTTCATGAAGCCTTGAATAAGTTAAACCCTGAAGAAAGGGAAATTATTCAGGCTCTTTTTTTTGAGGAAATACCACAAAGAGACTTGGCTAAAAAACTGAATATAAGCCAAGGAGCTGTCTTTAGAAGAAAAGAAAAAACCTTAAAAAAGTTAAAAGAATTCTTAATAGATTGGGAGTAAAATAAAAGTTTTTTAAAAAATAGCGAATCAGAGGGGCAGTTTTTTCACTGTTAAATATAAGGGGTAATTTAAGCAATTCCCTAAATAATAAAAGATATTTTTATAAATTAATTTGAACTTTGATAACTGAATAGACCAAGACAGGACAATATCCGTTTATGGAGCCAGTAGAAGCTACGCCATGACCACTTTGCTGAAGTATACCTTCGGTTTAAATAAATACTTGCATAACGCTAAATGCAAAGGAAACAAAAGTGAAAGCGATAGATAGTTTGCTACAGGAAAGGTCTGGTAGGCCTTTTTGCGAAGATATAAATGGTGATAATGATACTTCTATACGTTGTTGCTTCCCACCGAGAAAAGGGGAGAGGTGAAATTCCTATGTAGCTACCAGGCACTTGTCAATGTCATTAAACTTAAATTTAAAAATATTAAAGAAAGAAGAGGTATCGAAATGAAAACTATTAAAGATAAAAATGAGAACTCTTCTTCTGTCAATCATAGATGTAAAGATGAATTATTAATGGGAAGATATTTAGACCAAGAACTAGCAGAAATTCCTGAAGATAAAAAGAATATTTTTATCCAGGTAGGCAATGTTCTTGTTAATTGTTGTATAGGAGATACAAAAGTTAGTATGGATGATTTTGTAACAGATTTATGTAAATTAGAATTAAGGATTTAGGGTGCTGACAGATATATATAAGTGCGGTAAGATGAAAATATAAAGTTTCTGAAATCCTTAATAAATTGCACCCAAAATATTTATTAAGGAGAGAAGAGAAATGGACAAAACTAAAGCTTATATGTATCTTCGTTTATCAAGAGATGATGGGGATGAAGGTGAAAGCAATTCTATCACAAATCAAAGGGAACTTATAAAAAGCTATGCTGATAAGGCAGGCTTTAAGATTGTCAAGGAATTTATTGATGATGGTTATACAGGTTCCAACTTTGATAGGCCAGATTTTAAAAGAATGCTTAATGACCTTGAAAAGAAAGACTGCAAAACGATTATTGTAAAAGACCTTTCAAGATTTGGAAGAGATTATATTGAGTCGGGGAAGTTTCTTCAGAAAACTTTTCCTCAAATGGGAGTTAGGTTTATATCAGTTAATGATAACTATGATAGTGAAAATGCTGATGTAAGTGACACACATCTTATTCTTCCTATAAAAAACTTTATTAATGATAGTTATTGCAGAGACATATCTATGAAAGTGAAAAGTTCTCAAAAAACTAAAAGACAGAGAGGAGAATTCATAGGAGCATTTGCACCCTATGGATATAAGAAAAATAAGAAGCAAAAAAATCATCTTATAGTTGATAGAAATGTATCTCATATAATTAGGAAGATTTTTGAAATGAAAATTGAAGGTTATTCTTCAAAGGCTATAGCAGATGAACTCAATAAACTTGGAGTCCAAACTCCTGGGGCCTATAAAGAAAGCCAAGGTTCTAATTTTACAACAGGCTTTGCCACAAATAAAAGTAAATGGCAGGCCAAGATGATAAATAGAATTATTGAAAATAGAGTTTATATAGGAGTCCTTGAGCAAGGAAAAAGGACAAAGCTAAATTATAAGTCTAATAAGGAGATTAAAGTTCTTGAAGAGGACTGGATTAGGGTAGAAGGAACTCATGAATCTATTGTTACGGAAACAATGTTCAATGTAGCAAATAAGATGATGGGAAGAGATATTCTAAATAGGAAGTCAAAACCTGATTTTCTAACAGGGCTTCTTTATTGTGCAGATTGTGGAAATCAACTTGTAAGAAGAACTCAGAAAACAAAAAACGGACAAAGAATTTATTATATATGTGGCTTATATAATCGTGGTAAAGGTTGTTCAAGACACAGTATAATAGAGGAAGATATTTTATCCTCATTAGATTTTATTCTTAGGCAACATATTAAGTACCAAGAAGAGCTATTTGCAAGAATCAGAGAAACTGATTTAAGCAAAACAGAATACGAGCTTGATTTAGATGACTTACTTGCAGATAAAAAGAAATATGAAACTCTTAGGAGATCTCTCTACATTGATTTAGAAGAAGAGCTTATTGATGAAGATGAATTTCAATCCTTTAGAAAAAGCTATCAATTAAAAATAAAAGAGATAGACCAGCAGATTATAAGTAGAAAGAAAGCTTATGAAGATTTAGGAGATATACTTGCTTCCAAAGAAAACTGGCTTACAGACATGGAGAAGTATAAAAATATTGAAAGCATAGATAGGCAAACACTTGCTTTATTTGTAGATAGAATTCTGGTAGAGGAAAAAGACCAAGAAGGAAGACCTAGAATAGCAGTATTTTTTAATGATATGGAGAAACTGGACATATTAAAGAAAATAATAAATGGAGTAAAGAAAAGTAATACTTCTAATCTTATTTCCTTTAATACCATAGCTATTAAGAACCTATCCGCTCAAAGAGAGGGGGTAGCTGTTAATGGCTAGAATATCCAGAAGGGATCTTATAAAGACAGAGGAAGCAAAAATTATCAGTTCATTTAGGGCTGGAATTTATACTAGGCTCTCACAAGAGAGAACAGAGGAATGGAGGAATAAATCATCTTCCATTGAAACTCAAATAGAAATCTGTCAGGAATATGCCAATAAGGAAAACATGAATTTAGTCAAGGTTTATACAGATTATGAGTATTCTGGAACAAATTTTGATAGGCCTGGATATATTGAAATGATGGATGATGTGAGAAGTGGTCTTATAAATTGTATTATAATAAGAGACCTATCACGACTTGGTAGAGAACATCTTGAAATGGGCAGGCTTGTAGATAAAGTATTTCCCTTTCTGGGAGTAAGATTTATTTCTGTTGTAGATAAGATTGATACAGAAAAGGGTATTGATGCAAAATTATCCTTTGAAATGTTAATAAAGAACCTTATAAATGATATGTATGCAAAAGATATTAGCCAAAAGATTAAGACTAGTAAAACAGTAAGTGCCAAGCAAGGATTCTTTATAGGTTCAAATCCGCCATTTGGTTATAGGGTAGTAGAAAAGGATGGTGGAAGAAAACTTGAGCCTGATGAAGTAAGCATGAAAATAGTAGAGAGAATTTTTACTAGGTATGTAGCTGGTGATAATACTTTAAAAATAGCTAAAGAGCTTAATGAAAACAATATCTCTACATCAAGCTCCTATAATAAAACAGGCAATATCTTACGTGAGCCAGGAGAGCCACAATGGAGAAAAGGTACAATAGCCAATATGCTTAGGCAAAGAGTCTATACAGGTTGCCTTGTTCAAGGAACTAAGGAGAATGTTCCAGGAAGAAAGAGTGGCCACTATAGGCAAAAACCTAAAGATGAATGGATAATTGTTAAAAACTCTCACGATGCCATTATTTCAAATGAGTTATTTTTGGCAGCCCAGGAGATACTTGATAACAATAAAAAGAAAGATCACTTTAAAATAACAAGACATGATATGAAAAGAGAGCCAATTAATAAATACAAAGGTGTAATTTTTGATGCAAATACCAATCTATCTTTAAGAAGAAATAGTATTAGAAGTAATAAGAGAGATGCTAAATTTTATTATTACAAGTTCACAAATGAAGAAAATAATGGAATGGTGCTTGAGACTCCATATATTTCTATTATGGAAGACGATATAGATAAGGTGGTAATAAAAGAATTAAGAAACCTACTCGGTATTGATTCAAGTGGAGCAGATTGTAAAGATAGAATAATTGAAATAAGCAAAATGAAAATTGAGGTAGCAGAAAAACATCGTAAGTCTTTTTCACTGAAGATTTCAAAACTTAATTCGGATTTGAAAAAATTATACGAAGGATATAGTTTAGGAAAGATTGAAAAAGAAGATTATCTAGAGGAAAGAGAATTTAATAGAAAAAGTTTAACCACTTATGAAAAGCAGCTAAGTAATCTTGACCTAGAAATTTTATCAATAGAAGCTAAGGCAAAAGAAGAGATAGAATTATTTGACTATCTGTTTTCCAATAAAGATATTGAGCTAGATGAAGAGATTATCAAGAAGTATATTGAACGCATTGATGTATATGATAATGAAACTATTAAAATCAGCTTAAAAGGTTATCTAGGTGGAAAGGAGATGGGGTCAAATGAATAATATTGCCATCTATATGAGAATTTCTTTTTCTGAAAGAGATAATCTGAAATATACGGAAGACACTATAAATTCTCAGAGAAATATTATTAAGCACTTCATCTTTAATAACCAAGAACTTAAAAAGGCAAATATAGAAGAGTTTATTGATGAGGGTTATAGTGGAAGCACTACTTCAAGACCAGGGCTTGATAGACTTCTTGCAAAGGTTAAAGAACAGAAGATTGATTGTATTATAGTAAAGGATATGTCACGTTTTATGAGGAATTATATTGAAATGGGTGATTATCTTGAAAATATCTTTCCATTTATGGGGGTAAGATTTATAGCAATTAATGATGGCTATGACAGTAGTAAAGAAACTCAAAATGGAACAGAACTTGATATACAATTTAAAAATCTTCTTAACGACTACTATAGTAGAGACATTTCAGAAAAGATGACAACGGCCCTCTATACTGCTAGAAAACAAGGAAAATATACCACAGGAACACCACCATATGGATATCTAAAAGATCCTAAAGATAAGTACAAGCTTATCATTGATGAAGCAGTTTCAGATAATGTTAGATATATATTTCAGCTTATCCTTGAAGGACATACTTTAAATGAAACTGCAAAAATTCTTAATGATGAAGGTGTTATTACAGCCAGAGCAAGGAGAAAAGAGATAAAAGGCTATGATGCCTATGCTAATAGGTGGGAATCTACTGTAGAAGAAACAATATGGTCTGCTAGTATGGTTAGAAGAATAGTAAAAAATGAAGCATATACAGGAACTTTTGTATTTAATAAATCAACCAAAAGTAAGCTTGATGGTGGTAAGGTTATTTACCATCCCAAAGAGGACTGGATAAGAATCTATGATAATCATGAGGCTCTTATAAGCAAAGAAACATTTGATGAAGTTGGAAAAACATTAAAATCAAGGCATAGAAATAGTTTCAGAGGAAGTAAGAGTAAATACAAAAATAGTCCTCTTGCAACTTTTGTAAGATGTAATAAGTGTGGTTACAAAATAAGGTTTGGTAAAAGCTCTAATGGAAAAGAGTTAATAGGAATTAATCTTTACTGTTATCACTGTAGAATGCTTGAGCAGGAAGAAAAACTACCTCATTATAAAGAACTAGAAAAAGAAGTATTTGAAATTTTAAAGGATAAATTTCATATAGATAAGGCGGAAAAGAAGAAACTTCTTGATGAGCAAAAAGAACTTTATGATAAGAATGACCAGCTATTAAAAAAGAAAAGGATAGAGTTTGAAAACTATAAGTTTGGTAAGATTTCAAGAGAAGACTTTGTAGAAATAAAAGACCTGTTACAAGAGTCTAGTGAAGAAAATAATAAACGTATAGAAGCTATTGATAAGGAGTTTAAAGAGAGCGGAAGTATAGAAACCCTTACTGAAGATGTAGTAGGTAAATATATTAAAACAATTTACATTTCTAGTAAAGGTATAGAAAAAATAGAATATAATTAGTACAATATAAGGAGATCGGTTCATTGTGGTCTCCTTTTATCTATTAAGTTTTTTAAAGAAAATGCTATCATTGACTTGATAAGATAGCTGAAAAAGGTATTAGCGTATAAGCTTGATATGGTAGATTTTAATAGGGTATCTATAAAAAATAAAGCTATATACTTAAGAGCTTTAAAAATAGATGGAGGAATAAAGATGTATGGAGCAATATTAGAAAAAGGAGAAGATTATTATACTTATTTATATAAAGTTTTCTCAGGAATAAATATGGTACAAAAAAATTATAATTGGCTTATTACAGACATTGTTTCTTATCCTAAGATAAAAGAATACGAAGACTTGTTTTCTAAAGAATATTGCTGGATAAGTGGTGAGCAACTTACTAAGATTTTAGAAAAGGAAGATTTTCAATGGATTTGGGGAGTTTTATCTGGCTTTGATAAAAATATTGATATTAAAGAAGTTTTAAATTATAGTTTGCCTTATGCTGATGGCTATGAAGGATTTTGGAAAAATCCACTTTCTCTACAACACCCTTTAGCAAGTTTAGAGATTGTAGCTTGGGATAGTAGTTCAACTTTAATAATTAGTAAGGATAGAAAAGTTATCAATGATTTTAGACTTAATTTTCCTTTAAGTGAAAACTTGGGAACTTACAATGAAAGCTAGTTATATTTTAATTTAAAATTTCTGGGAGGATAAGGATGAAAAGAGAAAAAGAATTTGAAATAAATGGATGTGTTTCAGTACCAGAAGATTTAAGCTATGATGACTTTTGGGATAAATTCATTGATTTTATAGAGGCTAATAATTGGTCTTTTGGTGGTGGAATAAATGAAATTATTGATGGTTTCTATATAAATGAAGATGGAAGAAATGGAGACCATGTATTAGACCAGACTCTAAAAGAACTAATTTACCAAGGCAATAATAAAAAAGCAGAAGAGATATACATAGACTTAACAGGGTCAGATAAGAAAGAAGCACAAGCATATGTGGCAGATTTGTCCAAAAGACTATGGGGCAATAGCTTTAGGAAACTGACTAGATTTTTAAATAAGTTAGAAGATAATAAAATATCCTACAAATTAGATACAGTTAGAAATGATTATATAATGGTAGAAGTAGCTGTCCCTGCTCAAAGATGGGAAGTAGAATTTTCTCCAGATGGAGATGTGGTAGTTGAAAGGTTTAAAAGCTTTGAAGATGTGGGAGATGAAGGACTCCTAGAATATCTATTTGAAAATTTTTCTGATTAAGCATAGGGATAAAAGGAGAGAAAATTATGACAGACATGGATAAAAGCTTAAAGGATATTTTAATGGAAATACTAAAAGAATATGATTTTAAAGGTGGTCCTCTCTTTAAATTAGCACCGAAACTGAGACTCCATAGTGCCTTAGCATATAAGTATTCCTATCTAGAAAAAGAAGAGTTTGATAAGGTTTATATAGGAAAAACTGTTGAAAAGGCTAGCCATATTTTTAAAGAGTTGAATTTTAAGGGAGACCTGCTCTTGGTCTATGATAATGCTTATAATAAGAATCCTGAAAAGGAAATAAGCTTTATAGAATCTACTCTAGTAAATATTAAAAAGAAGGAAGACTATAGTTATGACTGGTTTGATAAGTATGATGAAGAGATTTATCATGCCAGGAGAACAATCTATCAGGTGGAAGCTTTAAAGATAGAGGACCTTTTTCGTCAGATAAGTCTTTCTGATTTTGCTGGAGATTATGACCTAGAATCATCAATTTATATTATAGATTTAAAAAGTAAAACAATATTCTACTTCTATGATGATAGAGGAATTTATATAATGGCAAGAGAAGAAAGAATTCTAAATGACTTGTGGAAAGCCTTACCAGATTGCTTCTTCGAAGACTGCCATGACTTTGAAATCAAGATAAAGAAACTTTACTGGATAGATGGAAGTGAGAACAACCGGGAAGATCTTTGTTTACATGGAGATTTGGAAATCAGATTAAATGATAAAGTAATCAAATATTCCCCTACAGTAAGTGCTGCAGGGCTAAGGCTCTTAAGATCTCTATTTGATGACCACCAAGGGGGTAAAGGAAACCATTTGTTCCCTTGCTGTGGGAATACCATGATAGCTAATGAAGAATTGGACAAGGTTGAAATAATAGGATGTGATGAAGGATTAGACTGGTCTGTTAGCCATAAAGATGGCTTTGTGACCGTAAAAGCAGATGAGAATATAAAGACCACATACTATTATTTACAATACAAAAAAGAAGTCTTAAATTTTATAAAGGAAGTGAAGAACTTTTATAAAAAAGCAGGAGAGAGAATTTTACCAGAAGATAAAATGGAAAGTGAAGGCTATCTTGCCTTTTGGAGGGAATGGGAGGACTTAAAAGAGAGAGCTACTTTGATATAATATATAAAAAATATTAGATAAATTTTTAAAAATTAGTATAAAATGATGGATATTTTGTATCATACCCTTGACACGATAGGGTACTGGAAAAACAAGAACAGCAATTTCTTTAGTTGATGTATTAACAAGACATAATTGGGTAAAGAATATATTATTTTTAGCAGACAGGACAGCCCTTGTTAAGCAAGCCAAAAAGAATTTTTCGAATTTGCTTCCCGATTTATCTCTTTGCAATTTATTAGATAGTAAGGATAATCCAGAAGAGGCAAGAATGATTTTTTCAACCTATCCAACTATGATGAATGCTATTGATGATACTAAAGCTAAGGACGGTAAAAAGTTATTCACCTGTGGACACTTTGATTTAATTATTGTTGATGAATCTCATAGAAGTATTTATAAAAAATATAAAGCGATTTTTGATTATTTTGATGCATATTTAATAGGTCTTACAGCTACCCCTAAGGATGAAGTGGACAAGAATACCTATGGAATTTTTGATATGGAAAATGGAGTTCCAACTTATGCTTATGAATTTGATAAGGCAGTTGAAGATGGATTTCTTGTAGAATATGAAACTATAGAAATTAAGTCTAAAATAATGGAAGATGGAATTAAATATGATGAATTATCTGAAGAAGATAAAGAAGAATATGAAGAAAAATTTAGCAATGATGAGAATATAGGCGAAGAAATACAAAGTTCTGCCGTTAATCAATGGTTGTTTAATTCGAGTACAATAGATTTGGTTTTAAATAAACTTATGGAAAAAGGATTAAGAATTGAAGGAAAAGAAAAGCTAGGTAAGACTATAGTCTTTGCTAAAAATCATAAACACGCGGAAGCCATTAAAAAAAGATTTGACAAATTGTATTCAGAACTTGGTTCAAACTATGCTAAAGTTATAGATAATAAAATTAATTATGTAGATAGTGTAATTGATGATTTTTCTGATAAAGATAAATTACCACAAATAGCCATAAGTGTAGATATGCTTGATACAGGTATTGATATTCCAGAAGTTTTAAATCTTGTTTTCTTTAAAAAGATAAGATCTAAAACTAAATTTTGGCAGATGATAGGACGAGGGACAAGACTTTGCAAAAATTTATTAGGTGCTGGACAACATAAGGATAAATTTTTAATTTTTGATTTTTGTAATAATTTTGAATTTTTTAGAATGAAACCAAAAGGATTTGAGGGGAATTTAGGACAAACTTTAAGTGAAAGAATATTTAACCTTAAACTTGATTTAGTAAAAGAACTGCAAGATTTAAGATATTCGGATGAAGAATATGTAACTCATAGAAATGAATTGTTAAAGCAGTTGATTTCGGATGTGAATAATTTGAATATAGATAACTTTATAGTAAAAATGAATTTAAAATATGTTGAAAAATATAAAAATAATAACCAGTGGCAAAGTCTAGGAGCCGTTAATACAAAGGAGATTAAAGAACATATAGCTCCATTAATAACTACATTAAAAGATGACGAATTTGCTAAAAGATTTGATATATTAATGTATACAATAGAACTTGCTAATCTCCAGGGAAATAATGCAACAAGAGCAATAAAAAATATTATAGAAACAGCGGAAAGTTTATCAAAGCTTGGAACCATACCACAGATTAAAGAAAAGAAACATATTATAAATATGGTGAGAACAACGGAATTTTGGGAAAATGTAAATATATTTGAATTAGATGAAGTGAGAAGTGCTTTAAGAGAACTTATAAAATATTTAGAAGTAACTAAACAGGAAATTTATTATACTGATTTTGAAGATATGATAATAAATGAGGAATCTCATGGAGCTATGTACAATGCTAATGATCTAAAAAATTATAGAAAGAAGGTAGAATATTACCTTAAAGAACATGAAAATGAGCTTGCTATATATAAGCTAAAAAATAATAAACAATTAACAAAGCAGGATTTACAAACTTTAGAATCTGTTATGTGGCAAGAACTTGGAACAAAAGCAGACTATGAAAAAGAGTTCGGGGACATGCCTGTTAATAAGCTTGTAAGAAAAATAGTTGGATTGGATAGAAATACAGCAAATGAATTATTTTCAGAGTTTTTAAATGATGAAAATTTAAATAGTAAGCAGATACATTTTGTAAAACTAATAATTGAGCATGTAGTCAAAAATGGATTTATTGATGATAATAGAATTTTTATGGAGGATCCCTTTAGACCTGTTGGAAATATTTCAGTATTATTTAAAGATAATATAAAAGTAGCTAAAAATATAATGAATAAAGTTGCTGAAATCAAAACTAATGCTGAAACAATTATTTAATTTATAGATATAACAATATATAATATTGTTTTAGGAGTCATTTTATTTATTATATTTAAAGCTGAATCTGAAACTTTAGGAAAGTGGATCTTTAGATTTTCCATGTTAGCAATTATTAATTTATCTATTTATTTTTAAGGAAGTGACAAAGTTAAAGAAAAAAGCACAAAAGAATTAGAAAAAATGACTATACAGGATTTATAAAATTTTTCTAATAATAAGTATGAATATATAGTATAAAAAATATTGTAAGGCATAACTAATTTAAGGTGTAATAAGTTCAATCATTAATATTTTTATAAGTGATTGAACTATTTTTGTATATAAAAAATCGCCTGTTATACAGATGTGTTAAGAAAAGCTTAGGTGTTAAAACTCACTTTGATAAAATAGATATGGTTTAGCTAGCCAATCTAAACTCAAAGGAGGTATTGTCCAAGATAGACAATAATAGTTTATCATATACTAAGTGGAGCTGTGAATATCACATAGTATTTGCCACGTTGAGTGTAAGCTGAAAAAGCTATAAAGGTTAAAGTTGTGAATATTATTTTTTTATTAATAATATTTATTATTATAGCAAAGAGGTGCAGAAGTATGATATAGTATATAATAGCACATTTGTTAATAATAATAATTAAAAGATAATTATTACTTACAAATAAGTGGAATATTAATATTTAAAACAAAAGTGTATATAAAAAGCTACTACAGTAATAATTTTCTCATATCTATGCTTAAAATTGAAAGGAAAGCTAGATGTAATCTTAAATATCTAGTTTTTAAGATTATAAAAAATAATAGAGTATCAGTAAGAGTAAGCCTGTTATTAGAAATTTAACAATAAAAAAATAAACTATTGATAGATAAGTTTTAGATATAATTTATTAGGCATTTATATATTAGAAAAAATAAATATATCATTAATAGCGTATTTAATATTTTAGGGAAGGAGTAGGTTTTATGAAATCTTTAAGGACAAAAATAATAACTATGTTTACAACGATTATATTTGTTTTAACAGTAGTGCTAGGTTTTATAGTAATAAATGGGGTTACTAAAAATCTAACACAGGATTATTATAGTGATTTAAAGACTATATCTATAGAAAAAGCTAATTACATAAAAGCTAAGATAGATAGTGAAATATCTTATATGGAGGCAATGGCTCAGCAGGATAGGATAATTAATAAAGATATTTCTTGGGAAAATAATGTGTATTATTTTGAGAAAGAAGCTAAAAGAGCAGGATATGTGTATTATGCTTTTGCAGATAAGAATGGAAATTCTATATTATTTAATAAAAAAAGAGATACTGTAAATATTAGGGGTAGAGAATATTATAAAAAGGCTATAGAAGGAAAAAGTACTATATCAGATGTTATTATAAGTGCTGTCACAAAGAAACCTATAATTATTGTAGCATCACCTATCATAAAAGATGGACAGGTTCAAGGGATTTTTTATGGAGCAAAGGAAGCAACTTTTTTAAGTGATATTGTTAGTAAAATTAAATATGGGAAAACAGGCTTTGGTATTATTATAAATGATAAAGGAACTACAGTTGGACATGCTAATAAAAAACTTGTTCTAAGTCAAAGTAACACTGTAGAAATTGCTAAAAAGGATGAATCATTTAAAAGTTTAGCAAGTTTAATAGAAAATATAATTTCCGAAAAAAAGGTTGGTAATGGGGAGTATGAATATAAGGGAACAAAGAATATAGTTGGCTTTTCCCCTATAGAAGGTACAAATTGGACTATTGTTTTTGGAGGAGAACTTTCTGAGATATTAGCTGAGGTACACAGTATTAGAAATATTATTATAATAGTATCTTTAATTATAATAGCTATTGGAGCATTAATTACTTATTTTATTAGTGGAAAGATAGCTAGTCCTATTATTGCTGTAACTAAAAGGATGAATGAATTGGCTAATTTAGATTTTACTATATATGGTAATGAAGATGCTATAAAATATCTTAATCGTGAAGATGAAATTGGCAGTATGACAAGAGCTTTAAGAAAAATGAGAGATAATATTGCAGAGTTTATTGCAAAAACCAATGAGGCATCCCAACAAATAGTAGAAACAGCAGAGGAATTAACAGCTATATCAAATCAATCAGCTACAGCATCTGAGGAAGTAGCAAAAACTATAGAAGATATAGCAAAAGGTGCAGGAAATCAAGCAGAGGACACGCAAACTTCAGCTTTAAGTGTAGAGGAAATGGGAATTTTATTAGAGCAAAATAAAGAATATGTAAAAGATTTAAATGATGCAGCTAAAGATATAGAAGATAGAAAAGAAGAGGGATTTTGTATATTAAAAGAATTGATAGAAAGAACAAAGGAAAATAATAAGGCAGCTTCAAGTGTATATCAGATTATTGTAAGTAATAATGAAAGTGCAGAGAAAATAGATAAGGCTAGTTCAATGATTGAATCTATAGCAGATCAAACTAACTTGTTAGCTTTAAATGCAGCTATAGAAGCAGCCAGAGCAGGAGAACAAGGAAAAGGATTTGCAGTAGTAGCAGAGGAAATTAGAAAACTTGCAGAACAATCAACTAATTTTACAAAAGAAATAAAAAAGATTATAGATGAATTAAAAATAAAATCCCAAAATGCAGTAGATAAAATGGATGAAGTAAAAAAAGTAAATCAGTATCAATCAGAAAGTGTAAATGATACAGAAGAAAAATTTAAAAGAATAGCTCATTCTATAAATATAACTAATAATGTAATAGAAAAACTTAATCAATCAGAAAAAAAGATTAATGAAAATAAAGAAAAGATTATGAGTATAATGCAAAATTTATCAGCTATAGCACAACAAAATGCAGCAAGCACAGAGGAAGCTTCAGCTTCAATACAACAGCAAGCAGCAAGTGTGGAAGAAATAGCTAATTCCAGTCAAGGATTGGCTCAAATAGCAGAAGAATTAGATATATTAATTAAAAAGTTTAAATTGTAGTAATTTTGCAATAGGGGGTTATATAAATATTGATATCGGTTATACAAAGTTATATGAAAGTATGAAAACGACCATTATATTTATAGAAGATTTTTTAAGCAATTTTAGGATTAAGGAAAAATATATTAAGGAAGATGATTAACTATAATTTTCTATGTATGATATTTACAATTAGGTAAGAAAAGGTTATCATAAAGTAAAGGAAAGTTTTGGTGACAAAATAAACTCTACAACTTTTTTTACACTAAATTATTTTCATAATATTATTAAGAAATATATATAAATGTATATATAAATAATTTTAATTAGGGGGAAATTAAGTGGAAGGTTTAAAAGTTACGCCTTTAAGAGATGTGTATGAAGAGTATGGTGGAAAAATTGTAGATTTTGCAGGGTATGAACTTCCAACACAATTCAAAGGATTTTTACATGAACATCATACTGTAAGAGAAAAAGCAGGTCTTTTTGATGTTTCTCATATGGGAGAAGCAATAATAAAGGGTAAAGATGCTAAAAAATTTGCCCAATACTTACTAACTAATGACATAAATACTCTTAATAATAATGAAGTTTTGTACACATTTATGTGCAATGAAGCTGGTGGAGTTATAGATGATTTATTGGTTTATAAATTTGCAGATGATGAGTTTTTCTTAGTTATCAATGCAAGTAATAAAGATAAGGATATTAAGTGGATAATGGATCACAAAGGGGATTTTGATGTTCAAATTATTGACAAATCAGATGATATTGCTCAGCTTGCATTTCAAGGACCTTTATCAGAGGAAATACTTCAAAAAATAGTAGATGTAGATTTACAAGAAATAAAATTCTTTAAATTTAAAAGAGATGTTTTGGTTAATGGAAAGAAATGTTTAGTATCAAGAACTGGTTATACTGGAGAAGATGGTTTTGAAATTTATTGTAAACCAGAGGATGCAAAAATACTATGGCATGCTATATTAAATGCAGGAAAAGAAGAAGGTGCAGAGCCAATAGGGTTAGGTGCTAGAGATACTTTAAGATTTGAAGCTAGTCTTCTTTTATATGGTAATGAAATGGATGAAACAGTTACCCCATTAGAAGTAGGCATGGGGTTCTTTGTGAAATTAAAAGTTCAGGAAGATTTTATAGGAAAAGATGCTTTAATAAAACAAAAATCAGAAGGTGTAACTAGAAAATTAGTAGGATTTGAACTTTTAGATAAAGGAATTCCAAGACATGGTTATGAGGTTGTAAAGGATGGAAAAGTTATTGGATATGTTACAACAGGATATAAATCTCCTACATTAAACAAAGCAATTGGATTAGCTTTAGTAGAAGAGCAACACTCTAAAATAGGAACAAAGTTTAATATAAAAGTTAGAAAAAGAGAATTAGAAGCTATTGTTATAGATAAGAGATTTTATACTAAAAAAACAAAAAGTAAATAACATATAGAATAATAATTTAACGGTTAATTAGTAGCGTGTTTTTATATAAATTCACAATAATTAAAATGCCTTTCACAATAAAAGTATAATAACTGTTTAGTTTTTAGATTAAATATAATTCATTATAAATATATAATTGGGGGTAATAAAATGAAGGTTCTAAATAATTTACTTTATACTAAGGATCATGAATGGATAAGGGTAGAAGATGATAAAGCCTATATAGGAATTACTGATTGTGCACAACGTATGCTTGGGGATATAGTTTTTGTTGAATTACCAGAGGTTGATGATGAAATAGAAAAGGGTGGAACTTTTGCAACTATAGAATCTGTTAAAGCAGCATCAGATAGTTATATGCCAGCTAGTGGAACAGTTATAGAAATTAATGAAGAGCTAGAGGATGATCCAGCAGCACTAAACGAAGATCCATATGAAAACTGGATTATTGCAATAGAATTAAAAGATAAAAGTGAATTGGAAGAATTAATAAAACCAGAAGATTATGAAAAAATATGTGCAAAATTAGAGGAGGCATAAATATGTTTCCATATATTCCAAACACAAAAAAAGAAACAAAAGAAATTTTAGATTTTCTTTCAATAAAATCTGTAGATGAATTATTTAATGATATACCAGATAATTTAAAGTTCAATAGAGAGTTAAAGTTAGAAAGTTCTTTATCAGAACTAGAGGTTGAGAAAAGATTAAAATCTTTAGCTTCAAAAAATAAATCTATAGAAGATATGACATGTTTCTTAGGTGCTGGAATTTATGATCATTATATACCTTCTGTAATTAAGCATTTAACAGGAAGATCAGAATTTTATACAGCATATACACCATACCAACCAGAAGTGAGTCAAGGAACACTCCAAGCTATATTTGAATACCAAAGTATGATTTGCTCTTTAACAGGCATGGAAGTTTCAAACTCTTCTATGTATGATGGAGCAACAGCAACAGCTGAGGCAGCTATACTTTCTATTGTTAGTACTAAGAGAAATACCATTATAGTTTCTAAATCAGTAAATCCTGATACGAGAAAAGTGCTGAAAACTTACTTAAAATATAGAAATTATAATATGATAGAGATTGATTTAGAGGATGGTACTACAGATATAGATAAAGTTATTAATAGTTTAGATAAGAATGTAGCATCAGTTATAATTCAAAATCCAAACTTCTTTGGCTTAGTTGAAGATATAGAGAATATGGTAGATGCTATTCATAAAAACAAATCACTATTGATAATGAATGTGGATCCAATATCATTAGGCATATTAAAAAGTCCAGGTGAATTAGGTGCAGATATTGTTGTAGGTGATGGACAATGCTTAGGTGCAAATATGAGTTATGGTGGTCCAGGTTTCGGATTTATGAATACTACAAAAAAACTTATGAGAAAAATGCCAGGTAGGATAGTTGGCGAAACTGTGGATGTGGAAGGAAAAAGAGGATTTGTTTTAACACTTCAAGCAAGAGAGCAGCATATAAGAAGAGAGAAAGCAACTTCTAATATTTGTTCAGACCAGACAGCAATGGCTATAGGTGCGGCTATTTATATGGCTACTTTGGGAAAGACTGGAATAAGGGAAGTTGCAAAACAATGTGTAGCTAAATCACACTATGCATATAATGAGCTAATTAAATCTGGAAAATATAAGCCTGTGTTTAATAAACCATTCTTTAAGGAATTTGTAATAAGAGGAGAAACTTCACCTTGTGAAATTAATAATAAATTGTTAGAAAATAATATTTTAGGTGGCTATGATTTGGGAAAAGTTTACTCAGAGTATGAAAATTCTATGTTACTTTGTGTTACAGAGAAAAGAACAAGGGAAGATATAGATAATTTAGTGAAAGTGATGGAGGAGATATAATGAAAGATTATAATAAAGTTATATTTGAGCTGTCATCAGAAGGTAGAAAAGGCTATAGACTTCCTAAGTTAGATGTGCCAGAAGTAGAACTTTCCAAAGTGTTACCTAAAAATTTATTAAGAGAAGATGAATTAAATCTTCCAGAGTTAAGTGAAGTTGATGTTGTAAGACACTATACAGCTCTTTCAAGTAAAAATTATACTGTTGATAATGGATTTTATCCATTAGGATCATGCACTATGAAATATAATCCTAAAATAAATGAAGATATGGCTGCATTGAGCGGATTTTCAAAAATACATCCACTTCAAGATGAAAATATATCACAAGGTGCATTAGAATTAATGTATGATTTAAAGGGTAAATTATGTGAAATTACGGGACTAGATGATTTTACGCTTCAACCAGCAGCAGGGGCTCATGGTGAGTATACAGGTCTTTTAGTTATAAAAGCTTACCATGAAAAAAGAGGGGATACAAAAAGAACAAAAATTATAGTTCCTGATTCAGCACATGGTACAAATCCTGCCAGTGCATCAGTAGCTGGATTTGATATTGTAGAAATAAAATCTGGTAAGGACGGCAGAGTTTCTATTGAAGAGCTTAAAAAAGTTTTAAATGATGAAATAGCAGGATTAATGCTTACAAATCCGAGTACTTTAGGATTATTTGAAAAGGATATAAAACTTATAAGTGATTTAGTTCATGAAGCTGGCGGATTATTATATTATGATGGAGCTAATCTAAATGCAATAATGGGAATTGCAAGACCAGGGGATATGGGATTTGATGTATGTCACTTAAATATGCATAAAACATTCTCAACTCCACATGGTGGTGGCGGACCAGGATCAGGACCTGTAGGAGTTAAAAAGCATTTGGCTAAATTTCTTCCAGTGCCAACAGTAGAAAAGGAAAATGATAAATTTATATTAGATTATAATAGGCCGGATTCTCTTGGGAAAATTAGAAGCTTATATGGAAACTTTGGTGTTATGGTTAAGGCATACACTTATATCTTAACAATGGGTAAGGAAGGATTAAAGGCAGCTTCCGAAAATGCTGTTTTAAATGCAAATTATATAAAAGAATCTTTAAGAGATTATTATAATATTGGAGTAGATGATGTTTGTAAACATGAGGTGATTTTAAGTACCCTTAAAGAAAATCCACATCATATAACTACACTAGATATTGCAAAGAGATTGATAGATTATGGTATGCATCCACCTACAGTTTATTTCCCATTAATAATTGAAGAAGCACTTATGATAGAGCCTACAGAAAGTGAAAGTAAAGAGACTGTTGATGAATTTATAGAGGCTATGAAAAAAATAGCTATAGAAGCTAAAGAAAATCCAGAACTTTTACATGAGGCACCGGTAAATGCACCAATAAGGAGATTAGATCAAATAAAAGCAGCTAGAAAACCTATCTTAAAGTGGCAAAAATAGATAAGGATATGTCTATGCAAGCCAATATCAAATAATTTAGTGTATAAAATATAGATATAAGTTTTTAGGGAACTCAAGCCAGAATTTGCTATAAATCCATATTATTTTAGCAAATATAGGCTTATTCAAAAGAAGTTTAGATATTACCTAAGAATCTTATGGCTTTAGTTGTAATAGGTTCAGAAGAGTTAAGATTTAAGAAAAGTAAAAATACGATTCTTATTTCTTAACTCTTAAATTTTAAAATTAATTAGATGATTATGCTCAGTAATTATGAAAAAATAACTTTAAAAATCGTACAATTACTATTTATAAGTTTCATCAGTGAAATTTTTATGTGCTCCTAATTTTTTAAAAAAAATCATACAATTAATATTTATAAGGGGGATTATTATGAAAGATATTATAGTTATAGGGGGAGGCCCTGGTGGATATGTGGCAGCTATAAGAGCAGCACAATTAGGTGCAGATGTAGCAGTTATTGAGATGGATAGCTTTGGTGGAACATGTCTTAATAGAGGTTGTATACCAACAAAGACTTTATATAGAACAGCAGAAATAATGAATACATTAAAAAAAATAGAAGGCTTTGGAATAGAGGTTGAAAATTATAATCTAAATGTAGATAAGGTTCATGAAAGAAAAAACAGTATAATAAAACAATTAGTAGATGGGGTTGAGAAATTATTAAAAGGAAATAATATTGAGATTATAAAAGGGAAGGCTTTTTTAAAGGAGAAAAATACTGTTTTAGTAGAAACTAAAGATGACGAAGTTTCATTAGAAGGGAAAAATATAATTATAGCAACAGGTTCAAATGCTGAAATGCCAGATATAAAAGGTATAGAAAATAAAAATATAATAACAAGTGATGATATTTTAGAATTTGATAGAATTCCTAAACATTTAGTAATTTCAGGCGGCGGTGTTGTAGGGATGGAATTTGCTAATATATTTAAAGCTATGGGAAGTGAAGTTACAGTAATGGTTGCTAGGGATTCTATATTATATGATATTGATAGAGAAATAAGTAAAAGATATACAGCTATGGCGAAAAGATCGGGAATAAATATATTAACATCAACTAAAATATTGGAATTTTATGAGGATGATAATGATGAGAATAAAGTAACTATAAAATATGAAGGTAAAAAAGGTGAAGCTAAGTTAAATGCAGATATGGTTCTTATAGCTAAAGGTAGAAAAGGAAATTTTACAGGTATGAACTTAGAGGAATTAGGGATTAATCATGACAAAAATAAAATAATTGTAGATGATAATTATAAAACTAATATAGATGGAATATATGCAATTGGAGATGTAAATGGAATTTGCCTTTTAGCTCATGCAGCATCACATCAAGGAATAGGTGTTGTAGAGCATATAATGGAAAATAAAGAATGTCATAAATCTGTGATTCCAAATTGTATATTTACATTTCCTGAAATAGCAACTGTAGGTATGACAGAGGAAGAAATTAAGGAAAAAGGTATAGATTATATAAAAAATAAATTCCTATTTGGAGCCAATGGGAAAGCTTTAGCATTAGGCGAAGGTGAAGGTTTTGTAAAAGTTATATGTGAAAAGGAAAGTAAAAAGATTTTAGGTATTCATATAATGGGTCCACATGCTTCAGATTTGATACATGAAGGTGTACTAGCAGTTGAAAAAGATATGACAGTAAATGATTTTAAAGAAGTAGTACACGCACATCCAACATTAGGTGAAACATTCTATGAGGCAATGATGGGATTAAATAAAGAGGCTATTCATAGCATAAACAAAAAATAAAATATTTTTAGTTGTTAATTTTAAAGTAGATATACGGTGGAAAAAGAGGCTATAATAAGAGCATTAAAATTAGCTGAATGGTTATAAAGCTTTCACAAACTGGTTTTTCTATAAAGTTTTTAGTTGCATTAAAATTAGCGAAATGTTTATAAAGTAGATAGATGGGGGAAAAATTATGAAATATATTGATAACTCAAATACTGATCCATATTTTAATTTGGCAGCTGAAGAGTATTTTTTAAGGCATAAAGATGATGAATACTTTATTTTATGGAGAGATGAGCCTTGCGTTGTAGTTGGAAAAAATCAAAATACGCTGTCAGAAATAGATATGGATTATATAGAAACTAATAAGGTTAAAGTAGTAAGAAGACAGACAGGTGGTGGCGCTGTATTTCATGATTTAGGAAACTTAAATTATACTTTCATAGTTAAAGATGATGGTAAGAGTTTTAATGACTTTGAAAGATTTTGTAAACCTATAATAGGAGTTTTGGAAACATTAGGGGTTAAGGCTGAATTTTCAGGACGAAATGATTTGTTGATAGATGGTAAAAAGATTTCTGGAACAGCGCAATGCAAGTATAAAAATAGAGTGATGCATCATGGAACCCTTTTGTTTTCATCGGATATAGTAAACTTAAGTGGTGCATTAAAACCAAAAAAGATAAAATTTCAAGATAAGGCAGTTAAGTCAGTTGTAAGTAGAATAACTAATATTTCCGAACATCTAAATGAAAAAATTGATGTTTTAACCTTTAAAGATAAGATATTTGATTATATTTTAAAAAGTGAAAAAGACGCAAAGGTTATGCCATTAACTCAAGAAGAAATAGATAAAATAGAAAAAATTAAAAAAGATAAATATGAAACTTGGGCTTGGAACTTTGGAAGTTCTCCTAGGTATGATTTCTATAATGAAGGAAAGTTTACAGGAGGAACTATAGAGCTAAATATAAAAGTAGAAAAAGGAGTAATTAAAGATATAAAGATATTTGGAGATTTTTTTGGTGTTAAGGATGTAAAAGAAATAGAAGATTTGTTGCAGGGGACCGAACATAAAAAGGAAGAAATAAAGAATATAATAAAAAATATTAATATAGATGAATATTTTGCTAGAATAACTATGGAAGAATTTTTAAGCTTATTTTAATGTAAAATATAAATTAGCAATAAGAGTATTTGTTTTTGCTGGATATAAAGTTTATAAATACAAGAAAAATAGAAATTATTGTAGGGAAAATTGCTATGACTGATATGGTTCATATTCTAGGCGTTGAAATATAAAGTCTAGGATGGGTTTTTGTTATATATTTTTTTAAATCAAAATTCCATAGAAAAATTTAAAATTTGTTAAATGTAACTTATTTAATTTAGAATAACTAATAAATAACTATGGTTCAGAGAATTTACAGATAGTTAGATAAATTCTAGATACTTTAAATAAAGTTACAACCATTTCAAAAGTTATGTGTATATAAGAAGGTATAACTTTTTTCTTGTACATGAAATTTAAAAAAAGTTAAATTTAATTAAATATGACAATATTTTTGTGATATATAACTATAAGTAAAATATATTTAAAAAGGTAATGGGGTATGTAGGTAAATTTGTTTTTATATAAATATACTTATATAAGGACAGATATTTATGTAATTAGGGCTAGGGAGTAAAAATTGTTTTTATATAAATATACCTACATACCTAGTTTAGAACAAAAAAGTTTATATACAGCTTTGTAATTTTATATTAATATCTAAGCAGTATACACGAAGCAACCACACCAGCCCCAACAGTCCATAAAATAACATAATCTCCAGATTTAATCTTGCCATCTGAAATGGAATCAGCTAAGGCAAGAAATGGGCTTGTAACACCTGTATATCCAAATCTGTCACCAACGAATGGAAATTTGTGTTCTGGTTCTTTCAAAGTTTCTCTTATCATATCAATATTTTTCTTTGCAAACTGAGATAGACAATATAATTTAACATCATTTTTAGTTAGATTGTTTCGAGCTAGTATTTCATTTATTGAATCAACAGAACTTTTGAATGCATCATCTGTATTAAAATCTAGCCATTCTATTATCCTATTATCCTTTGGAGTATCTTCATCTATTGGTAATACCTTAGAAAATCCATCAGGTGGAAATTTTATATAACAGCTTAAGGAGCTATCTACATAAGATGAACTATCTATGAAATCTGACGTGTTATCTTCAGTGTTTTCCAATAAAACAGCACATGCAGATTCTCCAAAATTAGCATAAGTAATAGGTTCTGACCTTCTTGAATATCTAACTACTAAATCTGAACCAACAAGTAAGCTATATTTAATTCTATTATTACTTTTCATTGTTCTACAGATTTGATCCATTGCAATTATCATTCCAGCACAATTACCATTCATATCATATGCATTTGCATTTTTAGACAAACCTAAAGCATTATGAATTTTAACAGCATTTGTAGGGGATAGATATTCTGGAGTAGAAGATACAAATACAACTAAACTTATATCTTGTATATCTATATTTGCAGTTCTTATTACTTTTTTACAAGCTTCTATAGCCATAGTCAAAGAATTTTCATGAAAATCTTCAGAAACATATCTTTGATTTCTTCCAGTAATATTTAGTAATCCAGAAATATCTATGTCTTGCTCTAAAAAATGTTTTAAAAAATATTCATTAGAATATATTGTTTTTGGATGGTAATATTCGATGTTTTTAATTTTTATATTCATTTTATCCCCGCCTTATCTTTATTGTTAAATATTTTCCTTTATAAGTATCGGAGAATATTTCAGTAAATTAAGAAAAATATGCAGAAATATGTTGAATATGGTAAAGCTATGTAGTCATATTACGAATAATAATAATGTTATATTGAGTTGGGGGGGCAATAATGGATTACAAAAGAAATGTAGAATTGAAAAATAAAATTATGTTAGCAGGATTTATAGCATCTGTAATATTAAGAGTAATTTTTGATGTAATTTTAAATGTAGACAGAAATGCCATACTAATATTAATTGGAGTTTCCATACCTTTAGCTATAATAGACTTTATATTAATAAAAAAGAAATTTATTATTCAAACAATGTATTATACAGTAATTATGTATACTGCTGTTATATTTATAATGTTTATATCAGATCCCAATTGGGCTAACTTTATTTTGATATATTATGGAGTTATATTGATGAGTGTATATCAAGATTTAAGAATACTAATTATTGAAGCAATTTTATCTATAATACTTGTAACTTATTTCTTCTTAAGTTATAAAACAACCCTCTTTGCTTATGTAAAATATTATGAATTAGTATTTTATATAGCATACATAGCAGCAGGAACGGCTATATTGTCCATTAATGCCATTACTACTAAAAATATTTATAAAAATTTAGAAGAAAATCATAAAGCTACTGAAGAAGCTAAATTTAGAGCAGAGTTATTGCTAGAGAAAATATACAGTACTATAAAAATTTTAACAACAACTAATGAGAAAATAAAAAATGGAATTTCTGTAGCAGGGCAAATAGCAGAAGAGATAACTAGCTCTACAAGTGATGTTGCTAATAGTGCAGCAAAAGAAGTGGATGTAATGATTGGAATGAAATCCTCAATGGAGGATGGAGTAGAAAAGGTAGAAGAAGTTACTAATTGCATTAAAACTATGGAGCATTTATCTAAATCAACTGAAAATGTTGTGCTAGAAGGTAATAATAAAGTGGATATATTATCTTTAGAAATGAACAAGGTAAATAGCAATGTTTTAAGTGTAGTATCTATGATAAATGAATTAAGTGATGAAAATACAAAAATAGTTAATATTATTAACAGTATTACAAAAATATCAGAGCAAACTAACCTGTTAGCTCTTAATGCATCAATAGAAGCAGCTAGAGCTGGAGAGTATGGAAAAAGTTTTGCTGTAGTTGCAGATGAAGTAAGAAAACTTGCAGAGGATTCTAAAACATCTACAGACCAAATAGAATTAATATTGAATAACATATCTAATAAAATAAAGATAGTTGCAGAAGAAATATTAAAAGAAGAAAAGTCAATTGAATTATGTAATGAGCATACAAATGATGTTAAAGAGTTATTTAAAGATGTTAATAAAAACACTTCTAATGTATTGGATTATTCAAGAAGTGTTGGAGCACAATCTGCAGTGCTTGAAAGTACTATGAAAAATACATTAAGTTTAGTAAATGATATTAGTCAAACTGTAGAATCTACTACAGCTGCTATGGAAGAAATTTTTATTGCTATTGATGATCTTAATAGTAGTATAATTGATATAACAGGTAGTTATAATGAAATAGATGATATATGTAATGAATTAAACTCTATAAGTGAATAATATAAAAAGATGATTATTGCAAATTAGCAGTAATCATCTTTTTTTATAGCATAGGTACAAAAGATACTGTTAATGGAATTGATTGGATAAATTGATACAACTAATTAAAGTGATATAATTTAGAATAAAATACACAATACTTGAGTGTTTTACAGAATCCGCAAAAACATTGGAATATATATTTTAGAACTAATGTGACTTGTTGTTTATTTTATAAATTACATATTTATAATATATGCTTTGAAATATTATAAACATGGGGGATATAATGGTCGCAATAAAAAATATTAATGATAAGATTTTTTATTTTTTTAGTTTTCCTTCTTTTTCAGCTTGTTAAATCATATAAATTCCTATTCTATCTTTTACACTTCCACTAGGATTATTATTTTTAAGTTTTGCAAAAATATTAACTCTCAGTTTAATATTTAAATTGTTAAGTTTTAGAATGGGGATATTGCCTAGAAGTTCTTTAATACTATCTAAATACTTCATTACTAATACCTTGATTTAAAATATGTTTTGCATATTCTTTTGCAGAAAATAAGGAATGATCTCTATAGTTTCCGCATTGAACTGCATTAGTTGCAGGAATTTCTTCAGTTTCTAAAACTTTATTTAATGAGTAATTTAGTGCTTCAATAACAGTATCAACTTCAACTTCTCCCCAAGCTATTAAATAAAATCCTGTTCTGCAACCCATTGGAGAAATATCTATGATGTTATCCATTTTTTCTCGCATATAACCTGCTAATAGATGTTCTAGAGTATGAATTGCTCCAGTAGGTATTTCTTCTTCATTAGGTTGTGCAAATCTTAAATCAAATTTTGTAATTTTATCCCCAAGCTCTCCTTTTTGTGTGCCACATTTTCTTACAAAAGGGGCTTTAACCTTTGTATGATCCAATGAAAAACTTTCTACTTTAACCATTTTATCTACTCTCCTTAAATGCATTTTTTAAATCTTCTATTAGATCTTCCGTATTTTCTATACCAACGGATAATCTTACTAAATTGTCAACAATACCAAGCTTTTGTCTTAATTCATAAGGTATAGCACCATGAGTCATAGAAGCAGGATGGCAAACTAAAGATTCAACTCCGCCTAAGCTTTCACCAAAAGTTATTAATTTAAGGCTTTCAAAGAATTTTTTATAGTCATATTCATCTTTAAGAACAAAAGATATCATTCCGCCGTATCCTTTAGCTTGTTTTGATTGAACTTCGTGTCCTGGGTGATCATTAAAGCCGGGGTAATAAATTTTTACTATTTCATCTCTTTCTTTTAAAAATTCAGCTATAGCTTTTGCATTTGAATTATGTCTATCCATTCTTACTGCTAATGTTTTTATTCCTCTAATTAAAAGGAAAGAATCAAATGGAGCTAAAACTCCTCCAGTAGAATTTTGTATAAAATGAAGTCTTTCAGCTAGATTGTCACTATTTACAACAGCAATTCCGGCAACCACATCGCTGTGTCCTCCTAGATATTTTGTAGCACTATGAACAACTATATCTGCTCCAAGAGTTAATGGTTTTTGTAGGTAAGGTGTCATAAATGTATTATCAACTATAGTATATATGCCATTTTCTTTAGCTATTTTTGCTATTTCTTCTATATCTGTAACATCCATAAGAGGATTAGTTGGTGTTTCTATATATATAGCTTTTACATTTTTATTTATGCTATTTTTTACTTCAGATAGGTTAGAAGTATCTACTATTGAATATTTAATTTTAAAATTATTAAAAACCTTATCCAAAACTCTAAAAGTTCCACCATATATATTATTTGAAATTACTATTTCATCTCCAGATTTAAATAGTGATAATACTGCAGTTATAGCGGCTAATCCTGAAGCAAAGGCAAAACCTTTGTAACCTTTTTCAAGTTCTGCTACAAGTTTTTCTAAAGCTTCTCTTGTTGGATTACCTGTTCTTGAATACTCGTATCCTGTATTTTCTCCAAATTTAAATTGTTTATAAGTTGAAGTTTGATAAATAGGTACATTTACTGCACCTGTATGCTTATCTCCATCTATGCCACCATGAATTAATAAAGATTCAATTTTCATTTTGTTGTTCCTCCTTAGAATTAAATTAGTTCTGTTAAGTTATATGAAAGTTGACTCAATAAGTAAAGAGAATAAAGAGCTTATATATTTTTGTTTAATATAAATAGAGCTAATAAAAAACTTCTACCTCTAAATTTTAGAGGCAGAAGTTAAATTCCGCGGTTCCACTCTAATTATTATTGTAGTAAATATACAATAACATCTCATTTTGATACAATTAATTATACCTCAACGCTTTAACGGGCGTACACGCTGTGGTCTACTATAGTTTCGGCACAGTGCTCAAAGATGCATTCACATAAGTTACACTTAAAATCCCTTTCAGCCAAGGGGATTTCTCTCTTATAGTTTACCTTATGTTACTATTTCTTATCATAGCATTTAGTTAATACCTAGTATTCATATAGGAGTACTTGAATTACATTTAATATTATAATATGGCATTACAATAATTTTGTCAACCATATATTTTAATATTATTTTAATGAAATTTTTAAACATTTATGTAACTAATATAATATTTTGGTTATTTGTGTAAAGAATTTTGTTAATCTTTCGATAATGTATATATATTAAAAAAGAGATGATGCATATGCATAATATTGATATTAAATTTTATTTTTCCTCCATCTCTATTATTGTAATTATGCGATGCATATGCAAAATATTGATGTTAAATAGTTATATGGTAACAAATTCATTGTAGCAGATATTACATAATGACTTTAAATATTAATGGTAAATAGTAGTCGGTGCAATTAAATTTATATTGAAACGAAATCTTAATAGTATCATAGCATGATATTATAATACAAAAATAAAATAGGGGGATATACAATGAAAAGTAAAAAATTAAAAAAGTTAGTAGCTGGTATTATGGCTGCGACATTTTCCTTATCACTTTTAAGTTCAAAAGTAGAGGCGAAAACTACTACTAATAATAATGGGAAAAATGAAGTTAGACAAACTGTCGATAAAGATTTAGAGAGAAAATTAATTGGATATTTCCCAGAATGGGCATATAAAAGTGAAGCGCAAGGATATTTTAAGGTTACTGATTTGCAATGGGATTCATTAACTCATATTCAATACTCCTTTGCAGTAATAGATCCAAACACAAATAAAATTGCATTAGGTGATAAGCATGCAGCAATAGAAGAAGATTTTAAAGATTATAATTTATCTTATAAAGGTAAAAAAATAGAATTAGATCCTAGCTTGGACTATAAAGGTCATTTTAATTTATTGCAGACTATGAAAAAACAATATCCTGATGTTAATTTGCTTATATCTGTAGGTGGATGGGCTGGTAGTAGAGGATTTTATACAATGCTTGATACTGATGAGGGAATAAATACCTTTGCAGATTCTTGTGTTGATTTTATAAAAAAATATAATTTTGATGGTGTTGATATTGATTTTGAATATCCATCTTCAACAAGTCAGTCAGGAAATCCAGCGGATTTTGATTTGGCTGAACCTAGAAGAGCTAAATTAAATGAAAGATATAATATACTAATTAGAACACTAAGAGAAAAAATAGATGCAGCTTCTAAAAGGGATAATAAGGATTATATATTATCTGCTGCAGTTACAGCATCACCTTGGGTACTTGGTGGAGTTAAAGATAATAGCTATGCTAAGTATCTAGATTTCTTAAGCGTTATGTCTTATGATTATCATGGTGGATGGAATGAATATGTGGAAAATTTAGCTGGCATATATCCAGATCCAAAAGATAGGGAAACTGCAAATCAAATTATGCCAACACTTTGCATGGATTGGGCTTATAGATACTACAGAGGAGTTTTGCCACCTGAAAAAATATTAATGGGTATACCATATTACACTAGAGGATGGGAAAATGTACAAGGTGGAGAAAATGGACTTCATGGATCAAGTAGAACCCCTGCGTCAGGTAAATATAATATTTGGGGAGATGACTTGGACAATGATGGTGAATTAGAGCCAGCAGGTGCTAACCCATTATGGCATGTATTAAATCTTATGGAAAAAGATAAGAATTTAAAAGTATATTGGGATGATGTAGAAAAGGTGCCATATGTTTGGCAAAATCAAGAGAGAGTTTTCTTATCTTTTGAAAATGAAAGATCTATTGATGAAAGACTTAATTATATTAAAAATAAAAACCTAGGCGGAGCATTAATTTGGGTTATGAATGGTGACTATGGGTTAAATCCTAACTATGAAGAAGGTTCAAATGATATAAATAAAGGGAAATATACCTTTGGAGATACTTTAACTAAGCGATTAAGTAAGGGTTTAGCTAATATGGGAGCATGTAGCAAAACACCAGAAGATTCTAATAATTCTTTGGAACCTATAAATGTTTCAGTGGATTTTGGTGGCAGTTATGATCATCCAAATTACACTTATAATATAAAGGTGAAAAACTATACAGGCAAAGAAATTAAAGGTGGTTGGGAAGTATCCTTTGATCTACCAAAATCAGCATTATTTAAATCTTCTTGGGGAGGAAGCTATACTTTAAAAGATAATGGAGATTTTACAACAGTTACAATAAAATCTGGTAACTGGCAAAATCTTAATGCTGGTGGTACTGTTAATCTCCAAGGTATGATAGGATTATGCTTCTCAGATGTTAGAAATATTAGATTTAATGGTATGAAACCTGTAGGAAATCAAAATATTATTCAACAAAAATAAAGATAAAAATTAAATTATAAAGAAAAATGAAACAGAGCCTATGTATTTTATAATGCAAGGCACTGCTTTATTTATATTGAAAGGATAAAATTAATTAAGGGATAAACTAGTTAGTTTTAAACATTTTTATATCATTTAATCCTTGAAAAATTTCTTCTCTTGAAAAATTACATTCATTTAATTCCTCATCACTTTTTTTCAGTAATGTAGTGTAAAATTCTACGGCTATTTCATATACTTCAGGTGAATTATTCTTTTCTAATTCCTCAAAGATTAAATCTTCTGCCTTATCATAATTGCCTTCATAAAATAATTTGTTTAGAATAATTTTAAATAAATCTGTTGAATTAATTTTTGCATTATCAATTTCTTTTTCATCTTTTAAAACAGTCTTACCAAATAATTTCCCTAAATCATCTAGAGATTTTTTTATACCCATACTATTCCACCTTTTTATATTTAAATTTAATTAATGTTGATTATAAGGTTTTTTATGCATAAAATATAGAATTTTTTCATTTATTAATTAATAAATTTTGAAACAATTATTATAGAAATTTATTTTTATATTTTTAAGTGTTGAATATGCCAAATTAGAGTATTTAATATTGGTTAATCTTTTTAGTACAGCACTTTGTGAAACATTAAAATATGTTGCCATTTCTTTAATAGATGTAAATTTACTGTTGAATATTTTATTTTTAGGCATAAGTATTTTTCCAGCAAATTCGTCAGCCTCTAATTCTTCTATATATAAATCCTTTTTTGTTTTACAGTTTTCTGGTAATTCATGATGTCTTAAATAAATATGACCTAGCTCATGGGCTAAGGTAAAGTTAAGTCTACGGTGTTTTGAAATTTTAAATGGATAATGAATTTTATTTCTATTAACAATTATTAAAAAACAATTATTTTCTTTTGAATATACTGTAGCTGCATCGAAGTTATTGGATAGATTATTTATTGATTTTATTTGGATAGGTAAAGTTTGATTATTTTCAATTTCTAATATAAGTTCAACACAATTTAAAGGCCAACGTGTTAATTTAAAATCTTCTATAAAAAGTTTCACTCTTTTTTCTATATAATCAATCCTATGCTTGGGGATTTTATCTAAAGTATAATATTTATTATTATAATAGTTATCCATGTTATCCCTCCATATTATAAAAGAAAGAACAAATGTTCTATACTTCTATTATAATATGAATTGATTACCAAGTAAAGGAAAACAAGAATAAATAATTATTTATTCTTGTTTTTATTTAAATAAAAATTTGCAAATTCTTTTATTGCTTTAATATCTTCCTTAGGTAATTCAGAGGTAACTCTACTCATAATAGTTAAAATTTCAGAGTCTTTATCATTAATATTTTTTGCAAGTCTTATAGTGTCAGCAAATTCTCCATTAGCTTTTCTAAAGATATGTTCAGTATATTTTTCGTGTTCTATGCTCTCATCAATATAACCAGCTTTAATCATTAATTCACCATAACTTAATCCAAGGTGTGGAGCTATTGATTTTAGTATATTAGGAGAGGGATTTTGTCTTTCACCAGATTCTATTCGAGAAATTTCTGTATTACTTATGTTAGAAAGTTCAGCAAGTTGTCTTTGTGATAGCCCTTTTTTTTTCCTAATATTTTTTAAAAATTCACCAAATTTCATAATATCTATCCTCCTACAAAGTAATTATACAATAAGTGTTACCAATAGGCAATAGAAAAGCAGAGTATTATTTGACATGGGGTTACAGTTTTGTTAATATTGAAGTGTAACCTAATGGAATCAAATTTGGAGGTGTATAAATTGAAACCTAACAAAAAATATATAATATATCTTATTAATAAAAATAATTGGTCTCAAAATAAATTTGCTAAAAAAGCAGGAGTTTCAAGTGCAACTATAAGCAGATGGATTAATGATAAAAGGGGAGCCGGAGCAGAATTAATACTTGGCATAATTAGGGCATTTCCCAATGAACCTATAGATAAGTTATTTTTTTTATAAATATCGTTGCTAAAGGGTTACAAAATCCATGGAGTAATGATAAAAAAAGAAAATCTTATTCCTATAAGTAAACTTCTCAATCTTCAACCAACTTAAAATAGAGTTTCTTGTACAGATGGTTCCTATAAACAAAATTTTTAATTTCAAGTTCAATTTTATTTCTATTTAAAGTTTCAAAAATTTTTATACAATGGCAAAAAAAGATTAGAGTAATGTAGTAAGTTTTAATCTTGATAAATGGATTGTATAAGTATAAATCATGACTAACTATATTTTGGATAATACAGAGATATTGTAACTGTTAGTTATTGAGTAAAGCATTAAAATACTATTATATAAGGGGGATATAGTAATGGCTAAATACAGACAGCTTTATACAGAATTTTGGAAGGATGGTTTTGTGGTGGAATTAGAACCAGAAGAAAAATATTTTTATCTCTACTTATTAACTAATGCTAATACTTCACAATGTGGAATTTATGAACTACCTAAAAAAATTATAGAAAATGAAACGGGATATAATAGAGAAACTGTGGATAAACTTATTAAAAAATTTGAGGAATATAAAAAAATAATTTATTCAGAAGAAACTAAAGAAATTATTATACTAAATTGGTTTAAATACAATGAACCTAATAATATTAATGCAATTAAATGTGTAAACAAAGAACTTAAAAAAATAAAAAATAGAAATTTTGTTAGGGAATTATACTTTCAATACTCTAAAAATGGATTGGAAGTAGATAAATTATTTTATGAAATAGAAGACAATTTTATTAATAACAAAAATAATACAGTTAAAGATATTTATATATCAATAACTGATAATGGTAATAGTGACTATGGTTATAAGAATATAGATAAAAATAATCAATTGGAAAATGAGTCTATGGATATAGATAAAAACATTGAAATAGAAACTAGTAATGAGCATATTTCTAGGGGGTATGAAGGGTCTTATAAGGGGCTTGTAAGTAAAGAAATAATAAATAATAAACAAAAAGAAATAAATAATAAAGAAGAAGTAATAAGTAATAGTTGTTGTTGTAATAAAGAAAAAGGGGATGAATATAATAATAATCCTCTGAGGAATTATGAATTTAACAAGGATACAGATATAACAACAACAACAGGAAGAAATACAACAGCTACAGAAAAGCAATTAGATAAAATGGAGTTTTGTAGGACTGATGTTAAAAACGTAAGGGATGTTATAGCTGTTTTTGAAAAAAATATACACAAAGCTGCACCTATAGAAAGGAAAAAAATTATAAGTTGGAGCAATAAATTCAGTTACGATGTAATTATTATGGCTATAGAAGAGGCTATATTTAATAATATAAAAAACATAGTATATATAGAAAAAATTTTAGATACTTGGTTTTCTAAGGGGTTAACTTCTATTGAGGATATAAAATCTTACAAAGCAAAATGGGAAGAAAAAAAGAAGACAACAAAACACAAAGAAAATACTGTGGATAGATGGAATGATTTTGAACAAAGGGAATATGATTTTGAAAAGTTAGAAAGAAAGTTATTGGGATGGGTTTAGGGAAAAGTATGGACAACATAGTAGATATAATCTCTATTTTGTAAATTGTACTCTATACTCTAATAAAAAGGGGGATTTTTTATGTATAAATTACTTGAGAAATATAGAAATGGGGATGTAGAGGCTTTGAGTAAAATTATAGAAAATTTTGTTCCTCTTATATTAAAAGAAGCTTCAAAATGGAGAATACAATGTTATGAATATGAAGATTTAGTGCAACATGGGTATCTTTCAGTTATAAAGGCTGTTAATATGTTTAAAGGTGAAGAAAGCAAGTTTGTTCCTTATTGTATAAATGCAATTAAAACAAATTATAAAGCTCTATTAAAAGGGGAGATAAAGCACCATAGAGAAATACCTAATGAAAATATATTAAATAAAGGCAATGAGTATATGTTTACCATAGAGGATGAAATAATAGCCTATGAAAAAATAAAGGAGATATATGAAGCATTAGATGCGCTTACTTTGGAAGAAAAGAATATCATAAATGATTTTTATTTTAAGAATAAAACAATAGATAAAATTGCTAAAGAAAATAATAAAAGCTATAACAATATAAGATATAAAAAAGATAAAATAATAAAAAAACTACAATATACTTTGGGAAAGAATATATAAATATGAGTACAGATGATAGGGTATAGAGTAGGAAGTATAAGGCAGAGATGAAGCTGATACTAGATAATATATATAGCATAAAGAGATACTCGAAATTTTGTGATGATGAAAGAAACAAGGATAGTAGATGATATGGTAGTGGACAAATTAAATTTTTTCTGTACTTTATAATCTTATAAAAGGGTTGGTGGATTCCATGTATGACCAATTAGTAATGCTTATAAGTAATGTGGGATTTCCTATAGCGGTTAGTTTATATCTTTTATTAAGGATAGAAAAAAAGCTGGAGGAATTGACTAAAGCTTTAAATTCCCTTGATAAATCTATACTTTCAGCTATAGAGCACCAAAAAGATGAGTATTTCACTAAAAAGTGAGATACTCATTTTTAAAAGATTGTATTATCTTACTAATAAAAATTATAAATTTATTAGTTAAGATAACTATTTTATATTTGGGGGATATAAATAAATATGCTAATATTTTAATTTAGTAATTCCGCAGGGTAAGGGGATTATTATGGGACGATATATATTACTTTTAATGTTTTTAATGGATTTTATTTGGTGTTGGTTTGCTAAAGAGGAAATAGTTATAGATGTACAATGATATTAGGTAGCTTTTTATTTTACTATATTTTTATGTAAAAACTTTTTTAAGTAACAGTAGCTTAAAAAAATTTTAAAAAATTACTGCAATTTATATCTCTTAGTCATATATATAGGTGAAAACAAAAACAAACAAAAAACAAGGAGGTAACAAACCATGGCAGTAAGTAAAAATCTTTTAGAAAAAAAATTGGCTATTTCTTATTCAGATGGACTAGATGAGAAAGGAAAGAACATAATAAAAAAAGCTACTTTTAAAAATGTAAAATTAACTGCAGAACCAGACGCTATTATGACAGTTATAGATTCAATAAGTCCGTTGATGCCAGAGGGCATATCAGAGGCCATTGTTGAAGAAAATTATGTTTTAATAAAATAACATTAAAATGACTAATGAGCAATTAACAATGGTAATTATTTAATGTACATTTTACAGTGATGATGGTAGTAATAATTGAAAATTGATAATTGAAAGTTGAATGAGGGGGTATATTTAATGAATACAAAGAGATATTTAAATCTAGTTTTCAAAACTGAAGAAGATACTAATGCAACTATAAAAATTCCAAAGGTTAAAGATGACATAACAGAAGATGAAATAAAAAACTGTGGAAAAGCAATAATTGAGCAGAACATATTTGAAAGTAAAGCAGGGGATCTTTTATCACTTAAAGTTGCTAGGATTATAACAACAGATACAGAGGAAATTAAAATAAAAGAATAATTTAAAAAGCTCTCACATTGTGGGAGCTTTTTATAACTGAATTTTTAGGATTAGGTTAAGATTTATTAGAATAATTCTTTGAAAGAGTTAGTATGATATTTACAAAATAAATATAAATAAAATATATTTTTACTTATCTATTTTCTACTATTATTCTTGCTACTTTTTCTGCTACTTCACCTGTAAATGCTATACATTGGTCCATATGTTCTTTTGAACCTAATTTCATGTCTTTTGTTAGAAATCTACAGCAAAGACTTTTATGTTCTTTTTTGAAATCATCATGTAATTTTTTACTTAGTTCCATGGATTTTGAAACTGCAGGATCTTTTGCTTTTTTTCTACCAAACACCAGACCAAGTGCCATTATTCCACCTGCTATAGCGCCGCAAGTACATCCTGAACCGCCTATGCCAACTGGAAATCCTGATGCCATAGCTATAGCATCATCTGAAACTTCTATTTTAAATTCATCTCTAATAGTTTTAACTACCGCTTCAGAACAATAAAAATCTCCATTTCTATAGTAATCTTCAGCAACTTTTCTTATTTTATCAAAATCAATATTACTCATTATATTACCTCCAAAATTATTATTCAGTTGTAAACTATTTTTATTCTAAGATAAAGTTCATATCAATATGAATAAACTATTAATTATTGTAATATTCTACATTAAAAGTTATTTTCCTTCATTTTTCATAGTAGCTATTTTGCTAAGAATAATGTGCTTTTAATAATTCAGCTTTCAACTCATTTATTTTATAAATTAGATTTATCATTATGACAAGTATAATTGTTAACATGACAAGTTTACTTGATAAAGGCGTAGAATATTATATAATAAAAATATAATATGAGAGGAGATACTGTTGATGAATAAAGAAGAAATACTAAAGAATAGTAAAAGAATAGGTCTAGATGAAAGAGAACAAAGTGTATATTTATCTTCATTTGGTTATGGTAATATTATTACAGTAATTTTATGTTTTTTATTTATTGTTATAAATGGAATAAAAGGTGAAAGTTATTTTGAATTTATTACTATTACAGGAGCCTTAATGGCATCAACTAATTATTATAAACATAGAAAATTAGAAGATACAAAAAGTTTTTTGATAATATCAATAATATCTGGATTTACAGCAATAATATCTTTTATAATATTTATTATAAAGTAATGAAAAAGGTTGATAAAATGAACGAAAATTTGATTTTAAGAAACAAATTGAAGGTAGCTAGAGCTGAAAAAATATATCTCAATCTAAACTAAGTGAAATGGTAGGTGTATCCCTCCAAACAATTAGTTCCATTGAAACAGGACAATTTTGCCCATCGGCGAAATTGGCTTTAGTAATTTGTATAGCCTTAGATAAAAAATTTGAAGATATTTTTTATTTTGATTAAGAATTAAGATAAGGTTATAGTAGGAAACAACAATATTCGGAAATAAAAGTGTAAATTTAAAGTTGCTAGGATTATAACAACATATATTCAACATAAAAGTAAATCTTTAAAATCTTTAATTTTAGAATTTAATTCTTCATTAGCATAATTTATCTTAAGGTCATGTATGGGATATTTATATTTGTTTAATTCAGATACTATAAAACTTTTATCGGATTCAGATGAAGGAATTTTTACTTTAAAAGGATTGTCTTCAACATTAAACAATTGAGCATTCCAGTCAGAAAAAGCTCCATTAACTTAAAAAACTCTTGATAAATTTTCACATATTTTTTTATTTTTGTGATACAATTATGTTCTATAGAACAAATGATATTTATTAAAAATACGGAGGATAAACAAAATGAGAAAGGTGTACAAAAACCCAAAAGAATTAGCTATATGCTTAAAAGATTTAGTGGATTTATATTTAGATGATCTTATGACTTATGAAAAGTTAGAAGAAAAAGTTTCTAAAATAGTTGAGGCTAACAAAAATAGCATATATAAAAATGGCGATATAAATACTAAATTAGCTAATGTGTTAGGGGATTTAAGAATAGATGTTATAAATAAAATAGTAGATGAAAAAATTGAAAAATAAATTGTCTTAAAATTTATAATAATATAAATTATATTGATTTATAAATAAAATCTAGTGAAAATTTACGATTTACCTATCCTAAAATTTTCACTAGATTTTTTATAGCTCTCATTTTTATTTTAATATTAATCTTATCTGATTGGTTTTTCAAAACTAGGTGTTGAGATATTGTTTATTTTAATTTTTATTTTTACAATTATATTAATTATATAATAACACTCTAAATAATTTGGAGAATATTACTATATATTACTGTGAAGATATGAAAAACTATCCACTATTAAACTATAACAAAATGTAATGAAAAGGTTGGTGTATATTACTAAAAGCAATTTGACTTATGTTAATAAAATGCTATAATTGTGTGTGGAATTTGTTAAAATTAGATAAATATTTACTTTTAAAGTCATAAATATACAAAAAGTGCCATAAGAATATTCTTAATATTCTTGAAATTCACTATGCATCAGAGTATATTTATCGAATAATTATTTGATTTTATACTCTTAACCTATTGTGTAAACGTTGTTTCTATCAAATCTAAGATTTTGACTATATGATTTTATTCAAGGTGAAAGTAAAGACTGAGTTAGTGAATAAATATAAGCAAGTAATTTAGATAAATCAAAATAGACCTAATATGTTAATTATATTATATGAATTGGAGTGTATATAGAATGCTAACAGATGAAATGACTAAAGAAACTGACATTAAGTCAAAAGAAAAAATAAACTTATCTACAAATAAGATTACTCGACAACAATTGCTTGAATTGGAGCAAAAAAAGAAGACAAACTTTCAAAAAATACTGGATATATTAATTGTTTTAATGCCTGTAATATGTGGTATTATTTCTATTTTAGAATATTAAGTTATTGAAAATTTAAATTTAAATAGAAAGCCAAACACATACTTAGGATTTCTATTTATACTTATAGGAATGTATTTAGTTAATCTTTTTATAGGGGTTTTTAAATTTTCTCGTGGCAATAAAAATATGTTTCAAAAGATTCGTTATAAAGCGCCCTTATATTCAGTGCTATTTTTGTTGTTAGCTCTTTACGACTATTTAACTTTAAAAACTGGTATATTAACACAACCTTTTCTTCCTTGTTTAAATTCTATAATCAATATAGCTTGGGAAGATCGTAGACACTTACTTATTAGTGCTATGCATACATTACGATTATTATTTATAGGTTATTTTATTGGAGTAATTGCAGGACTTATTACAGGTATTACTTGTGGATATAATAAGAAAATTCGTTATTGGGTTGACCCTATTATTAAATTTTTAGGACCTATTCCTACATCAACTTGGATTCCTATAATTATGGTTATTTCAAATTCACTTTTTGTAGGAGCAATTTTTATTATATCCTTGGGAGTATGGTTTGCTGTAACTGTTGCATCAATGACAGGGATATCCAATGTGGATAGGGATTATTTTGAAGTTGCAAAAACATTAGGTGCTTCTGAGAGTCAGTTAGTATTTAAAATAGCTATCCCTCACCCCATGCCAAGTATTTTGCAAGGTATGACTCAAGGAATGAGTACAGCCTGTACCGCTATTATGATAGCAGAAATGTTGGAGGTTAAAGCAGGTCTTGGGTGGTATATTACTTGGGCAAAATCCTGGGCATCTTATGACAAAATGTTTGCTTCCTTATTTATAATATGTTTGATTTTTACATTGGTAACAAAAACCCTTAATCTTATCAAAAAGAAAGTATTGCGTTGGCAGATTGGAGTTGTGAAATAAATGGCTGAATCAGTAGTTTTAAAATTAGAGTCTGTTTCTAAAAGTTTTGCAAAGGTAGAAAAAGATGAAATTACCAATGCACTTAAGGATGTTAATATAGAAATGCAAAAAGGGGAATTTATTAGTCTTGTTGGTACATCAGGTTGCGGAAAATCAACAATACTTCGCTTAATTGCAGGATTAATAACCCCTACTACGGGTAAAATAACATTAAATGGTAAGGAGATTACAGGTCCTGGTCCAGAACGTGGATTAGTGTTCCAAAAGGCAACACTATTTCCATGGCTTACAGTAGAAAAAAATATTAGATTTGGCTTGGAGTTAAAAAATAAATCTAAAATTAATCAAGAAAAAGTAAATAATATGATAGAACTAATTGGACTTCAAGATTTTAAGGATGATTATCCAGGACAACTTTCAGGGGGAATGGCTCAGCGTGTATCCTTGGTAAGGACGTTGATTAATGAACCTGAAATTTTAATGCTAGATGAGCCTTTGGGTGCTTTGGATGCTTTTACTCGTATGAATATGCAAGATGAAATTATTTCCTTTTGGAAAGAGAACAAACAGCTTACTATCATGGTAACTCATGATATTGATGAAGCAATTTACATGGGGACAAGGGTTATAGTTATGGAAGCAAATCCAGGGAGAGTTAAAGCAGATATTCCTATTAACTTAGAGTATCCACGTAATCGTAGTCATATAAGTTTTACAGAATATCGTAATAAAATTTTGACTATGCTTAATTACTAGGAAATCTATTTATTAATAAATATAATGTGTACAAACCTTCGTTTAACGAAGGTTAATTTATAAATAAAAAGGAGAGAAATACTATGAAATTAAAAAAAAACACTGGGTATTTTAATTACTACAGCCATTATGTTTTCTATGGTTGCTTGTAACAAAGGAAATAAAGCAGATTCAAAAGCTACAAGCAATGCTAATACTGCCACAACAAAGGAATCAGAGCTTGAAGCTATGAAAAAAGAACCTGCATACGGCAAACCTGTGAAATATTGGTTATCAGATGGTTGTACTTCTGGACCTGTAGTAGCTGATAAATTAGGATATTACAAAGAAGCTGGTCTAAAAGCTGAAGGAGTTAAGGGAAGTTCTTATACTGAAGCACTTGGTACTGGTGCTACAGATGTAGCTGTTGGACACATTGCAACTATGTTAGTTCCTGCAACAAATGGGGTTAACTTAACTTTTGTAGGTGGTGCCCATGTTGGTTGTAAATCTATATATGTTTTAAATGACAGTAAATACAAGAAAACAGTAGATATGAAAGGCACAAAAATTGCTGTTCCTAATGGAATTGGTGCTTCAGACTATAATATTACAGCATTACTATTAAATGCTGATGGTGTGAATCCACTTAAAGATGTTGAACTAACACAAGTAGAAACAAGTGCTTGTATAGCTGCTATGGAAAGAAAAGAAATTTCTGGTGCATTATTATCAGATACATTTGCCTATGATATGGTTAAAGAAGGAAAACTAAGAAGGGTTCGTTCATTAACTTATGATAAGGATTTCCAAACACAACCTTGTTGTGTTATTGCAATGAATGCAACTTATGTAAAAGAAAACCCAATCCATGCTAAACTTATTGCATCTTGTGTAAAGAAAGCTCATGAATGGATGCGTAATAATCCAGAGGAAGCTACTCAAATGCTACTTGATGAAGGGCTAAATAGTGGTTCTTTAGAAAAAAATGTTGAGCTAAATAAAACTCTAAAATTTGGTCCTACAGATGAATTTACTGAGGCTGGATTAAGAAAAATAGCCAAAGAATATATAAAACTAGACCTTATTACTTCAACAGACAATATTGAAGACGTAATGTCAAAGGTTTGGAATCCTCAAGCACCTGAAAAATAAATATATTAACTAAGGAGTATTATCGTGAAAAGAAAAATTATATCAGTAATTTCAATATTATTATCTATTTTGCTTGCTATATGTCCATGGACTTTATTTAAAGCTTGTCCAACAACAAAAAAAGTTATGAAATGTCATTGGTGTTGTAAGGCGATAATTCCTATAGCCATTATTTTGATAATAATAGGGATTTTTCAGTTAGTAAGTAAAATAATGAGTCTTTAAAAATCCTTAATATAATAGCTGCAGTATGTTTTATAATGCCAATTTTATTAACTACCATTCTAATTGGTGGATGTATGAAAGCAGAAATGGCATGTAATGTTGTAACATTCCCAATTATTAACACCCTATCAGTAATTGGTATTATAATTAATTTGATAGGTTTATTTTCAAAATTTTCAACAAAGGAAGTTTAATATGAAAAGCAGTTTTATAATTACTCAAACAATGGCAATTAAAAATTTAAAACATAGATCAGTACGTACGTGGTGTATGATATTTTTTGTTTTTATGTTGTCAGTTGCTCTTTTTTTCAGTTCTGTTTTGGTAGATAGTATGACAGATAATCTTCAAAAAACTACTGATAGATTAGGGGCAGATATTATTGTTGTACCAAAAGAATATGAAAAGGATATGGCTGATTCTCTTTTTATGGGTGAACTATGTAATTTTAATTTTGACCGTAAATGGGAAAATGAAATTAAAAATATTGAAGGAATAAAGCAAAGTACACCACAGCTATATATGGCATCCTTGGCAGCTGATTGCTGTTCATCAGCAACACAAATGATAGTTTTTGACCCAGATACAGATTTTATAATTAAACCTTGGTTGGAGAAAGATGGACTTGCACTTCCTAAAAAGGGAGAATTATATATTGGTTGTTCTATTGATCCACCAGAGCCAGACACAATTAAATTTTTTGGTGAAAATTATAAAGTAATTGGTAAATTAGAAAAAACTAATACTAGCTATGATACTTGTGTATTTATGACTTCTGAAACTGCACAAGAAATAATGGATAGTGATGGGTGGAAAGCTGCTTTTAATAAATCCATATCAGATGCTGATAAAATTATTTCTTCCCTTATGATTCGTGTGGAAGATGGAGCAGATGCTAAAACTGTGGCAAGAAAAATTAATTATTCCATTAAAGGAGCGCCTATTTCTGCTTATACAACTAATGGTATTTTTAATGGAGTCATGGATTCTGTAAAAAACATGAGTGGTTATAGCACAACAATTATGGTATTAATGCTCATTATGGTAATTACTGCATTAATTTCTATTTTCACTATTACCATAAACGAAAGAACTTCTGAATTTGGAATTTTAGCTTCCCTTGGTATTTCTTCTGGTAAGCTATCTGGAATAGTTCTTACGGAAGGTACAGTTATTGGATTTTTGGGTGGGATTTTAGGCGTTGCTATATCTGTAATTATATTACTTTTATTCTCTAACACAATTATGATTAATTTGAATATCCCAAGGCTTAATACCAATTTTATTTATCTTCTTTCCCTTGGAGTTAAATGTTTGTTTTTATCTGTTGCAGTTTCTATTCTTTCTTCTTTGTATTCTGTATGGAAGATTAATAGAAGTAAAATAGATGAGTTAATTAAAGGAGAAGAACTATGATTTTGCAAATTAATGATTTAACTAAAAGTTATATTAGACAGAATTTAAAATTTGATGCTGTAAGTCATGTTGATTTTTCTATGGATAAAGGAGAAATTGTTATTTTAACAGGACCATCTGGTTGTGGCAAAAGCACATTTTTTAAATTAATATCAGGAATTACAACTTGTGATAGTGGGAAAATAATATTTGATAATCAAGAATTAACTTCCCTTTCTGCAAAAGATTTAGCTGCTGTACGTTCCTCTAAAATTAGTTATATTCTGCAAGGTGATAGCTTATTGAATAATTTCACCGTAATGGAGAATTTATGTCTACCATATCGTCTATTAAATAATTCTGAAGGTATAGAGGAAAAAGCAAAGGAGCTACTTACAGAATTTAATATGGAAAAAATGCTTAATGAATATCCTGGGAATCTTTCAGGTGGTGAACGTAGACGTGTGGCTATTGCAAGGGCGTTTGTTCATAATCCGCTTCTTGTTATTGCAGATGAACCAACCAATGACTTAGATGAAGAAAATATCAATATTATCTTGGAGTATTTTAAAAAACAAAGCTTACAAGGAATAGGAATACTTATTAGTACCCACGATACGTCTTGTTTAGGGTTGGGTGGAACACACTATGTTATGAAAAAAGGAATTTTGAAAAAAGCAAATATTGATAAGCAAATATAAATAGATATATAGTAACTTTATAAAATATTTTAAGCTTTAGCCTGAGTTTTTATCTCTGCTAAAGCTTAAAAATGTTTATTGAAATATATAGACAATCCTCTATTCTATTTTTAAAAAAAGCTAAACAAACCAACACTAGCAGTACCCATGATAATTCCTGCCACTAATACTCCAAGCATAACAGCTAAAATACTAGTTTTAAAATCCATATCTAGAAAACTAGCTGCTAAAGTGCCTGTCCATGCTCCAGTTCCAGGAAGTGGTATTCCAACAAATAATAATAAACCAATAAATAAACCTTTGTTACCTGCCGTTTCTTTTAATTTTTTTCCTGCTTTTTCACCTTTTTTAAGACACCAAGTAAAAAAATCTCCTATGATAGGTTTGTCACAGCCCCAAATAAGTACCTTTCTTGCAAATAGATATATAAAAGGTACAGGTAACATATTTCCTATAATTGCAACAATATAAGATTGAAGCAAAGGTAAATGATATATTTGTGAATACGGTATAGCTCCACGCAGTTCTACGATTGGAACCATGGACATAAAAAATACTATTGCATATTTCGTCATTATATAAATTCCACCTTTTCTTTTAGTTTAAAATATATAAGTAATTTTAGAAATAATATATCATAAATAATAAATAAGCACAAATGATTTACTTTTAAAGTTAAATAATTATACACAATTTTAACTAAAATTTAATCTAAAAATTATAATATGGAAATATTCAACTTGTAAGTTGTATGTTAAGAAAGATATATACCGCTAATATACTAACATTAAAGCTTTTAATAAATAGCGAATCAGAGAATAATAATGGTTATTCAGATATATATTAATATTTGCATTATTGTATTTTATGATATCAAGACCGCTCAAAGCAATCATTACAGTTGGTTCTTTTTCAAATGCTTCTTTGAAACTAATTGTAGTACGATACTCTCTTATACCATCACCATTTAAAAGATTCCAGCCACCAATAGTTGGATCATAATAAGCTTGTCCACTTCTTATTTGCATAATCATATCTCCAATCTTTTATATTAATATTTTACTTGTAATATTAATATACGTTTAAAAGTAGATTTTGTTATGGATGTTTGAAAAGATTGTTTTAAAAATAATAAAGAATAACATATATAAACAAAGCTGTTGGATTGGGAGGTGAATTTAGTATAAGTAAGTTTATATAAATAAAACATAAATTCATGGATGGGCTTATTTTATTAAAATATTTAATGTTGTTATGTATAATAATGATTGTACATAGTGCTAAAAGTAATATGTATACATGACTTTTAACACTTTTATAAATAGCCATATTATTATATAATATTAACTGAATAGCATTTTTTTGGAATATAACTATAAATTCAGGCACAATTTTATATTATTACAAAATTGTAATAATTAAGTTAAGTATATTGTAATATAAATAGTTTAATATATAAAGTAAGTTAGATTAAGTGATTTTTAGGCTACGATGAAGTTTTATTAAAAGAATTATTTTTCTTTTGAAAATAAAATTATTGTTAAGAAATATTTATAATTAGGAGATAGAAAGATGGAAAATGAAAAAAATGGTTATATTAAGGAAATTTTATTTATTATATCTTTAGCTATAGTATTGTGTATATTTGTAATGAAATAATGTAAGAGCAGATTCTATTTGAAACCAACAATTCTGTTTGTTAATGAATTTGAGGAAATTATAGAAAACGAAACTTTATATAGTAAAGAATTATTTAAAGATTAAGATTTTAAAAAGCAAGGAGTATATGATATAGAAACGGAAAAAGTATTTAAATTATAATTAAAGAAAATAATTATATATCTATTAAAAAGTATAGTTGAGGTGGAATTGTGGAATTATTATTAAAACAAAAAATAGATTTGATGACAGAGAATTATAATCAGGTTAAGAAAGGATTTAAATGGGAGTATAGCATAGTAAAACATTTTGTGGCTATGAACTCAGCCCTTAAAAATAAGAAAATAAATGTTGAAGAAATTCAAGAGATAAAAGATTATATAAAAAAACAGGTAGGATTATTTTCTAAGTTTAGAGGAATGAATCTATTTATTTTAAGTAGTCTTTTGCATTTAGAAAGTAATTACAAAGATTTTTTCCAAGATATGCAAAAGGTATATGAGAAAATGAGGGATGCAGGTTTTAGAAATAGTGAGTATTTACCTTTAGCTTCTTATACTATAGTTAAAGAAGTTTCTATGGATAAATGGGAGGACAAGATCCAAAGAATGAAGACTTTCTACTCTAATATGAAGAAAAATTATCCTTGGTTAACTACAGCAGATGATTATGTTCTTGCAGCAGTATTAGCTACTTCAAATTTAGATGTAGAAAAAACTTCAGAGGAAATGGAAAATTGTTACAAACTACTAAATGACAAGGCTTTTCTTAAAGGAAATTCCCTTCAAAGTCTTTCTCAAATACTTGCTTTGGGAGAAGAAGATGCAGAAAATAAATGCAATAGGGCAGTGTCTTTGTATAAGGAATTAAAGAGTGAAAAGTGCAAATTAAAACATGATGGATTAGCTTCTTTAGGGGTACTAACCCTTATATCTTCTGATGATAGTGATATAGTAGAAGAAGTAAAGGAAGTTTATAATTATATAAAAGGAAAAGATGGCTATGGAATTTTTAGTATTGAAAAGTCTCATATAGTTATGTTAGCTATTTCTTTAGTGGCAGATTCTTATATAGAAAGAATTGAAAAAGGATTAATAAATATAACTTTGGCAAACAGTATAAATTCTATAGTAATAGCACAGCAACAGGCAGCTATAGTAGTAGCTTGTGCAGCAAGTTTAGCGGCAGCTTCATCATCTAGTTCATAAAACTTTGGATAAAGTGAAAAGCCCCCATAAGTGTCTATTGAAAGGCATTTAAAAGAATGCTATAATGTGGATTATTATAAACTTGTAAATAAAATTTATTCATAGGAATATTTATTAAAATGATATACTACTTAATTTATAAAATTTGGTTTACAAAAATGGGGTAATACCTTTTAAGATAAAATGGGGGTAATCATGATGAGCTATACAAACTTAGTTAGCAATATGCTTTTAAATCAATATAAAACACAAATGAACAATAGCGATAATATTAATAAAAGTGATGATAAAACAGTAAAAAGTTTTGATCAACAAAAAGAAATCCAAAACATGGTTTTTGCAGCAATGCTAAGTCAAATGATGAATAGTATGAGTAGTATGAATGATATGGATAGTGTAAGTGGTATAGATAGTATTAGTAATATGAGCAGTATGAATAGTATGTATGGTATTGGAAGTATGAATAATATTGGAGCTTTGAGCGGTATGGGGAGTTTAATAGCAACACAGGCACTATTAAGCAGTTTAAGAAATGCAGCTTTAATTGGTTTTAATGATTCATTAAATGCTTTAGGCAATTTTAATTCAACTATAAGAGGAGCAAGTAAGTTTTTGTCTAAAGATAATAATGATGGAACAGATAGCAATATTAGTACTTTAGGTATACGTGCTTCAAAATATGAATCAAATTTAAATCCAGCAGAAATTAGTAATAATCCGGGAGATTATGGCGGAAAATCCTATGGAGCATGGCAGTTTTCATCTAAGACAGGGTCTTTAGATTCATTCATTAATTCACTCAAAGGAAATAATAATGATATGTATTATAAATTAGTAAATGCAAAAGCTAAAGACAACAATACCTTTGGTGAGAATTTTGATGCTGCATGGAGAAGTATTGCCAGTCAAAATAAAGATAGATTTTTAAAAGTACAACAAAATTATGTAAAAGTAAACTTTTATGATACTGTAGCACGAGCTTTAAAATCAAAATTTAATTTTGATATAAGCAAAAGAAGTAATGCACTAAAAGAAAGTTTATGGTCTACAGTTGTTCAACATGGAGTAGGGGGAGCTACATCCATATTTTCAAAATTAAATTTAAATAATAGCGATAGTAAAATTATTAATGATTTATATAACGAACGTCAAAATGTAAATTTATATTTTAGAAGTAGTTCACCAGAAATAAGACAAAGTGTATATAATAGATTCACTAGAGAAAAACAGGACATGCTAAGTATGTTAAATGGAGAAATAGTTTAAAATTTAAAAGTCAGCCACTAATTATGGTATATGACTTTTAAAGAGTATGAAAAACATAAAGAAAATAAATATATAGGTCAGGCATCAATTATGGTGTCTGACATTTTATTTTTATAATATTTATTTTTAAATAATGAAATTTATTTAATGTTTAATTTATAAATATGATTATTTAAAATGAAGAAAATTGGTCAATTATTTAATTTAGAGATATGATTATTTGATATGTAATAATTTAAGATAAAAGGATTTGAATTAAAATTTTGTATTAATATGGATAATATGGTGTAAATATGTTATTATTTAGATGGGTAAATGTAGAAGGGGAAATAAACAATGGATAAAAATAAAAAAGGAATTATAGAAAATATAAGTATACAAATGGCTAAGGTGATGACAAATATGGCAAAGAAAGTAATTGAAAATTATAATCAATCAAAAATTGATTTAACAGAAAAAAATGAAAATTAAGTTAGTACTATATTAACTGTAGTAGTATGGTTCAAAATAAATATTTGCAGGATATTATTTAAAAAATAAGTATTAGATTGGAATAAAAGCTGCAAAATCAATAATTATAAGGTTAATATATATTAAAAAAATTATAATATTCAAATGTTTTTAAAGTATGAAAAAAGAAAATTTTGATTTATAGATTAATAAATTTTTTAACTAAGGAATTAGCAATATTAAAAATAAAAAAATATTATAAGATTAAATATGATTTTTCATTTTAAGAGTCAGGTATGAAATTTAGGTACCTGACTTTTAGTTTATGCTTAAAAAATATCTATTTTATAATAGCTTTAATTTTAACCTGTAAATATAAATAATACATTCACAAGCACTTTATATATTATTTATATTTACTATCTTAAAATTAAAGCTAATTTTATTATGGGGTAAGGTGTTTTGGTAATAATACTTTGAGTTTTATAGCTTTTAACATCTTTATATGCTTTTTTATGTGCGCTGTTTTAATAATAATACTTTGAGTTTTATTACTATTTTGTAATAATTAAATTTATAAGATTGTAATAAAAGAAGTTTAATATATAACTTATAGACAAAAAACAGCATGTTATAGTGTATTAAGTTTTTTAGTTTCGTTTAATTAGGATATAGGCGAAAAGCCCAACCAAAACTCAAATAAAAAATTAAAAACCAAATATAAAATCATATAAAAATCGAAGGTTACAATTAGAGTTTATAAAAGAAATCATATAAAAATCGAAGGTTACAATTAAAGTTTATAAAAGAAATCATATAAAAATCAAAGACTACAATTAAAGTTTATAAAAAGAAATTATATGAAAAATCAAATAGAAAAAGAGGAGTGGACTTATAAATGGAATTATTAAAAGTTAAAGATCTTTGTAAAAGTTATGGAAAAGGTGAAATAAAGGTAGATGCCTTAAAAGATATTAATTTAACTATAAATCAAGGAGAATTTGTGGCTATAGTTGGTCCTTCAGGTTCAGGTAAAAGTACATTACTTCATCTTTTAGGGGGAGTGGATAAGCCAACCTCTGGTAAAGTTATTTTAGAAGGTACAGATATATATTCTTTAAGAGAAAATGAATTAGCCATATTAAGAAGAAGAAAAATAGGATTTATATTCCAGTTTTATAATCTAATACCAGTGCTTACGGCAGAAGAAAATATAGAAATGCCAGTACTTTTAGATAATAAAAAACCAGATAAAAAATATATGGAAGAACTTTTAAATATATTAGGATTAAAAGAAAGAAAAAATCACTTGCCTTCACAAATGTCTGGAGGACAACAGCAAAGGGTTTCTATAGGTAGAGCTTTAGCTAATAAGCCATCCATAATATTGGCAGATGAACCTACAGGTAATTTAGATTCTAAAAATTCCAAGGAAATAATAGAACTTTTAAGATATTCAGTTAAAAAATACAATCAAACTCTAGTGCTTATAACCCATGATTTAAATATAGCAAAAATGGCAGATAGAGTTATAACCATAGCGGATGGAGAAGTTAAAGGAGACGAGGTGACTAAAGTTGAAAAGCTATAGTGAAATTACAGGAAAATATTTAAAGCAGAATAAAAAAAGAACCATATTAACCATAGTAGGAATAATATTAGCTATATCTTTATTCTCAGGTATAGGAAATTTATTTTTCAATATGAGAGATAGTCTTATAGAAAAAGAAAGAGAGCAGAAAGGTAACTATGAAGTAAAATATTTAGGAGTAACTGAAAATAAAATAAATAAATTAAAAAAAAATTTTGAAATTAAGGATTATGGTGTAAGTAAAGAAAATAATAGTTTTATTTTAAAAGATGATAAAAATACTGAAAAAATCAGCAATGATATTAGTAAAAATTCATCAAAGAATAATCCCCAAATATTAAATTTAGATTTTTATGATAATGGTATGTTAGACAATGTAATGACTATTAATATGAAAGAAGGAAGAAAACCAAAGGCAGCAGATGAAATAATATTAGAAAAAAGAGCAAAAAGAAAATTAGGAAAAAAAGTAGGGGATTATATAGAAGGAATTAATATGGATTCCGAAATACTTAAAAAAGCAATAAAGGACAATCCCCAATCACTTTTTAATGCTAATGAAAATACTAATTTAGAAAAATTAATTGCAAAAGAAGTTAAAAAGTATAAAATAGTAGGATATTTTGATGTTGAAACGAGTATGTCAGGAAATTTTTATAAGGCTGTAGGATATTTGGATAAGAACTCCATAAATAATGATAATAAATATTCTTTTTATGCAAATCTTAAAGAAAAGAAAGATAAAGTAGTTATAGGTAAAAAAGTAGGTGCTACAGTAGGATTAAGTGAAAATAAAAAAATAGGTGATATTCCAGAAATAAGTTTTAATGAAGCTGTATTAAGACTTATGGCAGAGGGAAACAATACTTTATTAAATAAAGTAACAAAGAATATATTTATATTTATTGTAACCTTAATAATAGTATGTACTGTAGCTGTTATTTATAATGCTTTTAATATATCTGTAGCAGAGAGAATAAATCAATTTGGTATATTAAGAAGTATAGGAGCTACTCCATCTAAAATAAGAAAGCTTGTATTTAAAGAAGCTTTTATAATGAGCATTATAGCTATTCCTATAGGAATTATTTCAGGATATTTAGGAATTTATATTACAATAAAGCTTATGTCAAATTCAAAACAGTTCATATTTGAAGGTTTAAAAATAGGATTTTATAAAGAGGTTATAATTATATGCATTGTACTTACAGCTATAACTATAATACTATCTGTATTAGGTCCAGCTATAAAAGCCTCTAGAGTAGCACCAATAGACGCTATAAGAAATTCTTCAAATCTTAAAAAAGAAAAAATAAAAAGAAGAAAAGGAAGACTTATAAAATTAATATTTGGTATAGAAGGGGCAGTGGCATACAAAAATATAAGAAGAAATAATAAGAGATTTATAATAACAGTTTTTTCTCTTATGATATCTTTAATAATGTTTATAATTTTTACCTCTATGGCTAAAATATCAGGAGAAGTTACTAAACAATTTATGGCATCCATGCCTTTTGATGGTGTTATCCAATCCCAAAAACCAATAGATGAAAAATTCATATCAGAAATTAGAAGTAAAGATGGTATAAAAAAAGTATATATTCCAAAGATTAAATATTCTTTAGTATATTTAGAAAAAAATATTTTAAATGAAAAATATTATGAAAAGATAAATAGAGAAATACCTAAAAGTGAAAAAATTAAAGGAAAAGATTTTGTATGTTTAGATAATATAGCATACTCATCCTATGATAAAGCTTCTTTTGAAGAGGCAAAAAATAATTTAGTAGATGGAAAAGTAGATATAAAAGCTTTAGATAATAACGGAGTATTGCTTATAAATAGAAATGAGATTACTAAGAAAAACGGAGGAAAAGTAATATCAGATATTACAAAATATAAGGTTGGGGACAAAATAAGAATCCCAAGGACTAAAAATAAATTTTATCCTGAAAGAGGAGAAGAAAAGAAAATTGATTTAAAAGAAGAATTTAAACAAGGTATAGAAAAAGGAGATTTTATTGAATTAACTATAGTGGGTATATTAAGTAAGGATAGCTTTAGTGGCAATTTAGGTAATAATAGTATAGGCTTAGTTTTTAGTGACAAATGTTTTGAAAATAATTTTGGCACATTACCTATAAAATCTGTTGCCATAACTTATAAAAACCAAAAAGCTAGAGAAAAATATGAAAGTTATTTTGAACAAAAAGCAGAAGAAGTAGAAGGAAGTTATGTAGATGTTTATAACATGAATAACCAAATGGAGAGCACTAATAAACAAATTTGGGTATTTATGTATGGTTTTATAACTATAATAACTATAATTGGAATGGTAAATATAATAAATACTATAACCGTAGGATTACTTCTTAGAAAATCAGAATTTGCGACTTTAACAGCCATAGGAATGACAAAATCTCAATTAAATAAAATGGTAATGTTAGAAGGAATACTTCATGGTGTATTTACCAGCATATTTGGATCAATTATATCCTATGTATTATATAATTTCCTTTTAAAACAGAGTTCAGAGTTTATGAGTTTTGATATTAAGTTTCCTATAGATGTATTTGCAATAGGTATTTTAGGAGTAATAGGCATAACACTTGTAGCGTCCATAATACCACTTAGAAGACTTAAAAAAATGAGTATAGTAGAAAATATAAGAGCAAAAGAATAATTAAAAAATAGATAATAAGTAGTTAATAGTGTGTAATCAAGAAGTTTCTATATTATCTTCTCGTCAATATGGTGGTATTAATAAGCAGTTAATAGTGGATAGTTAAGAAGGTGATTTTCTACAAAATGAAAAATTATTTTGAATTTAATTTATAAATTTTTTTAAGGAAATCTTAAAAAGCTTGTAAACTATCCACTTTTGATTTTACCTTTTATCTTGTTACTTATGTGTGGTAAGCATTTGTACAAAACAATATGAATGATAGAAGGAGGAAAAAAATGAAAGAGGAAAGAATAAAAAAAGAAAAAGGGCAAAATAAAAAAGAAGATAAAAAACATGACGATTATATGGCATTTTTAGGTGTGATAGCAACATTGGATTTATTAGTTGTGAAGTAAAGCTATAAATTTAATCAAAGTTAGATAATTATTTTAGTGGCACAAAATGTGAACCGAAATATGTAAGTTTCTAAAAGTCTTTTTACTGATATATTTGAATAATAGAGTTAACAGAGTGCTTTAAAAAGATTTAATTTTAATTCTGGAAATAGGGAAAATAAGTTCTTAAACTTTTCCTAGTTCCCTTATTAGAATTAAATCTGTTTTATTTTATGACTATTTTTTACGATATAATTTTATAAATTTCTTTAAAATTACTAGTAAATTATAATTAAGTAAGATTACTAGATAATATGACTAGATTTTAAAATAAATTATCTAAAGTATTGGAAGCGGCATAGTTAATATTAATATATAATATTATAAGAATTTAAAATAAATTATTCAAAGTATTGGAATGGGCATAGTTAATATTGCTAAATGATATGACTAGATTTTAAAATAAATTATCCAAAGTGTTAGAATCAGTATAGTCAAGATTATTAGATAATATGATAAAATTTTATTGAGGATTGGTAATGTTAATAATGAAATTAATTATTGGTATAGATCTAGTAGAGAAATATATAATACATAATTTATAATTTTAATAAAGGAAATATTTCAATATTTTATAAATTAATAATAATTTTAAAGAGTAATATATTAAGAGTTGTTAATAAAAAATGTGAGGTTTTTTTAAACTATATATTAAATCATAGTTTTGTAGCAATATTTGGAAAAAATTCATTAATAACAGTTTTTTATTATTTATTATAGGTTTATGTAATTAAAAAACTATATTAGTAAACAAAGTTTTTTAATTATATATTACATTATAGGGGGATTTATATGAACAACATATTATTAGTAGAGGATGATATGGCTTTAGCAATTGGGATGGAATATACACTAAAGCAGGAAAACTATCAGGTTAAAAGGGCTAAAAATTTAAAAGAAGCTAGAGAAATTTTTGAAAAAGAAGAATTGGATTTAATTCTTTTAGATGTAATGTTGCCAGATGGAAGTGGATATGATTTTTGTGCTGAAGTAAGAGAAGAAAGCTTAATACCAGTAATATTTATGACTGCCTGCGATGAAGAAGCTAATGTGGTTTTGGGATTAGATATGGGGGGAGATGACTATATAACAAAACCTGTTAGAATAAAAGAGCTTTTATCTAGGATAAATGCAGTTTTAAGAAGAAGAATTAAAGAATCAAAATTAAACAATAATAATATAAAAGAAGATAATAATAAAATAATTTCCAGGGACATAATAATAGAACCACTAAAAGCAAAGGTATTTAAGGGAGAAGAAGAAATATTATTAACAGCAGGTGAATATAAATTACTTTTAATATTAATAGAGAATAGAGGAAATGTTTTATCTAGGAACGTTTTATTAGAAAAAATTTGGGATGTAGATGGAAGTTTTGTAGATGGAAACACATTAAATGTTTATATAAAAAGATTAAGAGAAAAAATAGAAAAAGATCCTAAAAAACCAGAATACATAGAAACTGTAAGGGGTATAGGATATAGATGGAGTGAGTAAAAGAGATACTGGGGAATGTAAAGTTAACAGTAAAACTAAGTATAAAATATAGATGGAGTAAGTAAAAGGGGGATAATTTTGTTAAAATATTTTAGGAATCCTGAGATTAAAGAATTAACTTTTAAATTTAGTATGTTATTTATTTTGTTTGCTGTATTAACTACTTTTTTTATAAAAGGAGAGCTTACCAAATTAAATAAAGATTACATAAATCAAAATACCCTAATAGCAGGAAACATATTATCAAAACATCCAGAACTAGAAGAAGAAATAATACTTTCTTTAAAGGGTAATGAAGATGCAACATATAAGGAAGAAAAAAATTATAAAATAGGAAAAAAATTTTTAAAAAAATATTCTTATGATGAAAATTTAGATATTTATAAAAATCCGGCGTTGGAGCAATTTAGTACAACCTTTATATACAGAATTATAATCTATTTTGGAGTGGTTATTTTTATTACATACATAATGATATATGATAAGTTTAAATATTTTTATAAGAAAGCTGAGATACTTACTGAAGCAGCGGAAAAAATAATGGATGGACATTTTAACAAGTTCTTAGATGAAAATAAAGAAGGGGAATTTTATATTCTTTATTCTAAATTTAATTTAATGGCGAACAGATTAGAGGAGTCTTTATCAAATCTAAAGAAAGAAAAAATATTTTTAAAAAACATAATATCAGATATTTCTCATCAATTAAAAACACCATTATCTTCCTTAATAATGTTTAATGAACTAATGAAAAATGAAAATATGCCAATGGAGGATAGAAAAAATTTTTTAAAGCTTAGTGATGAACAATTAAAAAGAATGGAATGGCTTATTATAAATCTTTTAAAAATAGGTAGATTAGAGGCAGGAGTAGTAGAATTTAAAAGAGAAAATAATCCTTTATATGTGACGATAAACAAAGCATTAGCAGGTCTTAGTGAAAAGGCTAAGGAAAAATCACAAAAGGTAATAGTTGATATAGATAAAGATTTATATTTTAAACATGATATGGAATGGACAGCAGAAGCTATTTCAAATATTATAAAAAACTCTATAGAACACACAAATATTGGGGGAGGAATAAAAATAAGTTGTGAAAAGACTCCAATATCTGTGACCATAACTATAAAAGATAATGGAGAAGGAATACCAGAAAAACTGCAAAATAAAATATTTGAAAGATTTTATAAAGGAGAAAATTCAGTTAATCCTTCTAGTATAGGTATAGGACTTTCCCTTACTAAATCCATAATAGAATCTCAAAATGGAAGTATAACTGTAGAAAGCCAAGAAGGAGAAGGCACAGAATTTACAATAATATTTTTAAAGACTATAGTATAAAAAAAGATTATAGTACAAAATAGATTTAAATTTAATTCTCAAAATAGTGAAAATATATTTATAAACCACTTATTTAATTGAATAGGAATGTTCTGGATAAGCTAATTAGAGCATCTAACAAACATTTATAAACCACTTATTTAATTGAATAGGTCTAAATTTTGCTCCATTAAAATTAAATTTGTTTTAGAAAAATAGTAAAGTTTAATAATAGAAATGCTTTACGATGATTTAAAATTTGATAGAATATAAGTTAGTAGGGGGATGGAACATAAATTTGAAATCAAAAATTTAATTATGCTTAAATAGTGTAAAAGGTTTTTAATTTTATATTTTTTAAATAAGTAAAACAATAAAATAATTATGGGAGGGGTATAATTATGGATAAAAATATATTAGAAGTAAAAAAACAAAGAATAATGCGAACTATAAAATCCTTAGAAGAAAATAATATGAATGGATACTTAGTTAATGATAGGGAAGAGCTTATAGGAAAAATAAAAGAAATAGTAAAAGAAGGATCTAAAGTTTCCTGTGGTGGTTCTATGACTTTATTTGAAACTGGTGTTATAGAACATTTAAAGTTAGGAAGGTATGAATTTTTAGATAGATATAAAGAAGGATTAACTCCACAAGATATTAAAAATATATATAGAGAATCATTTTTTGCAGATGCTTATTTTACAAGTTCAAATGCTATAACTGAAAATGGAGAGTTATATAATGTAGATGGAAATGGGAATAGAGTAGCAGCTATGCTTTATGGACCAGACAAGGTTATAATTATAGCAGGTGTAAATAAAATAGTTAGGAATTTAGATGAAGCCATAAAAAGAAATGTATATATATCAGCACCAGCTAATACTAAAAGATTGCAAAAAAAGACGCCTTGTGCAAAGCTAGGTTATTGTGTGGATTGTAAAAGTGAAGAGCGAATATGTAATGAGTATACATTGATAAAAAGACAAGGAAATAAAGATAGAATCCATGTAATATTTATAAATGAAGATTTTGGATACTAAGAATTTTTTACGGAAAAGATTTTATTTAAAATAAGAAAATATAGTTTTTTCATATTTACAATATAAATTAATAAGAATTATTATAAAATATTATGGGTAAATTAAGCACACAGAAAATTATTTTTTTGGTGCTTAATTTTATATTCTTTAAAAGTAATTTTTTATTTTACCTTATTAGTTTTTATATTTGCACGTAAATTTTAATTAAAATATCAAATTGGCAAAAACATCAAATTTATTAGTTTTTATATAAGATATAAACTGCTAGTAAATTATTAACTATAGTAAAAACATCAAACTTATTAGTTTTTATATTTGTACATAAATTATGTAGACAATATATTTGTATTTCTGTATAATGTGTTTAGACAATTTAATTTTAGAAATTTAAAGTAACAGAGTAGGTAATTACACGTTAAGGTTTAGAGGACGGGAAGTTGTCTCTAAAAGAAAAATCTTTAAAAAGATTTGCGATGTATTACCGCATTCCGCTGTTACATTAGAGAGTTTTATTCAAAACACTTATTTTTCCTCGATGTGGAATTCTTTACATTAGTTTTGAAGATTGAAGAGTTTTATTCAAAACACTTATTTTCTCTTTAGTGTAATCTAGTGGGAAAATAAGTGTTTTTTTATTTTAAAAGGAGTGGACAAAAATGAAAAAAAAGATTGAAGTGAAAACAATAGTACTATGTGGACTTTTTATAGCTGCAGCTATAATATTAAGATTTTTTAGCATAATGGTTCCAATTGCTGGAGCTGGGGCAATGAGAATAAGTTTTGCAGGTATATTTATTAAAATGCCCGCATTACTTTTTGGTGGAGCAATAGGTGGAATAGTTTCTGGAGTAGTAGATATATTAGCTTATATAATAAAACCTATGGGAGCATATATTCCATTATTAACATTAACAAGTATATTAAGTGGTGTATTAACAGGAATAATATGGATTAAAGTGAAAAATATTAATATAGATAAAATAGAAAAATATTACCCAATATTTTTTATAATATTAGGATTATTAGCTGGGGCAACTCATTTAATAGTGACGCTATCAGATAAAGCATTTTCTTTTAAAATAATGAATATATTAGGCAAAAAATATATATATGTCTTGTCAGCTATAGAAATAATAACTATATTTGCTTTAATTATATTTATTATAAATATTAGATTAAAAAATAATAATACTATAAAACATATATATGAAGTGTATATGAAAATGATTTTAGCTATAGGAATACCAGGAATAATAGTATGTACCATAAATACTTTCATACTTTTAATGTTTATACCAGCACTTAGAGGAAATAGTTTTATGCTTTTATGGATACCAAGAATTACAGAGGAAGTGTTTATGATAGTATTTGAATCCTACGCAGTATCCTTACTATTAAGGGTATATGAATCAGTATTATTAAAAATAAATAACTAATAATAAAGAAGTTGAAATTTAATGACCTTTAGAGTTTGATTAGTAAAATAAGAAATATTTTTAGTTTTTAAACATTTTTATATAATTTTCAGTTTGTGTGATTTTAGGTTTTGTTGAGAATTAAAACAAAACATACTTTTAATAAATAAAACAAGAAATAAAAGATTTAGAAATTAAAAAAAGGAATACTTTTGGTAAATAGATATATAACTAAAGAATACTAATATTTGTGCCATAATATTTAAGCCAATGATTTAATGACACCTTCTGTAACAGCAGATTAAAGTAAATGTTTTATTTGATTTATGCTTAAATATTAGTTAGCAAATAAAGTATTCTTTTTATTTTTTAGATATTTATTTTCTCTAAAGATATTTTTTATCTTAATTTTTTTAGGTGATATAGTAATTTGCTAATATAAAAAATAAAATTCTTTAATTGCTTAAACAATTTTTATATTAAAAAACAAATAAATATCTCTAAGGGTTTTTGTTTCTAATTATGATATATGAATTCGTAATAAATTTTTAGTATTTAAATTAAAAATAGAATACAAATTATGTTAGCAACAAATTTTTAAAATTGAGATGAAGAAATATTTAATTAAACATAGTATACAAAATATAAGATTAATTTAGAAATATGTCATAATGTTGAATTATATGTTAAAATGTAAAGGTAGGGCAATTATTATATTATTTGCTTTATATGAATATTTTATAAAACAAGAGGTAATTTATGAGTAAAGTTGGAAATGTATTTAAAATGTTAATTTTATTAAAGAGTAGAGGAAAAATGAAAATAAATGATATAGCTAGAGAATTAGAAGTAAGTGAAAGACAAGTTAGAAGATATAAAAATGATTTAGAACAAGCAGGTATATACATAAAATATACTTCTGGTAAATATGGTGGATATGAATATGATGAGCAGGACTATTTATTAGAATTAAATTTAACAGAATATGAAATTTCAGTATTATTTATGGTACTTGAGCAGTTGAAATATGATAATTTTATAGGATATAAGGATTTTGAATTAATTGTAGATAAAATTAAAGCATTAAAAGTGGAACAAAATAATGAATCAGTAGCAGACGTAAAATATTTTGTTAAAAATATAAAAACTAATCTTAATTATGAAAGAGAGAAAAAAATATGGACAGATATAAATGCAGCTATCATAACTAGAAACAAAATTAAAATAAAATATAATTCTTTAAATACAGGTCAAAAGGAAAGAATAGTTAGACCTTATGCTATATTTCAATATAAAGGTTCAATGTATTTTGTTGGATATTGTGAATTGAGAAAAAATATTAGAGAATTTAAAATATCTAGAATAATGAGCCATGAGATATTAAGTGAAAAATTCGAAAGAGATTATAGTTTTAATTTTAAAGAATATATGCAGGATTGTTTTGGAATATTTAAAGACGAAGAAATGGAATTAAAACTTAAAATAAAATATCCAATGTCTCAAATTATAAAAGAAAAAATATGGTCAGATAATCAAGAAATAATAGACATGGATAACAAGTCCATAATTTTTAAAGCAAAGTTAAGGGGAATTACTGAGATAAAAAGCTGGATATTAAGTATGGGACAAAGTGTGGAAGTACTAGAACCTAAAAGCTTAAGAGAAAATATAGAAAATGAAATAGAAGAAATAATAAAAATTTATAAAAAAAGTAATTATGACCTAAATATGTCCGGGTTATAAGCTATAATAGATTATAAAAGGAGCATATATATGGATTTTTTACAATATTTTTGATATAGTTTATAAGTTATTATAGTTTATAAAGAGTGGATAGTAACTTCCTATAATTATACACATTATCTAGTTACAAGTTATCATAGTTTATAAAGAGCTTCTTGAAGCATTGATTTTTCTAACTTGTAAAATGTGTTACAAGTTATTATATTTTATTTTTATAAAGAGAGGTGAAAACATTGAAATTAAGTTGTGAATATAAAACAGAGAAAATTCCTGTAGCTTATAACATGATGTTTGTAAGTTTAATAAAAGAATCTTTAAAGGAAAGTGATGAAGAATATTTTAGAAGTTTGTATATGTATGAAGATACAAAGAAAAATAAAAAAACTAAGGACTTTTGTTTTTCTTTATATTTGAAAGATTTTATCAAAGAAGAAGATATATTTATTATAAAAGATAAGATTATTTTTAATATAAGTTCTCCAAACTATGAATTTATGATAAAGCTATATAATGGACTTTTAAATATTAAAAATTTTCAATATAAAAATTTTTTTATAAATAAGGTAAAGATTAATTTAATAAATGATAAAGAAATAAAAAATGAACAACCAGTATTTAATACATTATCACCAATTTGTGTAAAAGATAAAGAAAATAAATATTTAAATATAGATGATTGTAATTTTAATAAAGAATTGAATTATATAACTAATAAAACACTTGAAAATTTTAGAGGATATGGACTTTTAGAGGAATTAAAGTTTTATCCAATAAAAATGAGAAAGAAAGTAGTAAAAGAAGATATTACTTCATTTAGAGAAAATACCAAAAAACAATATTATTATATAAATAGTTATGCTGGAATATTTAAGTTAGAGGGAAATATAAAGGATTTAAAAGATATTTACAGGTTAGGGCTAGGATTTCATAGAAATCAAGGATTCGGAATGATAGAAGTTATAGATTAGGGGGTGATGAAAATAGCTAATATAAAATTAGAACTTTCAGATTGGCTTTATAATGCAGGTGTAGTTGGAATATGTAAAATATTTGGTACAAATGATGATTACTGTGAAAAATATTCAAATTATATAGAGTTTGATGAAAGTTTATTAGAAAATTTTGAGGAAAAGTATTTTAATTATTTTATAAATAAATACGAAAAATTTACTTCTTGGTACAAGATAGTAAGTATTGAGGATAAATTAATAAATTTTAGTAAAGATGCTATAGATGAAAAGTATATTGAGAAGTTTAATAAACAAATAGAATATGTAAAGACAAGACTTAAAAGTGCTAGCTATAAAAGTGGGTATGAAGTTATTAAAAATAAAGAATTAGATTTATTAAAAGAAGAACAAAAACTAAGAAAAATTAAAAAGACTAAAAAACAATCCATAGAAGATATAATTCCAATGGTAGAAGAGCAAATTGAACTTTTAGAAGGAATTATAAAATATTTAAAAAATGAAGAGGTTAAAAGAATTATAATAGCTAAAAATGTAATTTATGATGTCATAGCAAAGTTTTGGTCAGATGTAAGTTTTTTAAATAGTAGTAATAATAAAAAAAATATGTATGAAGAGTACAGAAAATATTTTATTGATGATTGTATTAATTATATACGTGAAGATAAAGAAAAATTTAAATATATATGCTTTAGCTGTGAAAATAAGATGTCTAAGTTATCAAAACCGGCAGCTTATGATTTAACGTGGATTACCAAAATGGGCGTGGATATGTCTAGAAAAACATCTCACTTTTGGAACTTTAATGGAGACACATTTATATGCCCTATTTGTAATCTTGTATATTCATGTATACCAGCAGGATTTACTATATTAAAGGATAAAGGGATATTCATAAATGAAAATTCTAATATTGATACTTTAATTAAAGTTAATAACACTGCTATAGATAATAATACTAGTTTTCAGGAATTAGAGGAAAAATCATATTTTACTATTGCTGATAACATTAAACAAGGTGAATTTGAAAGGTCAAATAAAGAAATAGATAATATCCAAATTGTAAAATTAGATTCTAATAATGAGAGAAGACCCTACAGTTTTAATGTAATATCTAAAAACAAATTGAGGATTATCTATAATAATAGGGAAAATTTAAAGGGATTGATATCTAAAAATGCAAAAATAGGAGATGGAAGCTATATAAATCTTTATTCAGAAGTTATAAAAAGATTGTATGATAATAAAAATTTATTTGATTTAATTGGTGAACTTTTCTACTTGAATTTAGATGATAAATTTAAAGGATTATCATACTTAAAAAATATAATAAAAATAAATAATAGTTTTTTAGGAGGAATTATGGGGAAAAAGATTTATTATAAAAAAATAGATGAAATTCAGAAATTAGGATTTTATTTGAGAAAAGATTATGAAAATCAAAAAGCAGATAATAAAATAAATGGAATAACCTATAGACTATTAAATGCACTAAAAACTAAAAATTCTAATAGATTTATGGATACGCTATTAAATACTTATATGTATATTAAAAAGCCAATACCGGTAGAGTTTATAGAAGGATTAAAGGATGAAGCTAAACTTCAAACTATTGGATATGCATTTTTGTTAGGATTACAAGGAAATAATTTTGAAAGTAGTAAAGAGGGGGTTATAAATAATGATTAAAAAAGGATTAACTGCAAGCTTTATATTTGAAGCAGAGAGTGCTAACTATGGAGAAGGTGTGGGAAATGTTACATCTTTAAAAAAGATATCTAGAGGAAATGGAGATAGTTTTTCTTACATATCAAGACAAGCTCTTAGATATAATATTGTAAATCAAATGGGGGAAGATAAAACACCACTAGCTTTGGATGGAACAGTTTTGCAGTTCGCACCAGATGCTACAATTAAGGACTATGCAGAAATAGATTTATTTGGATATATGAAAACTGAAGGTGATGTTAAAACTCGTTCAGCAGTGGTTAGATTATCTAATGCAGTATCTCTTGAAAGCTTTAATGCGGATTTAGATTTCTTAACAAATAAAGGATTATTAGATAGATACAATTCTCAAGGAAAAGAAGTAAAAGATGGCGGAAATATCGCTCAAAGTGAGATTCACAAATCATATTATACTTATACAATTACTATAGATTTAGATAAAGTTGGAATTGATGAAAATGTAAAGGATAAAGACGGAAATGTTTTAGAGATTTCAAACGAAGAAAAATCTAAAAGAATAAATAATTTATTGGATACTATAAAATTTTTATACAGAGATATAAAGGGAAGAAGGGAAAATTTAAGTCCTGTATTTTCTATAGGAGGAGTATATGATATTAAAAATCCTTTCTTTGAAAATAAATTAAAGGTTAAAAATAATAGAATATTAGTTGATACTATAAAGGGAGTTTTGAAACTAGATGAAAATATAGAAGAAAATACAGTATCAGGATTAATAGAAGGAATTTTTAATAATGATGAAGAGATAAAAACACAATTAAAATGCGTTGATATGGGTGAATTCTTTAATATTTTAAAAGAAGAAGTTGGCAAATATTATAAAGATGAAATTAAGTAGGTGATAATATGAAGGCTATAAGATTAAAAATATATCAGAATTTAGTTAATTATAAAAAGCCTACTAGTTTTCAACTTAAAGAAACCTATCCATTACCACCTTATTCTACAGTCATTGGTATGATACATTCTATTTGTGGATTTAAAGAATATAAAGATATGGATATAAGTATTCAAGGAAATTATTATTCTAAAGTCAATGATTTATGGACTAGATATGAATATAAATTTAATGGGAAAACATTAGATACTTATACTGTTTGCAATGAATGTGGTGCTATACAAAGTAATAAAAAGAAATCATGTAATAAATGTGGTTCAATTGATATAAACTATAAAACTAAACCTAGAGGTAATTTTTTAACAGAAAAACAAATATTAGGTGGTAATATTAAAAACAATAAAAATTTATATAGTAACAACAGATTGTTTAGTGAAAATGAAAAAGAAAATATAGGAATACCTATTACTAGAGGAGTATCTACAGCAGAACTTTTAGTAGATGTAGAGCTTTTAATTCATATAAGACCTAAAGATGAGAGCTTGTTAAATGTTATATACGAAGGATTAAAAAATCCAAAAGAATATATATCTTTAGGCAGGAGAGAAGATATTGCAAGGATTGATGAAGTTAAAATAGTAGATATTGAAAAGACGGGTACGGAAGACGAGTGTAAAAAACTAGAATATGATGCTTATATTCCAGTAGATATGTTTAAAAATAATGATTTTATTTCTAAAGCTACAATTTATAATTTAAATAAATGCTATGAAAAAGTTAAGGTAAAAAAAGATTTTTATATAAGACAATGGAAGAAAGTAAAAGTTTTACATGGAGCTGTGAATAAAGATGAAATAAATGAAGATGTAGACTTTTTGCAAGATGAAAGTAATTATCCAGTTTTCTTTGCTTAAAAAGATAGGGCAAGCCCTATCTTTTTTATAAATAAGTTTTCTAAATTTTGAAGGGAGAGTTTAAAGGGTGAACAATTTATTTTTAGCTAAAACTAATCCTAGAGAAACAATTATTGAACATACAAACTTGCTTTTAAAAGGGCTAGATACAATAAAAAAACTATATCCAGATATAAAATTTTTAGATTGGGATATTTTAGAGATTGCTTGTATTTATCATGATGCAGGAAAAATAAATACTAAATTTCAAAATAAATTATATGAAAAGCTGGGAGAAGAAAAATTAAAAGATGAGCTAGAAGATGAAAAGGAGATTCCTCATGGTTATTTAAGTCCTGCATTTTTACCTAAAAATAAGCTTAAAGAAAAATATGAAGAGGATATATTAAGAGTTTTATATCAAAGTATTTATTATCATCATAAAAGAGGAAAATTAGATAATTTTGATCCTATAAAATTAGTAGTAAAGGAAGATTTGATAAAATATTGGCAGGACTTTGAGTATGATAAAATGGATAAATCGGAAAAATTGTACCCTTCCTATAAAAGATATTTAGGGAAAAGAATAGATGGCAGCGATAAAGTTTATCCAAATTATATTATAACAAAAGGACTTTTAAACAAGCTTGATTATGCAGCTAGTGGACATATTGATGTTGAAGTTGAAAATAAGGATTTGTTTGAAAAGACATATAGTTATTTACATGAAGGTGGCTTTGAACCCAACGAGCTTCAACGCTATATGATTGATAATCAAGATAAAAATAATATTATAATAGCATCTACAGGCATAGGAAAAACGGAGGCTTCTTTATTTTGGATAGGGAACAATAAAGGATTTTTCACATTGCCTCTTAGAGTTTCAATAAATGCAATATATGATAGAGTAAAAGATAGTATAGGATTTAAGGATGTAGCACTTCTTCATAGTGATACCTATTCAGAATATTTAAAACGTGATATTGATATGGAAACTGATTTTTATGATAAAACTAAGCAATTATCTATGCCTCTTACTATATGTACTTTAGATCAGCTTATAGATTTTATTTTTAAGTATGAAGGATATGAAATTAAACTTGCCACGTTAGCTTATTCAAAATTAATTATAGATGAAATTCAAATGTATTCTCCTGATATGATAGCATATCTTATAATGGCTTTAAAATATATAACGGATATGGGTGGTAAATTTAGTATAGTAACTGCTACTATGCCTCAAATTATAATAGATTTTATGAAAAAAGAAGAAATAGAGTTTAATCCTCCTGTTACCTATTGTAAAAAAGTAAATAATAAAGTTCAACTTCGCCATAGAGTTACTTGTTTAGATGAGCCTATAAATATAAAGCATATATTAAAAAATTATAAGAATAAAAAGGTTTTAATTATAGTAAATACTGTAAAAAAGGCTCAAGAGATTTATGACGATATAAATTCTCGATTAAAAGATTCAAACGTTGTTATAAATTTATTCCATAGCAGATTTATAAAAAAACATAGAGCAGAAAAAGAAAAGCATATTTTGAATTTTGGAGATAAAAATTGTAAAGATACAGGAATATGGATAACTACTCAAGTAGTAGAGGCAAGTTTAGATATAGATTTTGATGTTTTATACACAGAGTTATCAGATGTTTCTGGTCTTTTCCAAAGAATGGGGAGAGCATATAGAAGTAGAATATTGGACATTGAAGATAGTAATGTATTTGTATATCTAGGAGGAGACAAGCCAACTTCAGGAGTTGGATCAGGAGAACATTCCATAATTGATTTTGAAATATTTAAACTATCTAAAAATGCTATAAAGGATTTTAAAGATAAAGAATTAGATGAAGAAGAGAAGATGAAAATTATAGAGAGTGTTTACACTAAAGATAATTTACAGAAAGCCAATTACTATAAAAAAATAGATGAAACTATAAAATGGGTTAAAGATATAAAGGAATATGAACTTGAAAAAAATGAGGCAAGACTTAGAACAATATTTAATGAATCTATTATTCCTCAAAGTGTTTATGAGGACAATAAGGAATTTATAGAGGAAGCTTTAACAAATATTAAAACTATAAGTAAAGAAATAAAATGTAAAAAACATAATATAAGTAATTTAAAAGCTAAAATTCAATTGGAGAAGGATAAAATAAAAAAATTAATAGTAGACATACCTACTTATGAATTTGAAAGAGCAGTAAAAGCAGGTAGAGTTATAGATTGGGTTGAAATTGATAAATTTAATAAAATTCCAGTGGTGGCATATGATTATAGTTTCGAAAGGGGATTAACAAGACCTAAAAATACAGATGATTTTGATGAAAATCTACTAATATTATAACTTTAAGGTGATATTATGGGGTTTGAATTGGAAAAGTTTAAAACACAGGGAGTTAAAATTAATTATTACTATGTCTGCAAAAGAAAGTTATGGCTATTTTCTAAAGGAATTACAATGGAAGATACTAGTGATAGAGTTTTAAGTGGCAAAATTATTCATGAGGACTCATATAAAAGAAGTAAAAATAAAGAGATGTTAATAGATGATATATTAAAATTGGATATTATAGATAAGGAATATGTAAGTGAAGTAAAAATAACTAGTAAAATGCCACTACCAGATAAAATGCAACTGTTATATTATATTTTTTATTTAAAGCAGATGGGGATTAAAAGAAAAGGCAAAATTAACTATGTCAAAGAAAAAAGAGTAGAAAAAATTGAATTAACAGAAGATATTGAAAAAGAAATAAAGAATACGTTAATTGATATAAAAGCTATAGAAAAAACTAATATTCCTCCTAAATTAACAAAGTTACCATATTGTAAAAAATGTTCATATTATGAATTCTGTTATGTAAAGGAGGAATAATGATGGGAAGAGATTATTATATTTTTAGTGATGGAAGGTTAAAGCGTAAAGATAATACTATATATTTTATAAATAGTGATGAAGTAAAAAGATCACTTCCCATTGAACAGGTGGATGTAATTCATATATATGGCGAAGTAGATTTAAATACAAAACTTTTGAATTATTTAACTCAATATGGGCTTATACTTAATTTTTATAATTATTATGGATATTATTCTGGAAGTTATTATCCAAGAAAGAAGAATGTATCAGGTTTTTTGCTGGTTGACCAAGCATTACATTATCACTATTATGATAAAAGAATGTATTTAGCAAAATCTTTTATAGATAGTGCAATCCATCATATTTTAAGGAATTTAAGAAAATATGATAATACTGAAATTTTTATAGAAAAAATTGAAATAGAAAGAAATAAGGTATTAAGTTCAAATGATATAGATGAACTTATGGGAGCGGAAGGTAGAGCAAGAAAAATTTATTATGAAGCTTTTAATTTAATATTAAAGAATGGATTTGAATTTGAAAAAAGAGAAAAAAGACCTCCCAAAGACCCCATTAATGCTTTAATATCATTTGGTAATAGTTTAATGTATACAGCAGCTTTAGGTGAAATATACAAAACACAATTAGATCCAACTATAAGCTATTTGCATGAACCATCAACTAAAAGATTTTCATTAAGTCTTGATCTGGCAGAAATATTTAAACCGCTTATAATAGATCCTATTATATTTAGTATGATAAATAATAGAATGATAAAATTAGAACATTTTAATATTGAGGAAGGAATCTGCTTCTTAAATAATGAAGGAAAAGCTAAATTTATAAAGCAGTTTGAAAAAAGAATGGGAACAACAATAAAACATAGAAAATTAAATAGAAAAGTTTCTTACAGAACCTTTATAAGGCTTGAATGTTATAAACTTATTAAACATCTTATAGGTGATGATAGGTATAAACCATTAAAGGCTTGGTGGTGATGATTTATGTTTGTTATATTGAATAGCTATTAATTCTGCTATTTCCTTATCTTTTAAATGGGTGATGATTTATGTTTGTTATATTGAACAGATATTTGCTAAAAGGTTCATCTATTTTAACTGTTTCACCATATTTATGTTTTTTATATTGAACAGATATACAGGTTTAAATAGATTGGGATAAAATAGGTGGCGATGATTTATGTTTGTTATATTGACATATGATATAGAAGAAAAGAGAATTAATAGAGTTAGAAAGTTACTTAAGAAATATTTAGTTTGGACTCAAAATTCTGTATTTGAAGGAGAAATAACAGAAGGAAAGCTACATAAATGTCTTTCTGATGTTAATAAATTAATTGACAAGAAGTTTGATTCAGTATATGTTTATAGAGTAAAAAACTCTAAAAATATAAAAAAAGATGTAGTTGGAATAGAAAAAAGTTTTGATGAACTATTTTTATAAGTAATTTTGCATTAAACCTAAATTTAAATTAATTAGGCTTAAACCATTGAAATTACTAGGTTTCTTCACAATAAAAAGTGAATATTAAAAACGCTAATGAAGGTTTACTGCAAAATGTAGAAAATATGATAAACTCATCATTGATGTAAATCCAGTAATATCAGTGCTTACAGACTTTTAAGATTTTGGGCTTTTATATTAACTATGTGATATGTAAATGTGGCTCTCTATGCCCCATAATAATACCTTTATTAGCCTTTTATATTAACTATGTGATATGTAAATTTGGGATTCGCAAAAGCATTTTTTATGGTTAATCATTCTTTTATATTAACTATGTGATATGTAAATTGTATAAAAGCTATAATTGCACCTGCTGCATCTTCCCTTTTATATTAACTATGTGATATGTAAATCCAGAAAGTAAAGAACTATCAAATTCTAGCTCTAATCCTTTTATATTAACTATGTGATATGTAAATTCTCTTTTTATTTTTACTTTTTGACGGATATACAATACAACTTTTATATTAACTATGTGATATGTAAATGCTTTGTAAGACAGATAACTGAAATGGATATAGACAACTTTTATATTAACTATGTGATATGTAAATCAACATCTTCTGGGTAAAAACACTCTTTATAGATTTCCTTTTATATTAACTATGTGATATGTAAATAAGTTGATGGAGAAAAGATTAAAGAAAACACATTTTCTTTTATATTAACTATGTGATATGTAAATATGAAACGGATAATATAAAAAGATCTATGCAGAAAGACTTTTATATTAACTATGTGATATGTAAATGCTAATGTAATACTTTTATCAGGTACGCCATGTGGCCTTTTATATTAACTATGTGATATGTAAATATAAATAAAGATGAAAAGGATAAATTAGAAGAAATACTTTTATATTAACTATGTGATATGTAAATCTATTTCAACTGTAATTGGCAATAAGTCTATTAATATCTTTTATATTAACTATGTGATATGTAAATAAATATTTTAAAAAGAAGGTGAGAGAGTGAAAAGAAGCTTTTATATTAACTATGTGATATGTAAATACATTTGATGATTTATATTTTAACAATCAATTCAGCAACTTTTATATTAACTATGTGATATGTAAATAAAGAAGAAGCTTACAAAGCACTAGAAGAAAGAGCAGCTTTTATATTAACTATGTGATATGTAAATGCGGTTATTGCTCTTGATGTTCTGGACTGTTCTTGATACTTTTATATTAACTATGTGATATGTAAATTAGTGAGGTGTATTTTTTATGTTTAAAATAAAGAGGAGCTTTTATATTAACTATGTGATATGTAAATTTATTGATGGAAATGTATTTATAATGTCGCCATTTTCTTTTATATTAACTATGTGATATGTAAATCCATCTACAACTAAAGATATATTATTTGCTTGTTGCTTTTATATTAACTATGTGATATGTAAATTATCCCAGCCTTTGCCGAAACCAGCATCCTGTTCGTCTTTTATATTAACTATGTGATATGTAAATAGGGAAATCGTAGCTAATGTTATCGCTTAAGTGTATTCTTTTATATTAACTATGTGATATGTAAATCTTTTACTTCCTCTTTTGTACTAGAAACTTGTTTTTCTTTTATATTAACTATGTGATATGTAAATTTTGCTCTTTATAGACTTCTTTTAGCTGCTCATTAGCCTTTTATATTAACTATGTGATATGTAAATCAAATTCTTCTATACGATTAATGAATACTTCCATAGTCTTTTATATTAACTATGTGATATGTAAATATAGCTATATAGTTTATATTAACAGCTACCATAGGTCTTTTATATTAACTATGTGATATGTAAATTTTGACTTACTATAGTTGTATATATCTCTATAAGCTTTCTTTTATATTAACTATGTGATATGTAAATTTAACTTCTACAGGCTTTAATTCTGTCAAAACTGGTTGTCTTTTATATTAACTATGTGATATGTAAATTAAGTATAGTTGGAAGTTGGGCGAATATCGCTCCTGACTTTTATATTAACTATGTGATATGTAAATCTTTCTAACATCAATCAAACACTAATTTAACCAAAACTTTTATATTAACTATGTGATATGTAAATGGGATAAACAGGCTACTTTTCTTAATGCACAGAGTACTTTTATATTAACTATGTGATATGTAAATACGGATTGTAAATATGTTAACCCTAGAATAAATTTTCTTTTATATTAACTATGTGATATGTAAATCTCCTAGTTGGTCCTACTATTGTCACTGCTAAATTTGCCTTTTATATTAACTATGTGATATGTAAATGGTGATGGAACGAGTGATCCAGGAGATAGTGATTTAGCCTTTTATATTAACTATGTGATATGTAAATAGGGAAAAATAATGTTGAAGTGAACCAAACACCTGCAACTTTTATATTAACTATGTGATATGTAAATCATTTATTGCATTTGTATGCTTTATTGGTTTCTTGTCTTTTATATTAACTATGTGATATGTAAATTATTTTTAGCTAAATTAGAGTCGTGTCCTTCACTCCAACTTTTATATTAACTATGTGATATGTAAATTATGTTGGAGTGTTCCTAATGCAATAAAAGTTGTACCCTTTTATATTAACTATGTGATATGTAAATTCTAAATCCAATATAGTAAAATTGCATGAGAATTTAGACTTTTATATTAACTATGTGATATGTAAATATTACCAAAGATGAAAAAGATAAATTAGAAGAAATAACTTTTATATTAACTATGTGATATGTAAATGCTATACTATATGCTTTTTACAGGTGGAGCTCTTACAAGCTTTTATATTAACTATGTGATATGTAAATTTAGTTCCATAGGTCATATCACGTTGTCCTATAGTCTTTTATATTAACTATGTGATATGTAAATACGGTTCAAAGAGGTTGGAGAAAAGAATATCAAGACACCTTTTATATTAACTATGTGATATGTAAATGATTTTAAAGATTCTACTTTTTTAATACCTCCTAACTTTTATATTAACTATGTGATATGTAAATTGAATCTTAAAACTATACATATAAAATCATATGAACATCTTTTATATTAACTATGTGATATGTAAATAGATTTAAAAGTAAAAAACATGATGAACCTAAATTTCTTTTATATTAACTATGTGATATGTAAATTTTAAATTCTCTTATATATTCATCTGAACAATCATCTTTTATATTAACTATGTGATATGTAAATGTAAGTAGTCATTATATCTCTTTCTTCTGGTGTGCCACTTTTATATTAACTATGTGATATGTAAATGCAATGGAAGATATATCATTTGAAGAATTTGTAACTGCTTTTATATTAACTATGTGATATGTAAATGAAGGTAAAATGAAGATTCCTATATTTATTCCTATCCTTTTATATTAACTATGTGATATGTAAATAGAATAAACTTATTTGGTTATTTATAATATCAATTTCCCTTTTATATTAACTATGTGATATGTAAATAAGGCATTTGACATTTTTTGTAAGACTTTTTTAAATGCTTTCTTTTATATTAACTATGTGATATGTAAATCTATTACTCTTACTTTTTAATATTTGTTGTATTTTTCTTTTATATTAACTATGTGATATGTAAATTTGTAAAGCATCAATTCTATTTAAATTTGTAGGTCTTACCTTTTATATTAACTATGTGATATGTAAATAATGCAATAAAAGTTGTACCTCGTTTAATTGTTTTACCTTTTATATTAACTATGTGATATGTAAATACATTTAAAGTAGGAATAAATAAAATATCCTGGATAGGCTTTTATATTAACTATGTGATATGTAAATAAGAATATTAATGAAGCTATAGACCAGATGTTATGGTCTTTTATATTAACTATGTGATATGTAAATCAATAATATATTTCCTCATAACAAATTCTCCTTCACATCTTTTATATTAACTATGTGATATGTAAATTATAGATCACATTGGGTTGATATCTGCAATAATTAAACTTTTATATTAACTATGTGATATGTAAATATAGAAGAAACTAAAGAAGAAAAGTCTAAGAGAAGACCTTTTATATTAACTATGTGATATGTAAATTAGGAAATTATTGCACTGTAGTTAGTGCTACAGCTAACTTTTATATTAACTATGTGATATGTAAATAAGTATTTTAAGAACACAACAAGATATTTAAGGGAGCTTTTATATTAACTATGTGATATGTAAATCACTGATTTTAAATTTTAGGAGGCTGTTAAAATGAGACTTTTATATTAACTATGTGATATGTAAATGTATATTCTAATACCGCTTTAGCAGTTAAACCATTTTCTTTTATATTAACTATGTGATATGTAAATGAGTAGAAGTTATTTTGGAGGAAGCGTAATGGAGCCTTTTATATTAACTATGTGATATGTAAATCGCCCTAAAAATTCACAAGTCAGTTACCTAACTGGCCTTTTATATTAACTATGTGATATGTAAATAAAGATGGTAACGAATATATCGCGGCAGACATAACACCTTTTATATTAACTATGTGATATGTAAATGTATGATAAGTGCTGGGAACAGTGAGGATTTTGCAAACTTTTATATTAACTATGTGATATGTAAATTAAACAAGCTATAAACGAACTGTATAAGATATACACTGCTTTTATATTAACTATGTGATATGTAAATATATGATTTATTGTCATTAGGTTTCATATCATCATTAACTTTTATATTAACTATGTGATATGTAAATTTCTTCTATTCTTTCTTTTTCTGCTTTTGCGAGTTCTTCTTTTATATTAACTATGTGATATGTAAATACAGCTTGTACATTCTTTGTGCAAATATCTTTATCTCTTTTATATTAACTATGTGATATGTAAATAAAGCAAGATGAAAAAAATAGTATTATAGCTGCTAGACTTTTATATTAACTATGTGATATGTAAATACTCCTGTAGTTCTTGTTACCTCTAAAAGCAAGTCCCTTTTATATTAACTATGTGATATGTAAATGATAATAAGCACTCATTACTAAGTTATAATAAAACACTTTTATATTAACTATGTGATATGTAAATAAAGCTCAATTAGTAATTGCGGATATACCTTATAACCTTTTATATTAACTATGTGATATGTAAATTGACTATAACATATAAGAGCTTTGTTAAAACATATTTCTTTTATATTAACTATGTGATATGTAAATTCGCTATAATAGGCTCTCTTGTGCAAATAGTACTCACTTTTATATTAACTATGTGATATGTAAATGTAAGTAGTCATTATATCTCTTTCTTCTGGTGTGCCACTTTTATATTAACTATGTGATATGTAAATGCAATGGAAGATATATCATTTGAAGAATTTGTAACTGCTTTTATATTAACTATGTGATATGTAAATATGGTATTTATGATTTGGAATCTAAAAAATTATTAGCTTTTATATTAACTATGTGATATGTAAATTTATTAGTATTTTGATACATCTTTAATGTAAGTTTACCACTTTTATATTAACTATGTGATATGTAAATGTTCCTTATATCTTCTTTATTTTCTTCTAAATACTTCTTTTATATTAACTATGTGATATGTAAATTTTATTATATTCTATCTTTTTACCACATCTGCATAACTTTTATATTAACTATGTGATATGTAAATGGGGTGCGATTGTGTGTGAGATATAAATTTAATACTCTTTTATATTAACTATGTGATATGTAAATTAATCTCACTATCTATAGTTATGTGGTTTGCTATATTACTTTTATATTAACTATGTGATATGTAAATACTGGCACAGCACCAAAAATATGTTTTGTAGGTTTATCTTTTATATTAACTATGTGATATGTAAATTTTATTACTACTGTTTTTATATTCCTTTCAAATTTATCCTTTTATATTAACTATGTGATATGTAAATTTAATATGCATTGAAAATGTATATATTAGTAAAGAAGACTTTTATATTAACTATGTGATATGTAAATACAAAATAATAATACATTAATTGATGGAGATTTCTTACTTTTATATTAACTATGTGATATGTAAATAATAAATATAAAGGTGTTCCAAGACAACCTAAATTTACTTTTATATTAACTATGTGATATGTAAATAAAGAATCTAACACCGCTGCTCCTATAGCTGAAGTACACTTTTATATTAACTATGTGATATGTAAATTTGTTACACTTTGCAATGTTGCTTCCTTAAGTATTTCATACTTTTATATTAACTATGTGATATGTAAATTTGGAGTTCGTGGAATAATACAACTGTAAATGTTGATGCTTTTATATTAACTATGTGATATGTAAATTGTGATAATTAAAGAATATATAAAATAAATCGTTATTCTTTTATATTAACTATGTGATATGTAAATTAAGTAGATTTTGATACTGATTAAAGTTTTCGAACTTCTTTTATATTAACTATGTGATATGTAAATATGAAAGAAGTTGTTAAAACTGCGAATGAAATGGTGCAACTTTTATATTAACTATGTGATATGTAAATCGACATAACGGGTGTACAGTTCCAGGTGCATTATCCACTTTTATATTAACTATGTGATATGTAAATGTCTTTTTTATTTTACATAAAAGGCAGGTGAGAATTATCTTTTATATTAACTATGTGATATGTAAATGAAGAATTAAGGAATGGTACTAAGTTGATAGGTATACTTTTATATTAACTATGTGATATGTAAATGTGTATTCTGGTGCTGCACTTAATACCATGCATCCATCTTTTATATTAACTATGTGATATGTAAATCAAATTCTTTAATTCTATTTATAAATACTTCCATTGTCCTTTTATATTAACTATGTGATATGTAAATAAATATTTTTTATTTGAAAATGTTGAAAGTATGAGCTTTTATATTAACTATGTGATATGTAAATGTGCTAAACTTATCCAAAGTAATACAGATGGTATCACTTTTATATTAACTATGTGATATGTAAATATGTTAAGTATTTGGTTTAAGATACTTGCTGGAGAATACTTTTATATTAACTATGTGATATGTAAATTCATCAGTAAATATTTCAATTAATTTTTTTAACAACTTTTATATTAACTATGTGATATGTAAATGAAATGATAAGGGAGTGTTTAAACAGAAAACTGAAGCTTTTATATTAACTATGTGATATGTAAATGGCGGTGCGGGATCTAAAGCTTATTGGACTTTTACTACTTTTATATTAACTATGTGATATGTAAATAAAGTTAATTATAAAGTAGACTTTGTACAGTTGTCTAACTTTTATATTAACTATGTGATATGTAAATAAGTTCTACAGATTTAGCACCAGAAGGTACTTGTGACGCTTTTATATTAACTATGTGATATGTAAATTGGCAGGGAGTGGGGCAACACTAAGAGCTTGCATGCTTTTATATTAACTATGTGATATGTAAATTAAATTCTGTTAAGTAAATATTGGTTGGCTGCTAGCTTTTATATTAACTATGTGATATGTAAATGTGAAAGAAGTTTATTTAAAATACTCTAGCTGGTGTACTTTTATATTAACTATGTGATATGTAAATTACTAAATATAGTTAAAAATTCTGTGCTGCTTATACTTTTATATTAACTATGTGATATGTAAATTAACTCTTTGTTTTTTAAATTCAACTGGTATTATTACCTTTTATATTAACTATGTGATATGTAAATAAGTGCCGCAACAAATACAGGATACCGAAGTGCCGCCTTTTATATTAACTATGTGATATGTAAATTCACACTTTTTGTCACACTTTAATTTACTATGAAATCCTTTTATATTAACTATGTGATATGTAAATATAGAAAGACCTAAAGTTGTAAAAGGGATATTACAAGCCTTTTATATTAACTATGTGATATGTAAATCATAGATTGCATGGGATTCAGAAAAACATCTGGTGCTACTTTTATATTAACTATGTGATATGTAAATGTTGCACTCTCGCTGAGGCAAAATTCCCTAAATGACTTTTATATTAACTATGTGATATGTAAATCTTATATAGATAACATAAAGAACTTAGCTAACGATAAGTCCTTTTATATTAACTATGTGATATGTAAATAAAGTTAACTCTGATGAATTTTATGCAGAGGGTGTTTCTTTTATATTAACTATGTGATATGTAAATATACAAAGCTACAAACGAAGAGCTACAGACAATAGTACCTTTTATATTAACTATGTGATATGTAAATAATTTTAATAATAAAGTAGCATGAGTATGTCTTAAATCCTTTTATATTAACTATGTGATATGTAAATGCTATAGTTGCTAATTTACTTTGGCTAATATTCTTTTCTTTTATATTAACTATGTGATATGTAAATGATATTATATGTTGCTGTAACGGTCACTTTGTTGGCTTTTATATTAACTATGTGATATGTAAATGGAAGGGATTTGCTTCAGCGGCATAAGGTTATAGAAAAGACTTTTATATTAACTATGTGATATGTAAATTGAAATTAGGAACAAAGGCATGGGATGAGAATACTGCTTTTATATTAACTATGTGATATGTAAATATATTTACTCAACAGAATTTATGGTAATACTACTACTTTATGGTAATACTACTACTTTTATATTAACTATGTGATATGTAAATACATGCATAGAAGATGTTTTAATACAGAGCTTACAGCTTTTATATTAACTATGTGATATGTAAATTTGCTATTACTGACCTAGAAGGGTGTGACAGACTGTGCTTTTATATTAACTATGTGATATGTAAATTTGCTAAATCTACAGGAATGTGTTAAAGAGGTTCTTAACTTTTATATTAACTATGTGATATGTAAATCCAGTATAAAAAGAATATTAACTAACTTAGTCTATGCTTTTATATTAACTATGTGATATGTAAATACGGGTTATTTTAGAGTAGAAGATAGTGTTAATAGCTTTTATATTAACTATGTGATATGTAAATTTATCATATGTTTCAAAAGCTTGCTCTATAGTGTGAACCTTTTATATTAACTATGTGATATGTAAATATCTTTTATATCTTTTAGACTCCAACCTGCACCTAGAACTTTTATATTAACTATGTGATATGTAAATAAGATTAACGTATCTTTTAAGCAAACTAGCAAGGACACTTTTATATTAACTATGTGATATGTAAATAATGGATGCATGGTATTAAATGCAGCACCAGAATACACCTTTTATATTAACTATGTGATATGTAAATTTTTCTAAATTATTAATGTAACTTGCGGTTAAACCTGTCTTTTATATTAACTATGTGATATGTAAATGATAAATCATTTATTCGTGGTAACTCATTTGCACTAACTTTTATATTAACTATGTGATATGTAAATTGCTCCGTGTAAAGTTTTGTCGTAATATTTAACTTTACTACTTTTATATTAACTATGTGATATGTAAATAGTTTATTTAATGTAAATACTAGAGAATTTATAAAAACTTTTATATTAACTATGTGATATGTAAATAAGATGGAGAGATATTTAACTGCAGCTAGCTTAGTTGCCTTTTATATTAACTATGTGATATGTAAATCATATTAAACAAGTTGTTTTTTCTACTTCCTCTATATTACTTTTATATTAACTATGTGATATGTAAATAAAAGTAATACTGATGATTATTATGCAGAAGGGATATTCTTTTATATTAACTATGTGATATGTAAATACATGAGAGCATATATGCTTTGCTTCATGCCATGCCGCTTTTATATTAACTATGTGATATGTAAATGTACATTCATTAACTTTTCATATACATTCATTATTCCACTTTTATATTAACTATGTGATATGTAAATGTTTATTCAGGGAATTCTTTTAGAGGTGAACTTAGAACTTTTATATTAACTATGTGATATGTAAATTTAAAGTATTCAATGCTGGCTAAGTCGCTCTTAGTTTCCTTTTATATTAACTATGTGATATGTAAATATATGATAGACGAAGATTATAGGTTCTTTGAAAGTGAAGCTTTTATATTAACTATGTGATATGTAAATGTTTTAGTACTCATACGTGGTCTTGCTTTTCCTTTTGCCTTTTATATTAACTATGTGATATGTAAATTAAATTTGCAATTTCTGGTCTTCTCCATATAAGATCATCTTTTATATTAACTATGTGATATGTAAATAATTACATTGGAGAAGGAATATTTATAAATTCGGATGTCTTTTATATTAACTATGTGATATGTAAATTTATTAGTAGTAGCACAACTTACACACCAATCAAGTCTTTTATATTAACTATGTGATATGTAAATATTTGCTAAGGTAGCTGGAATGAGTTCTAGCGAATTTCCTTTTATATTAACTATGTGATATGTAAATTTTTTAAAGAAAATAAAGAATTTATCGGACCTTATGACTTTTATATTAACTATGTGATATGTAAATAGTTAGTAGGTGATTAGATGGAACTACAGAAACTAACCTTTTATATTAACTATGTGATATGTAAATCTTTAAAATCCAGTAAAACAATTTCATAGAAACCCTCTTTTATATTAACTATGTGATATGTAAATTCTTTTCTATACAATCTAACCTTTGTTCCATTAGGTCTTTTATATTAACTATGTGATATGTAAATTTTTAGCTAAATTTGAATCATGACCCTCACTCCAACTTTTATATTAACTATGTGATATGTAAATGACTTTTTATAATCTATACCTTCTATTAATCCGTTCAATCCTTTTATATTAACTATGTGATATGTAAATGAAGATGAGGTCATTGTAGATCATAATGATTTAAAACTTTTATATTAACTATGTGATATGTAAATCTTTTTATTTTTTGCAAAAATATTTTATAATGGGTGTCTTTTATATTAACTATGTGATATGTAAATTAATAATACCCTTATTAATTGGAATTACTAGAGGGAAATCTTTTATATTAACTATGTGATATGTAAATCCTTATGGTTAAGTGCTTTTTAGTACATACACAATACTTTTATATTAACTATGTGATATGTAAATAAAGCTTATGCTACTTTAGCTTGTGCTAAAGATAAACAAGCTTTTATATTAACTATGTGATATGTAAATTTCAGAATTGTATTTTATATATAAATTAATATTAGTAACTTTTATATTAACTATGTGATATGTAAATAAATCAAATTGATTTTCTGTTTTTAAAGCACTTGGCTTTTATATTAACTATGTGATATGTAAATAGAGTATTAACACAATCTTCTATTCTTCTACTTGTATCCTTTTATATTAACTATGTGATATGTAAATATTGTGAAACTGTAGAATCCTTAAAGCTATTAAACTCCTTTTATATTAACTATGTGATATGTAAATTTTTAAAAAATTTTTAAGTTGTTGGGGAGTTAAATATAGAATTTCTTTAATAGATTTAATTTTTATTAAATCTAGTTTGAGATTATCAGAAAGAATTTATATTATAATTAATAAAGGTAGAAAAAAATTTGTTTTGATTTTATTTATGTAAGTTTATAAGTTTATAAATTTATTATATGAAGGATTTTTAAATTTATTATAGAATACTTAGTGTAGTCAATTAATAAAATATTATATTTTATTTGATTAATTTCTTAATAGGGGATAAAGTATAGAGTTTTTAAATTCAAGGGGAACTTTTACTTTTAATAAAACTTATAAAAAAGTTATATACCGGCAACTGATTCTTATTTTATTGTTACTTTTCTCTTAAAAAAACTTATAAAATAGTTATCTAAAGATATAAGAGTAATTTTTATTTAGCTGATAGAGCAATTTACATAATTTATAATAGTGAAATTGCACCAAAATTATTAAGTTATCTAAAGGTATAAGAGTATTTTTTATTCTTTGATAATGGGGGATGGTAAGATATTTTATTTTTGTAGAAAGGTACAAGCTGGCTTATAGCGATTTATATGGACAAGAGTATGGTAAGTTCTTTTATTTTTGTAGAATTAAAATTAAATTAGAGTTTTAAGATAATATTTTTAAAAATATTTAGGAGATGATTTTGTGAAGAATTTTGTATCTACAGAGTGGTTACAGAATCATTTAGAAGATGAAAATATAGTTATTGTAGACTGTAGAGGAGATCTTTTAAAGGATAGTTATGGAGAAGAAATTTATAAAAAAGGACATATAAAAAATGCCGTTTTTGCAGATTTAGAAAAAGTTATGTCCTCTGAAGAAAGAGAGCATGGAGGTAGAAATCCATTACCTTCATTAGAAAATTTCAAAGAAAGTATAGAAAAATTAGGTATAAAGAAAAACACTTTAGTTGTAGCCTATGACGAATTAAAAATAGCTGGAGCAGCTAGATTCTGCTGGATGTTAAGATATGTAGGACATACTAATAATTATGTTTTAGATGGTGGAATAAATAAATGGATTGCAGAAAATAGAAAGTTACATATAGAAGAAAAGGTAAGTAAAGAAAAATTGGACATTATAAATGTAGATTTTAATATTTCTTTAAAAGAAGAAATAAAAGCGGATATTAATTACATAAAAGATAACATGAATAAAGATTTAATATTAGTAGATTCAAGAACTAATATTAGATATAGGGGTATAGAAGAACCAATAGACAAAAAAGCTGGGCATATTCCAGGAGCACAAAATTTTTATTGGAAGGACATGCTAAAAGAAGATGGCACTATAGATGAAAATAAAGTTAAAGAAAAATTTTTACCATTAAAAAAACATTCTAATATAGTAGTCTATTGTGGATCAGGAATAGATGCAACTTTTAACTTTCTACTTTTAGACGAATTAGGAATTAAATCTAGAGTTTATGCAGGAAGTTGGAGTGATTGGATAACTTATAAAGATAATCCTATAGAGTAAAAATTGAGAGTTAAAGTATTATTAAGTAATTTAATATAAAACAAATAATAATTAAATAAGAAAATAGATAAGAGTTTCTAAAATAAAAGGGACTCTTATTTCTTTTCTTATTAAATTGATAATATAATAATAAAATGTTAGAATTAAGTATAATTTGTAGAGAAGGGAGATTGATTTATGCATTTTTGCAGAAAATGTGACAACAAATTACAAGGAAAATCGAAACGTTGTAATGTATGTGGAAGTGAAATAGAAAAATTACATAAAGAAAATACGAGTAATATCAAGGCGTCTAGTGATAAAAAATTAAATAATGAACATATTTTACTACATAAAGAAGAACCTTTAGAAAAAATAAAAAAATTTAATTTTATTAAAAAAACAAAAGAAAACAAATTTTCTCTTATGGTTATTTTAGCATTAATAATAATAGGTATATTCTTTATAAAAAATCCTGTTAAAAATTTTTTTATAAGAAATAATTCAGTAAAGTGGTTAGTGTATGCTTTTAATAAATATAAGGAATATGAAACTTTAGATGCTGTTAGTGATTTTAATATAAAATTTACAGCACAGCCTCACAATTCTGCGTATTATGAAAATTATGGTAAAATAGAAGATATAATAGAACAATGCACTTTAAATGTAAATAATAAAATAGATAAAAATACTAATGAATTACATAGCAAGATAAATTTAATACATAAAAAGGAAAATATTTTTAGTGGAGAAATCTATAGTAATAAAGAATATATAGCTATAGAAATGCCTAAATTATATAAAGATACAATATACATAAAATGGAAAGATATAAATAAATTAATAAATAATAATGACAGTATGGAGCCCATAGATCCTAAAAATTATAAGAATGTTTTAAGTATAAAAAAATCTAAATATTATAATGAAGTTAATAAAAATTATAAAGAATTTTTTAGTAATAGTTTAAATCCTTATGTTAAAAAAGGAGATACAGTAGAAATTAGTATAAAAAATAAAGATAAAGAAAAAAACATAAAATGTAATGAAATAGTAGTTCATTTAAATAATGAAGGAATAATTGAAATTTTAAATGGTTTATTTCAAAAAGTATCGGAAGATGAAAGTTTAAAATTATTAATAAAAGAAAGAATTTTTGAATTTTTAGATACAGCTCAAAAAAAAGGAGAGCTAAATAAAATTAATATTAGTAAAGATAAAATAAATAATGTTAAAAGAAATTTTAATTTAGAATATGATGCTTTTGTAAAAGAGCTTAATAATATAGAAAATGAAGATAAAAAAACCTTTAATGCTAAGATAAACAGTTTAACAAAATTAAGGATAGATTCGCAAAATTATATAAGAGGAGTAAAATCTCAAATTTCTGTAGAAAAGAAAAAGACTAGTTTTAATTTTATATCAAATACTACGATTAATTGTATTAACTCTAAATTAAATATGAAAAAAATATCTATAGAAGGCGGTAAAGATATAAGTAAATTTACTCAAGAAAATATGAACAATATGATAAAAGAAATAGAAAACAATATACAAAAAAATATGATTTTAAAATTAAATACAAATTAATATGACCAAAATTATTTTAGTTAAGAAAATTTTTTTATTTTAAATTCTATATTGGAAAATATGAAAAATATAGTTGGAGTTATATTATATAAAGAAATTTTTTATTTTCATTAGATATTAGAAACTAATCAATTAAGGACATAGATAATTTTTCAGCATTAATCATAAAAGAGTTAATTAAAATATGTTCAATTATTATTTAAAGATATAAATGATTTTTCAACATTAAAGAAAATAAAAGTATTAGATAGTATAATTAAGGGTAATTTTAAATATTACCCTTTACTTACTAAACCAATATTTCAGTATTATATCTAAAACTAATATTTCATAATTTACTAAACCAATATTTCAGTATTATATCTAAAACTAATATTTCATAATTTACTAAACCAATATTTCAGTATTATATCTAAAACTAATATTTCATGTTTACTAAACCAATATTTCAGTATTATATCTAAAACTAATATTTCATAATTTACCAAACTAATATTTTATATTTAATAAAATAATATATGCATATTGAGTAAAACTTAATTTTTATTATAGATAAAAAGGATATATTACTATAAATATAGAAGTTATTTACTTACTACAACTTATGATATTCATAAAAAATTCAAAATTTTTTTTGTTAAAAAATATTAAAACTTTTCTGAATAAGAAAGGAAAAGTGTCAGAAATTTGATAAAAATATTAAAAAACAACAAGGAGGCATATTTGGTGTTATTGATAAAAAATGGGAAAATACATACTATGACTGGGCATATTTATGTAAACGATTGTATATTAATTAACAATGGGAAAATAGAAAAGATAGCTAAAAAAATAGATGTTAATAATAAGGATTTAAAAATTATAGATGCTAAAGGTGGCTGGGTAATGCCAGGATTTATTGATGCTCATTGTCATATAGGCATAATGGAAGAAGGAATAAAGTTTGAAGGAATGGATTTGAATGAGTATTCAAGCTCTATAACATCTCATTTAAGAGCTATAGATGGAATAAATCCTAAAGATAGAGCATTTAAGTCAGCTATAGAAAATGGTATAACTACAGTTATGACAGGTATGGGAAGTTCAAATCCTATAGGTGGTCAATTTGCTATAATAAAAACCTATGGAAAATCTGTAGATGAAATGCTAGTAAAAGCACCAGCAGCGTTAAAGATAGCTTTTGGAGAAAATCCAAAGAGCATATTTGGTAAAAAGGGTAAGATGCCTATAACAAGGATGGGAATTGCAGCCTTAATAAGAGAGACTTTGTATAAAGCTAAAAATTATATGAATAGAAAAGAGCAAGCCTTAAAAGAAGGAAAAATGTTTGATATAGATATTAAAATGGAATCTATTATACCTGTTTTGAAAAAAGAAATTCCTTTAAAGGCTCATGCGCACAGAAGTGATGACATATTAACTGCCATAAGAATAGCTAAGGAATTTGGGATAAAACTTACTATAGACCATGGAACAGAAGCTAATTTAGTAGTGGATTATATAAAAGAAAGTGGTTTCCCTGTAATATCAGGACCAAATATGAATTTTAGAGGGAAGGTAGAGAGCCAAAATAGAAGTTATAATACTACACAAATCCTACAGGAAAATGGAATTTTATATTCCATTACAACAGATCATCCTGTAGTACCTATTGAATTTTTAACTTTGTCTGCAGCTTTAGCTGTAAAAAACGGACTATCAGAAGAGGAAGCTTTAAAAGCTATAACTATAAATGCTGCTAAAATATTAGGAATAGATGATAGAGTAGGAACTTTACAAGAAGGAAAAGACGCAGATATATGTATATACAATGATAATCCTTTAAACATAATTTCTAAAAATATGTATACTATAATTTCAGGAAAAGTAGTGTATGATTTTAATATGGATCAATAAAATATTCTTATTTCAAATAAAAAATACTTTACATTAAGATTTTTGTTAGATATAATAAAAAATAATAATTTATTGTAGAACACTTCATATGAAAATGAAGTGTTTTTTATTTAAGTTAAAAATTATATATATTGAGCATGTAATATATTATATAAATTCAAAAACTAGTTTTTTATTTAAATTAAAAATTATATTTAAGTCTAATTGTCCCCTTTTACGAAAAAATATCTAATCTATTTTAATCTAAGAAATAAATTCTAAATGATTTTCAAAGTTAAAATATGAGAAAAGAAGTATTATTTAGTATAAATTATGTATATGTAAAATTAATTAGGCTAAAATATTGTTAGGAAATTAACTGAATTATTATAGAAAAATACATATATCTAAAAATTAAAAAAATTAAAAAAATGGAATAAATCTTATAAAAAGTACGATAAAAATATAACAATATACATTGAAAAAGGCAAAAAACAGAAGGAAACAGAACTTATATTGAATAAATGCTTGCTAGGGCTATTAAATTAGGAATAAAAATAAAATTTCAGAATTTATTAAATTTTGAAAATAAAAATTATGTGATATAATAACTAATAAAATTATATCAATTTTGAATTAAGGGGGACTAAAATGAAGAAAACATCAGGAAAAGATTTCATAGTTATTGGTTTTGCACTTTTCGCAATGTTTTTTGGAGCAGGTAACTTAATTTTTCCTCCCTATATGGGAAAATTAGTAGGAGATCAGACACCCGCAGCAATTATAGGTTTTTTGATTACTGGAGTAGGTTTGCCATTAACTGGTATAATAGCCTGTGCTAAAATAAATGGAACATTTTCAGATATATCAGAAAGAGTAGGAAAGAAATTTGCTATTATATCTACAACAGCACTAATATTAGCTATAGGTCCCATGCTTGCTATACCAAGAACAGCAGCTACCACTTATGAACTAGCAATACATCCAATATTTCCAAGTGTAGCTCCATTTATAGCAGTTATAATTTATTTCGCTATTTGTTTAGCTTTTGTATTAAGACCATCAGGAATAGTTGATAATATAGGTAAAATTTTAACACCAGCTTTATTGGTTATGTTAGCAATTATAATAATTAAAGGATTAGTTTCTCCAATAGCACCTATTGAATCAACTGGATTTGAAGGAGCATTTTCAAAATCTTTACTTGAAGGATATCAAACAATGGATGCTATGGCATCAGTAATATTTGCATCTATAATAATAACAGCTGTAAGAGCTAAAGGATATACAGATAAAAAGGATATTATAAGTCTTACTATAAAATCAGGAGTTGTAGCCGCATTAGGATTAGCATTTGTTTATGGCGGACTTATGATTTTAGGAAGCCAAACTTCAAAAGTAATTCCTGGAGAAATAGGAAGATCAGCTTTAGTTGTTGATATAGTTAATAGGCTTTTAGGAAATGCAGGTACAATTATATTAGGATTAGCCGTTGGGCTTGCCTGTCTTACTACAGCAATTGGACTTATATCTACAGGAGCAGAATATTTCAGTGGTTTAACTAAGGGAAAAGTATCCTATAATGCTTTTGCTATTATTATAAGTATAGTAAGTGCATTGCTTGGAACAGGTGGAGTTGAAAAGATTGTCAAATATGCAGTACCAGTTCTACAAATTCTATACCCAATAGTAATTGTTTTAATAGTAATAACTTTATTAGGGAAATTTGTTAAAAACGACAATGTTGTAAAGATAACAGTTTATACTACATTAGTAATAAGCGTAATAGATACAATCAATATATTAACAGATGGAAGTGTAGCTTTTATAAAAAGCTTATTAGGAATTATACCACTTTCTAATGCCGGATTCTCATGGGTAATTCCAGCAGTTATAGCATTTATAATAGGTACAATGGTCTTTCCAAAAAAACAAGATGGAAATTCAGAAATAGCAGATGCTTAATTTTATATGATAAAAAGCACCTTGTTGTAAAACAATGAGGTGTTTTTTTATTTTTTTATTAAAAGTTTCAGAATTTAATCAATTTTGAGAATAATCTTAATATAATATAATGACTTACAAAATCATATTGAATTAGGATTGAGGAGGTAAAATGAAAAAAACAGCATCAAAGGATTTTATAGTTATTGGTTTTGCACTTTTTGCAATGTTTTTTGGGGCAGGTAATTTAATATTTCCACCTTTTATTGGAAATTTAGTTGGGGACAAGGTTTTATTTGCAATTATTGGTTTTTTGATTACAGGGGTAGGTCTGCCATTGAGCGGTATAATAGCCTGTGCTAAAATTAATGGTACTTTTTTAGATATATCATCAAGAGTAGGAAAACGTTTTAGTGTTATAGCTACAACAGCTTTGATATTAGCTATAGGACCCATGCTTTGCATACCAAGAACAGCAGCTACTACTTATGAATTAACAATACAACCAATATTTCCATCTTTAGGTCCAGTAGTATCAGCCATAATTTATTTTGGTATTTGCTTAGCTTTTGTATTAAGACCATCAGGAATAGTTGATAGCATAGGTAAAGTTTTAACACCATGTTTGTTAATTATATTATCAATCATAATAATTAAGGGATTAATTTTACCACTAGGACCCATTGGTAGTACTAATTTTCAAGGAGCTTTTTCAAATTCTTTACTTGAAGGTTACCAAACCATGGATACTATGGGAGCAGTAATATATGCATCTATAATTTTAGCATCTGTAAGAAGTAAAGGATATAAGAATGAAAAAGATGTAATAAATATTACTATAAAGTCAGGTATAGTTGCAGTATTAGGATTAGGATTTGTTTATGGTGGACTTATGATTTTAGGAAGTCAAACTTCACAAATAATTACTGGAGAAATAGGAAGAACTGCTTTAGTTATTGAAATAGTTAAAAGAGATTTAGGCAATGTAGGAATAATTATATTAGGAATAGCTGTTGGTCTTGCCTGTCTTACTACAGCCATTGGACTTTTATCTACAGGAGCAGAATATCTTAGTAAACTAACCAAAAATAAGGTATCCTATAAGACTTTTGCAATTATTATAAGTTTGGTAAGTGGAATACTGGGAATAGGTGGAGTTGATAAAATAATTAGATTTTCAGTTCCTATATTACAAATTTTATATCCTATAGTAATAGTACTAATAGCAATAACTTTAGCAGGAAAGGCTGTTAAAAACGATAGTATAGTAAAATTTACTGTTTATGTTACATTGATTGTAAGTATAATTGATACATTAAATACATTAACTGATGGAAAAGTAACTTTTATAAAGAATATTTTAAAAATTACACCTCTTTCAAATGTTGGTTTTGCATGGTTAATTCCAGCAATTATAGCATTTATAATAGCTATAATAATTTTTGGAAACAAACAAGAAAAAATTGAACAAGCAGCAGATTATTAATATAGGGAATTTATGATTTAACATCTTTTAAATGTGGGGGTTAAAACAATAAATACTTTTGCTTTTATTTAATTATTGATATATAACTTTATTTAAATGTGGGGGGTAAAACAATAAATACTTTTGCTTTTATTTAATTATTGATATATAACTTTATTTAAATGTGAGGGTTAAAACAATAAATACTTTTGTTTTTATTTAACTATTGATATATAACTTATTTAAGTATGAGAGTTAAAGCAATAAATATTTTTTCTAAAAAGATAGCTATATGAATAAAGAATACTAATATTTGTGTTCTAATATTTAAACTAACGCTCTAATAGCCTCCTAAAGCAATAAACACATAGAAAAATTAATAACTTATAATATTTAAACTTATGATCTAATGGTACCAGTCGTTAAATTAGCTGATTCATTAGGATCCTTAACACAATATTTAAGCTTATGCTCTAATGATACCTCCTGCATTAGCAGAGCTAAGAAAATATCCTGCTTACTTAATGTTTAAATTATTAGTTCACAAATAAAGTATTCTTATTATTTTTTAGATATATATTTTTTCCTAAAAGTATTGATTGTTTTAATAACTTTAAAGATATTATTATGATTTTTGAAAAGAGATAAAACCCACTACAGGATAGTTTTATTTAATTTTTTTATCCTAAACCTTTAATTACAATAGTTTTGTTAAGTTATTTATAAATTTAAAAAATTGTACCTAGCTTCCATATTTAAATAGCTACAAATTATATAATATCCTGCTTTTCGTGAGTTAATAAATTAATCTAATTTTCATATGTAAATGGATAAAAAC
>NZ_MRAE01000002.1 GCF_002008345.1 Clostridium tepidum
AGAAATAGTATTATAAAAAATAATAATTTACAATATAAATGTTTGTAGCATTTTTTCATAAACTTTTACTCCTGTGTATTTATTTTATTTTTTAGCATAATTTTAAAGTCTAAATTTCTACTTTTATAATTGAAATACAATATATTTTCTTCTCCTAATATTATTTCATTAGGACTTATTATTTTTTTCCCTTTTATAAAATTATTTAAAAATCCCATAGATATTATAATAGCTAATATTTTATAATTTTCTTCATTTATTATTATATCTTCAATAACGCCCATTAAAACTCCATCTATATCTATAACTTCTAAATGCTTTATATCATTAAAACTTAAATATTTTCCTTTTTCTAATTTTTTTACTACCATATTTTTATTTATAGATACTATATTTTCTATAAGCACTATATTATTTTTATTTAGTATTTTATAAGAACTTACTAGAAATCCCACAACACTTTCTTCATTAAAATCTACTAATACATCTTTTATAAATCCTAATTTTTTACCATTAGTATCATACACATTCATATATTTAAAATATTTACTTCTGTACATATTTTCTCCTTTTATATTAATTTTCTAAATCTAAAATTTTTATTAAAATTTAATTGTAAATCCCTATCCTTAGTTTTATCAAAAATAAAAAAAATACCCTCTTAATCAGGGTATTTTTTAATATGTTATATAAAGTTAAATTATATATATATCTATTAATGACCATGTACATGTTCGTGAATATGTTCAGAATGTGTCTTCATTTCCCATGGCTCTAAACCTTGAGATACTCTATATTCATTTATTGCTTTGTGTATAGCTTCTTCTGCAAGTACAGAACAATGCATTTTTACTGGTGGTAATCCTTCTAAAGCTTCTGCTACAGCTTTATTTGTAAGCTTCCATGCATCTTCTAAAGTTTTTCCTTTAATAAGTTCTGTAGCCATACTGGATGATGCTATAGCAGATGCACATCCAAAAGTCTTAAATTTTACATCTTTGATTATATTATCTTCAACTTTTAAATATATTTTCATTATATCGCCACATTTAGCATTTCCTACTTCACCTATACCATTAGCATCTTCTATTTCTCCTACATTTCTAGGGTTTCTAAAATGATCCATTACTTTTTCTGTATACATACTTATTCCTCCTTGTTTTTCATATAATCTTCCCAAAGTGGGGACATATCTCTTCTTTGTTTTATTATTTTAGGAAGTATTTCCAATACATAATCTACATCTTCTTCTGTATTTTTAGCTCCCAAACTTAATCTTAAAGAACCATGTGCAATTTCATGTGGCAATCCTATAGATAAAAGTACATGAGATGGATCTAAGGATGCTGAGGCACAAGCACTTCCTGTAGATGCAAAAATACCATTCATATCTAAATCTAATAATAAGGTTTCTCCTTCAATACCTATAAAACTGAAATTAACATTATTAGGTAATCTTCTATTCATATCTCTAGGTCCATTTAATTTTACTTCGGGAATTCTTTTTTCAATTTCATTTATTAATTTTTCTCTTAATCTAGCTAATTTTTTATTTTCTTCTGGCATATTTTTTACAGCTAAATCTATTGCTTTTCCAAGTCCTACTATACCAGCTATATTTTCTGTGCTAGCTCTCTTACCTCTTTCTTGACCTCCACCATGAATTAAATTTTGTATTTTAACTCCATTTCTTATATATAGAGCACCTACTCCTTTAGGTCCATAAAATTTATGAGCAGACATAGACAATAAATCTATATTCATATCTTTTACATCTATATCCACATGTCCTATGGCTTGAACAGCATCTGTATGGAAGTAAATTTTGTTTTCCCTACATAATTTACCTATTTCTTTTATTGGCTCTATAGTTCCTATTTCATTATTAGCAAACATTACAGAAACTAAAATAGTTTCATCTGTTATAGCAGCTCTTACATCTTCTACACTTACAAATCCATCTTTATCTACTGGAAGATATGTTACCTTAAAGCCTTCTTTTTCTAAAAATTGTGCTGTATGTAATATAGCATGATGTTCTATTTTAGTAGTTATTATATGATTTCCTTTATTTTTATTAGCATAAGCTATACCTTTTAATGCCCAGTTATCTGCTTCTGAACCACCACTTGTAAAAAACACTTCATTTTTTTCTGCATTTATTGCTTTTGCTACTCTTTCTCTTGCTATATTTACAGCCCTTTTTGTTTTATCTGAGAAAGAATATAAAGAAGATGGGTTCCCAAAATTTTCAGTAAAAAATGGAAGCATTTCTTCTAATACCTCTGGTTTAGTATAAGTAGTAGCTGAGTAATCCATATAAACTTGTTTATTCATTATTTTCACTCCTTTTAATTGGTGAATTTATTTTTTTATAGTCTTCTACCATATCTTGTAAGGTAGTTGATTCCATTATATTATCTAAACTTTCTTTTATTTTTACCCACAAAATCCTAGTTGGGCAACATTCCATATTACTACAACTATCCTCGCCTTCTAAACAGCTAGATATTTCTATAGGTCCTTCTAAAACACCCATAATATCTGCCACTGTTATATCTTTAGGATGCCTATTTAAGATATAACCTCCTTGAGCTCCTCTTATACTTTTTATGAGCTTGGCTTTTCTAAGTGGAGAGAATAATTGCTCTAAATAATACTCAGATATATGCTGTCTTTCTGAAATATTTTTTATAGAAACTGGTTGCCCACCGTAGTTAATTGCCAAATCTACCATAGCCTTTACTCCATACCGACCCTTAGTTGACAACTTCATTTAATCACATCCTTTTAATGTTGACCACTTTACTATGATTTGTTTTTATAATAGCAAATCAGAGTAAACCTGTCAACTATATTAATTAATTTTATAATTTTTTTATAACTCATAATTAGAGTTATTACAGTACAATTTTATTATATATAATAATTATTTTTTAATACAAAAAAGTATAGTTTCAATTCTTTAAAACTATACTAAAATGACTACTTCTTTATTTAATTTTTTTAATATTTTCCCAATATTTTTTTAAATTTTCTTCATATTTATTATGTTGAGCTTCATAATATACTTTATCTTTTAACTCTTTGGGTAAGTATTGTTGCCTAACATAATTATTTTTAAAATCATGGGGATATTTATATCCTCTTACTCCTAATTTATCAGCACCATAATAATGACAATCTTTAAGATAATTTGGAACATCTCCAAAATTTATATTTTCTAAATCATTCATAGCTTTTTTTATAGCCATATAAGCACTATTAGATTTTGGTAAAGTAGCTAAATATATTGTAATTTCAGATAAGATAATTTGTGCTTCAGGAAATCCTACTTTTAAAGCTAAATCTATCCCAGAATTTACAATAGTTAATGCATTAGGATAAGCTAACCCAATATCTTCTGCTGCTATAATTGATAATCTTCTTGTAATAGATACAATATCTCCACTTTTTATAAGCCTTGCTAAATAATGAACTGCTGCATCAGCATCACTTCCTCTTATGCTCTTTTGAAAAGCACTTAATACATTATAATGTTCATCTCCTGTAGCATCACCTTTTATATTAGACTGTCCTAATGATTCTATATATTCTAATGTAATTTCTATATTGTATCCATTATGAGAATTTATGGCTAACTCTAAAATATTATAAGCTTTTCTATAATCACCTTGGCATATTTCACCTATATACTCTAAAGCTTCATTGGTATAAGTTATATTTATATTTTTATCTATTAATTTATCTATAGCTTTTTTTAATCCTAAAATAATGTCCTCTTTTTTAAGAGGTTTAAATTGAAATATATTACATCTACTTAAAATAGCTTTATGTATGACAAAATAAGGATTTTCAGTGGTACTTGCTATTAATACCACTCTTCCATCTTCTATAAATTCTAATAAAGCTTGTTGCTGCTTTTTATTAAAATGTTGTAACTCATCTATATACAATACAACTCCACTGTAATTTAACAAGCTATTTATACTAGAAGTGATTTCTTGAATATCCTTAATAGATGCTGTAGTTGCATTTAACCTATAAAATTTTTTATCAACGTAATTAGCCATAATATTAGCCAGAGTAGTTTTCCCTGTACCTGGTGGCCCATAAAATATAGAATTACATATAGATTTATTTTTTATTAAATTATATAAAGGTTTGTTCTGAGATAATATATGTCTTTGCCCTACAAACTCTTCTAGTTTATTAGGTCTCATTAAATCTGCTAAAGGTCTCATGTTTTCACCTCACAAAAAGACTTTACCTAACATTGTAAGTTAAAGCCTTCATTTTATCAAGTTATAAAGTTGATTCATAGAAAATTATTGATTCTATTTATCATATTCAGGTTTTCTATTTTTATAATAAACAATCTTTAAATTACAGTAATCTGCAATTTCTTTTGCTAAATTCAATCTATTTCCTATATCCTTAGCATTATGAGAATCTGAACCTAAAGTAACTGTTCTTCCTCCTAATTCATAGAATCTTTTGTATATTTCAACTAAATTTTTCAAAGCTTTTTTGTCATTTAATCTTCTTGTATTAATCTCCATAGATTTTTCTTGTTCTACTACAACCTTTAAAACTTCATCTATATCATCTTTAAAAATATCATAACTTATATCTGTATCTTCATAACTTGCATATCTCGAAATATAATCTATATGTCCTAAACTATCTATAAAATCATACTTTAATAAATTATATCGCATATTTTTAAAATAAATATGAAAAGCCTCTTCTTTACTTTTATCCTCATAAAATTTATCTAAATATAAATCAACTTTATTTATTAAATGAATAGAACCTATTACATAATCAAAATTTCCACTATCAATTACTTCTTTTCCTTCTTCTACAAGATCTTTTTCCATTCCTAATTCTATACCCAAAAGAAGTTTACTATTTCTATATTTATCATATTCTTCAAAATATGAAGGTACATTAAAGCAAAATTTATTTTCATCTTTTAAGCCTAAGTCCATATGTTCTGTTATTATTATACCTAGATTATTATCTTTTGAAGCTTTCATAGCTTCATATATAGTCATTGTAGAATCTGTAGAAAATTTTGTATGTAAATGTGTATCAAACATTTTTTCACCCCTTTTATAATACTGAATTTAATATCAACTAATATCTAAAAATATTATCTCATGCTAACTATATATATAAAGAATTGTCATTAATAAACATAAAAACAATTTAATTAATACTTTATATTATACAGTATAATTAAAACTTTTATTATGTTAAAATGCTTTTAATATCCATGTCTTATTTAAGTTATAAAAGCTACTATTAATGGTATTGTTATAATAGATAAAATAGTGGTTATAAATACACATTTAGCTGCTAAAACCACATCTGCATCATACTCTTCTGCAAGCACAGTAGCCAATACTGCTGTAGGCATAGCTTCTAATATTACACATATCTCTAATAATTGCTTGTCTGCTTTCAATAAAATCATTAAAATATATACTAAAACAGGTATTATTATAAGTCTTACAAAAGCACCATAATAAGCTTCTATTCCTGAAAAAATTTCTTTTATATTTATATCTGCAAGCATAGCACCCACTATTATCATAGATAAAGGCGTAGTCATAGATCCAACATATTGCAATGATGTTTTTATAGGCATCGGTATAGAAATATGAAATAAAAGTATAAACATTCCTAATATCGTAGCAATTATACCTGGATGCTTTAATACACCCTTTAAATTTTTAATATCTTTTTCTCCTGTATATATCATAATTCCTACAGATAACATAAATATATTATAAGGTATACCAAAAATAGAAGCATAAAATACTCCAACCTTACCATATAAAGCTTCTATTACAGGATATCCCATAAATCCACTATTGGAAAACATAGTAGAAAATTTAAGAACCTTTTTAGCTTTTTCATTATTTTTTATAAAAAGCAAATTGCTTATTAATATTAAACCTATATGTACAATTATTGAATAGAAAAAAAATAGCTTAGCATTTTTTATCATATCTTCAGTAAAATTATAATTAAAAGAAGATATGATAAGACATGGCAAAGTAACTTTAACTAGAAGTTCAGAAAGTTTTTTGTTTGCCTCCTCATTTAAAATTTCTTTTTTACCACAAATAATTCCTATACCCATTATTATAGAAAGAATTAGAACTTGATTAATAATATTATTTTTCAAAAAAAACCCCCCACATTTTAAAATCACTTAAATATATAATAAATTCCAAAAACCTCCTCTTTTATTATACTAAAAAAGGAGGTTTTATATATATTACTTATACATCATTTATTTGCTATAAAGCACAATGCCAGCATTCCATCTCCACAATGTGCTCCCATACCAATACCAAGTTCGTTAATTATAAACTTTTTTACACCTAATTCATCTGTAAGCATTTCTTTAATCTTTTCTGCTTCTTCTCTACAATGCCCATGAACTATTCCTACTAGTACATCTTCATAATTGATGCAATTTTCCTTGAATTTGTCTAAAAGATATCTTATAGCTTTTTTACTTCCTCTTATGTTAGTTATATTTTTCAAAGTGCCATCTTTCTCTATGTGTATAATAGGCCTTATATTTAATAAAGTTCCTATCGTGGCAGAGGTAGCTGACACTCTTCCTCCTCTTTTCAAATGAGTTAAATTTTCCACCATAAACCAGTGGTTAACTTTACTCTTATTTTCATTAACCCATTTTACTATTTCATCTTTACTCTTACCTTCTTTAGCCATTTTAACAGCATTATATACTAATAATCCTTGCCCTATAGAAGAACATTTTGTATCTATTATAGTTATATCTGCACTTTCATTTTGTGCTAATATCTCTTCTCTTGCCATCTTAGCACTATTTACAGTACCACTCAGTCCAGATGACATAGCTATATATATAATAGGTCTATTTTCCTTTAGTAATTCTTTAAATTTTTGCTCAAATCTATATTCATTAATTTGACTAGTAGAAGGCATTTCACCATTTTTAATTCCCTCATAAAATTCTTCATAAGATAAGGTTTTGCCAAAATCGTCTTCCCAATCTTTTCCTTTAAAATTGCACATAAGACCTAAAAAAGGTATATTATTTTCATCTATAAAATCTCTTGGTAAATCACAACTAGCATCTGTAAAAATTATTGGACCCATAGTCTCACTCCTTATTTATGGTACTTTCTAGCACTAGTATATTGAATTATTAAAACTAAAAATAAATCCATTAATTATAATTATATTCTATAAACTCTTTTTATATCCTTTATAATAAAAATATGTTTAGATAATTTTAAGAACTGCTAAAACAAAAACAACTATAAATATACCTAACACAAAGAAAAATTTCAAGATAAATTTTACTATTCCATTATATTATAAAATAGTTTTACTATAATCTATAAGTATTATTTATAAGTTCATTGGTAAATTTGTGATATAATTAAGTGTATAAGTAAGATTTATTTTAGGAGGCTAAAAATATGGCTAAAATAATTGACTGTAAGGGATTGAAATGTCCTCAACCTGTAATTAATACAAAAAAATATTTTGATTCCATAGAAGAAGGACAAGCTACTACTATAGTTGATAATGAAGTAGCTAAAAATAATATTATAAAACTCGCTGAAAAAAATGGTTTTAAGAGCAAAATAGAAGAAAAAGATTCTTTATATTATATAACTATTACTAAAGAAAATTGTGTAGCTTGTGAAAATATTTTGTCAAATGAAAGAAAATTAGTTATGGTGATTTCCAAAAATGTACTTGGTAGCGGAGATGATAAATTAGGAACTGCTCTTATGAAAAGTTATTTGTATGCTCTATCTGAAAGCGATAAACTTCCTTCCCATTTATTATTCTTAAATGGTGGAGTTAAACTTACCATTGAAGGTTCTGAATGCCTTGAAAGTATACAAACACTAAAAAACAAAGGAGTTAAAATACTAAGCTGTGGAACTTGCCTTGATTTTTATAATATAAAAGATAAACTTAAAGTTGGAGAAATAACAAATATGTATACTATAGTGGAAGAAATGACTTCTGCAGATAATACTATTTTTATTTAAATAAAATTTGTTTGTATAGCTTATAATTATGTAACCTCCATAAACCCACACTGTTATAATTATAAGCATATATAAAAAGCAGGAATTTTTAAATTCCTGCTTTTATATTTCTTTTAAACTATAATAAATGAAATATTATTAAACTTTTACAATTTTCATAGATATTTTTTTAATTCACTTTATTTATCTTTTTTAACTTAATTTACTAAATATAAGAAGAAAATCTACTACTTATTCAATTTTATAATTGCTATTATTAAATAAACTAATCTATTTATGTTCTTTTTATATGAAACTCCTATTATATAGGAGTAAGCGACTCACACCAAATCGTAGATTTGGGTTCGCTGCTTATATTTCTACTTCTTTTCCTATTTTATTTTGTAGGGCTTTTTCATATATTTTATATGCTGTTACAACATCCTGTACTGCAATACCTACAGACTTAAATAAAGTTATTTCCTTTTTATTTTCTCTCCCATCTATAGATTGTAAAACAACTTGTCCTAATTCTCCTGTAATTCTATCATCTTTTATAATTCCTTTCTCTAAAGGTATTATAAAATCTCCAGCTTCGCTTAAAACAGCTTCTTTTGAATCTAAATATATTTTATCTGCTCTAGATATAATATATTCATCAAGTTCTTGCATATGCTTCATATAAGATCCTACACCATTTATATGAGCACCTTCTTTTACGTTTCTACCATTAAAAACTGGTGAGGTAGCTGTAGTTACTACTGTTATAACATCTGCATCTTTAATAGCCTCATCTGAACTATTTACCCCTAATATCTCTGTATCATATTGACTTAAACTTTTTTTAGATTTTTCTACAAAGGCTTTTACATTTTCAAAATTTCTACTGTAAACTTTTACTTTTTCTAAATTTCTAGCAGACAGTAAAGCTTCTAATTGACATAAAGCTTGTCCACCTGTTCCTATTAAAGCTCCTATTTTAGCATCTTTTCTTGCCAAAATATCTGTAGCTGCTCCAGCAGAAGCACCTGTTCTAAGCTGTGTTAAATAAGTTCCATCCATTATAGCTGAAACTTCACCAGTTTTTCCATCTAACAATATCATTTGAGCTGGTACTGCTGCCTTTCCTAGCTTAACATTTTCAGGAAATACAGATACTATTTTAATTCCTGCTGTATCTAAATCTTCAATATAAGCTGGCATAAAAAGACTTGATCCTTTATATTTAGGTATACTTATATTTGTTCTTAATGGAACTTCAGCTTTATTATTTGAATAAAGTTTAAAAGCTTCCTTATTTGCTTCTATAGCATCCTTCATAGTAAATACTTTTTTAATATCTTCTGCTGTTAAAATAAGCATAAAAATACCTCCATAATATAATATTAAACTCTTATATATATAATATTATATCATGAAGGATTATTAAATAGATTTATTAATTTTTTAATATATTATATTAATTAATAAAATTTATACGTATTATAAATTACTTGTTTTTCTATTTGCTACTGCTTGTTTCAATAAAAAATTTTCATTATAATCTTTAAGTTCTTTTTGTACTAATTTAGCTAATGCTATTAAAGCTATTAAATTTGGTATAACCATTAATCCATTAAAAGTATCTGCTAATTGCCATACTAAAGGAACGTCTAAAATAGTACCCAATATTAAAGAAATTAAAAATATTGGAGTATAAAACTTCATACCTGTTTTACCAAATAAAAACTTTACATTTAAAGCTCCAAAAAAGAACCACCCTATCATAGTTGAAAATGCAAAGAAAAATAAACTTATTGCTACAAAAGAATTACCAAAACCACCAAAACCATTTACAAAAGCCTGTTGTGTTAATTCTATACCTGTAGTTTTACCATCCAAAGCTCCACTTGTAAGTATAACAAAAGCTGTACAATTTAATATTACAAAAATATCTACAAAAACTCCAAACATAGCGACCAAACCTTGTTGTACTGGATGTTTTACATTTGCCACAGCATGTGCATGAGGTGTTGAACCCATACCTGCTTCATTAGAAAACAAACCTCTAGATACTCCATATCTCATAGCCTCTCTTACTGATGCACCTATAAGTCCACCGGTTGCAGCTCTTGGATTAAAGGCGCCCACAAATATCATTTTAAAAGCTGGTACTATATTATAATAATTTTTAAATATAATTATTAAACTACCTAATATAAATAATGCCCCCATTATAGGTATTAATTTTTCTGTAACTGATGCTATACGTTCTATTCCACCTATAACTATCATAGCTGTAAGAACTACTAAAAATATTCCTGTAATTAAAGTTGGAACATTATAGGCTTTGTTTATAGCTATAGAAATAGAATTTGATTGAACCATATCTCCTGTTAAACAGGCAGATACCATCATAGCAAAAGCAAAAAATTTAGCCAATTTTTTACTACCTAATCCATCTCTTATATAGTAAGCTGGTCCACCTAAAACTTCACCATCTTCAGCATAAGTTTTATATTTTTGAGCTAAAACAGCTTCTGCAAATATAGTACCCATACCAAAAAAGGAACTAATCCACATCCAAAATATAGCTCCTGGCCCTCCAGATGCTATAGCAGTTGCAGCTCCAGCTAAAATTCCTGTTCCTACCTGTGCCGCTACTGCAGTAGCCAACGCTTGGAATGAACTAATTCCATCATCATTATCATTCTTAGCAAATACTTGTTTGAACATTGCCTTAAACTTCTTAACCTGTACAAATCCTAATTTAAAAGTAAAGAATATTCCTGCCCCACATAAAAAAAACATTAATATATAGGACCATAGCACATTATTAATACTTTCGAAAACCCTTAGCAAAAATTCCATAAACTTCTCCCCTTTTATGTATATCTTAAAATGTAGTCGGATTAAATCCTTATTGTAAATGTTATCATCTTTCAAATATTAAGTAAAATTAATATTTATATGCTTATTCTTTATTTAAAATAATTACCTTTGAATATTTTGAATTTACTGCATAATAATCTTAAAACCTTAGATAAATTGCATTTAAAACGCTTATATCCTGTTATAATTGTTAAAAAATATACATTTATGAATATTTTAAAATATATTATTTCATATTTATTAACAAACTATTTTACTACTGTACATTGAAAAATTAAATTTTTAATATTTTTAAATCATAATTGTAAGTATAAAATAGGATTTAATCAATAAATTTTATATTATAATGTCTTATTTACTTGTATTTAGATGTTTTTTAAGTTTAAATATAAATATGCTTATAAAATATATTTTATCTTTTATATTGTCTTAGTTATATATGAATAAAGATAAGATTATTTTTATCAATATATTTTATAAAAAAATAACAAATCATTCAGAATATTTTAAAGATATTTTATTTTAAATATTTTTTTAAATTTTAAAACACAAAAATATCTTTAACACTATTATATATGCCTATTGTGTTAAAGATATTCTTTATATTATCTATTTTTTTATTACTAACCTATTAAATATTACTTCTTATAACTTTTATTATTTAAACTATATTTAAAATCTAATATTTTGTACAAACATGATTTTCATAATTATTAAGTTCTTTTTTAACTAGTTTAACTAATGCTATTAAAGCTATTAAATTAGGTATTACCATAAATCCATTAAAAGTATCTGCTAATTGCCATACTAATGGTACATCTAAAACTGTTCCTGCTACTAAAGCTACAAGAAATATTACTACATAAGGTTTTGTCCCTTTATCACCGAATATAAACTTAACATTTAATAATCCAAAGAAATACCACCCTATTATTGTAGAAAAAGCAAAGAAAAATAAACTTATTGCTACAAATATATTACCAAAACTCCCAAAACCATTTATAAACGCTTGTTGAGTTAATTCTATTCCTGTGGTTTTTCCATCTAACGCTCCAGTTGTTAAAATTACCATAGCTGTACAAGTTAAAACAACAAAAGTATCAATAAATAATCCAAACATAGCTACAAATCCTTGTTCTGCTGGATATTTAACATCTGCTACAGCATGAGCATGTGGAGTGGATCCCATACCAGCTTCATTAGAAAATAGACCTCTAGATATTCCATATCTCATAGCCTCCCTCACAGATACACCAATAAGACCTCCTGTAGCTGCTTTAGGATTAAAAGCACCTACAAATATCATTTTAAATGCTGGACCTATACTATCATAATTAATTCCTATAATTATCAAACTTCCTATAATGAAAAATAAAGCCATAATAGGAACTAATTTTTCCGTAACTGATGCTATTCTTTGTATTCCTCCAAGAACTATTAATGCAGTAAGTATTGCTACTATTATACCTACAACTATATTAGGAATTCCAAAAGCTTTGTTTATAGATATACCAATTGAATTAGATTGAACCATATCTCCAGTTAGACAAGCTGATACCATCATAGAAAAAGCAAAGAACCCTGCTAATTTTTTACTACCAAATCCATCTCTTATATAATAAGCTGGTCCACCAAGTACTTCTCCACTATCTTTTTTAACTTTATATTTCTGCGCTAAAATCGCTTCTGAAAATATGGTTCCCATCCCAAAGAAAGCACTAATCCACATCCAAAATATAGCACCTGGTCCTCCAGCAGCAATAGCGGTAGCAGCTCCCGCTAAGTTTCCCGTTCCGACCTGTGCTGCTACAGCTGTAGCCAAAGCTTGGAAAGATGTTATACCTGAATCGTTATTTTTATTTTTTGAAAATACTTGTTTAAACATACTTGTTTAAACATTACTTTAAATTTTCTTACCTGTACAAATTTTAAATTAAAAGTAAAAAATATTCCAGCTCCAAACAAAAAGAACATTAAAATATAACTCCAAAGTATATTATTAAAACCTTCCACAATCTTTAATAACTCCATAAAAACCCTCCTTTGTTTTTGTATTATCTTCAAAATAGATTTTATTTATTGTAAATGTTATCACCTTTTAGATTCTCCGTAAAATCTAATTTTAAGTCAAATTAGTTCATTTTTTTAAATTAAATTTATTTTTTTAAAATTTACTGTATATTGATTTAATTATTTTATTTTCTTGCATTATAAAGTTATTTTTACTATATTCTTGTTAAAAAATATACATATATGCAATTATGATAATAGTAAATTGCATACACTTTTACATAAATATTACCTAATTAAGTTTAGCTAATATTTTAACAAGAGATTTTGATATTCTGTAACAAATTCAGAAATACTTATATATATTAATATTGTAGAAATTTTTAGTGAGGTTTTATTATGTTTGATTTACCTTATTTTGATAATAACAAAATAAGATTTAGAAAAAGTGATGAAAAATCACATTTCAGAATTCTTCATGCATCACCTAATACCCCCTCAGTAGATATATATATAAATGATAAATTAATATCTAGAGGACTAGCCTATAGAGGCTTTACTGAATATACATCTTTAGAGTCTAACGATCATAACATAAAAGTATTTCCTTCTGGTAAAAAGGATATAGCCATAATAGATGAAAATATTTTTATTCCACCAAATTCTATTTATACAATAGCCATTACAGGACTTTTAGAAGATATATCATTATTTTATATACTTGATAAAAAATTAGACAGTAAGGATCCAAATAAAGCTTATGTACGTTCTATTAATCTTTCTCCTGATGATCCTAATATAGATTTTTATATGAATGATAAAAAAACATTTGATAATGTAGGTTATAAAAATATAACAGATTATACCCCAGTAGCTCCTAAAAACTATACCTTAAATTTAAAACTTGCTAATACAGAAGATATAATATTAATATCTCCAAATGCTAATCTAAAAGCTAATAAATATTATACTGTTTATATTATAGGATTAACTGATAAAAAACCTCCTCTGCAGGTATTAATCCCCCTTGATGGAAACTCATATATAAAATAATTGATATTTTAAAATAAAATTTAAAAATAAAAAGCCCCTATTTAGTTATAATTTCTTATTAACTAAGTAAGGGCTTTTTAAACCTTATAAACATATTTACTTTCTTAACTTCATAAGTTTTCACTTCTACTAAAACTTAGAAACCAGCTATATAATAATATATCTTATCTTCACTCTTATTTTCAAAATATGAAAATATTAATTCTGATAATCATGAAATAAAAATTTTGATTAATATATTTTTACTTCAGTATTACTTCACCTGTTTTATTATTTATTTCTATATTTACTTCAAAAATATCTTTAATATAGCTTTGTGGTAACATTAATTCGTTATTTTTTATTTTTATATTATTATCTATCTTTCTATTTAACTTTGTTGAACTGTTTTCTATAAAGATAACGTCCTCATTAGCTCTAATGTTTTTATCCATCACCTTTATAATTATACTATACTCATCATCATTATACAGCTTTATTCCTAAAGAATTAGCTACATACTTTAAAGGTAAATATACATTATCGTCTTCATCTTTAAATGGACTTACATTCATTGGAAACTCTTTTTTAGAAATTTTGCTTTTTTTATATTTGCTTTTGTTAATTTGGAAAACTGCTTTACCGTATTTATGATGATATATAAATCTTACAGCACTTAAAAGAAGGGTAAATAAACTAAAAGATAACAAACTTATAAAGGTGTATAAAAGTATTTTCACTATATCACCTCTTTATTATTATAAAAAATAAATTTAAACTACACATTATATAGTATTAAAATCTACTTTTATCTGATTTAATTATAATATTCTAGTTAGTGTTTTGTCAATTCAAAAATTTAAGAAATTAAAATATTTTCAGAAAAATTAGTAGCTTTTTACAAAAATATATATTCTATATAATGTAGAATGGAAGAATAAATTCAATTTGAAATACACACATAAAAAAAATATACGTAATAACTAAATTTGCTAATTACGTATATTTTCTATTTATTATTATATTAAAATTAATTATAATTTATTCTACGCTTTTAAAATTATATATAATATTTATCTATAATATTTTATTCCAGCATCAAATATTTTTTGATCTTTATCACCTAATATATTTTTTAATGTTCCATAACCTATTCTCTCTGAATGTGACATTTTACCTAGAATTCTGCCATCTGGACTACAAATACCTTCTACAGCAAATATAGATCCATTTGGATTATATTCTATATCATCAGTAGCATTTCCGTTAGCATCTACATATTGAGTAGATACTTGACCATTATTTATTAACTTTTTTATTACACTATCTTTAGCATAAAACTTACCTTCTCCATGGGATACAGGTATTGCATGTATATCTCCTACTTTAACATTATTAAACCAAGGTGATAAATTAGACACTACTTTAGTATACACTATTTTAGATTGGTGTCTTCCTATATCATTATAAGTTAATGTTGGACAACTTTCATTTATATCGCAAATCTCACCAAAAGGTACTAATCCTAATTTTATTAAAGCTTGGAACCCATTGCATATACCTAACATTAATCCATCTCTAACTTTAAGTAGTTCCATAACTGCCTCTTTAATTTTTTCATTTCTAAATATAGTTGCTATAAATTTGCCAGAACCTTCCGGTTCATCTCCTGCACTAAATCCACCAGGTAACATAATTATATTAGTCTTTTTTATTTTAGAACTTAAATTATTTATAGATTCTTTTATATTATTTGAATTCATATTATTAAATACAAATAGTTCTACCTCTCCACCAGCTTTTTCAAAAGCCCTTTTAGAATCATACTCACAATTAGTACCTGGAAACACTGGTATTAAAACCTTTGGCTTAGGAATTTTTATACTTGGTGATTTTATATTTTTATTTTCATATAGCGGTATATTTAGATCTTTTCTATATTCTTTTTCTATCTTTGATTTAAACACTCCCTCTAAAGTACTTTCAAACTCTTCATAACATTCATCTAGTAATATTTCTTCATTTCCAATTTTTATAGAAGCTTTTTCAACAGTTTTACCTATTATTTTATAATCTGTTTCTTTTAATATATTTAAATCAAAATCTTTATTAACTTCTAATATTATAGAACCATAATCTGAAGAAAATAATTCCTTATTATCTAAATTTTCTAATTCTACACCTATATTGTTACCAAAACACATCTTACTTATTGCTTCTGAAATTCCTCCGAATTTAATGGTGGAACTAGCTAAAACATTGCCTGTTTCTATTGCATTATATACACCTTCATAATTTTTCTTAAGCTTATTAAAATTAGGCATTTCTTCTTCATTTCTTTCACATTTTATATATATAACATTATTTCCAACTGCCTTAAATTCTGAAGATATTATTCTATTTACATCAGTAATACCTACCGCAAAAGATACTAAAGTTGGTGGTACATTCATATCTTTAAAAGTTCCAGACATACTATCTTTTCCACCTATAGATGCAATATAAAATTCTCTTTGAGCCTTTAATGCTCCTAAAAGAGCAGCTAGTGGTTTTCCCCACTTCTCTTCTTTATTATCCAGTTTTTCAAAATATTCCTGAAAAGTAAGTCTTATTTTTTTATAATCTACTCCCATAGCTACAGATTTTGTTACAGATTCTATAACTGCATACATAGCTCCATGAAAAGGACTCCATTTAGATATTTTAGGATCAAATCCATATGTCATAACTGTAGCTGTAGTAGTATCTCCTTCTAATACTGGAAGTTTAGCTGCCATACCTTCTTGTGGAGTCTTTTGATATTTTCCTCCTAATGGCATTAAAACAGTACCTGCTCCTACTGTACTATCAAACATTTCTACTAATCCTTTTTGACTGCACACATTTAAATCTTTTAAGTTTTCTATCCATTTATCCTTTATATTTTCCTTTGAATCAAAAGATATCTTATTAAAGTAATCTTTCTTTTCTGGATTAGTTATATAAGCCTTAGTTTTTTGTCTTACTCCATTAGTATTTAAAAATTCTCTATCTAAATCCACTATAATACTATCTTTCCATAACATTTTAAGCCTTTTCTCTTCTTTAACTTCTGCAACTACTGTAGCTTCTAAATTTTCTTGTTTTGAAAATTTAATAAACCTTTCCTTATCTTCCTTTGAAACTACCACTGCCATACGTTCTTGTGATTCAGATATAGCTAATTCCGTTCCATCTAATCCTTCATATTTTTTAGGAATTTTATTTAAATCTATATAAACTCCTTCTGTAAGTTCACCAATAGCTACAGATACTCCACCAGCTCCAAAGTCATTGCATCTTTTTATCATATTACTTACTTCTTTATTTCTAAATAATCTTTGAATTTTCCTTTCCGTTGGTGCATTTCCTTTTTGTACTTCTGATCCACAATTTTCGATAGAAATTTCTGTATGTTTTTTAGAAGAACCAGTAGCTCCTCCTATACCATCTCTTCCTGTCTTTCCTCCCAACAATATAACCACATCTGAAGGTTTAGGTTCTTTTCTTATTACATTTTCCATAGGAGCTGCTCCTATAACTGCTCCAATTTCCATCCTTTTAGCCATATAACCTTCATCATATATTTCTACAACTTGTCCTGTAGCTAAACCTATTTGATTCCCATAGGAACTATATCCATGAGCCGCTTCAGTTGTTATTTTCTTTTGAGGAAGTTTTCCTTCTAATGTATTTTTTAAGCTTCGTCTTGGATCTGCACTTCCTGTAATTCTCATAGCTTGATATACATAAACTCTTCCTGAAAGAGGATCTCTTATAGCTCCTCCAATACAGGTAGCTGCTCCTCCAAAAGGTTCTATTTCTGTAGGATGATTATGAGTTTCATTTTTAAACATAACAAGCCATTTTTCTATATTGCCATTAATTTCAGCATCTACTACTATACTGCAAGCATTAATTTCCGGCGATACATCTAAGTCCTCCAATAATCCTTTTTTTCTTAACTCTTTTGCAGCTATAGTTGCTATATCCATAAGACAAGTAGCTCTTTCTTTTTCATATATATATTTTTTAAGATCTTTATAATCTTCATAGGCACTCTTTATTGCACTAGTATATAATCCATCTTCTATTTTTATATCTTCTATTTCTGTCATAAAAGTTGTATGTCTACAATGATCTGACCAATAAGTATCTATAACTTTAATTTCTGTTATAGTAGGATTTCTCTTTTCTTTAGCTTTAAAATACTCTTGACAAAATTTTAAATCTTCAAATGTCATAGCTAAATTCCTATCTTTCAAAAAATCTTCTAGTTCTTTTTCACTTAAATTTATAAATCCATCTAACACTTCTATAGCTTCTACTTCCGGATATATATCTACTATAGAATCAGGATTTTTAAGTTGTGCTTCTCTCGAATCTACTTTATTTATACAATATTCTTTTATTTTTTTGAATTCTTCCTTTGTTATATTCCCCTTTATAACAAAAATTTTACTATACTTTACAATTACCCCTTCTCTTTGGGTAAGTATTTGTATACATTGAGCTGCTGAGTCAGCCCTTTGATCATACTGACCTGGTAAATATTCTACTCCAAAAATTTTATCTCCACTATCATAAGGAAATTCTTCTTCATACAAATCATCCACAGTCTTTTCTGAAAATATAGTATACTTAGATAATTTGTATTCTTCATCAGTTATGCCACTTATATTATATCTATTTAAAATTCTTATATCTTCTATATTCCCTATATTTAAGCTTAACTTAAAATCTTTTAACATTTTTTGATTTTCCACTCTAAATTGTGGTTTCTTTTCTACGAATAATGTTTTTATTTCATTCCCCACTTTTATCCCTCTTTCCGAATATTTTTTGAAATTTTATTTTTATAATTCGTATTAATTAAATTATATCACATGTTATCTTAAAATAATAGATAATTTTTTCTTTAATATATTAAATTTTATGAACTATATTTATAATTAGTTTTATATATTTTTGCATAAAAATAAAAGGAAGAATGTTTCCATTCTTCCTTTTATTTTATATATTTAGATATTATTGATCTCCTAATGTTGCAACCATAACAGCTTTTATAGTATGCATTCTGTTTTCAGCTTCATCAAATACGATTGAATGTTCGCTTTCAAAAACTTCATCAGTAACTTCCATACCATTTAAACCAAATTTTTCATGGATTTCTCTACCTACTGATGTTTTTAAATCATGATATGCTGGTAAGCAGTGCATGAATTTAACTTCTTTGTTTCCTGTTTTGTTTAACATTTCCATGTTAACTTGATATGGTTTTAATAATTTTATTCTTTCTGCCCAAACTTCGTCTGGTTCTCCCATTGATACCCAAACATCTGTGTATATAACGTCGCAACCTTTAACACCTTCGTCAACACTATCAGTTAAAGTTATCTTAGCGCCTGTTGATTCAGCTACTTTTTTGCATTCAACTACTAATTTTTCTTCTGGGAATAAGCTCTTTGGAGCAACTATTCTGAAATCCATTCCCATTTTTGCAGCACCAATCATTAAAGCATTAGCCATGTTGTTTCTTCCATCACCTGCATAAGCAAAAGTAATTTCATTTAATGGTTTTTCAAAATGTTCTTGAATTGTTAAAAAGTCAGCTAAAATTTGAGTTGGGTGGTCAGCATCTGTTAATCCATTCCATACTGGTACTCCAGCATATTTAGCTAATTCTTCAACAGTTTCTTGTGAAAATCCTCTGTATTCTATACCATCATACATTCTTCCAAGAACTCTAGCAGTATCTGCCATAGATTCTTTTTTACCAATTTGAGTTCCTGTTGGTCCAAGATAAGTTACATGAGCTCCTTGATCTTTTGCAGCAACTTCAAATGCGCATCTAGTTCTTGTTGAAGTTTTTTCAAATATTAATGCAATGTTTTTGCCTTTCATTCTTGGTACTTCTGTTCCTGTATATTTAGCTCTTTTTAAATCTCTAGCTAAATCTAAGAAATAATTTATTTCCTTTGGTGTGAAATCCATTAATGTTAAAAAATGTCTGTTTTTTAAGTTAAACATATCTTATTCCTCCTAATAGTATAATTATTTATATTATAAACTTTTATATTTAGATCACATATGTATTATGTAACCCATTTTAGCTTTTTAATGTTATCTTACTATTCTTGTACCTGAAGTTCCGTTAATAGCATCTTTTGCTTTTTCAAGAGATCCTATTATTGCAATTTTGTTTTCATTAAATTCAACAAATTTTTTACAAGCTTCAACTTTTGGAAGCATACTTCCTGGAGCAAATTGTCCTTCACTAATATATTTATCAACTTCTTCTAAATTCATTTGAGATAAAGATTCTTGATTTGGTTTATTGAAGTTTATAGCAACTTGATCTACAGCTGTAAGAATTAATAACATATCAGCATCTATTATTTCTGCTAATTTTTCAGCTGCAAAGTCTTTATCTATAACCGCTGGAACTCCTTTTATAATTCCATTTTCATTAACAACTGGAATTCCACCACCTCCACAAGAAATTACTATATTTCCTGCTTCAACTAATTGTTTTATCATAGCTTTTTCTATAACATCTACAGGTTTTGGTGAAGCAACAACTCTTCTGTATCCTCTTCCTGCATCTTCTTTCATTACATAACCTTTTTCAGCTTCTAACTTTTTAGCTTCTTCTTCACTGTAAAAAGAACCTATTGGTTTTGTAGGATTTTTAAATCCTTGATCATCAGCATTTACTAATACTTGAGTAACTACTGTTCCTACTGGTTTATTGATATTTCTTTTATTTAATTCTTCTTCTATAGCATTTTGAAGATGATATCCTATATAACCTTGTGAAAATGCTCCACAAACGTCAAATGGGAACAATACGTTAGTATCATTTGCTTTATGACCAGCTTCTACAGATGCCAATATTTGACCTACTTGAGGACCATTTCCATGGACTATTGAAACTGTATGACCTTCCGCGATTAAATCTACTATTGATTTTGCTGTATCTTTACAGGTTTTTAATTGACTTTCAGGAGTTTTGTCTTTTGGATCTGATTGTAGGGCATTTCCTCCTAGAGCTAATACTATTTTCATAAAAACACCTCCGAAAAATAATATGTTTAATACTTTAATTTTAATTACATACGTTAGTTTATGTAAATTTATAATTATTATAATAAAAATATAATTACAACTTTAAATATTTGTAAATATATTAATATCTTTAATATTAAGAATACGTTTGCAAAACTAATTAAAGTTATAACAAATTAGTTAAAGTTATAACAAATAATTTTATAATAAAAAGCTATCTTCTCGTAAATAGCACCATCTTATTATATTTATGGGTAATTTTACAAACCATCACCCTAAAATAAATCTTCTACATAAAATTTAAAATTCCTTCTTAAAAATATAAAAACTTTTATTGTAAAAGAACATTTTTTATATTTTTATTTTTTAATTAAAATTTTCTTATTACAGATTCATTGTACATACTATTTATATTTTTGTCTACACATGATTTTGCTTTAAATTTGCTATATTTTTTGAATTTATATAGTTTTTCTACAATATATCACCAAAATATGGGCTTATGCTCTTATTTTAAAGCATAAGCCCTATTTATTATGTGTAAATTCTACATTTTTTATGAATTTTGATACAATGGATATTTTTTACAAAGCTCTTTTACTTGCTCTCTAATTTGAGATAAATTTTCCTCTTTATGCTCTATAGAATAGTTAATGAAATAGGCTATTTTTTTCATTTCTTCCTCTTTAAACCCTCTTGTAGTTACTGCTGGTGTTCCTATCCTAATACCACTAGTTACAAAAGGACTTAATGTTTCAAAAGGTATTGTATTTTTATTCACAGTAATTCCTACTGAATCTAAAAGTTTTTCTGCATCTTTTCCAGTTATTTTTTTATTAGTTAGATCAATTAACAATAAATGGTTATAAGTTCCCCCAGATATTAATCTAAATCCGTAATTAATTAATTCCTCCCCTAAAACTTTAGTATTTTTTACAACTTGCTTCATATATGTTTTGTAATCCTCTTTTAACGCTTCTCCAAAACAAACCGCTTTTGCTGCTATAATATGCATTAATGGACCACCTTGAATTCCTGGAAATATAGCTTTATCTATTTCCTTTGCATATTTTTCTTTACATAAAATAGCTCCACCTCTAGGCCCTCTTAAGGTTTTATGAGTAGTTGTTGTAACAAAATCCGCATAAGGTACTGGTGATGGATGTAATCCTGTAGCTACAAGTCCTGCTATGTGAGCTATATCTACCATCATATAAGCACCAACTTCATCACAAATTTCTCTTATTTTTTTGAAATCTATAATTCTAGGATAAGCACTAGCCCCAGATACTATCATTTTAGGCTTATTTTCTAAAGCTATTTTCCTTAATAATTCATAATCTATAATTTCTGTTTTTTTATCTACACCATAAGATATAAAATTATATAACTTTCCTGAAAAATTTACTGGACTTCCATGAGTTAAATGTCCACCATGAGATAAATCCATGCCTAGTATAGTATCCCCTGGCTGAAGTACAGACATATAAACTGCCATATTTGCCTGTGATCCAGAATGTGGTTGTACATTAGCATGCTCTGCGTCAAATAATTTCTTCAATCTTTCTGTTGCTAAATCTTCTACTTCATCTACAAATTTACATCCTCCATAATATCTCTTATGTGGATATCCTTCTGCATATTTATTAGTTAATAAAGATCCCATAGCTTCCATTACGGATAAACTTGTAAAGTTTTCTGAAGCTATTAATTCAATATTATATTCTTGTCTTTCTGCCTCTTTTTTTATCAGCCCCAATATAGTTGAATCGGTATTTGTTAAATTTGTAAAATCCATATTATCACGCTCCTAAAAATAAACATATATTAATTATCAATTATAGTTGTAAAATTAAAAATAATCAATAAAATTCAATTTTCACTTTTATACAAAAATTTCGTTTTACAAAGATAATTTTGGTGTTATAATACTTTTGATAACATAAAAATATGACAATAAACGGTGATAACATGGATATTAACAAAATAATTAAAATAGCTGCAGAAGCTGGAAAAATAATATTGCAAAGCGGTGGAGAAACTTATAGAGTAGAAGAAACCATGTCTAGAATATGTGCTGCTTATAACATAGAAGACTCTGACAATTATGTTACTCCAACAGTAATAATGATATCTGCTACAAATAAAGCAGGTCAAACTGTTTCTCTTAATAAAAGAATTACAAGTAGAACTATAGATTTGGATAAAATAGATAAGGTAAATACTTTATCTAGAAGTATAAAAGAAAAGAATCTAACTTTAGAAGAAGTAGAAAAAGAATTAAATATCATAAAAAAAGGCGTACCATATGATTATAAAATAGAAATAATTTCTTCTTGTTTTATTTCTTCTTTCTTTACATTACTGTTTGGAGGAAATTTTTTAGACTTTTTAATCTCTTTCATAATAGGAGCTGCTCTAAAGCCAGTGCTTTCTTTTCTAAGTTACTTAAATGTAAATGTATTTTTTACTAACTTAGTAGGTGGATTTACGGTATCTCTTTTTGCTTTGTTAAGCACATTAGTAGTATCCGGTTTAAATGTAGATAAAATAATAATCGGTTCTGTAATGATACTAGTTCCAGGAATTGCAATAGTTAATGCTTTAAGAGATACCATCGCAGGAGATTTAATTTCTGGGATTGTAAGAGGAGCTGAAGCATTTTTAATAGCTGTAGCAATAGCAGTGGGCTCCGGTGTAGTACTTAAATTATGGATACATTTGGGAGGAACTACTTTATGATTATGATTTCAAATTTTATATTTTCATTTTTAGCATCCTTAGGCTTTGCATGTATATTTAACATTAAAGGAAAAAAGCTTATTTATGCATCCTTAGGTGGAAGCATAGCTTGGTTATCCTATCTTATCTGTAAAAATAACAACTATTCTACAGTATTCAGCTTTTTTATAGGATCCATAGCTGGAAGTATATATTCAGAAATAATGGCAAGAGTAGAAAAAACTCCTGTAACCCTAATGGTAATATGCTCTATGATTCCTCTGGTTCCTGGTGGTGGAATGTATTATACTATGCAAAAAGTTATTGAAGGAGATGTAAATGGAGCTTTAAATACAGGATTTACTACATTATCTGTAGCCGGAGCTATAGCTTTAGGTATGGTTATGGTGTCTTCTACAACAAGGCTTATATATAAATTTCGAGAAAAAATTTTAATAACCATAAAGCCAAAGAAAAACATAACAGAGTAAAAATAATTTTATAAAATAAAAGAGTCTATATCAAAATAAAATTAAATCTATTTTGATATAGACTCTTTCAAGTATATATTTCTTTATTTCATAAACATAATAAAAGCTGATACTAGTTCTTCTATAGCCTTATCTTTTTCCTTATCTTCTCCTAAGAAACACTGCTTAGCGTAATTTTCTAAAACCAAACCTCCTACCTTATTCATAGCAGCTCTTATAGCGGCTACTTGTATAAGTATATCTCTACAACAACATTCATTTTCTATCATTTTTTCTATTCCCTTTACTTGCCCTTCAATTCTTCTAAGTCTAGTTTGTATATCTTTTTTAGCATCTTTCTTTTGATTTTTCATAACTAAAACTCCTCTTTTTTACTATAACAACATTGGTACCTATACCGGGTATTATAACATTTTCTAATTATATCTTCAATTGTTTATAAATCTAAATATGTATATTTATAAATAATATAAATAATTTTAATTTCTTTATTTTGTAATAAATTTTTAAAAATATAAATTAGCTTAATATAAATTTCTCTATTACTTCTGCTATTCCATCATTATTATTATCCATATAAGTTACATAATTAGCATATTTCTTCAATTCTTCTCTTGTGTTTTTCATAAATACTCCAAGACCTGCTTTTTTTATCATACTAATATCATTTTCATCATTACCTACAGCTATACACTTTTCTATGGGTATATCATAATAATTAGCTAGTTTTTCTAAAGCTATTCCTTTACTAATTCCAAAATTGCATATTTCTATATTGCTTATATGAGATTTAGTTATACTAACCTTTAAATTATCCTTTATTTCCATTTGAACTTTATTTAAATATTCTAAATCATCATCAACTACTACTATTTTATTTATTTCACTATCTATATTTTTAATGTATTTTTTACTATCTGCAATTATCCTTATTTCTATTCTATATTTTCTTTCTATACTTTCATTAAATTTATAAAATTTTTTTGTACTATAATCAAATTTTTCTGTACACATTATATTATCATGATAAAAATGATAGTATGTATTTTTATATTTTCTTAAAATATCTATAATATTTAAAAATGTATTTTTATTAATTCCTTCATTATACATAGTTTGTTTTTTATGATTTAAAATCAAAGCACCATTAGCACAAATCATTGGTTCTTCTTTAGATATAAATTCCTCATAAAACTTTAGCCCTCCTGGAATTCTTCCAGAAGATATAACTACCCTAACGCCTTTCTCTTTTGCTTTTTTTATATAAGAAAGAGTTTTTTCTGTTATTTTCTTTTCATCATTTAATAAAGTTCCATCCATATCTAATGCTATTAATTGATACTTCAAAATTACCCCTCCCTAATAAACGTGTTTTTTTTATCATTATAACATTAATAAAGGTAATAAAAACTAAAAAAAATACATAGTTTTAATTAGTACTAAATTATGTAGGTGATTTACTTGAAAAAATTTTTTAATTTAATAATTTTAATATTTATTTCTTGCTTCTTTTTAACATCTTGTAATATAGTGTTTCCTATAGATGGGCTGAAAGGTAAAAAGCCAAACAATTTCTATTATACTAATCTTTTAGCTAAAAACATGACCTTTGAAAAAGAATATAAAGTCACTATATTAGAAACTAATTTTTATAAAGGGAAAGAAATTAGCAAAAAAGATAAAGAAACAATAAAATATTTTACAACTCTTTTAAGGAAACAAAATTTTAAAACTTTAGAAAAAAAACCTGAATCAAAACCATTATATAAAATATTTTTTACTTTTAAAAAAGATAAATACATAATAAATATATATAATAAACAATATATTTCAGTCCACCCTTTTGATGGTGATTTTCCTATGGATTATATAGATATGAGTAGTATACCCGAAGCCTATAATTTATATAATCTATGTGATTTTTTATTCAGTAAATAGTATAAATAAAAATCATATATTACTAAAAATTCTAAGGTGTTTTAACCAAAATAGATTTTTAGTTAATATATGATTTTTTTACATTAATAAAATTTTAGTTATTAATATTTAGCTAAATACTTAAATTAACAAAAGAATATGGTACCAATCATTAGTAAAATAAATAATAAAATATAAATTTATTATATCCATATAAAAAAAGCTAAATAAATTATATAATCTTTATAATAGATTTTATAAAAATAAAATTTATTATAATAATGTTTTATTTTCATAAATAAAAATTACATATAAAAGCATTTATACTAATACTACCCTTTAATTTTATAAAGGAGGTTAAATATATGGTTAAATCAGATTTTAAATATTTATATAATAAGATTTCTAAAAGTTTTAAAAACAATATTTGGTTAAAAAAACATGATATAAATAAAGAATATGTAAATTTACATATGGATTCTTTAGAATTTAATAAAAAATTATCTAAGATGATACTTAATAAAGATTTTTCTGCAAAAAGTACCTTACAATTATGCACAAATTTATTAGAAAAGATTTATTCTATAAAAAATGAAGAAGATTTCTTAAATAAGGTGTATAATTACTGCTTAAATAAAACTTTTCCTCATATCGATAAAATATCAAATGATCCCAATGTAGATATTTGTTCAGAAGTATTTTTGAAAATATTTTGTATAATAAACGATTTTGAAAAAAATTATGATACTCATAATTTTAAAAGTAAATATCCTTTAAATTTTTTAAAAGAAGAAGAAATACAATCCCTAGAAAGACCTCAAGAATATAAAAAATTTTTAGCTAATTTTAAAAAGGATTATATTTATGAAATGATGAAACTTAGTGAAGAAATTATGGGATTTAACACTTTGGATCACATATGTGGTGTCCACTACTTATGTCTTCATATAGGTCGTCAATTAAAAGCTCTTGGTATACCTATAGATTTAGGTAGAGTATCCGGTGCTGGTGCTGGCCATGACATAGGTAAATATGGTTGTACTGGTGAAGATTTTAAAAGGGTGCCACATCTTCATTATTATTATACAGATCAATGGTTTAAAAAATATGATATACCATATATAGGTAATATAGCCATGAACCATTCTACTTGGGACTTAGAAGTTGAAAATTTATCCTTAGAATCTTTAATTTTAATCTATTCAGATTTTAGAGTAAAAAATATTAAAACAAAATGTGGATATAAAATGCATATTTATTCTCTAGAAAATTCTTTTTATGTAATACTCAATAAGTTAGAAAATTTAGATGAAAAAAAGAAAAAAAGATACACAACTGTTTATGCAAAATTAAAAGATTTTGAAAATTATCTTATAAGCTTAAATATAAATATAAATCCAGATAAAAATATATCTACTCAGCCTTTACAATTAAAAAATATTGAATATTCTTTAATGCAAGGCGAAGAAATAATAAACAGTCTTAAAAATATATCAATATATCACAGTATATATTTAATGCATCAACTTAGAGATGAAATATCTTTAGAAACCATATTAGATTCTGCTCGTTCTGAAAAGGATTGGAAAAATCTTAGGGAGTATATTAGAGTTCTTCAGAAATATTCTACTTATTTTACTCAAAAACAAAAAAAACAAACTCTTAAATTTTTATTTGAAAATCTAACCCATCCTGAAGATGATATAAGGAAACATTGTGCTGAACTAATAGGGAAGCTTATTGCTACCTTTGACGAAAGTTATATGAAAGAAATACCTTCTAATGTAGAACTTCCAAAAGCTAAAATAACATCTGTAGATGTTCTAAGTGAATATTTAAAAGCTATGCTCTCTCCTCCAAGCAATATGATTTATATAAATAAATTCAATTTAGGATATAATATCCCTACAATGGTTGAGTCCTTATTCAAATATTGTAAAGAAATTTCTTTAGATGATTACAGAAAAGTTTTACTTGATCATTTTGATCATAAAAAGTATAAAAATGTAGATGTTCAACTTTTTTTGCTAGATAGTGCAAAATATATACCTATAGATTTTTCCTCAAAATATACTAAAAATCTGTGGGATTTTATATTTAATATATTAAAAAAAAGAAATCAATCTTTAAGATTAGGTGCTCTTAAAACTTTAAATTTATTAATAAAAGAAAATGTACCTCAAGATATAAAAAATAAAATAAAAGATTATTTAAATTCATCTACTATAAATAAAAAACATATTACTGAAAATTTGCTTAAATTAAATCTAGCAAAAAGTTTAAATATGAAAAATTTATACTCAAACTTAGAAAAACATATTGATATAAATAAAAAATTAGCTACAGAAATATTTTTAAGTAATTTAAAATCCAATACAAGTTGGATAAAAAAACACATGCAAATAGATCTTCTTTTAAAATATGTAAAAGAAAATCCATCTTCTTTTGCTATGAATACAGTTATACACTTTTCTAATCTTTTGAAAGTAAGCGATATAGAAAGTGTTAGAAGTAAAGCTGGTAATGCTATTTTAGATATTATGCCTTACCTAAGTTTAGCAGAAAGAAATGAGATTGCTATTGAACTTTTAAGAGGACTAGAAATAGAAGGTAATAGATTTACAGAATATATCCCAACCTATGCAGGGCAAGTGATTCTATGGCTTCAGCCTATAGAATTGGATGAAATAATACAAGATTTAACTATAAAATTTAAAAAGTCTAATACAAACTTAAAGTGTTTACTTTTAAAGACCATAGGAATTACCATATCAAATTATTCTATCTATAAAATTAGATTTAAAGAAAATATCAAATTTTATAATAATAGATTAATAAATATGCTGGGAATTTTATTAAATGGCTTAGGAGATTATAACATACAAGTTAAACAATCTGCTGTTATCTCTCTAGGGAAGCATCTCTTTGGTGAAGAAAATTCCCTTGAAGAAAAATCAGAATTGTTTAAACTAACAGCTAAAAAAATACTTACTCTTATTGCAGAAGATAGAAACAAAAACTTAATGATGCTTACAAACTCTGTAGGTATGCACTATATATATAGATTTATATCAGATTATAATTTTTATATTGGAAATTTAAATATACCTTCTGCAAAAAAAATAGCTTTTTTCCCTGGAACTTTTGACCCTTTTTCTTCAAGTCATAAAGAGATAGCCAAAGCTTTAAGAAACAGAGGATTTGAAGTTTTTTTAGCAGTAGATGAATTTTCCTGGTCTAAAAGAACATTACCTAGTCTTTTAAGAAGGGATATATTAAATTTATCTATTGCAGATCAGCTTAACATATATATTTATCCTGCTAGTATACCTATAAACATAGCTAACAGTGAAAACTTGAAAAAATTAAGAGATTTATTTCCAAAATCTGAACTTTATATAGCTGTTGGTAGTGATGTAGTATTAAATGCATCTAGTTATAAAAAAGAAAATATAAATACACCAAACTCTATATTTAATTTCTCTCACATAATATTTCAACGTGGAAAAAATAATGAAAAATTGGATGATATAATTTCTTATATAAAAAGAGATGTTCTTATTTTCTCCTTACCTTCTAAATATTCAAAAATAAGCTCTACACAAATAAGAAATTATATAGATGAAAATAAAAGCATATCTAGCTTAGTAGATCCTATAGCAGAGAAATATATATATGAAAAAGGATTTTATCAAAGAGAGTCCCAAGATAAATCTATAATAAAACCTATTTCTTTAAGAGTAATAATCTTAAACTCCATAGATGAATTTATAGTAAATGAAATCTCTTCTTTGTTAAAATATAAAGTTAAAAATATAAAAGAAATATTAGATAATATAAGAAAAAAACCTTCTTCTCGAATAATATTAATAAGAGATAAAAAAAATGAACTAATAGGATTTTCTTTATTCCATTGGATAAGATCTACTGTATTATATGAAGAAATAAAGGATAATTATATTACAGAATATATAAGAAATAATAGTACTGGTAGAATGTTATCTTTAGATGGATTTTATATTAAAAATATAGAAAAAACCAAATATATAGAACAAGTTCTAGTAACCGAAACCTTAGCATTCTGTGCTTCTAAAGATTATGAATATGCCATATTTCATCCTAAATGCCCTGAATTTCAAAATCCTTCTATAATTGATACTTTAAAACTTCAAGGTTTTATTAAAATATCAAATACTAATAATTATTTATCTATATATACTGTAGATATGAGTAATCCTTGCATATTGAACTTAGATATTGAAAATTTTATAAAAGAACCTTATAGAAATAACAAAAAAATTAAAAATGCAATTTTAGAAAGTAGAAAAAAACTACAAAACTCTTTAACAAATTTATATAAAGGTGAATTAATTTTATCCTTTGATAATAATTTCTTGCATCAAGCTATGATTGACAAAATTTGTAGTGAAAATGATGTTCCTAGTTATGTAAAAGAGCCTAGAAATTTAGGTAAAGCTATGTGTGTTCCCTATGGAGATATATTAGATAGATATATAGTACCTAATACTGTAACTAAAGCTCTTCATACTGAAAAAATATTCTATTCTAATATGAAAAGTTTTAAAATAGGAGAATTTCCTCACTATCTTGATCTTAATACTCAAGTAAGAATGTTAAAATCCTTTAATAGACCGGTTATTTTAGTAGACAATTTACTTCATAAAGGTTACAGAATAAAAGCACTAGATCCTATATTCAAAGAAGAAAATTTAGAAATAAAAAACATAATAGTAGGAATTATGTCTGGACGTGGAAAGGATTTAATGGATAAACAAAATAGATCTGTAGACAGCGTTTATTTTATACCAAGGTTAAAACTTTGGTTTAATGAAGTATCAATGTATCCTTTTATAGGCGGTGACTTAATATGGCGAGGTAAATATCCTAAGAGAAATTTACTTCCTTCTATAAATTTAATATTACCTTATACCTATCCTAAATTTATAGTTAATAGTAATAAAAAAGCCATATTTAACTTATCCAAAATCTGTATAGAAAACTCTATAAATATATTTAAAATTATAGAGGAAGAATATCGTAATATAACAGACAGAAATTTAAGCCTGTACTTACTCGGTCATGTATTTAATGTTCCAAGATGCCCAGATCAAGGTAAAAATATGTATTATGATTTAAATTTAAGTCCTTCTCACTACTTAAAAAATGATTTAGAAAAATTATTACGATTAGAAAACATTATAGATGATTAAACATTGGTTTTACTTAAATAATCTTATAATATTTTATGTATAAGTCTTAAATAATATATAGGATGTGAATTTATGAAAAATTTAAATTTATTTTATTATATTGTAGAAAATTGTATTATAATTTCAAAAGAAAAAGAAAATTTTAAAAAAATAACAGAAAAAGAGGCCTCTTCCCATAAAGGATTAATGTATTTTTTACTAAATTTAGATGAAAAGAATTCTAGAAGAAGTTTTTTAATAACTAATACCTCTATGTTATTTATAAAAAATGAAAATTTAGATCTTTTAATAGAAAAAGATTCTCTTATCCCAGTTCCAAAATTTATAAAAAAATCTATAGAAGAAAAAAGATTAATAGGTATTAATAAAACTTGTAAAAATTGGAAGGAAACGCTAAAATTTAATCCTTGTCCAAATCCAAAATGGAAAATAAATGTAGTGGGGTTAGGAGATGTAGGCGGAACATTAATTACAGGTTTAAGACTTTTAGGAGGAGATTGTATAGAAGAAGTAGGTATTTACGATAAAGACATAAATAAAGTGAATAGATGGGAATATGAATGTAATCAGATTCAAAGCCCTACGTTAAATCCTAATTTACCTAAAATAAAACCATTGAATGAAGATGAAATTTTCAATTGTAATATGTTTGTATTTTGCGTTTCTGTAGGTGTACCTAAAATAGGAAACGAAAGCAAAGATGTAAGATTAGTTCAATTTGAAGGAAATAGTAAAATAGTATCTTTATATGCTAAACTTGCAAAAGAAAAAAATTTTAAAGGTATATTTTCTATAGTATCTGATCCAGTAGATCTTTTATGCAAATCAGCTCTAAAAGAAGGTTTATCCCCTAATCAAATTAGAGGATATGGTCTTGGAGTTATGAATGCTAGAGCTGCATATTATGCAAATAAATATCCTGAATTTAAAAATTACCATAAAGAAGGAAGAGCATTTGGCCCTCATGGAAAAGGTCTTATAATAGCAAATAGTATAGAAAATTATGATAAATATTTATCTGATATTTTAACAAAAAAAACTAGAGAATCAAACTTAGAAATACGCTCTTTTGGATTCAAACCCTATATAGCTCCTGCTCTATCTTCTGGAAGTCTTTCTTTAATAGCTACTATAAAATCAGAGTGGCATTATAGTGCTACATTTTTAGATGGTGCTTTTATGGGAATTAAAAATAGATTTATAAACAATACTATAGAACTAGAAACCTATAAAAATATGTCTCCTAAATTATTTCAAAAATTAGAAAGAACTCATAACTATTTGAAAAATTTCTAATATTTTATTATATAAAATAATTAATGTTGCTCTTTAAATATACTAATTTTAATATTCACGCAAATTGTATAATTAAAAAATTTGTAATGCTTATATAACATATTCTACTTAGGGACATATATAAATACAATACATTTATATTTAAAAATAATTATGCAATTTTGTTATTTAATATAATCTAAATTATATTTTAAGGAAGTGTTTTTATGGAAGAATTATTCCTTATAATGCCTAATCCTGAAGTATCTAAAGAGTTAAAAGACATGATTAAGAATTTTTGTGAGAACTTTTCTAAAATTACTACTATAATAGATAGTAGTAATTTATCAGACTTAAAGGGTAAAAAAATATTATTTGCTATCGAAGTAGGTTTTTCTGGTATAGACTTATATATGTGGTCTTTTTTAGAAAGCTTAAAAACTAAAGTAAAAGATTTTTTTTATAACTCCACAGCTGCTTTACTAGTTCATAGTTCTACAGAGCTTTTTACAAAAGATGTATGTCAAGATTTAATATTTGTAACTAATTCTTTAGGTTGTAGATTTATAGGTCATCCAATAATTGAAGCAACTGGCTCTTTTAAAAATTTTTTAACCTGGCAAAAAACTTTAGATCTCCCTTTAGAAAAAATTTGCTTAAATTTATGTCAAAAACTTGGTAAAAGACTTTTAAATTATACTCCTAAATATATAAAGTCACCTAAAATAACAGCCCTTTATTCTTCCCCTCATACTTTTTCTAATACATTAAGTCTTTGGCATATGGCTTCATGTAATTTAGAAGAGTATGATATAAATGAAATTCAAATAGAAAATGGTAAAGTTCAAGAATGCAAAGGCTGTTCTTATAAAACATGCTTACATTATGGTAAGCAAAATAGCTGTTTTTATGGTGGTTTTATGGTTGAAAACATATTACCTGCTATAAAAGAATCTGATATAGTAGTATGGCTATGTCCTAACTATAATGATGCTATTTCATCTAACATATCAGCTACAATAAACAGACTTACTGTACTTTATAGAAAAACAAGCTTTTATGATAAATATTTATTAGGCGTAATAGTATCAGGAAACTCTGGAAGTGATTCTGTAGCAAAGCAATTAATAGGAGCACTAAATATAAATAAAGGATTTTTGTTGCCACCTTATGCTTTATTGATGGAAACAGCTAATGATCCCAAAGCTATATTCAAAATACCCAATATAGAAAAAAAAGCTGAAAAATTTGCACTAAATATAAAAAAAATAAATTCCAAATAAACTTTAAAATTTATTTATATATGTTAATATTTTTTTAAACATTTTTACCAATAAACCTCACTATTTCATAGCAATATATTTATAAATAAGTTAATTTATTATATATATTTTATTTATAATAAGTTTACTATAAAATATATAGTAAACTTATTAAGTTATAAAGGAGGTAATTTTTATTTATATAAAAGGTGATTTTCATACACATACTAACGCTTCTGATGGCAAATACTCATCAAAAGAATTGATTTATCTAGCTAAAAAAGAAAATCTAGATATAATATCTATAACAGATCATGATACTATAGATGGAATAGAAGAAGCATTATTTTATGGAGAAAAATTAAACATAAAGGTAATTCCAGGAATAGAATTATCCACTACATATAATGACTGCAGTGTTCATATTTTAGGATATTTCAAAGGAAATAATTATAAAAATGATTTAATAAAAAACTTTCAAAAACACAAAAAAGAATTCAGAAAAAAAAGAGCTACTAAAATAGTAAATAAATTAAAAGAGCATTTTAATATAATAATAAGTTTTGATAAAATAATGGAATCAACAAAAGGAGTTATTTCAAGACCTCATATTGCAAAAGCAATTGTAGAAGCAGGATATGATTATAACTTGGATTATATATTTTTAAACTTTATTGGTGAAGGATGTAAAGCTTATGTACCAAATAAAACTATTTCCACTGAGGAAGGTATATCATTATTAAAAAAATCTGGTGCTATATCAGTCTTAGCTCATCCTATATTAATAAAGAAAACTAACGTTGAGAATTTATTAAAATTAGATTTTGATGGAGTGGAAGCAATATATTATATGAATAAACCAGAGGATACTATTAGATTAAAAAAACTAGCTAAAAAATATAACAAAATTATAACTGGTGGTTCAGATTTTCACGGATTAACTAAAACTGATGGTAGCCACCCAGATAAAATAGGTGCAACTACTCTAGATAAAGATAATATAGAAAGACTCTTAAAATCTATAGACTCAATATAAGGAAAGTGCAACGCACTTTCCTCATTTTATGCTTCTAACAAGAAAGCGTGGTATCCTCTCATAGCTTCATAAATATCTGCTTTACTAGCTATTTCCCAAGGTGCGTGCATATTATGAAGTGCTACTCCACAATCTATAACTTCCATAGCATATTGAGCTAATATGTAAGCTATAGTACCTCCGCCACCTTGATCCACTTTTCCTAATTCTGCTGTTTGCCATGATACATTGTGTTTTTCCATTATAGCCCTTATTTCAGCTATATATTCTGGATTTGCGTCATTTGAGCCACCTTTTCCTCTAGCTCCAGTATATTTATTAAATACTATACCTTTTCCAAAATAAGCTGAATTTTTCTTTTCCATAACAGATGGATAATTAGGATCAAATGCTGCTGATACATCAGAAGATAACATTTTTGAATTTGTAAGGCATCTTCTTAATTTTAGATCACTATAATTATCTGATGTTAAATTTATTACTTCTGCTACTGTATTTTCAAAAAACTTAGATTGCATACCAGTTGCCCCTACACTACCAATTTCCTCTTTATCTACTAGTAATGTAACACAAGTTTTATCTGCCTTGTCCATTTTCATCATAGCTTCAAAAGAAGTATAAGAACAAATTCTATCGTCTTGACCATAAGCCATTACCATACTTCTATCAAATCCATAATCTCTAGCTTTTCCTGCTGGAACTACTTCTAATTCTGCTGAAACAAAATCTTCTTCATTTATTCCATATTTGTCATTTAATAATTTTAATATATTTTTTCTTACTCTATCTTTAGCTTCTTTATCCTTTATAGGCATACTTCCTATTAGTACATTTAAATTTTCTCCTTCTACTACCTTAGAAGCCTTTTTCTCCATTTGATCCGCTGATAAATGAATTAATAAATCGGACACACCAAATACAGGATCTGATTCTTCTTCTCCTACTACCACATTAACTTTAGTTCCATCTTTTTTAATTATTACACCATGAATAGCTAATGGTAAAGTAACCCACTGATATTTTTTTATTCCACCATAATAATGAGTTTCAAATAAAGCTAAATCTGTGTCCTCATATAAAGGATTTTGTTTTAAATCTAATCTTGGTGAGTCAACGTGAGCACCTAATATTTTAAGTCCTTTTTCCATAGGCTCATTACCTATAATAAACAAAGCTAAAGTCTTATCCATATTATTTGCATATACCTTATCACCTGGTTTTAATTTTTCATTATTTTTTATAATTTGTTCTAAATTTTTATATCCATTTTTTTCTGCTAAAATTATAAATTCTTTTATACATTCTCTTTCTGTTTTACATTTAGACATGAAATTTTTGTATTTTTCTGATAAATCAAAAACCTTTTTTAAATCTTCCTCGGAATACTTATCCCAAGCTAATTCATAATTTTTAGTTAAATCTTTTTCCATACCTTTACCTAAGTGATAAATATCACTTAAGCTTTCACCCCTCTTCCATAATATTCTATTACACTATATATTTTAACATAAATTAGTTAAAATGGTTTAATTTTTCTATAAAATACATATGTTTATTTTATAACCATTTTTTTCTTTTAAATAAATAAACTAAAAATAAAGATATAATAAATGTAAATCCTAAAACATATAAACAACCATTAGGATGTTGCATAGGAGGAAGATTATCAAAATTCATTCCATAAATGCTAGTAATTAGACTAGCTGGCAAAAAAATAGTAGCAATTAAAGTAAATACTTTCATTAATTCATTGGTTTTATTAGATATTTCTGATTCAAAAGCTTCCCTCACCAAGGAAAGATCCTGCACTAAAGTTTCTAATGCAACCATTAATTTTTCTATTTTATTATTTAAACTTATACAATATTTAACACATTCTTCTTCTATCATAGCATTATCATTACTTATAAGACTATCTCCTATATATCTTAAAGGTGTTATATATTTTCTTATTCTATAAACCTGTCTTCTTAAATAAATTATTTCATCTATATGTTCATGCTTTGGATCCTTTAATATATCTATCTCTATCTTATCTGCCTTAGTTTCCAAAACAGCTATAACTTCATAATTTTTAATTATTATTCTATCTATAATATAATACAATAAAATGAATGGCTTAGGATTTTCTTTAAGTAAAAAACAATTTCTACATTCTTTAATATCATCTAATATTTCCTCTATTAAATTTAGCCTTTCTTTATAAACTGTTATTATATAATCCTTACTTAAAAATATATTTATTTCATTTACTTCTACAACTTTATCATACTTTAATAAATTCAAAATAATAAATATATAATCTTTATAAAAATTTATTTGTGCTCCTTGAGTATAATTCTCACATTCCTTTATATTTTCTTCCTTTAAATTTAGTTTATCCTTTAAGCTATTTAAATCCTGTGAATGAACTAATATCCAATAATAGCTTTTTCCCAATGTAAAATCGTCTTTAACTTCTTCAAAATCATTTAATAAATCAAAAATTATCATATAAAATCCCCCAAACAATATTTTTATATAAATATTGTTTGGACTTAAGGTTTTTATTATTCTTAATATAAAATTTTATTTATTAATCATTATTTACTCCACCATATATTTTACCATAAAATTTTTGTATTATAATAAAAGCTAACTTAAATTTATATCTATTATAAAAATTTCAAATTAGCTTTATTATAAAATATATTAATTTCAAATTTTATTGGATTATACTATAAAATTTTTATACTTATAGTAGTTTATTATTTTTTATTTGTAAATATTATTGATCAGTTATAATTTCATCTACTAATATATCATGAAAATCTCTAGGCACACTATTTACCATTTGAAAATCATAAGCTAAAGCTATTTTAGGACTTTCATTTTTTAATTTAGGAAGAAATCTATCATAAAATCCTCCACCATATCCTAATCTACCACCTTCATTATCAAAAGCTAACCCAGGTAAAATAGCTAAATCTATCTCTTTAGGATCTACTTTATTTTCAAAGTTTTTAGGTTCTAATATTTTATATGTGCCACACTCTACAAGTTCTGAGAAATCCTTTATTTCTAAAGCTTCCATTCCTTCCTTTATAGATTTAACTTTAGGCACACATATTCTTTTTCCATTTTTCAAACTTTCTTTTATAATATCATGGGTATTAACTTCATTATTTAAACTTACGTATATGAATATAAAACTTGAATTTTTATATAATAAACTTTCATAAAGCCTTTTTTTTATTTTTATATCCTTTTCAATTTTTTCTTCTAAAGTTAAAAGTTTTCTCATATTTATAATGTTTTTTCTTAAAATAGCTTTATTATTCATTTTCTTTTAAAGCAGCAGCCTCCTTACTAATTCTTTCATTTATTATATCTGCTGGGCAATTTTTTGTAACCAAATTATACCTATAATTAGCTGCAGCAGCTTCTATTATTACAGCTAAATTTCTACCTGGCCTTATAGGCACAGTAAGTTTTCTAATTGGTATATTTAATATATCTATATATTCCTTATCCACACCTAATCTATCGTAATTTTTTTCCTTTTTCCATTGTTCTAAATTAATCATTAAATCAATTTTTTTATCATCTAATATAGAACTTAATCCATAAAGAGCTGCTACATCTATTATCCCCATGCCCCTAACTTCCATCATTCCTGAAGTAATAGATGGTGATGTTCCTTTTAATATTCCATTTATTTCTTTGATATCCACTGCGTCATCCGCTACTAATCTATGACCTCTTTTTATAAGTTCCAAAGCTGTTTCTGTTTTTCCAATACCACTCTCTCCTGTAATAAGTATACCAATACCATATACATCTAAAAGTACTCCGTGCATCCTAGTTTCTGGCGCTAATTTTTCATCTAAATAAGACATTAAAGAACTTATAAATCTTGTAGATATCTTATCAGTCCTTAAAACCCATTGACCTTTTTCTTTAGCACTATTTATAAATTCATCATGGGCTTCTAAATTTCTAGTTATTATAGTACATGGAGTTTTAAATTCAAAAAATTTGTTTAATCTTTTAAGTCTAAGTTCTGTTTTCATTACATCTAAAAAACTCCATTCTGTTTTTCCAACTACCTGCACTCGTTCATTAGCAAAATAATTGTAAAACCCTGAAAATTGAAGACCAGGTCTATTGATATCGCTAACATCTATAATATTATTTTCTAATCCCTCTACTAATACTTCCAATTCCATATCTTTTATTAAATCTTTAACTGTAACCAAATGTTTTCACCTCCTTTAATAAAGATTTATTAATTTTTTCTGTTAGGCGTTGGAATTTTTTCAACTCCTTCTAGTTGAACTTTTACATTTCCTTTTATTATATCTATATATTCTCTTCTTAATTTTTGTTGTTCTATTTTTTCTTCTTCTGTAAGTCCTTCTTCTTTACTTTTTTTATATAAAAAATTAATTCTTTCTATAAGCTTTTTCATATCCATTTCTACAACTCCTTAATATTAGTTTACATTTTATTTTACATCATATTATATAAAAATAAAATACATGAAATTTATTATTTATTAAATTAACGTTAAACCATTAAAAACAATATGTAATAAGACATAAATTAATTATTATACTAATTTTTATATTATATTTTAATTATTAAAAACAATACATAAGATATGTATTGTTTTTTTAAATTATATCCTTTTAAATCCTTCATTATTCTTAGTATTTATTCTGTATATCATAATTCAAATATTTATTTGTAATCATATAAAAATATTTATAAATAATTGTATACTCAATTTTATATTTTTATTTTATATAAATATAAACAAATTAATATACTAAACTATGACCTCTATAAAAAATAATCTATTATATAAAATAAAAAAGTATGCATTAAAACAATTATATTTTAATACATACTTTATATATAAAGAATTATTAAAGAACTAATTTAATTTTAAAATTATTCAACTACTATAGCACTTTTAGCTAAATTATGACAAGCTTTAATAAATCTAATAGTTCCAGTTTTAGATCTCATAACTATAGAATTTGTAATAGCTTTTTCATTTCTATTATAAACTACACCTTTTAGTAAATCACAATCTGTTATTGCTGTAGCTGCAAAATAAACATCATCACTTTTTACTAAATCATCTATATAAAGTATAGCTTCATGATCCTCTATTCCCATACTTTTACATCTATCTATTTCCGCTTGGCTAGTTGGGCAAAGTTGTGCTTGCATTTCACCGCCCATACATTTTATAGCGGCAGCTGCTATAACACCTTCTGGCGCTCCACCAGTTCCCATCATTATATCAACTCCAGTATCTTCAAATCCACAAGCCAATACAGCAGCTACATCTCCTTCTCCAAAAAGTTTAACTCTAGCTCCAACTTCTCTTGCATCTTTTACTATATAATTATGTCTGTCTCTTTCTTGAACTATAACTGTAAGTTCTGTTACATCTTTATTTAAAGCTCTAGCTACATTTAATATATTTTCTTTAGGGGATTTATTTATATCTATAGCTCCCTTAGCACCTGATCCTACAGCTATTTTCTTCATATACATATCTGGTGCATGAAATAAACTTCCTTTAGGTCCCATAGCTACCACAGCTATAGCATTTTCTAATCCTTTTGCTATAAGTTTAGTGCCATCTACTGGATCTACAGCTATATCCATTTCTACCATATCTTTTGAGCCAATTCCAACTTCTTCACCTATATATAACATAGGGGCCTCATCTAATTCCCCTTCTCCTATAACTACTTTACCTCTTATAGGCATTATTTGAAAAGCTTTATGCATTCCATCCACTGCGGCTTGATCTGCTGCATTTTTATCTCCTCTTCCCATAAATTTTGATGCACTTAACGCTGCCGCTTCTGTTACTCTTGCAAGTCCCATAGCAATATCTGTATTTAGCATATATTTTCCCCCCTCAAATCATGGTTTATTGTATACAAATAATGTTTTATATATATTTTTTGCTTTTATTTCATTTAAATAACCTTAATTAGCATATCATATTAATATATATGTAAGCATTAATCTTTTTTATTATATCATATTTAATAAATATGACAAGTAGCTTAAATAAAATAGATTATTTTGTTGAAATAAAAAAACTTTTCGACATCTTATTTTTATTTTATATATTTTTATCAACAGTTCTATCCCTTACGTGCCAACAATCAGCATATTTTTCCACATTTCCTGCACATTTTTTCCACAATTTATCAACACACTAATGCACATTTTATCAACAGAGATTATAGTTATTTATGTTGCAGAATGTATAACCTTGACTTACGAAATATATGATAACTTAAGCATAATCTGATAGAATAAGGATGTACAACAAAGAAGTAATTAATTATAATTAAATTTGCTCAGTAAATGGGGTTGGTATTATGAATAATTTACAATTAAAAGCCTTAAATTTAAAAATTTATTATCTTAAACAATATTTATATACCTTAATAGAAAAACATGATTTATCTAATTCTGAAGTAATTCGGTGTAGTAAAGAATTGGACAAGCTTATTGTGGAATATGAAAATAAAAAATATAAAAATCTATATTAAAAAATAACCACAGATAAATCTGTGGTCTTATTTTTAATAAACAAATCCTATTATTTCATCTATATCTATATTTCTACCTTTTTCATAAAAAACTACAATAAATTCATTCACACCATTATCTACGGTATCATCATAACATACATATTGTGCTTCTATATCTAATTCTTCTTTTAAATCTTCAAGTATATCATTTATATTATCATTTGCTATATCGTTTAAATAAGGTTTATATAAATCCTCTTCTTCATCTTCCATATTTTCTTTAGAATTTTCTTCTTCTGCATAAGTTTTAGCTGCTAATATTTCTTCTTCATCAAATTCATAATAAATTTTAATTGGGAAAATATCCTCATTATACTCTATTTCTTCAACATTATATATGTTGTTATCATTTAAATAATCTATTATTACTTCTCTATCCATTTTAATCCTCCTACTTAATATAATTTAATTATTAAAATATCATTTTTATTAATTCAACAAATTAAAAAAAAATCCTTTAATTAGTCTAATTATATGTACTCTTACTTTATAAATATGTATTAATTTAAAAAATAAATTAATATTTAATACTTTTCTTTAAATATCATTTTACCCAATATATGATTTTTAAATCCACTAATGCTTAAATAAAAAAATTATTGTTTATAATTTAATATATTTAAAATATAATACTAAAAATTATATACAATAAATTTATTACAGTACTTATAAAAAGTTCGCCAAAATAATAATAGCTCTAATTTTAATATAGTAAATAAAAATAATGCATATAAGTAAACTTTAGCACTTTGATTTAACACACTTAAAATTTTTTTGTAATTCCTTACTATAAAAATGAGGATCCAGTAGTAACCCTTTTTTAATATGTAAAAAATTTTAAATGAGATTAAATTTAAAAGTACTTATGTTTTATAAATGCATTATTATATTTATCTTTTTAAAATTAAAGCTATTATGATATAACTCTTTTTAAATATATTAATTTAGAATTTTTTCACAAAAATAGATTGCTTTATTAATTATTAAACTAAAGAGATACTATAAAAATATTTTTTTAAAGAAGCTTTATATATTCTTCTATAAATTCATCTGCTCTTTTAAAATCATCTTCATTTGGAACAAACTTAAATTTAAAAGGTTCTTCTACGACTTTTAATTTTAATCCTCTTAATCTCTCTGTCATAAGAGAAGGACCTTCTCCACTCCATCCATAAGATCCAAAAGCTCCTGCTGCTTTACCTCTATTAGTTATAACACATATCTGACTCATTACATCCCAAACTGGCTTTACTGCATCTTGGTTTATAGTTGGAGAACCTAAAATTATTCCTGTAGAATTTTCTACTAGTTCTATTACTTTTTCCATAGGTATAGAAGTTATTTCATGTCCTTCTGCTTTAATTCCTTTTTCTTTAAGCTTTTGAACCAAATATTCTCCCATTTTTTCTGTATTTCCATAAGCTGAAATATATAACACTTGAATATTTTTTTCTTTTTTTTCTTCTGTAGCCCACTTTTTGTAAAGATCTATATACTTAGAAATATCTTCTGTATGAACGGGTCCATGACTTGTAGCTACCATATCGAAATCTAAATCTTTTATTTTCTCTAATCCCATTAATACAAACTTCTTAAATGGTCCCATTATAACATCAAAATAATATTTCATTTCTTCTAAATAATCTCCAGAGCAAGTATCTGTTATGCAACCTTCTGGACAATAGTGACAACCTAAAAAATCACAAGTAAATAACACTTTTTCATTTTCAGCATAAGTAAACATAGTGTCTGGCCAATGTAAATTTGGTGCAGTAATAAATTTTAATGTAGTTGTTCCTAAATTTAATTCCTTTGGTGCTGGTAAACTATTAAAATCTTTATTTATAATATCTTTAATATAAATTATTGCAGCTCTTGACCCTATAACCGTAGCTTCTGGATACAATTCCAATAATCTACTTAAAGATCCACTATGATCTAATTCTGTATGTTGAACAATTATATAATCAACTTTTCTATCTCCTATTACTTCTCTTATGTTTTCAATGTATTCATTAAAATAACCATCTTTAACACAATCTATAAGAGCTACTTTTTCATCATCTATAATATATGCATTATATGTTGTACCTCTTTTAGTTTCCATTATAATATCGAAAACTCTTAGTTCTGGATTTCTAACTCCAACCCAGTGTATATTTTTTTTCAATTGTACACTTGCCATATTTTTACCTCCTGTATCCTAAGAAATATATTCATAATATACTAATTTTATCTTCTACATTTATTTTAACATATTAAAATACAATATTAAATAGTAATAATTATCTACATCAATTTCCAAAAATATTTTATATGCAATTTTTAAATAAATTATTAAAACAAAAAAGGCTTTATTCCTAAAATAATTTATACATAAAGCTAAATAATAACATTATAATTTAAATAGCTTTAAATAAAGGAATATTAGCCTTTTTATATGCTTTTATAATTTATTTTTAAATAATAACAAATATAATTTTATTATTTTGAAAAAGTTCTTGGAACCAATTTTATGTTCAATGTTTTAGATAATGCATTAACTAAAACAAATGCAATTACCCCATCTATTAAATGATGCAGAATAGACCCTATTCCTACCGCAACTAATATTTTATATAATGTAAATCCAAAAGGAATCACTGCTATAGCTTCTAATGCTCCATGTATAGGTGCCGTTATAATTATTACTTTTTTAAAAGATACACCCTTTTTTATAAGAATAGCTCCAATAAGACCAACAAATGTATGCATAAATGCTCTAGATGCTACTACTAACGGAGTAGATACTAAAAAACCTAGTGTAGAACCTAAACCTACCATTACTGCTGAGGCTGGACCTAAAAGCATAGCTACAAATAAAGGTACATGAGATGCCAATGTAGCTGTAAAAGGTCCTAATTGGATTTTTAAAAATCCAAAAGCCAATGGAATTACTATAGCTAAAGCAGTTAAAACTGCAGCATAGGTCATTTTTTTTACATTTTTCATTTTTTTACCCCCTGTATAGTCTAATGTATATACATCAGTATATATTATTTTTTTCTTTTTGTAAATATAATATTTATTTACTTAATGGCTTCTTAATAATAATTCCATTTTTTATAATAAAAATTAAACAATAGCTCCATTTCCAAATAACAATTTTTAAACTTTATCACCAAAAAACTCCATTTAAAACAGAAATTTTATTTATTAATGAAAAATTCTATAATAATATATTTATAAATTGAATTTGTTCATTTTTATTTTATAAGTATCATATCTAGATTAAGAGAACGATAATAACTTAAATAATATTTTAATTAAAACACTCCAAACATAGAATATATTGATAATAATTAAAAAGTAACATCTATAAATTTAAAAGGTCAAATTTATAGATGTTACTTTTTAACATATATTATTTATATAAATTTTTATTATACGAATCTATTTATAAAATAAGAATAATTTTATGTTAATTTATAAATAAACTCTTTTAATCTTTCACTATCATTTAAAACAACTACATGAAAATTATTTTCTTTTAATTTTAAATTAAGATTATTAGATATACCCAATGTAATAATAGTATTTACATCATGCTTTTTTAAAAATTCTACTATATTTTCTTCAGTTTTTTTTGTAATAGTATGTTTTTCTATAAATTTATCTTCTTTTAAGGTATAGAATGTAAATTCATTAGTATCTTCATTTAGTCCACAAATTTCATTTTCGTCTATTGGGATAACTATATTTTTCATATAAACACCTGCTATCTTAAAATATTATATTAAATAAACATATATAAATTTATAATTATATAAAATTTATATAATTATAAATTTTTCTAATAAATAAATTAAATATAAACTTAAAAATTGTTTCTTTTATAGTTTCCCCCACTTTTCAATAAGAATACTATTAAATTTATCTAAATCTATTATCTTATTTGGCATATTTACTTTAAAGCCTTTTCCTTCTTTACTTAAAGTTATAATTCCAGATTTCAAATCTTCTATATTAGGTTTTATATAAACAAAATTTTCATTAAAAATTTCTTTATTTGTTATATAAATCGCTGCTGCTGCATCCCAATTACAAAAAGCTTTTATATTAAAAGTTTTTTCCATAGAATTAAACCAAGGCTCTATTTCTTTATATATACCTTTCAATACTTCATTTGAACTATTTTTAAGTATATTTAATTCTTTTTCTCTAAACAAAGCTTGAAGAGTAACATGTCCATCTAATATAGTTATATCCGCTCCTGAAGTTAAAACACTATAAGCTGCTTCATAGTCACAGGATAAATTTAATTCTTTAACCTTTATTCCTGAAATGATTAAAGGTTTTGTGATTCCACCCATTATAACAATATTTTTTACATTTTTATAAAAATTTTCATCATATAAATATGCACCGTATAAATTAGACATAGAACCTGTAGCAAGTATAGTTATTTCTCCTTTGTATCTACTAGTATTTATAGCTAAAAATTTGGCAGCTTCGCTAATTCTTCCTACTTTTAAATCTCCGCCTTTAAATATAGGTTTATACTCTTTGTCTAAAAGATTCATAATTCTAAGATTATTTTCATGAACCTCTTCTACAGTGGCATTCCCGTGAGTTGATGTTAAACCGATTAGCTCTACCTCTTCATTGCCTATAAGATACATCAAAGTCAAACCATCATCTATATCTTTATTTTTAAGCCCCATGGTGTTATCACAATCATAAATAATCCTATACCTATGCATTAGCATTCTCTCCTTTTTTATTCTATTTGTTCTATTTTATATACCTTTTTAGCCTTGTCTATATAAACTATACCGTCTAAATGATCATATTCATGACAAAAAGCATTCTTTAATAAGCCTGTTGCTTCATAAGTGACTTTTTCACCTTTTTCATTTAATCCTTCTATAATAATTTTTCTAGGTCTAATTACAATACCTTCATACCCAGAATAACTCAAACATCCCTCATAGCTTTCTTCTTTACCTATTCTTTTTAAAAACTTAGGATTTATAAGAATTATAGGTTCTTGTCCATTTCTTAAATCTATAATAAAAATTCTTTTTAAATAACCTATTTGAGGTGCTGCAAGTCCAATACCAGTACCTGCATATAAAGTATCCTTTAAATCTTGCACAATATCTCTAGTTTCATCATCGATAAATTCTACTTTTTTACTAACTCTTTTTAAAGTTTTATTTCCAACTTTTAATATCTCTTTTACTGCCATAATAACATTTAAAGCAAAAGCTTTAAAACTCCCTCCTTTTTCTTATGTATAATTAAATTATACATAACATTCAAAAAAAATGCGACATTATTATATGAAATATGAAATTTAAAGTCTTAATTATCTATCTTTATACTCGTAACATTCGTATTTTAAATTAGAATACTTATTTTAATATATGTATAAATATAAAATTTTATTAAAACTATTTTTTTCATATACCTTTTAATGGAATCAAATTTATAACTACTTACAAAAACAAATTATCTTATGAATCTATTATTTATATTTTCAGAATTAAAATTAAATCTACTTTCTTAAATAAAAAAGCAGCAATAACTGCTGCTTTTTATACCATATTACTTTGCTTTTCTTCCATCATACTCTTAATTTTCATAAGTCTTGTTACTGTACTTCTTTCATTCTCATCTAACTTCATTTGTATAAACCTTATAGTTTCTTCTAGTTGAGGTATAGTCATATATTCCAAAGCATTAACTCTTCTTCTGGTTTTCTCAATTTCATCTGCCATTAGTTGACATGCTTTTTCTACTTTAGCTAATTCTAAAAGCTTAGGTAATATGCCATATAATTTTTCTATAGCACCATCTAATTCAGCAGAAGTATTGGCAAAACCATAAGGGAATATACTTCCTTTATCCCCTTCTAACTTTCTTTTGAAGTCAAATACAGGTACATTAACACTCATTATGTTTTCTTTTTTTACATCTACAGAAATACTTTCCTTTGGATAAGCTACAGCTTCCTCTAAAAATTCTGGAGACATAACCGCACTAGCTATTAAAAAATCTTTAAAAGATCCTTCCAATTCTTTTTCTACATCTTTTCTAAGTTCATTATTTCTTTTTATCATATCTATAAATCTTCTCATAAGCTCATCTTGCTTATCCTTTAAGAGTTTATGTCCTCTTGTAGCTGTTGTTAACCTCTTTTTAAGTTTGGTGAGCTCCATTCTAGTAGGATTTACATTTAACTTCATAAATATCACTCATCCCTTTTAATGGTTATTATTTACTTTCTTTAGCCTTACTTAGATATTTTTCTAAATATTCGTCCCTTATTCTCTTAAGCTCTGACTTAGGTAAGATAGTTAACAATTTCCATCCAAGATTTAATGTTTCTTCTATAGTTCTATTTGTTGTGAATCCTTGAGATACATATTCTCCTTCAAAAGCATCTGCAAATTTAGCATACAGTTTATCTGTATCAGATAATGCAGATTCACCAAGTATTACAGACAACTCTTTAGCTTGCTTACCTTGTGCATAAGCTGCAAATAATTGATTCATTGTATCTGCATGATCCTCTCTTGTTTTACCTTTACCTATACCTTTATCTTTAAGTCTTGATAATGAAGGTAATACATCTATTGGAGGCATTATGCCTTTTTTGTATAATTCTCTACTTAATATTATTTGTCCTTCTGTTATATATCCTGTTAAGTCTGGAATTGGATGAGTCTTATCATCTTCAGGCATTGTAAGTATAGGAATTTGTGTTATAGATCCTTCTTTTCCTAATATTCTTCCAGCTCTTTCATATAAAGTTGAAAGATCTGTATATAGATATCCAGGATATCCACGTCTGCCTGGAACCTCTTTTCTTGCAGCAGACACTTCACGAAGAGCTTCGCAATAGTTTGTTATATCAGTCATTATAACAAGTACATGCATTCCCTTTTCAAAGGCTAAATATTCAGCAGCAGTAAGTGCCATCCTAGGTGTTGCAATTCTTTCTATTGCTGGATCATTAGCTAAATTTATAAATAAAACCGCTCTATCTATAGCTCCTGTTTTTGTAAAGTCATCAATAAAGTATTGAGCTTCTTCAAAAGTTGTTCCTATAGCAGCAAATACAACGGCAAATTTTGAATCTGAATTTAAAACCTTTGCCTGTCTTGCAATTTGAGTCGCAAGTTCTGCATGAGGAAGACCAGAACCTGAAAAAACAGGTAGCTTTTGTCCTCTAACTAAAGTATTAAGTCCATCTATAGCTGAAACTCCAGTTTGAATAAACTCATCTGGATAGTTTCTTGCTACTGGATTTATAGGTGTACCATTTATATCTAGTTTTTTATCAGGAATTATTTTAGGACCACCATCTTTTGGATTTCCAAGTCCATCAAATACTCTTCCTAACATATCTTCAGAAACTCCTAATTCTAGAGGTTTGCCTAAAAATTTAACTTTAGCACCTTTAAGATTTATTCCAGCTGAGCCTTCAAATAATTGAACTAAAGCTTTATCTTTATTTATTTCTAGAACTCTTCCACGTCTTTTTTCTTCATTATGAAGTTCTATTTCAACAAGTTCATCAAAACTAACGCCGTCTACTTGATCAACCAGCATAAGTGGTCCAACTACTTCTTTAACTGTTTTATATTCCTTAAGCATCCATTATACCTCCTTTGCTGATTAATTCATCTATTATACCTGTCAATTCATCAAATATTCCGTCTATATTTTCTATATTTTCCTCTGAAACATACTTTGCTCTTGCTATTTTATCTCTAACTTCTAAATCTAAAAGTTCTTTTAAGTATACACTTGCATTTAATGCTCTTTGAGCTTCATCATAGAAGAATAGAACTAGTTTTAACATCTTATATTGCTTTCTTAGAGAAGCATAAGTATCCACTTCGTGGAAAGCATTTTGTTGAAGATAATCTTCTCTTAAAGATTTTGCAACTTCAAGTTTTAATCTATCTTTCTCTGATAAAGCATCTATACCTACAAGTCTAACTATTTCCTCTAAATTAGCTTCTTCTTGAAGAAGTGACATAGCTCTTGTTCTAAGTTCTGTCCAATCAGACGCTACATTATCATCCATCCAAGGACTTATTTTATCTAAATATAATGAATAAGAATTCAACCAATTTATAGCTGGGAAATGTCTTCTATATGCAAGTTGAGAATCTAATCCCCAGAATACTTTAACTATTCTTAAAGTAGCTTGTGTAACAGGTTCTGATAAGTCTCCACCTGGAGGTGATACAGCACCTATAACTGTTAAAGCTCCTTCTCTTTGCTCAGAGCCTAAAGATAACACTTTACCTGCTCTTTCATAAAAATCTGCAGCTCTAGATCCTAAATATGCTGGATATCCTTCATCTCCAGGCATTTCTTCAAGTCTTCCTGACATTTCACGAAGAGCCTCTGCCCAACGAGATGTAGAATCTGCCATTAATGCAACAGAATATCCCATATCTCTAAAATATTCGCCTATAGTTATTCCAGTATATATAGAAGCTTCTCTAGCTGCAACTGGCATATTAGAAGTATTGGCTATAAGTACAGTTCTTTTCATTAATGGTTCTCCAGTTTTTGGGTCTTTAAGTTCTGGGAACTCATTAAGAACATCTGTCATCTCATTACCACGTTCTCCACAGCCTATATAAACAACTATTTGAGCATCTGCCCATTTAGCTAATTGATGTTGTACAACGGTTTTCCCACTACCAAAAGGTCCTGGTACACACGCTGTTCCACCTTTTGTAACTGGGAAAAATGTATCTATAACTCTTTGACCTGTTATCATAGGTTCCACTGGATTAAGCTTTCTGCCATACGGTCTTCCTCTTCTAACTGGCCATTTTTGCATCATCATTAATTCAGAAACTTTGTTTCCATCCTTAACTTTTGCAATGGTATCAACTACAGTGAAGTCTCCTTCTTCTATAGTTTCTATAGTTCCCTTTATTCCATAAGGAACCATTATTTTATGCTCTACTATAAAAGTTTCTTGAACAATACCTATTACATCTCCTGCTTCTACAGTATCTCCTACTTTTTTAATTGGAGTAAAATGCCATTTTTTCTCTCTATCTAATGAATGAACTTCTACTCCTCTTGTTATAAAATCTCCTGCTTTTGCTTTTATAGCATTTAAAGGTCTTTGTATTCCATCAAACATGGCTTCTATTAATCCAGGTCCTAATTCAACACTCAAAGGTTCTCCAGTAGTTATTACTGGATCTCCTGGTGCTAAACCTGCTGTTTCTTCGTAAACCTGAATTGAAGCTCTATCTTCTCTCATTTCTATTATTTCACCAATAAGACGTTTTTCACCAACTCTTACAACGTCATATATGTTTGCCTCTTCCATTCCTTCAGCAACAACTAAAGGTCCAGATATCTTTAAAACACGTCCTGTCTTCAAGTTCACCTACCTACCTTCCTTATAAAATATTAACACCAACTGCTTTTTCCACGTTATCATTTATTCTCTTCATACCTATATTTAGAGATCCCTGATTACTAGGAATAAGTATAACGGCAGGAATTAATTCTCTATTATATCTTTCAATAGTTTCTTCCAAATCCTTAGCTATTTGTTCTGTAACAAATATAATAGCATATTTTTCCGCAGCCATTTTATTAATAGTAATTCTTGCTTCATCTGGTTCAGTAACAGGATATACATCAATACCAAGAGCTTTAAAGGCCAATATGGAATCTTTGTCTCCAACTACACCTATTTTATACATAGATATCACGCAGCCTTTCTCTTATTATTTCACTCTTCATGTTATTGAGCTTTCCAATCATTATAATTCTTATAACTTTTATTTCATTTTCTTTAGCATATAAATAAGATATTATTGGCTCTGGCCCAAAGCTTGTATATTTTGCTTTTTTCATATATTCCATTATAAAATTATCACTTAATTTTTCAAAAATATTTATTGAACCAGTTTTCAAATAAGCATCTATTCCAGCTCTAAGTATTTCCCCATAATCTGTATAGGAAAGTTTTACTGGAATATTCTCTACTGTATCATTAAGCAAAGCTATCAGTTTATCTTTATCTACAAAACCTCCGTTTATAATTACACTTGTAAAAAAGTTTTTACTCTTATTTTGCTTTTTAACTCTTAAAAGAGTTTTTATATTATTTAAATCAATAAGAATTTTTAAATATTTATCTAAAAATTTGTCTCCTATTTCCTTATTTAATAAAAGCATTTGTTCAAACATATATTTATCAAGTATAATATCAATTTTCTGTGGATCTTTATTGGCACCAAAATCTTCAAAAACTTCTTCTATAGCCTTTCTCATTATTGGATTTAAATCTCTATAATCTTCATTATCTATAGATGTTTTTAGCTTTTCTATAGGTACATTGCCCACAGGTATTGTTATATCTGTAAAATCTTTATTTAAAATTTTACCTTTTATTATAACTTTAATGTTATGATAATCATATTTTAAACTCATCATATTAACTAAAGATTTTACAGGGGAAATTTCGTAGAGCAAATGATAAACTCTTTTAAGCTCATTACTTAAAAGTATTTCATAATCCTCAGGTTTTTTTACCTTTGACATAAATGTAGAATATTCAGTTTCTTCAAGAACCTTTAATGTTTCTAAAGGAGAGCTGCTATCTATCATCCTATCAATTTTTACTTTGTCAAGGAGTCTAGTTTCTAATACCCTAATTCTAGGTATTACCTGAGTAAATAGTAATGCATCCATGAAATTCCCTCCTTAGTTAAATAGCAATCTTGCAACTTCATACTCCAATTCATCTTTCATAGAACTAATTAAAGCTTCAAAAGAATTATTTATTTCGATTCCATTTTTCTCTAAAATAAACCCTGCTTTAAAGTCTCTTATTTCATTGCTTAAAGAAAGTTTTCCTAATTTTCCTTTTTGAGTCAATTCACTATTTATTTCATTTACAAAAGCTTCAGTTATAAGTAATTTGTCCTTTGAATTTATTATAATCTTCTCATCACCATCTATTGGAAGAGTTAAAATTCTTTCTTTAATATAAGAAAGATATTCTTCTTTTGATAATTGTGCTAATTTTTCTAATGATTTTTCAAGAACTCTTTCTATAACTTTTTGTTTTGCTTTAAGTTTTTCGTTTCTTACTTTAAGCTCTGCATTTGATAGTATTCTTTCTCTTCTTATTATGCTTTCTCTTTGTGATTTTTCAATACTATTTTTTCCTATAACCTTAGCTTCAGCAATCTTTTTATCTAATATATCTTTTTCAGATTGTTTAGCTTCTTTAATAATTTCTTCTTTTTTTGCCTTAGCTTCTTCAAGAATTTTCCCAGTTAGATTATCTATGCTAGACATTCGCCTCACTCCAAACTATTTTATGTTTAAAACCATAAATAATGATGCAACGAATCCAAGTAATGCGTAAGTTTCAACCATAACTGCATATATAACGCCTTTCATAACATCATTAGGCCTTTTTGCAAGTATTTGTACTCCAGCAGCTGCTGCTTTACCTTGTGCTATTGCTGACTTCCAGCCTGCAAGCGCTATTGGAAGAGCTGCCATAAAATATGCTAAACCTTGAGCAAATGTAGGTGAATTTCCACCAAGTATACCAATATTTAATAAAATCATAAGAGTAATAACAAATCCATAAAGTCCCTGCGTACCTGGAAGGGCAACTAATATAAATGTTTTACCAAACTTTTCTGGTTCCTCTGTCATAAGTCCTGAAGCAGCTTCACCAACTATCCCTATACCTTTTGCTGAACCTATTCCTGCTAATCCTGTTGCTAATGCAGCTCCTAAAAGAGCAAATATTAATCCTCCATTTTCAGTTAAAAAATTCATAAATGTCATAATTAAAGTCCTCCTTTATACATATTATTTAGTTATTTTTAAATATTGATCTGAAAGTTTATATGGAGTAAATTTCTTTCCCCCACCTTCATAAAACTTATTAAAAAATTCTAGATATTGAAGTCTTGCAGTGTGTACATATGATCCAAGAGCATTAACAAGGAAGTTAAATAAATGTAATACTACAAATAAAATTGGTGATATTATATAATTAAATGGACTTGGAATAAGATTTACTATTAGATTTAATGCATTCCCAATAAATCCTGTTGCTAGCCCTAAAGCTAAAAGTCTTGAATAAGACACTACATCACCAAGATAGCTTGTAGAACCATAAACTCCATATATACCTCCACCAATCTTTCCTCCAAGAGTTGTAGCTGATCTTCCTTGTGTAAGAAGCAATCCTATAAATCCTACGATTAAAAGAATTTTTCCAATAGATGCACCTACACCAACAAACATTAAAATTGCACCAATAAGTACAAAATACCATGTAAACACGTCATATATTGCATCTTTAAATTGTCCACTTCTTATAAGCATGTAAGCTTTAATACCTAATCCTACAAATATATGAACTAATCCAAATGCAACAGACATTATTAATATTTTAGTTATATCCTTTGCTGGGTCTATAAGATAAGGTATTTTTATTCCTAAATAGTTAGAGAATAAGTCTCCAAACCATCCTCCATAAATTGCACCCCATATAATAGTTGAAATTCCAGCATATAAGAAAAGTTTAAAAGTATTTCTTTTTGCTGTATCTTTAACCTTCTTTAAAGCAATAGAAGACGCTATAACCATTATTAATCCGTATCCAGCATCAGATAACATCATTCCAAAAAATATGAAATAAAATATTGATAAAATTGGTGTTGGATCTATTTCCTTATATAAAGGAAGGCTATACATTTCAACTACATTTTCAAAAGCTGATATAAAACTATTATTTTTTAACTTAATAGGAACTTCTTCTATCTCTTCTTCATTAACCTCTGTAAAACTTAAGTAATAATTATTTCCTATAGCCTTTTTAACTACATTTTCTAATTCTTTATTTGTATCTACAGTGTTCCAACCGCATATAGCAATTACTTTTTCTGATTTAAGGAAATTTTCTGATGCATTAAGCCTAATAATGAGATTATTAAAATATTCATAAGCAATTTGTATTTCTTCAATCTTATTTGCATAAGTTTTAATTTCAGTATTTATTTTTTCAATTTCCTTATTTATTTCTAAAATTTTATTATTAAAATTCTTTATAATTGCTTTAGGGCTATCTTCATAAGATAAAGTCAAAGAACTAAAACCATAATTTTTGAATATTTCTTTTGCCTTTTTTTCTTCATCATTTAAAACTAAAGCAAAAATATATAAGTCTTCATTGTCTTCATTAATAAATTCTATATATTTATTTTGAAGATTATCTTCAAATTGATTTTGAAAGGCTTCTTTATATTGCTTAGATATAGTACCAATGAAATATGAAGTTTGCTTTAGATTTTTCAAACTTTTAAATTCCGCATCAAACTTTCTCCATGGAAGAAGGTTATCTATCTCACCCGCAAGCTTAGTTTTTTCATTGCTTAAATAATTTAATCTATCTTCCTTAGTTTTCAAATCATCGTAAGTACTTTTCCAATCAATGCTTTTCATCTTTTCATTTAATTCAGTGTAAGATAAAGATTTTTTATCTTGTAAAAGCCCTTTTAAACCTGATGCTTGAGTAACATATTCTTTTAAAAAATCCAAGACAAATTTTAACTTAGATAAATTTGCTGCATATTCTGAATATTTTGAACCAACCGAGTCCTTATCAAGAAGCTTCAAGCTTTCATCCGCTTCAATTAATGCATCATTTTGAAGATTTATGAATTGAACTCCCTCAAAGCTTTGTAATTCTTCCAAAAGCTTTTCTTTGTGTGATTCAAAGGCTAATAATGTAAATTTATTCATTTTAACTATTGCCATTAAACTTCACTATCCTTTCAACCACAAAATTAACTGCTTTATCAAACAGATCATTAGAAACATTTAAGATTTCATCTGCTTCCTTTTTACCTTCTTTTAAAATAAAATCTGCTTCCCCATTAGCCTTATTTTCAGCTTCATCCATAATTTTTTTTGTTTCCAAAGAGGATTTATTGATTATATCCTTATACTCTTTTAAAGCATTTTCTTCAGCCTTTTTAATAATTTCTCTACTCTCAAGCTTAGCATTATCAATTATTTTATTAGCTTCTTCTTCTGCTGCTTTAATTTCTTTAATTACGTCCTTTGCCAAAATATCACCCCCTCGCAAGTTAAGTAATTCAATACCATTTAATATGGTATTGAATACATCTTACTTAATTGTTTATATTTAAGTATAATACTAATTATACTTCTTGGCAATACATATGAATATTAATTTTTAACTAAAAATCCCTTATAATTAATATCTATTTCTAATTTTCTAAAAAAACTATATTTTCTCTATCTTTTTCGTTAAATATAACATACATCTCCTTTTTTTCTTTTATATTCGCCTTTATAAAACTCTCTACATCTACAAAAAATTTTTCTATGTGTATATTATCGGATACTTGAATTCCATTTTGTAGTACTTTTTCCTTTAAATTTCTTTTAATTTTTTTATCTATATCTCTAATTAAAAATTCAGGTAACCATTGTCTTTTATTAAATCTTAAATAATCATATTTTACTATTTCTCTTAAAAATTTATTATCCTTCTTTAGAACTTCTTCGTTAAATTCTATAAAAACCTTATAGTATTGGGGACCTGATATATTTCTATCGAAATATCCTTTTTTACTACAAAACATAGCCAATTCATAATAAAAATCAAAAGGTGTTTCAAATTCCATCAAAAAATATTTTAATATATTATTAAATTTTCCTGAATTATAGTATTTATCTACTACTTCTTCTACCTTTTTTAATATAAGCAATTCCTCATAACTTATATCTTTTGTACTTAATATTTCATAAGGAGGGTAAGGTGAATATACCATTCCCCATTTTTCTGCCTCTTCCCTCATTGAAGAACCCTTCAAAAGCTTTAAGAATCCTAACTGTATTTCTTCAGGCTCTATGCTATATACATCATTAAAAGATTTCTTAAAAGAATTATAATCCTCTCCTGGTAATCCTGCTATAAGGTCTAAATGTTGTTTTATATTTTTTAATTTTTTAAGTTCTTCTACCTTTTCTTTAATAGTTTGAAAATTTACATATCTATTTATATTTTTTAAAACTTCATTATTGGTAGTTTGAACTCCAATTTCAAATTGAATTCTTCCATTTTCTGCTTTTTTTAAAATATCCAATTCTTCTTCTGTAAGTAAATCAGCTGATATTTCGAAATGAAATGTAGCATCTGTGTCTAGACTTGCAATATACTCCCATATTTCCATAGCAAACTTATGATTGCAATTAAAAGTTCTATCAACAAATTTAATAAGCTTAACATTTTTATCTACCAAAAATTTAATTTCTTTTTTTACTCTTTCTATATCGTGAAATCTTACTCCATGCAAAGTAGAAGATAAGCAATACTTACAATTAAATGGACATCCTCTTGATGCTTCATAATAAACTATTTTATTTTTTAAATCTTCATCTTTTTTATATGGAAATACTATTGAATCCATAGAAATGTTAGGTCGTTTTCCAGTATATACTATATTATCTGCATTTTTAATATACAATCCTTTTACTTTATCTAAGTTTTTATTTTTTATTTTGCATTGAATAAGTTCTCTAAAAGTTTCTTCTCCTTCTCCTTCTATTACATATTCTCCAGGAACCCTTTTTAAGAAACTTTCACTATCATAGGATACTTCTGGCCCTCCAAAAATTATCTCTGTAGAAGGGCTTACCAATTTAATTAAATTGGCTAACTCTTCTACATATTGTAAATTCCATATATAACAAGAAAAAGCCACTAAATCAGCTTTTTCCATGATTATTTTTTCTAATATATTTTCTTTTCTATCGTTTATAGTAAATTCTTTCAATACACATTCATAATTTAAATCCTCTGTGCTAGCTCTTAAATATCTAATAGCTAAATTGCTATGTATATATTTAGAATTAATTGCTACTAATAGTACTTTCATTAATTTCTTCCTTCCTTTTTTCATCGTCTTTAGTATTATTTATTTTTTTGGTCCCTTTTATGTAATACACTCCATCAGAAGATTTTAAATCTTGTATTTCAAAATAAGGACTCAATAATTTTACAGTTGTATCCATAGAACTATCTTTTAGTATATTCAAATCCTTTATAGATATCTCTTTAATTTTTTCTCCTGGCAATAAAATTTTTATTTTGCCATTAAAGGTTTCTTTTATCTTTTTATCAATATCCCAAATATATACATTTCCTCCTTCCTTTAAATATAAATATATATCTCTTATAAGATTCATCCTATTTTTTTTGAAAAATATATTGCTAAAGGAAAACAATAAAATACAGTTATCATAATAACCTTCTTTTATGTTTTCCTTTTCCTCTGCTCCATTTATATATTGTAAATTTGAATCTTCATTGTATTGTTTATATATATTGTATATTATGCCATAATTATCTGTGCCTACATCTAATAAGTTACCCCTAAAAATTTCATTTTCCATATTAATAACAATTTCTTTTATAATAATCACCTTCTTTACATATCCTCTTGATTACAATTTATTAATTTTAAAATAAAAGTAATTCATTTTATTTTTAACTATAATAAAATGAAACATTTTTATTTATATATTGAATATACTCACTAATAATTCTTAATTGTATAGTATTCTACAATAAAAAAAAAAATCCTCCCATTAAAGGAGAATCTTATTTTTTACATTCATCTCTTCATAAAAGAATAACAAAAATCCCGCCGTAGTTCTTTGGGCTTCATGTATTATAGTAGTAGCTATCTTAGCATATCTTTTCTCCCTGTTTTTTATATTTATAGTCTTTAAATAAATATCATTAGCCATTATAGCATTATTTACTATAAAATCTTGTATTTCATCATATTTAATTATTCCTTCTTGTGCATCAAAAGAATAATCTGTCATAAGTTTACTTATTATCCAAAGTTCAAATTTTCTATGACTTTTTAGAAGTTTATTATTTACATGTTGTGGTACTGTAGCATCCTGTATCAAATGACAAGCTGCACCTAAATAAAACAAACTTTTTTCTATATTACCTTTATTAAAATTCTCTTGTGAATTTTTATAATATTTTTTACATTCCGTTAATGCATCAGAAAATCCATATAATCCTCTTCCTTTACTTATATGATAAAAATGGTTAGAACTTTTAAAATCTTGATCTGCCCAAAAAACACCATTATTTATCTGCTTTATATATTTTTTAAAAAACTCATGTTCTTTTTCATATCCTTCTATTTTAAGTAAATCTACAGCTTTAATATTTATATATTTATGCACAGTGCAATTAGTCTTAAGCATTTTCTTTTTTAAAGGATTTACAGCAAAAAACACACTTCTTAAAGCACTTCCATAAGTTTTTTCAAATTGTTTTATCATTAGGAACCTTCTTTCTTTTAATTTAATTTCCTTTATTTATAATATATAAATATCCTTTATTATTATCTAATATAATTAAATTTTTATTAAAAACTTTCATACTTTCTATATTAGCTTTTTCAAAAGCTACCTCTTTTTTTATTATACCTAAATTATCTAAAGAATATAAGGTTTTTTCATTCTTTTCATAAAATATTATAGAATCCTTAGAAAATATATTTCCATTATAATCTACTGCAATAGTTTCTAAAGAATTTAATGTTTTATGCTGATACAATGGCGCTGGTGGATTTCTTGAAGGATGGTTATCTAAAACAAAACCTATAGGCTTGTTATTTTTTCCTTTAAACCTAGGGGAATTTATAGGATCTCCTCCGGAATAATCAGGCCATCCATACCAAACACCTTTATTTATTTCATATATATAATCTCTATCTCCCTTTACTGGCCTATCTCCTCTAAATTCCATTCCTCCTATAGAAACTAAAATTTTTCCCTTACTATTAAAATCTATACCTTTAAAATTTCTTATTCCCCAAGCATATGTTTCCATATATCCATTTTTTAAATTATATATTATAATACTAGAATTACCCGGAAAATGTTTTGGTACTCTTTGCCCTCTTACTGCCTTAGTTCCATAAGCACTAAATGCACCTGTACCCTTATCTCCAAAGTTTCTTCCGTTTAATGTAAGTGAATAAGGAGATAAATCTGAAAAAAAAGGAGAACTACTAATCCATTTATTATCTTTACCTACCACTGCAGAATTAGTAGCAGCTCCGATAGTTAAATATAAATAATTATCTTTTATTGCAATAAGACTTTTATTATAATCTCCTATATTAGGCAAATTATTTATTAAAATTTTTTCAGTTCCTTTCTCTATATCATATAAATAAAGTTCATTGTTGGAAGTAAAATACAAATATTTATCTCTATATGCTAAACTATTTATGTTTAACTTTTCCTTGTTTAATATGTCATAACTTTTACCATTTACATCTATAAATTGTATTTTATTTTTAAAGGCTATATAATAATTACCTTCCTCATCTAAAGCAAAATCTCTAGCTCCTTTTAACCCTTTGTATTTCAAATTACATTTAATTTTATCATTATATAGTTTAATGTTGTCATTATTTTGATAATAATGCTTAGTTATGATAAAGCTTAAAATCCCTACCAAACATATAACTGTAAGGGATTTAATAATTTTTTTCATAGTACCTCCAAAATCATTGATACACATATCTTTTATAACTATTTTTTAAAATATAAATAAAGACTATTTATAAATGCAATGGTTCCAGAGAAAAAAATTACTATAAGCCATTGACCTAAATTAAGAGCTACTGTATGGAATATATTTTGCATAAAAGGTATATATAAAATACTTATAAGCATAGCTACGGATATTGCTACTGCCCCTACTAAATATATATTACTAAAATATTTAATCTCAAATATAGAATGTCTTTCAGATCTACATTCAAAAACATGTATAAGTTGAGACATTATAAGTGTACTTAAAGCTAAAGTTCTACAAGTCTCTAAAGTAAATCCATAATAAGAACCTGCCATAAAAGAAAGTACAGTACAAATACCAATTAAAGAACCTCTTATAATTATTTTTTCTTTTAATCCCCTTGCAAATATTCCTTCCTTTTTAGGTCTAGGTTTTTCACTCATTATATCTGTATCGGCCGGATCTACCCCTAAAGCTATAGCTGGAAGCCCATCTGTAGCTAAATTTACAAATAATATTTGTATTGGAAGAAGTGGTGTTGGTAAATATAAAAGTGACGCTATAAACATAGTTAGAACTTCTCCTAAATTACAAGAAAGCAAATATCTTATAAACTTTCTTATATTATCATATATAACTCTTCCTTCTTCTACTGAAGCTACTATAGTTGCAAAATTATCATCTAATAAGATCATAGAAGATGCCTCTTTTGTTACGTCAGTACCTGTTATACCCATGGATATACCTATATCAGCTTCTTTAACTGCTGGAGCATCATTTACTCCATCTCCTGTCATAGCTACAATTTTATTTTTGTTTTTAAATCCTTTTACTATTCTCAATTTATGATTAGGACTAACTCTTGCAAATACCGTAATAGTATCTAACTTTTTATTTAATTCTTTATCATTTAATTTATCTATTTCTTCTCCTTCTAAAACCTCTTTTTCACTTTTACAAATATCCAATTCTTTTCCTATTGCATAAGCAGTATTTCTATGGTCACCAGTTATCATTATAGGTTTTATTCCTGCCATTTTACATTTTAATACTGCATCTTTAACTTCCTTTCTTGGCGGGTCTATTATACCTGCCACTCCTACAAATATTAAATCATTTTCCAAAGATGTACTTCTTGTAAGCCCTTCTCTTTTATAAGCCCCTGCTATACAACGTAATGCCTCGTAAGACATCTTTTCTATAGCTTTTTCTACAGCATATCTATGTTTATCTGTTAAATCTTCTATTTCTCCATTAATTAAAATATATTTACATTTTTTTATAACCCTTTCAGGTGCCCCTTTTACATAACAGGTTTCACCACTACCATCTCTTACTATAACAGACATCATTTTTCTATCAGAGTCAAATGGATTATCATAGACTCTTTTACCTTTTTCTATAAAACTTTTTATTTCATTTTTACCTCTAAAAAATGCCTTAATAAGAGCCGTTTCTGTAGGGTCTCCTAACACACTTTTGTTCATATCTTTTTGTTTCATATCTAAATTAAAATCATTACAATAAGTAAAAATTTTCTTTAATATTAAATTTTTAGGAACACTTTTATTATCTAAATCATAAATTTTATTATCACAATAAATTTTCTTTACAGTCATATTATTTTCTGTTAAAGTGCCCGTCTTATCTGAACATATAATAGATGTACAACCTAAGGTTTCTACAGCAGGTAACTTTCTAACCAAAGCATTTCTTTTAAGCATTCTAGATACACCTAAAGCTAAGGCTACTGTTACTATAGCAGGAAGACCTTCTGGAATAGCAGCTACTGCTAAGCTCACTCCTAAAAGAAACATCTCATATTTATCTTGTCCTCTCCATATACCTGTTAAAGTTACAATAACACATATTATAATACATAAAACTACTAAAACTTTTCCCAAATATGATAATTTTTCTTTTAATGGTGACTTCTCTATCTCTATATCATCTAACATTTCAGCTATCTTTCCCATTTCTGTAGCCATACCTGTTTCTACAACCTTTGCTTTAGCTCTTCCTTTTAAAACAACAGTCCCCATATAAATATTATTATTTTTACAATTACTGTTTTTCTCTACACCCACAGATTCACCAGTTAAAAGAGATTCATCTACCATAAAATTGCTATCTTCTACTAATATACAATCCGCTGGAATTCTATCCCCACTTTCCAAAATAACTAAATCACCTATAACAAGTTCCTCTGCATTTATAACTTTTACATTAAAATCTCTTATAACCTTAGCTGTAGGAGAAGATAATTCATTTAATGCTTCTAAGGATTTTTCTGTCTTAAATTCTTGTACAAATCCTAATATAGCATTCATTATAACTATTATAAGTATAGTTATAGCATCTGCTTTTTCTCCCATAAATCCTGATATTATAGTAGCAACTATTAAAACCCATATAATAAAATCATTAAACTGTTCTAAAAATATTTTAAAAGGAGATATTTTTTTCTTCTTTTTTAAAACATTAGGTCCATATTTTTTAATACGCCTTTGTGCTTCTCTAGTGGTAAGTCCACTATATAAATCTATTTTAGACTCATTCATTACTTTAATTCCCCCTTAACCTGTTTTCTTATATTATGTATAATTAATATTGCTCTACTTTATGAATATTTTTAAATTAAATATATTAATCTTATGAAAAATTATAAAACAGTATATGACATAAACATTATAGATTATATATAATTAACAATTATTAACCTTTATATATTGAAGTTTAACTGTATATTTTTATATAATAATATATGACGTTTAATCTAAAGCTATGAGAAAAATTAATATTTTAAAATATTAATAAAATTTAGAAAAATGAACTTAATATTCATTTTTATGATAAAATAGTTAATACTTAAATTTATTATAAAATATCATTAGGAGGAAATTTAAATGAAAGACCTTATTTATATAACAGGACATAGAAATCCTGATTCTGACTCTATCTGCGCCTCTTTAGCTTACGCAGATTTAAAAAAACAATTAGGTTATAAAAACGTAGTATCCGGAAGACTTGGAGAATTAAACAATGAAACAAAATTTGTTTTAGATTATTTTAACGTTAAAGCTCCAACTCTTATAGATACAGTAAAAACTCAAGTTTCTGATTTAGACATAGATAAAGTTACTCCTATATCTAAAGATTTATCTTTAAAAAAAGCTTGGACTATAATGGAAGAAAATAATGTTAAAACTTTACCTGTACAAGATGAAAATGGAAAATTAATCGGTTTAGCTGCACTAGCTAACATAAGCTCTACTTATATGGGAGTATGGCAAAAAGACATATTAGCTAAAAGTAATGCAAATATAGAAGATATTATAGATACATTAAATGCAAAAGTTGTTTATAAAAAAGAAGAAGGTCAAAAATTCAAAGGTAATTTAGTAGTAGCTTGCATGGAAAGTAACGATATAAAAAAATATGTAAATGAAGGAGATATCGTTATTGTTGGAAATAGAGAAGATGCTCAAGAAACTGCTTTAAATTGCAAAGCTCATTTACTAGTAATTACAGGAGGCTTTGAGGTATCTGATAAAATATTATCTAAAGCAAAAAGCTTAGGATGCTCTATAATAGTAGCAAAAGAAGATACATTTACAACTTCAGTACTTATAACTCAAAGCATACCTGTTAGCTATATCATGACTTCTTCTGATATAATAAGTTTTAAACTTTCTGATTTTATAGAAGATGTTAAAGAAGTTATGTTAAAAACAAGATTTAGAAGTTATCCTGTAGTAGATGACAACAACAAAATAGTTGGAACTATCTCAAGATATCATTTAATATCACCTAAAAAGAAAAAGGTTATATTAGTAGATCATAATGAAATTGGTCAATCTGTACCAGGATTAGAAGAAGCAGAAATAATAGAAATAATAGATCATCATAGAATTGGTGGTGTTAATACTGCATCTCCTATATTCTTTAGAAATCAACCTGTTGGAAGTACTTCTACTATAATTGCAAATATGTTTTATGAAAATAATATTACACCATCAAAAGAAATAGCTGGTGTATTAGCCTCTGCAATTATATCTGACACACTATTATTTAAATCACCAACTTCAACAGAATTAGATAAAATAACTTTAGCTAAATTAGCTAAAATAGCAGAAATAGATCCTGAAAGTTACTCTATAGATATGTTTAAAGCTGGTACATCTTTAAAAGGTAAAACTGCAGAAGGGCTATTCCATGAAGACTTTAAAAACTTTACTATAGGTGGCGGAAAAATAGGTGTATCTCAAGTATCCACTATGGATCCTTCAAGCTTTGAACCATTAAAAGAAGAAATGTTAGCTCTAATGGAAAAGAAAGCAGAAAATGAAGGATATGAAGGCTTAGTTTTAGTATTAACTGATCTATTAAAAGAAGGTTCTTACATATATATTGTAGGAAATAAAAAAGAAATTATAGCATCAGCTTTTGGAAAATCCTTAGATAAAGATAATTCTTTATATGCTGAAGGAGTATTATCAAGAAAGAAACAAGTAATACCACCAATCACTAATGCAATAAAAAACAAGTAATTTCAATGATCAATTAACAATAATCATTAATCAATAATAAATTGACAATTAGTTAAAAGCACTGAACAAATTACAATTGTTCAGTGCTTATTTAAGTTTTATTATTGATAATTGTTATTTTTCCATTGATATTTAATAATTGGTTATCCATCATTATTAATTTTTTATTTGTTCATTTAACATTGTTTTAGTCTGTTATTTCTTTTAAAGGTACTTTTCTCATATTTATTTTTACTGCCCTATACAATTCTTTTTCTTTTGATTTATCTATTTCGTCTTTTAATTGCATACCCTGTTTTTCCGTAAATTTAGAGTGTAAATTTTGATCAAAAATATCCTCTTCCACTTTTTCCAATCTTTCTTCTTTATGTTCATCTTTATTTTTTTCGTTTTCGTTAAATGTTAATATATCATCTACAGAATCTTCTTCATAATATTTTTTATTATCTTCTTCGTATTCATTTCTATACACATCTTCTTTAGTAAAATTATAAGTATTTTTATTATAAGCTCTAGTAGCTTCACATTGACCCCTATCATTACAAGAACACATATTACCATGATAAGGAGGCATGCATGGACTCATATATGGGTTCATATACGGATTAATCATATAACCACCTGTATATGGATTCATATACATATATGGATAAATCCACATGCTGTTTATAGGACAATAATAGGGTCTATTCTTATATGAGTGTTTTCTTCTGTCATATATATTACTATTCATTATAAATCCCCCTATAAATTATTATTAACCTTATACTTTAAATATAATTCCTTACAACACATTATATGATTAATTTTTTATTTGTTTACAGAAAAAATTTTTAATCCTAATTTTTAACCCTATAATATAAAAGAATTCCTCTTTTAATATATAATTTATGATAAAATAAAAAAGCCACGAAATAAAAGAATTACCTTTACATTTCATAGCTTTTTATTTTTAGTAAATTAAGTCCTAATTATTTTCTCATATTATTTATTATTCCCCACATTTCATCTGCGGTCTTAATGCCCCTTGAACTTAATTCAAAAGCTCTTTGGGTCATTATCATTTCTGTCATTTCTCTAGCTACATCTACATTAGAATTTTCCAAAAATCCTTGATGTATGCTTACGTCATTATTAACAAAAACATTAACACCATCTCTAGGAACATATAAATTTCTTCCTATGGATAGAAAGGCATCTGCACCTACTGCATTATATATATTAATTTTCCCTACTACCTTATTTAATCCATCTGTATCTCTTACAGAAATAGATCCATCTTCTGCTATATTTATATTATTAGCATCAAATCCACCTATTCTATTTAAAATTTGCATTCCTGCTGGTTGTTGCATCTGTATTTCTAATCTATTACCATTCTCATCTACTAACATTCCATTTCTGTCTATTATAAAATTCCCTGCTCTTTCATAAGCATAACTACCATCTGCCATAATTACTCTGAAAAAGCCTTTTCCATCTATAGCTAAATCTGTTTTATTTCCAGTAGTTAAAAAACTTCCTTGCTGATAAATGTCTCTTATCCAGTTAGTAGCCTTAACACCTGTTCCTGTTTGAATTTCTGGTCTATCCGAAGTTGGGTATCCTTTTCTTTTTAAAGTTTCTTGAATTAATTCCTGAAAGGATACATCTTCTCTTTTATATCCTACCGTATTCACATTAGCCAAATTATTAGATATAGAATCTAATTTATCTTGTTGTGCTATTAATCCGGATTTGCTGTTCCATAAAGCTCTTAACAAAATCATCACCCTTTATACTTTAAATATTAGTATGCTAACTTGTTTTATCTTGCTGCTCCAACTTCATTAACTGTCTTTCCTAAAGTTTCATCTATAGATTGTACTATTTTTTGATTTGTTTCGAAACTTCTCATTGTTGTTAACATATTTACCATTTCATTAGTTACATTTACATTAGATTTTTCCAAAGAATTTTGTCTCACTACACCATTTATGTTACGAGAATTGTTTCCCTCAAATAAATTATCCCCTATTTTTCTTAAGGAATTATAATCATTAAAATCTGACACTTGAAAACTATATGATGGCACTCCATCTAAACTTATGTTTCCATTGGCGTCTGTACCTATTGTTCTATTTCCTACAAATATAGGTTCTATTGCTCCTGTATTTCTATTTATCCCCATTACATTATATCCAGAATCATTTACTAAATATCCTCTAGTGTCTACATGGAAATGTCCATCTCTTGTATAATAATTCCTTCCGTTATTTGCTATAGTAAAAAATCCCCTTCCTTCTATTGCAAAGTCTGTAGGCTTTCCTGTATCTTGAATAATACCCTGAGTAAATAAGGTATTTACTTCATCTATTTTATTTCCCATACTTAATCCACCAATAACATTTTTTATATTCCTATTTCCTAATTTCTTATCATAATTTTCTATTAAAACATCTTCAAACTTTTTAAAAGCTAAATCAGTTGATTTGTAACCTACTGTAGAAGCATTAGATAAATTAGAACTTATAGTATCTTGTTTTGCTTCTAAAGATATCATACCAGAAACTGCCGTATATAAACTTCTTATCATATTATCCTACCTCATTTACTTATAAATTTATAATTTAAATATATAAAAATAATTTATTTTTTTGTTTTATCTATGACTTTCATTTCTTGAAGATATTCCATACCCAAATCTCTAGCTTTGCTTTCTATTTGACTTTTACTTAAATTATAGTTTACCTTAACTCCAATCATAACAGTTGTACCAATAATTATACCAATCCCTATACCTATTAAAATTTTTCTATCGGAAAGAAAATTAATAACTTCTTTTATTTTAAATATAATTCTTTTATTAATATTACTTCCCCCTTACCAATGTTAAGTATTTCGCATATTTCCTCTACAGTTCGTCCTTCTTTAAGGAGTTTATTTACTTTATTGACTTTTACACTATTATCATCCTCTAAACTATTTTCATAGTTTAAATTTTTAATATTTTTGTTCTTTAAATTATCTTTTATTGATTTAGATTTCTTTTCTAAGTTATTTTTATTATTTTTGCTTATTACTTTTTCATTTATTCCTTGGGAAATATTATTATCCCCATTATGTATATAATTAGCTTTTAATAAATTATCATCACTTTTTTTAGGATAATTTTCATTAAGATTCTCTTTATGCGAATCTCTCTTTCCTATATTATTTTCGTATGTATACTTTAAAACATTTAGTTCTTTTTTTAAATATTCTATTTCTTTTTGAATATCTATTAAAGTTTCTGCAAACTCTTTTCTTATTAATCCTATCTCTTCTTTATATTCATCTATATTTTCTATACTATCTTCAAGGACTTCATTAAAAGATCCTTTTTCTTTTTTTATAGCTTTAAAATTTATAAGTATAAGTATTAACCCTATGGTAATTAATAAAAAAGCTACCATTTTTTGTTCTCCCTATTAATTATATTTTAATTTAGCCATGGCTTTTTTTAAATGAACTATAGCTCTACTATGAAGTTGACATACTCTTGATTCAGATACATTTAATATTTTCCCTATTTCTTTTAAAGTTAACTCTTCATAGTAATACAACGTTATTACTAATCTATCTTTTTCATTTAAAAGTTCTATAGCTTTAGCTAAGTAATCTAATTGTTCCTCTTCTTCCACATATTTTTCAGGACTTGGACTTTTATCATCCTTTATTGTCCCAATAAGCGGTACCTCATCCTCCGATGAAAATATCAAATCTTCTAAAGAAATTACTGATATATAATTTATATAATTTTCAATTTCACTTACCTCTTTTAAAGAGATATTTAATTCATCTGCTATTTGTATCAAATTTGGCTCTTTGTTTAATTTTTTTTGAAGTTTTTCTACTGCTTCATTATATTTGTTTAATTTATCCATAGCCCCTTTGGATATGGGGCTGTTTCTCCTCAATTCATCTATCATAGAACCTTTTATTCTTATGGATGCATAAGTAGAAAATTTCATCCCTTTTGATTCATCAAATTTGTTTAAAGCATCCATCAGCCCGATCATACCATAGCTAACTAAGTCTTCATATTCTATATATTTAGTTTTACCAATTATAACCCTAGAGGCTATATATTTAACCAAAGGAATGTATTTTTTTACTATTTCTTCTTTAACATATAAATTATTATCAGCTACCGCCATGACCTATCCTCCTCTATAACCTATGCGCCTGTTTTCTCATTTTGGAAAAAATAAATTTTATTATTTTTTCTCTAGTTAACATATCTATGTCTAAAAATTTCACTCCATAAGTATACTTTTCTTTTTCTTTTTGTCTTCTAATTATTTTACCTTTTACAGCTATATTTTCATCATCAAAAGGAATATTTACTATAATCTCTTCTTCAAACTCTATTTCTTTTTTAGTAGAAAGTTTTAATCCCCCACCGCTTATATCTATAATATCAGCTTCAAAAAAATCAAATTCGGTATTGCATCTATTACTACAACAAATTTCCTTTAAATTTCTTTTATTATCTATTAGTGCAGCATAGGTTTTTAAAATCAAACTTATTCTTACAAAATTTCTTCTTTGTATTCTATTCATTTTCTGTGGTTTTTTTAAAGCTATGAGCAATATTTTATCTATTTTTCTTCCTGTTACAATAGTTTTAAATTTAAATATTTTTTGACCATTAAAATAAAAAACAGTTATTTTATCATTATAATTTAATGGCAAATACTTGCTTCCATTAACAGGTATACTTATATAAATAGTATCTTCATTTATATCTTGTATAACACTTTTATAATAGCCATCTTCCCACTCTATTTCTACCTTATTATTAATCTTAAACTCATCTTTATTATTCAAGAATACACATCCCCCTAAGAAAATATACTGAATAATTTTTTAAAAAATCTTTCTACACTTATATTATCATTATAAATTTTACTATTACCTAATATATTTTTAGCAATACTTACTATATCTTTGGATGCATTACAATTTGGATAGACTATTACAAAAGGTATTTGTCTTCTAACTGCTTGTATTGCCTTTCTATCTTCTTGAATACACCCTAAGTATTCTAAATCTATATGTAAAAATTTATCTACCGCATTTTTAAATTTATTATATGTAATTTTCCCATCCTGATTATCTATAGTCTTATTTATAACGAGCTTTGCATTTTGTTTTATATTAAAATGTGATACAGCCTTTAATAAGCTATAAGCATCTGTTATAGCTGTAGGTTCTGGTGTAGTTAAAATTATAAGTTCTTCTGAACAAGAAATAAACCCCAATACACTTCTATTTACTCCAGCACCTGTATCCATTATTATATAATCTAATTCTTCTAAAGTAGAAAGATTTTTAATAAATCTTTCTATTTGTTCTTCAGTTATACCTTCTAAGTTTGTTATAGCAGTACCAGCAGGGAGTAATTTAACCCCAAAAGGGCCCTTTATTATAACCTGTTCTATAGTTTTATTATGAAATATAATATCATATATACTATACTTTGGCATAACCCCCATTAATACATCATCATTTCCCATTCCTATATCTGCATCCAATATTAACACTTTTTTTCCCATCTTTTGAAGAGTTATAGCTAAATTAACTACAAAATTACTTTTTCCAACTCCTCCCTTACCAGATGTTACTGTAATTATTTTAGGATGAGTTACACTTTTGCCCTTATTATTTACTAATTGCCTAAGTTTTTCTGCCTGGTCTAACATAGCTGATTCTCTCCTAATATAATCTTTGCTATTTCTTCTTTATTTGCTTCCTTTATATCATCTGGTACATCTTGACCTGTAGTTATAAAACTTATAGGTTTTTTGGCTTTATCTAATATAGTTAAAATTGAACCATAAGTACTAGTTTCATCTAACTTGGTTATTATTATATTTTCATATTCTAAAACATTATATCCTTTAATTATAGTTTCTATGTCTTTATTCTTTGTAGATGCACTTATTACTAAGTGAACAGATTTTTCTTCTATCTTTTCTATAAAAGCCCTCAACTCTGATATTTGCATCATATTCTTACTACTTCTACCCGTAGTATCTACTAATATAACATCACAATACTCTAAATCTGCAATAGCCTTTTCCATATCTTTTATAGAAAATACTACTTTAAATGGAATATTCATAATATCTGCATAAGTTTTTAATTGTTCTACTGCACCTATTCTATATGTATCTATAGTTATAAGACCAACCTTTTTTTTATCTATTAAAGCAAGCTTACCAGCAAGCTTTGCAATAGTTGTAGTTTTACCTACACCTGTAGGACCTACTAAAACAGTAATTTTTCCTATAGAATTTAATTTAATGTTTATACTATCTTTTATTACTATTTTTATTTTCTCTCTTTCATCTTTATTATCCTCTAAATTGCCTATTTTTTTTAATATATTTTCAATAAGTTCTTTTTCTAAATCCATATCTTTAAAAAACTTCATTAAGGATGAATTTTCTTCCTCATTAAGCTTTTGATTTTTGCCAATATTTTCAACTGCATTTTTTAAATTTCTAATTTCCTCCATTAAAGCGTTAGTTTCTTCATTCTCATTCCCTTTTGGAGATTTATTTTGAAATTTATCATTTTTAGGTACCAAAGTTTCTTTATATCTATCAGTATCAAATTTAACATTGTTATTTCTTTTCTCTATCATTTTTTTTTATAATTTCTATATTATCTTCATTATTAAATTTATATTCAGAATTACAATTATGTTTTTTTTCTTTTGAATAATTATCGATAGCTGCAGTAACTTCTAAGGATTTTTTAGAAAAGAGGCCTAAAAAGCCTCTTTTTCTTACTCTCCTTTGACTTATTATTATAGCATCTGCTCCAAGTTCATAACGAATCCTAGTCATAGCCTCATTCATATCATTAACTACATATTTCTTTATTTTCATTGTAGTGTAACAACTCCTTCGGTTCTTATTTCCACATCATTAGGTACTTCATTTAAAGAAAGTACATTCACTGCTGGAAATACCATCTCTATAAGCCTTCTAAAAGCTGGTCTTATATTTGGTGATACTAAAACCACTGCTTGATTGTTATAAAAATATACTTCATCTAATTTTTGTTTTAATCCATTTAATATACTACTAGTAGTATCTGGATCTAAAGCTGGAAAAGAACCTTGCATAGATTTTTGTATATTGTTATTTATAATTTGCTCAATCTTTGGATCTAAAGTGATTACCCCTAATGAACTATTTTCATCTATCAAAGGATTGCATATACTTCTAGCCAAAGATAACCTTACATATTCTGTCAAAACTTCTATATCTTTAGTATTTCTAGAATTATCAGCCAAAGATTCTAATATAGTAACCATATCCTTTATTGATACTCTTTCTTTTAATAAATTTTGAAGAACCTTTTGAATTTCTCCTACAGTCATAAGATCTGGTATAAGCTCCTCTATAACCGCACTGTATTTGTCTTTCATAGAATCTATTATTAATTTTACTTCCTGTCTTCCTAAAAGTTCGTATGAATGATTCTTTATTATTTCAGTTAAATGAGTAACCATAACTGTAGTAGGATCTACCACTGTTAATCCTTTAAGTTCTGCCTCTTCTCTTTGGTCTTTATTAATCCATACAGCTGGAAGTCCAAAGGCTGGCTCTATACCTTTTATTCCTGGTATTTCTACTTCTCCTGTAGGATCCATACAAAGAAGCATATTAGGCATAAGTTCTCCTTTTGTTATTGTTGTACCTCTAATTTTTATTATATATTCATTAGTCCTAAGCTGCAAATTATCTCTTATTCTTATAGGTTGTACTACCACTCCCATTTCAATGGCACATTGTCTTCTTACAGAAGTTATTCTCTGAAGAAGGTCCCCTCCAGCAGATTCATCTGCTAAAGGTATAAGCCCATATCCTATTTCTACTTCCATAGGCTCTACAGATATTAAATTCATAACATTTTCTGGTTCTTTACTTTCTATTTCTGTAATTTCCATTTGCTGAGCTTCTTCTTGCATAATAACTTGTTCTTTTTCTTCCTTAAATAAAAGATAAGCAGCTATAGCATTAGCTATTGCTAATATTAAAAAAGCTAAATGAGGAAGTCCTGGAATCATAGCTAAAAATAAAAGTACTACAGATGCTATAGCTAAAACCTTTGGAAATCCTGTTAATTGCTTACTTAAAACTGTTCCTAAGTTCTCATCACTTCCAGATCTAGTAACCAATATACCAGAAGCTGTAGATATTAATAAAGCTGGTATTTGTCCTACAAGTCCATCTCCTATAGTAAGTCTTATGTAAGTTTGAGCTGCTGTGGATATATCCATTTTCAACATAACAACTCCTATTATTATACCTGCAATTATGTTTATAAATGTTATTATAAGTCCTGCTACTGCATCTCCTTTTACAAATTTAGAAGCACCATCCATAGATCCATAAAAATCTGCTTCCCTTTGAAGATTTTGCCTCTTTTGTTTTGCTGCTTGTTCATCTATGAGTCCTGCATTTAAATCCGCATCTATACTCATTTGTTTTCCCGGCATAGCATCTAAAGTAAATCTAGCAGAAACTTCTGATACTCTTGACGCACCATTAGTTATAACTACAAATTGTATTATAACTATAATAAGAAATATTATTATACCTATAACATAATTTCCACCTGTAACAAGACTTCCAAATGTCTCTATTATCTTTCCTGCATAAGCATCTCTTAATATAAGTCTTGTAGAAGAAATATTTAATCCTAATCTAAAAAGAGTAGTTATCAATAACAGAGTTGGAAAAGATGAAAACTGAAGAACTTCTGTAGTAAACATGGTAATTAAAATTATAACTACAGAAATAGTTATATTAAGAGCTAAGAGTATATCTAAAAGTGCAGAAGGAAGAGGTATTATTATCATTAATACAATCCCTACAACTCCAAAAGCTGCAATAACATCTATATTATTTTTTATGTTAAATCTTTTATTAGTACCTTCCACTAAATCACCTCATTTTATATACCTAGTTTATTTTTTCTTTTTTAAGGAATAGACTATAGCTAATATTTCTGCTACTGCTTCATACATATCCTGGGGTATCTCTGAATCAATTTCTATTTTATCATACATTAATCTTGCTAAAGGTTTATTTTCTATTACAGGAACTTCATTATTTTTAGCTATATCTTTTATTCTTATGGCAACATAATCTGCTCCCTTAGCTACAACTCTAGGTGCATTATCTCCTTTTTCATATCTTAATGCTACAGCTATATGAGTAGGGTTTGTAACTACTACTGTAGCCTTAGGTACTTCCTGCATCATTCTTTGCATAGCCATTTCTCTTTGCTTTTGTTTTATTTTTGATTTTATCTGAGGATCACCTTCATCTTGCTTATATTCTTCTTTAACCTCTTGCTTTGTCATTTTTAAATCCTTGTTATATTGATATTTTTGATATATATAATCTGCCACAGCTACAAAAAGCATAATTAAAGTTATCCTAAAAAATATAGATATAGAAAGAGACAAAAGTCCTGTTATCATATCCCAAGGTTTTAAGATTCCTAAATTTAATATTTTTAAATAATTATCCTTTAAAAATTTATAACCTACAACACCTACAACAGTTATTATAGTTAAATCTTTTAAAAGCTCCATTACAGTTCTTAATGAAAACATTCTTTTAAAACCATTTATAGGATTTAATTTTTTAAAGTCTGGTTTTAAAGGTTCTTTTGTAAATAAAAATCCTGTTTGTAGATAATTAGCAGCTATACCAAAACACATAATTGGCAAAGCCACAGGTAAAATAATTTTGCCTAGGCGCAAAATTGTTAATATAGCCAAAGAATTTAAATTATTATAATTTAAATCCATATTAAGATAATTATTTAAAAATCCTGTCATAGTTTCTTTAAGTTCATTAGCCCCATATTCTCCTAATGCTATTAACACTAAAGTACAAGCTAATAAAGTAAATGCAAGAGCTAACTCTTTACTTTTAGCTACTTGACCTTTTTTTCTTGCATCCATTTTTTTACGTGGAGTCGCTTCCTCTGTTTTCTCTTCCGATGCAAAAATAATTAAGACAGGTATTGTTTTATAGAAACCTTTTATAGCATCCGGTAATATATTAAAAGCAGAATTTAAAACTTTTAAAAATAGAGGCAATGCAAATACAAAAGCAGTAAGCCCAACTAATATTTTGATAGGAAGTCCTAAAATCATTATATTTAATTGAGGTACTGTTCTAGCTACTAAGCCTAAAGTAAGATCCGTTATAAGTATAATAAATACAATGGGTACTGCTATTTTTATGCTTATGTAAACATATTGTATAAAAACATTTATAACATGCTTTATACCATCTTGATTTAAAAAAAAGGCTCCTAATTTTATAACATTAAAACTTTCTACTAAAGCTCTTATGAGCATATGATGACCATCTATTAAAAAAAATACAATTGTACTAAACCAGTATAATATTCTCTCTAAAAAAGTTACATTACTATTAGTGCTAGGATCAAATATAGTCATCATAGCAAATCCAACTTGAAGATCCATCATATTACCAGCATATCTAGCACAAACAAAAGCAGAATTAGTTATATATCCTAAAATAGCTCCTGCTAAAATTTCATTAATAATATTAAATATCAATAAACTAGAATTATTTATAGTGTTTACAGTACTAATATCTATAGACCCAACTAGCATATAAGCTATAATTAAAGCTAATGATACCTTACCTATAACAGGTGTTCCTTTTGGGAAAAATATAGGTACCATACTAAAAAAAATAAAAAGCCTAAAAGAAACTAAAACTATGGCTGTAGCATAGGCTGCACTTATCAAAGAAATCCTCTCCTAGCGTATTTTCTACTTTTTTATTTTATAATTTGAGTTATCATTGCAAAAATTCTTTCTGTAAAGGCTAATAATTGATGTAACATCCAGCTACCAGTTAAAAGACCTACTAAAGCTACAGCTATAAGCTTGGGAACAAAAGTTAAGGTTTGTTCTTGAATCTGCGTTGTAGCTTGAAATATACTTATTATAAGACCTACAAGTATAGATATTATTAAAATTGGTGCAGATATTAAAAGACCTGTTTGAATAGCATCTTTTATAATACCCATAACCATATTTTCGCTCATTTAAGTCACCCCTAACCAAAACTCATCACTAAAGATTTTACAAGGAGATACCATCCATCTACCATTACAAACAACAAAAGTTTAAAAGGTAGGGATATCATAACCGGTGGTAACATAAACATACCCATAGACATAAGCACACTAGCTACTACTAAATCTATAATTAAAAATGGAATAAATAATAAAAATCCTATTTGAAAAGCTGTCTTAAGTTCACTTATTATAAATGCAGGTACTACTATATCTAAAGGCGCATTATCTTTAGTTACCTTAAAATTTGGCTTTGCCAAATCCACAAATAATTTTAAATCCTTTTGTCTTGTTTGTTTTAGCATAAATTCTCTAAGAGGCTTGGCCCCTATTTCTACTGCCTGCTCTTGAGTAATTTTATTTTTCATATAAGGTTGTATAGCTTTAGTGTTTATTTCTGTATATACAGGTTTCATTATAAATAAAGTTAAAAAAAGTGCAAGACCAATCATTACTTGATTAGGTGGAGATTGTTGGGTTCCCATAGCATTTCTTAAAAATCCAAACACCACAATTGTTCTTACAAAACTTGTCATCATTACTATGAAAGATGGCAATAATGTTAATACAGTTAAAATTATTAACAATTTTATATTATCTACATACTCTTTTGGATTATTAGCATTATCTACAGAAATATTTATTTTAGGTATAGGCATGGTATTTTGTGGAGCTGCATAAGCTTTCATAGAATAAAAAAACACTATACCTAAAGCTATTAAAACCATAAGCATTATTTTATTATTTCTTCTTTTCATATTTATCTTCCTTTTTTAGCTTATTTAACTTAAGTTTATCATAAATTTTATTTAGTTCTCTATTTTCTAAAAATTTCTTTAGTCCATTATATTGTGGCATAGATTGGATTTTCAAATCTTCTATTTTTTCTGTTTCTTCTTTAGATAATTCTGTTATTTTTTCTATACTATGAGGAGTTGAAGTCATAATATATGCTTTTTCACCTATTTTAATCACACATATAAAATTTTCCTTAGATAGCGGAACTCTTTCTAAAACTTTTATATATTTTCCATTTTGAAATTTTTGAAGTTTCTCTCCTCCAAGTTTTAGTGATAAATACAAAAGTAACAACACTAGAGCTAAGGCAAAAATAGCTTTAAAAATCATCACAATAAATTCCATATCCATAATTATGTCCCTTCAACACTTAAATTAACTTTCCCAAAAGCCTTTAAAATTCTATTATCTTTACATTTTCTATTGTACTATTAAATCATCAAAATAGATACTGTTAATTCTTCCTTTTTCAAGCATAGGAGCAATCTTATTTATAATTTCTAATTTTATTTTATCAATATTTTTAGGATTTATATCAGCAGCTTTTTTAGATCTTAAAACACCTATAACCGCATCTCTTAATATAGGTTTCTTTTCTTCTAATTCTTTAGTTAATTTTTTTTCTTCATATCCTATATAAATCTTTGCTTTTACAAATCTTTTTCCATCTTCGTCCGCTAAATTAACTAAAAATTCATCTAAAGAATAAGTTTTAGATGAAACTACAACCTGTTGAGGATACATTCCATTAGTAGTTTGTTGTGAGTTTATAACATTAGTATTATTTACAGGCATTTGATTGGTATTATTTGGTTTATTATTTTTTATAAAAAGCATATATCCGCCAAAAGATCCTGCTCCAACGGCAACTAATATAAAAACTATTATTATTATCTTTTTAAAATTTCCACCTTTTGTCTCTACATTTTTCTCGCTCATTTTTTGCTACTCTCCTTTTCTTTTGAAACTATAACTATATTTACCCTTCTGTTTTTTGCCCTGTTAGCATCAGAATTGTTTTGCACCATAGGTCTATATTCACCATATCCTGCTGCGGTAAATCTTGCTGGATTTTGTTTCTTAGTTTCAACAAAATATCTTAAAACATTAACTGCTCTAGCTGTAGATAACTCCCAATTGGAACCATATACTTCATTTTTAATTGGTACATTATCTGTGTGCCCTTCTACAATTACTTCATTGGCCATTGTAGCTATTAGCCCATTTAATTTATCCATTATTTGTCTACTTTCAGGTTTAATATCAGCTTTAGCTGTTTCAAAAAGTACATTATCTCTAAGTTGTATTACAATTCCTCTACCTTCTTCTTTTACTTCCACAGAAGATTTAAGATTATTTTTATCTATAAATTTACTTACTTCATCATATACTTCCTTTGAATCAGATTTTCCACTAGCACCTGCTGCACTTCCCATTTTAGTTGTCTCACCTACTAAAGGTATATCTCCATTTTTTAAATTAAAATCAACAATACTATCCCCAGATTGACCACTCATTGCTACCTGCATAGCAGAAGCTACTTGTTTAAACTTTTCAGCATCTACGCTAGAAAAAGAATAAAGCAATATAAAGAAAGTTAATAATAAAGTTATGGTGTCAGAAAAGGTTGCGAGCCATTCATCACCTCTTATTTCGTCTCCGCCACCTGAATTTTTATTTCTCCTAGCCATTTTGAGCTACTCCTTCCCCTGATACTTGCACTTTATTATAAGCTAATCTTTCTGTTGGTGAAAGATAACTAACTAGCTTTTCTTCCATTATTCTTGGATTAACTCCTGATTGAATTGCTAAAACTCCTTCTAATATCATTTCTCTTGTGGTAGCTTCCACTCCACTTTTAAACATTAAGTTGGCTCCCATAGGATTAAATACCACATTGGCCATTATAGATCCATAAAATGTAGTTATAAGAGCCTTTGCCATCCCAGAGGCTATAGCACTAGAATCCGTAAGATTAGCAAGCATTTGTATAAGACCTATTAATGTACCTATCATACCAAAAGCTGGTGAGTAGCCTCCCCAAGTTTTAAGCATATCCGCTCCTGATTTATGTCTTTTTTCCATTTCATCTATTTCAAGTTCCATAATATCTCTTATAGTTTCTGGTTCTATACCATCTACTACCATTCTTAAACCTTTTTTCATATAATCGTCAGTTAAATTATTTATGGCATCTTCTAAAGAAAGAAGCCCTTCTCTTCTAGCTTTTCTAGATAAATCCACAAAATTTTGAATGACCTCTATATTAGACATACCATTGTCTTTAAATGTCTGTATTATAACTACTAAAAGTCTCTTAAATTCACCCATAGGGTAAGTAATTAATATAGCTGCTAAGGATCCGCCTATAGTTATAAGTACAGATGCTAAATCCCAAAATATTTTAAGATTAGTTCCACCTGCAGCCATTCCCCATATAACTAGTCCAAAACAAAGAATAAGTCCTATAGGTGTTAATATATCTCTCTTCTTCATTTTCTAAACTCCCCCTGTATGCCTAAAGTGATTATGTCACTTTTGTACTTTTTAACTTTTTTTATTATTTCTTCTGGTGTTTCTATAACTATATACCTTTTGCCATTTACTAAAGTAATCAAACTCTCTGGTACCTGTTCGATTTTTTCAATATGTTCCGCATTTAAAATAAAACTTTCGCGGTTCATTCCTGTAAGCTGAATCATTATAAACACCCCTTTTTAAACAAAATTAGATACTTATATTTAAAGGTTGGATGTTTGAAATTTAATATTTGATTTTCAACTTCACCACCTCTAAAATTTTTATATTTATAATAGTTAAAGTGGCCATCGCATTAAGAACTTTATACACAATATGCTGTTTTGTAAATTTAAAGTTAACTAATACAATATATTGTAGGATTTATTCTTAGTGCGATAGCCTTTTTTTATCTAACTAAAAATTTTATCTTTTAAGTACTATCTTTTTAAGTTAACTAATTCTTGAAGTATCTCATCTCCTGTAGTTATCATTTTACCACACGCTTGGAATGCTCTATTAGCAACTATCATTTCTGTAAATTCTTCTGCTAAATCTACATTAGACATTTCAATCATACCATTAAGCATATCTCCATACCCCTTGTCATTTTGCTTATCCTCATCTGTTCCACGAGGTGTTCTGATTATAGCGTCTCCAGAATTTGAAGAATTTTTATATAGATTTTTACCCATTTTTTCAAGTCCACCCTCGTTTTTAAATGAAGCCATGGCTACTTGTCCTAATGCCGCTGATTTTCCATTAACTAATGATGCTACAAGAACCCCATCCTTATCTATGCTAAAAGATTGAACTCTTACTTTTTTACCACCTTCAATCTCTATTTCATCAGGTATTCTTAATGGTATTAAATTTTCACCTTCATCAGCTGCTTTTAATTCTTTTGAGTCCGCATCTACAAAATTCATTGTTGCTTTTCCATCTGCATAAACTAAACTTGTATTACTTTCATCGCTCATAGCATATCCCATTACTCTAAATCCATCAGAAGTTAAAAGATTTCCTTCTTTATCTAAAGTAAAAGAACCATCTCTAGTAAAATATACATCCATTGTACTACTATTTCCATCAATGGAACCTGCAACTTTATCTTCAGTAGTCTCTGTAATTATACTTGTTGTACTTGTTATATCTCCCTTTCCTACTATAAAATATCCTGGTCCATCTATAGCCATATCTAAATTTCTTCCTGTTGTTTGCATATTACCTGTAGTAAATTTAGTATATATTCCTGCTACTTGTACACCTAATCCTACTTGTCTTGGATTTGTACCTCCCAAATTAGCGCTTGGTGCTGATGCACTAGACATATTTTGACTTAACATATCTTGAAATCTAACACTTTGAGCTTTAAAAGCTGTAGTATTAGCATTAGCTATATTATTACCTACTATATCTAATTTTGTTTGTTGAGCTTTAAGTCCACTTATACCTGAATACATTGATCTTAACATATAAAATCCCTCCAATTTTTTTAAGGGGTAATATCTTTGTATCTTTCATTCTACAAAGTAAAGCTTCCTAAACCGGTCCAGCTTATATTATTACCGCACTATCTATATTTGTAAAAACATTATCCTTACTTTCTTCTTTTGTCATAGCTGTTATTACTGTCCTATTTTTTATAGAGGTTATTAAAGCTGCATCCTTGCATAATATTAAACACTCCCTGCTTCCCTTCTTGTCAGCTATATTTATAGCCCTATTTATACTATTCATATCTTCTTCTGATAGATTTATATTCCTAGATTTCATCCTATCAAAGGCATGCTTTGATATTAAAAAACTTTCTTCCTTGCCTTTTTTATTAACTTTATCATTATTATTTATTTTTTGATTTAATAATTTTTCAAAACTTTCTGTTTTTTGTTCAGTTTTAACGTTTCTATTTTTTAAGGATGTATAATTATAATCTTCTATTAACTGTAACTTACCATTTATAATTTTAAATGACATATTCTTTCACACCCTTATTTTTTTCTTCTGCCTCGTTTTCATTTTCATCTCCATCAGAAGGATTAGATGGGTCTACTGGTTTTTCAATATCGCCAAAGTCACCATTTTCTTGTACATTTGTTACATATTCAAATGGTACATATATATCTTCCTCTTTGCCATCTTTTGTTATAGTAACTCTAACACTTACTCCTAAACCATTTCTGACTACACCTTTTACCACACCTATTAATTTTTCTACTCCATCATCCATTAGTACATGTTTTCCTATTAAACTCACTGCATTTAATAAATCATTGTTATATTTAGAATTTTCGTTTATATCATCTGTAATATTTAATACATCTTCCATAGGAAATTCTCCAATTTTTCCTGGCTCATACTCTATACTTAATTTAATCTCATCACCACTTTTTATTACATTTCTTACAATCCCTGCATATTGATTACCTTGTGAATCAAACTTTCTAAGTAGTACTACTTTACCTATAAAACTAGATGCTCCTGTTAATTTCATCATACTATTTAAATTAGCCATTTGTTCTAAAGATGAAAATTGTGCTAACTGAGATACGTATTCTGTTCCATCCTTTGCATTAGTTGGATCTTGGTTTGCAAGTTCTGCAGCTAATATCTTAAAAAAAGCATTTTTGTCAAGATCTTGTCCTTTTTTAATAATTCTAGTACCTCTATCAGTTTTAATACCTGTTGCATCTTGTACTTTTTCTATTATGCTTTTTTCATTTTCTTTTTTATCCTTATCACTGGTTTTTTTAGTTGTATCAGTATAAAGTGAATAATTTGAATTAATTGTTGTTGGCATATATTACACCTCCATTCTATCTTTTAATATTAAGCTAATATATTTACATTTCCATCTATACTACTTACATTTTCTTCTTCTGGTATTTCATCTTCAGATGATAATTCAACTTTATTTGCTGACTTTGACGTATGACCATTTTTATTTTTTTCATTTCCTTGTTTAAAAAAGGTTGTATCTTCATTGTATATATTTAAAGAAAGCTCTTGAACCTTTATACCAGAATTTTGAAGATTATCTTCTATTAACTGCATATTAGAATTTAATAAATTATAAGCTTCTTTTGTAGTAGCTCCTATATTAGCTTTCATAATGCCACCTTCCATTGTTATTTTTATAAATACTTCTCCTAATTCCTTTGGCATTATTTTTACTGTTAAGTCTTTTACATTATTTAATTCCATATATTTTATAGACTTTATTATATCTGCATTCATAGTATCTTTATTTATTACTAATTTTCCTAAAGCTTCTTTTGACGACAATTCATTTATGTTGGTAGAATTTTTAAGATGAGACATAAAATTAACAGTTTTATTTATTTTATCTCCTGTTCCTTGTTCTTTTTTTTCTAAAAGTCCCTTTAAAAGCTTGTCTTCTTTAGAACTATTTTCTTTTAAACTAGAAGAATTATCTTCTTCTGATATTAATAATTCATCTACTTTTATTTTAAAGTCCATCGGCAAATTATTTTTAGATTCTTCCTTTAAGATGCTTTCCATTTCACTTTTGATATCTCTTAGCAGGCTTAACTTTTCCTTATTAGGTTCCTTTTCAATTTGCATCTGAAGCTTATTTGAAAAAGTTTCTAATATGTCTTTATATAAATAATTTTCATTTGTAAAATTTAATTTATTAAATTCCTCACCTAAAATATCTTTTATTTCTATTAGTAATTGTTCTTTATTTCCACTGTCTTCAGATAAATTATTTAATAAAACTTTTAATTTATCCAAATTCTCTTCCAAGTTTCCACCTAGTTTTATATTCTCTTTAAAATATAAGCACTGTAATATAGAATTAAGCAATGCTATAAACCCATCTAAATCTCCAGATTTTTTAAGCTTATTAGCTAATTTCTCCAAATCCTCTACGGATTTTATAGAATCTAATTCTTCCTTGGAAAATCCATGCTCTTCTAATTTATCTTTTATTTTTTGTATATCCTCTTTATTTACTTCTGATATTATACTGCTATTTTTACTATTTGTATTTTCATCTTTAACTAAAGAATTTTTATTATCTTTATAAATATCATTATTATTTTTTACATAAATATTTTTATCTTTAACAACATTTTTATTAGAAGATATATTATTTAGCAGTTCATTAAAAGAATAGGACTTTTCATTTTCATTGCTTATATTTTTAGTAGTTGAATTATTTTCAATTTTAGTAAATCCACTTACTCTTAAATCCACATTTATCACCTCCTTTCAGTGTTTCTTATAAAGGCATAAAGAGCAAATTCATCATTATTTTTTTGCTCTATCATATTTTGTTCTTTTTCAAAAGCTAATTTATCTTTTTCTTTTAAAATTTCTACAGTTTTTCTTTCTACTTGCTTTGTTTTTAATTCTTCTCTTCTTTTTTCTACTATCTTAAGTTTTTCTTGTAATTCATTTGTCGTTTCATTTATACAAAAATTTAATGAATTTAAATAATTATGTCGTATCTTTTTTTCTAATATAGAATCATTTAGGTTTAATCTATTGTATTTGGCATAATTATTTTTTAATTTAAATAATCTTTCTTCCGTATTATTCTTTTCAATTTGAGCCTGCTTAAATTTCATTTTACTTTCTTCTTCTTTCTTTTCTCTTATATCTAAAAGCTTTTGAAGTTTAAAAGAATACCCCTTCATTCAAATACCTACCTTCTTTTAAAAAGTAATAAATATTGCTTATAGTCCTTGGATTCTTAATTTTGAAAAATATTTTTTAATTTTCAAACATACTTTTAAGAACAGACACACTTTCCTCAAAGGAATGCTGTTCTCCTATTCCCTGTTTTAAAAAAGATATTATTGAATCATAATAGTGTATAGCCATATCTACTTTAGGGTTACTTCCTTTAACATAGGCCCCTATATTTATAAGATCTTCTGAATTCTTATATGTAGCTAAAAGATCCCTTGCCATCCCAGCTGCATCTTTATGTTCTTTTGATGCAATCTCAGACATAAGTCTACTTACACTACTTAAAACATCTATGGCTGGATAATGATTTTTGGAAGCTAAGCTTCTAGACAAAACTATATGACCATCTAATATACCTCTTACAGCATCAGCAATAGGTTCATTAAAATCATCTCCATCAACTAAAACTGTATAAAATGCAGTTATTGATCCTTTGTTAGACATTCCTGATCTTTCCATAAGTCTTGGTAGTTTTGCAAATACTGAAGGCGTATAACCTTTAGTTGCTGGTGGCTCCCCTATAGCTAGTCCTATTTCTCTTTGTGCCATAGCAAATCTTGTCACAGAATCCATCATAAGAATAACTTTTTTTCCTTGGTCTCTAAAATATTCAGCTATAGCTGTAGCTGTAAAGGCCCCCTTTAATCTAACTAAAGCAGGTTTATCAGAAGTAGCACAAACTATAACAGACTTTTTAAGACCTTCCTCTCCTAAATCCTTTTCTATAAAATCTCTTACTTCTCTACCTCTTTCTCCTATTAATGCTATAACATTTATATCTGCTTCTGCATATTTTGCAATCATGCCTAAAGTAGTACTCTTACCTACTCCACTACCTGCAAATATACCTATTCTCTGTCCTTCACCTACAGTTATAAATCCGTCTATAGCCTTTATGCCTGTAGGTATAACATCCTTTATTCTTCTTCTCTTCATAGGATCAGGAGGGTCACTATCCAAAGCATATGGACTTCCCTCCATTAACTCTTCTCCCTCTAATGGTTTACCAAGTCCATCTAAAACTTTACCTAATATATTATCTGAACATATAACACTAAGAGGTTTTCCTTGAGGTATTACCCTGCATCCTGGTGCTATACCTATAAGTTCTCCTAAAGGCATTAGTATAACATTTTCTTCTTTAAAACCAACTACTTCACAAGGAATTGTTTGATTTTTTTCATTGTATATAATACAAACCTCTCCTACAAAAGCTTTTATCCCTTCAACTTCTACAGTTAATCCTATAACTTTTCTAACAGTACCTTCCATGTAGTTAAAATTAGTTTCTTTAATTCTTTTTTCTATTTTCTGAAAATCTATTTCTAACATGGACATCAAATTCACACCTTATCATTTAAAGTAATTGTATAAATTTTGTTTTATTTTTCATTTATCAATAATTCTTTAATTTTATCTAAAGCAGTATCTAAAGAGGCTATAATTTTCCCTTGCTCTGTTTCTATAATTATTTCTCCATCTTTTAAAGAAGTATCTTCTATTACAAATATTTCTCCTCTATATGGAAGTTGGTTTTTCCAAAGTTCTGATTTATCTTTTATTTCTTCATAATAATAAGCATTACTTTTAACTATAAAAGTAGCAGACTTCTTTGATTCTTCAAGCTTCTCATATATAATTTCATTCATAGAAGACTTGTCTTTCACCTCATGTCTTAACACTTCTTCAACTATAGTAAAAACTAAATTTCTGATTTCATCTTCTTTTTCCTTTAAATAGCTGTTATATTGCTGTTCAGTATCTAAAAGCATTTTATTAGATTTTTCAATCATTTGTTCATAAGCACTTTTACCTTTTTCTATATAGGTTTCATAGGCATCTTTATATCCAGATTTTTTTCCTTCATCATAGCCTTTTTTGTGACCTTCATCATAACCTTTTTTAAATGCTTCTTCTTCAACAGTTTCAGCTTCACAATAAGCCTTTGATAGTAGTTCTTCAGATTTACGTCTAGCATTTTCTAATATATTCTTAGCTAAATTTTCATAACTTTCTATAAAATTCTTAGAATTTTCTTCTTCTATTTCTTTTATTTCTTTTTTTAAAGTTACTACTGGCTTTTCGTAATTAGTTTTTATCATTTCTTTACCTTGATTTACTACGCTGCTTTTTTTAATGACTTTATACAATGATTGCATCTTCGCCACCTCTTGATATTACTATCTCTCCAGCTTCGTCCAAACGTCTTATTATACTTACTATACCTTGTTGAGCCTTTTCTACGTCCATTATTCTTACAGGTCCTAAGAATTCTATATCTTCTTTTAAAGAGGATGCGGCTCTCTTAGATTGATTTCTAAATATAACATTGGCAACTTCTTCTGAAGATCCCTTTAAAGCTAACGCTAAATCCTTTGTCTCTACTTCTCTTAAAACTCTTTGGATTGCAATATCGTCTAAAGTTATTATATCTTCGAATACAAACATAGATTCTTTTATCTTTTCTGCTAATTCTGCATCTTCTCTTTGTAGTCCTTCTGTAATATTCTTTTCTGTAGTTCTGTCTACTTGATTTAATATATCTACAATAGTTGAAACTCCTCCTATAGTTGTAGCATCAGATCTAACTACTGAAGATAGTTTGCTGTCTAATACTTTTTCTATTTCTTTTACTACCATAGGTGAAGTAGCACTCATTGTAGCAATCCTATAAGCAACCTCTGATTGCAAATCTTCAGGAAGGGCAGACAATATTTGCCCCGCCTTATCTGATTGCATATAGCATAAAACTAAAGCTATAGTTTGAGGATGTTCATTAGATATAGTATTTAAAAGTTGTGCTGGATCTGCTTTTCTAGCTATTGCAAAAGGTCTAAATTGTTGAGTAGCTTCTGTAACCTTATCTAATATTTCTAATGCTTTTTGGCTGCCTAAAGCTTTTCCTAAAAGATTTTTTGCATACTCAAAACCACCTTCTAATATATAGTCCTTAGCCTTATTTATTTGTATAAATTCTTCTAATATCTCTTGTTTCAATTCTGATTTTACAGAAGTTATATTAGCAATTTCATAGGTTATTTTTTGTATTTCTGACTCTGGTAATCTTTTTATTATACCAGCAGAGGCCTCAGGACCTAAAGCAATAAATAGTATTGCTGCTTTTTGAACTCCTGTTAATTTATCATCTTTAGCCATATATTATCACCTCTCATCCTCTGCTAGCCATGATTTAATGATTTCTGCCACTTGATCAGGTTTGTCCTTAGCATATTTTCTTATTTCATTTTCAATATGAGATTTTTCATCCTGTGCTTCTAAATCTATAGGTTTAAACTTAGGCACTTGTTCAGTTTCACTATCATTATCATCTATTAAAATATCAATGCCTTCTTCATCATCTTCGTATTCTTCATCTCTTTTTCTTCTCTTAACTACAAAGAATATGATTGCTCCTAATAGTATTAATGCACCCAACCCTATGGCTGTAAATAATTTTATTCTTTCTTTTCTCTTTTCGGCTTTTTCCATTTCTTCTAAGTCTTTTTTAACTTTGTCCTTAGCCTCTGTATCAAATGGTAGTCCTTCTATACTTATAGTGTCCCCTCTTTTTTCATCATACCCTATAGCAGATACAGCTAAGTTTCTAACAGCAGTTCTAGTTTCTTCATCTATATTTCCATCTAAAACTATAGATGCTGTTAATCTTTTTACTGAACCTGGGGCCTTTATACTATCTTGCTGTGTTTTTGATACCTCATAGTTTTTAGTAGTTTCATCTCTAGAAGATCTTTCACTTCCATTATTATTTTCTGTAGTCCTATTTACCATATTATTGTCTACTACACTACCATTAGCGTTATTTCCACCTGTATTGTTTTGATTTTGTTCTTTAATATTATGTTCACTAACTACTACATTTTTAGGATCATAAGTTACAGAGTTAGTCTTAACTGCATCAAAATCTAAATCTGTATTAACATTAACTTTAACCTTGTCTTTTCCATAAACAGCTTCTAGCATAGCAACTAATCTGTTTTGAAGATCTTTTTCATAGTTCTTTTTAAGTTGTTGTTGCTTTTCTGCTGAAGTTGTAGCCTCTTCTAAGCTACCTGAATCATCAAACAAACCTTTTGTTAAAAGATTCATATTATTATCAATTACTTCTACATTTTCTTTTGGTATATTTTTTACACTTCCACTTATCAAAGCTACTATAGATTTAACTTGCTCTTTGCTAAGTGTTTGTCCTTGTTTTAAATTTAAAGTAACAGATGCACTACCAGGTTGCGTTTCTTTTACAAAAGCTGTTTCTTCTGGAAGAACTAAATGAACTCTACTATTATCCACTTGCGGGAAACCCTTTATAGTTCTTTCTAATTCTCCTTGAAGAGCTCTTTGATAATTTATTTTCATTTCTTGATCTGTTTCTCCAAATTGGCTTTTGTCTAATATTTCAAATCCTTGACTACCATTAGTTAATGTAACTTCAGATAACATTTGCATTCTTAGTTCATCAACTTGATCCTCAGGTACTAATATACTATTTCCTTCTACTTTAGCTTCAACTTTCTTATCTTTTAATTTTTGAAGTACTGCACCAGAGTCATTAGAATCCATATTAGAGAATAAAACTGCATACTTAGTTTTCCCAAAATAAAGAGATAATGCAATAATAGATGTTATAAGTCCTAGAAATATTATAGAAAAAGCTATTTTCTTTACTTTACTAAATCCTGTCCACTTTTCTTTTAACCCTTTAAAAAACTCCTTAAGCTTATTCATCAAAAGCTCCCCTTACTATAATTGCATTCTACTTAATTCTTGATAAGCTTCTACTAACTTATTTCTAACTTGAACTGCTAACTCCATGGACATTTTAGCTTCTTCTGCATTAAGCATTACATTATGTATATCTATTTCCTCACCTTTTATAAAAGCTTCTGTACTATTATCTGCTTTAATTTGTTTTGCATTTACTCCATCTAATTTATCTTTTAATATTTTGGTAAAATTAACTTTTTCTATATTATTTTCTTGATCATTTTCACTAATAAAATTTTTATTAAAATTATCAAAAACCTTTATATTTGGTACAAATTCATTTATCCTCATAATCAACTCTCCTATTTACCAATTTCTAACGCTTTTCCAAACATTGATTTTTCTGCATTCATAACTGTTACATTTGCCTCATAAGTACGAACTGAAGTCATCATATCTGCCATTTCATTTAATACATTTACGTTAGGCATAGATACATATCCTTCAGCATCTGCATCTGGATGAGATGGATCATACATTCTTCTTACAGGTGAAGAATCTTCAACTATACCTACAGATTTGACTCCATAAAGTTTCTTTTCAGTTTTGCCATTTCTTTTATTTAATTCATTGTTAAGATTTTCTTCAAAAACAGCTATTTTTCTTTTATAAGGACCACCATTCTCTGTCCTTGTAGTAGTAGCATTAGCAATATTAGAAGCTATAGTATCCATTCTTAATCTTTCAGCGGATAACCCACTAGCACTAATCCTCATAGTATCAAATGCTTTAATCATGTTCTTCCCCCTTTTCATTCTACTTATAAATTCCCATTTATTTTTTTGTAATCTTTTAAAAATTGTCCAAGTAAGATATAAATTTTCTTAGATTATCTTCCATTAATAATGTATCTTGTAGTAGCTAATCTATTATTAACTTGAGTAACTAACGCATTATACATAAGTGCATTGGCTGAATTATTTACCATTTCATTGTCAATATCTACATTATTACCATCAGTTCTCATACTAGTGGAATCATCTATTTCTTCTTTAACTTGTCCAAATTCAAACCCATTATTTATATGTTTTTCTTTAGTAAGCTTCATATTTATATTATTCAAATTATCCTTTAATGTTTCTTCGAAAGTAACATAATGCCTTTTATAACCAGGAGTATTATAATTAGCTATGTTATTGGAAATAACTCTACTTCTATAAGATGATGCATCCATAGATTTTTTTAAAAGCTCATTAACCAATTGACTATTAGACATATATTCTACTCTCATGCTTTACACTCCCATATTTATTTAATTTAAAATATATATTATTTCTACAAAATTTATATACAAATTACTTTAAGATAAACTATTTATATACAAATTCCTTCAATTTTTATTTTACATTAATAACAAGATTTTGTACATACATTTTCTTCATGTTAAATCAAATTTTTAAACAAATTTAATTTTAAATTATAATCCTGCTTTATGATTTAAATATTATTCAATTTTAAAAGAAAATATTTATTCATTCTTAAAAATACTTGAAAAGTTCTCATATAATAAAAGTTTTTCTACAAATATTATATAATAACAAAATATGTTTTACTACCTAATTCTGTCCACTTTAATCATAGTAAATATTTATATTTAATTATCTATTTAATAAATAAAACTCAAATAAAGCATCTTTAACTCATATTAATTAAAGATGCATTTTTTTACTTAGATTTTACATTTTCTAATATTTTTAGTATATCCATAGGAAAATCATTAGTTTGTCTCATTATAGCAAGAGAAGATTGATATAATATGTCTGATTTAGCATAATTCATCATTTCTTCTGCCACATCTGCATCTACTAATTCACTGTTAGCACCTTCCATTTTAAGAGATATTTCCCCTAAATTATTCATACATTCTTCAAACCTATTCTCCAAAGAACCATATTCACTTCTTACAGAAAGCACAGTTTCTATAGCATTATTTACAGCATCAAGACTATTTCCTAATTTACTTGTATCCATGACATTTATATTATTTTTTATATCTAATCCATTAGCACCCGCTGTTAGGTTATAAAAAGGTATATATTCTAAATCTCCTACATTAGCTCCTACTGGAACAGACTTAATCTTACGATTATCAGAATCCCCAAACTTTCCCCCTTCAAATAAAAGCTTAATCCCATTAAATTCTGCTCCATTGGCTGTAGTTTCTATACCTTGTATAAGTTCATCTATTTCATTTTGAATAACTTGTTTATCATCTACATTATTTGTTCCATTAGCAGCTTGAATAGTAAGTTCTTTTATTCTCATAAGCATATTACCTATACTTTCTAATGATCCTTCCGCAGTTTGAAGCATACTAACTCCATCTTGAGCATTTCTTGAAGCCACTTGAAGACCTCTTATCTGTATTTTTGTTTTTTCACTTTGAGCCATTACATTAGGATCATCTTTAGAGCATCGAACCTTATATCCTGAAACTATTTTATCTAAAGCTGTACTTTGCTCTGTTAAAACTTTCGAATAATTTCTAAAAGCATTTAAAGACGCCAAATTATGACTTAATCTCATAATTATTACCTCCAAAATAAAATATTAAAATATCTATTTTTAAATCAAAATGTTTAAATTTATAAATTCATATATTTTCTCTATCGTAAAAATTCTACATTACTTTAACATTTATAATATTTTTAATATTTATTTTAGAAATTAACAATAGGTATATTTCTTTAATTTATTATCTAAATGTTTTTTCCATATTTTATACTTTAAAAAAAGATTATCTTCTATAAATTTAACAGCTTCATCCATATCTCCATTATCTAAGATATCTTTAAGAAAACTTAAACTATTTTCAAAATCTTTTAATATTTTTTCATACTCACTATCTTTTATTTCTAAAAAAACTGGATTTAAAGCTTTTTTTAAATAAATTACAGAATCTAAAAGACTTCCTATAAGATCATCTAATTCTCCATATTCTCTAAAAATTATAGTTTCCTTTACATAATTTATACCATCTTTTAAAACATCAGATAATTCTATAGACTTTTTTATTGTCTCTATATAATCATTCATATAAATTCTATTCTCCCTTAATATTATTTTTTTTATGCAACTACAATATTATAATTATTCCTAGTTTTTATAAATTTTCTAATTAAAATCGATATTTTTCCAAAAATAAAATCCCTATTTATATAAAACTTATTTTAACATAATATATTAAATAAGAGAATTATGAATTGATGCCCTTTAAAGAGTATCAAAATACAAAATATTTTCAATCAATAGATTACTATAAAAATAAAGAATACTCATATTTGTGTAATAATATACAATAAGCTAATATCACGCACTATGATACCGTACTATATAGACTTAATGTCTATTTCATCATTATATATTAATTCACAAATAGAGTATCCCAATTATTTTTTTAATATTTATTTTTACTAAATATATCTTATCTCTTTTTTTATTCCTTTATTTATAGAATTTTTATAGTCTATAAATTCATAAATATCTTCACAAAATAATTTTGAAAATTGATTTAATTCTTCCAATGATAATTCTTCTATAGATAGATTTTTATCCTCGCAATATATCACTATTTCACCTATAACCTTATGAGCATCTCTAAAAGCCATACCTTTATTAACTAAATAATCCGCTGCTTCTGTAGCGTTTAAAAATCCTTTTTTTACAGATTTCATTAAATTATCCTCATTTACTTTTAACGTATCTATTATACCTTTCATCACCTTTAAACAACTTATTACAGTGTCTTTAGCATCAAAAAAAGGCTCTTTATCTTCTTGCATATCTTTATTATAAGCTAGAGGCAAAGATTTCATTACTGTTAACATACTTATTAAATCTCCATATACCCTGCCAGTTTTCCCACGAATGAGTTCTGCTCCATCTGGATTTTTCTTTTGAGGCATTATACTGCTACCTGTAGAATAAGAATCTCCTATCTGTATAAACTTAAACTCACTACTGTTCCAAAGTATAAGTTCCTCAGATAGTCTACTTAAATGCATCATTATTATAGAAAAATTACTTATAAGTTCTATTACATAATCTCTATCACTAACTCCATCTAAAAAATTATCTACTGTCTTTTTAAACCCTAATAACTTAGCAGTATATTCTCTATCTATATTATAAGTACTTCCTGCCAAAGCTCCAGATCCCAAAGGACTTTCATCTAGAATGTTTAATGCATTTTCAAGTCTTTTTTTATCCCTTTTAAACATTTCAAAATAAGCTAACAAATGATACCTAAAAGTTACAATCTGAGCTCTTTGCAAATGAGTATATCCTGGCATAATATAATTGTTCTCATTGCCAACTTTAATTAAAGAATCCATCAAATCCTTTAAAGACTTAATTACTTCCTCTGCAGCTTTTTTAGCATACAGTTTTATATCTAAAGCCACCTGGTCATTCCTACTTCTTCCTGTATGAAGTTTTTTCCCTACATCGCCTATTTTTTTTATTAAATTTATCTCTACAAAACTATGAATATCCTCATAGTCTCCCTCTATTTTTAAAGTCCCCTCATTTATTTCTTTTAATATTTCTCTTAATCCTAATAATATTTTTTCTTTTTCTTCTTTATTTATTATATTCTGCTTTTGAAGCATTTTAACATGAGCTATACTTCCTTTTATATCTTCATAATAAAGTTTTTTATCAAAACTTAAGGAACTATTAAAATCCTCCATAAGTTTATCTTCTGCTTCTTTAAAACGTCCTCCCCAAAGTTTCATAATGTACTCCTCCAACTTTTTGTCTATAAATTTTTCAACGCTTTTATTTTACATGGTAATCCAAATAAATTAATAAAACCTTCTGCGTCTTTATGGCTATAAAGTTCACTTTCTCCAAAAGATGATATACCTTCATCATATAATGCATATTTTGTATCAACTGAACAAGGCTTTATATTACCCTTATATAACTTTAATTTTACTGTACCTGTTACATTTTCTTGTGTTTTATCTACAAAAGCATCTATAGCTTCTCTTAAAGGTGTAAACCACAAACCATTATATACAATTTCTCCATATTGTTCTGAAACTATTTTTTTATACTGATAAGTATACTTATCTAAAATTACTGATTCTAATTTTTTATGAGCTGCATATAATAAAGTTCCTGCTGGCGTTTCATAAATCCCTCTTGATTTCATACCTACTAAACGATTTTCTACTATGTCTGCTATACCTATACCATTTTCTCCACCTATTTTATTTAGCTTATCTATTATATCTACAGGACTTAAAATCTCTCCATTTATCTTTACTGGTATACCTTTTTCAAAATAAATCTCTAAATAAGTTGGCTGATCTTTAGCTTCTTGTGGTGGAGTAACCATAAAATACATATCTTCTTTATGTTCATTTTTTAGATCTTCCAAATCTCCTCCTTCATGACTAACATGCCATAAATTTTTGTCTACAGAATATATTTTTTCCTTAGTTACAGGAATTTCTACCCCAACTTTTTTAGCATAATCTATGGCATCTTCTCTAGATTTTATATCCCAAATTCTCCATGGTGCTATTATTTTTATAGTAGGATCCTGCGCTTTTATCCCCACTTCAAAACGCACTTGATCATTGCCTTTTCCAGTACATCCATGACATATATATTTAGCTTTCTCTTTATGAGCTATTTCCACCAATTTTTTAGCCATTAGTGGTCTTGCAAAGGACGTACCTAACATATAGTCTTGTTCATATAATGCTTCAGATTTTATTGCTTTATACAAATAATTTACTACAAATTCTTCTTTCACATCTTTTATATATACTTTTGATGCACCAGATTTTATTGCTTTTGCCTTTACATATTCCATATCATCTCCTTGACCAACATCAACACATACAGCTATTACATCTAAGTCATAATTTTCTTTAAGCCATGGAATTATTATTGATGTGTCTAACCCACCTGAATATGCAAGTATAACTTTTTCTTTCATAAAATACTCCCCCTTGAATATAAAAATTTAATTAATATTTGGTTTTAAATTACTTTTATCGTTGTAAAAGTTAAATTTACCGGAAATTTATTTTTTCGTTTGATTTATAATTATACATACTTTATAATAAATATTCAATACTTTTTAAAAAAATTTTTGGTGTTTTTTATTTTTTAAAATAAAAAAGCCATTTGTTAGCGTAACAAATGGCAATTATATTAATTTAAAATATTTTTTATTTATAATTATGCATAAAAACAAATCCTGTTACATACTCTGTAACAGAACTTATTACCATACTATTCTTTCAAAGTTTTCCATAACTATATATGCTTCATATATTTCTCTAGCTTCTTCTTCTTTTATCTTATTATCAACATATTTTCTATATAATATATACAGCTTACTACTTAAATCTGGATTAGTATTTTTAGTTTCTTTCATTTTATCATATATAAGCTCTTTTAAAGAGGGTTCTATTTTAGATGCTATTTCTTCATTAGCTAGGCATATTATACCTTCCACTCTTTTTCTTAATTCTTTATCATTACAAAGTATTTTTATTTCATTTAAACTAGATAAAATCTTTTTTACAGACTCCTTACTAATCTCTAAATGCTTATCTTCCATTAAAGATACCACCTTTATACCAATTAATATATTAACCTATCATAAACTTGACTTTTAATATATACATCATATAAAATTCTTGCATCTTCTTCACTTATTTTTCCATCGGAAAGCTTTCTATATAGTATATATAACTTGGAATTTAATTCTGGATTGTCAAGTCTTACTTCTTTCATTTTTTTATAAATCGTATCTTGAAAAGGTTCATCATTTTTATATTTAAGGATATTTTCCATATATTTTACAAGCAAATCTATTTTTTCTTGGAGCAATCTTTCAGAACTAAGTGTTTGAATATCCTTTAGTTCTAAAAGCATTTTCCTTATTAATACTTCTTCTACAATTATATTATTACTATTCTTATTCACCTATAACACCACCTAATAAGCCATTAATATAATTATATCACTTTAAGACTTATATACTTTAATAATTAACAGTTTATTCAATAATATTTAATATATTATTAATTTCTAAAAACATCTTATATTTTATTAATATCGTAATATAAGATATACACTTTAGTTTTATCCCTTTTTAATCACTCTATAGCAATGCTGAAAAAATTCTAGCAATTCCCTCTAACATTCTGGCTCTTAGGGTTCTATTTTTAAAATCTTCTTTGTAAATTCTTTTACTATGTTTTAAATCCTCAAAGAAAATATTTTCTAATTTTACTGTACTTTCCTCATCATATATAACTGCATTTATTTCATAATTTAACTCAAAACTTCTTATGTCCATATTAGCAGTACCTACAGTACAAATTTCACTATCTATCATAATAGTTTTAGCATGAATAAAAGATTTGTCATCATAAAAATATATTTTAACCCCATACTTTATAAGTTCTTCTAAATAAGTTCTAGAAGCATAATATACTACCAAATGATCATACCTACCTGGAAATAAGATCCTTACATCTATTCCACTTAAAGATGCCACTTTTATAGCATTCATTATACTATCATTTGGCACAAAATATGGTGTAGTAATATATATATGATCTTTAGCTAAAGTTATCATCTTAAATATTGCTTGCATTATAGATTGAAACTGTGAATCCGGACCACTTTTTACAAGCTGCATAACTTTTCCATCATATTCATTCATTTTAGGAAAATAAAGTTTAAAATTATCTCCATAAGTAAACATTTCATCATTTACAGCCTTTATGGTTGCAAAATCATCCATAAATACCGCTTGAAGCCCCATAACGAAATCTCCTTTTATCATAAGATGAGTATCTCTCCAATATCCTAATTTACCTTTACCAAGATATTCATCTCCTATATTTATTCCTCCTATAAAACCAGTTTTACCATCTATAACTACTATTTTTCTATGATTTCTATAATTTATTTGAGTATTTATATGCCTTAAAAATGGAGCTAAAAAATAAGAATATTGAACCACATCTATACCATTATCTTTAAGTTCTTTTATGTAAGATCTTTTTATACCTATAGATCCTACCCTATCCATTATAAACCTTACTTCTACACCTTCTTTTGCTTTTTTTATAAGTATATTTTTTATTTCATGACCTATATTATCACTTTTTACTATATAATATTCTAAATGTATATGATGTTTAGCCTTTAAAAGTTCTTTCTTTAGATATTCAAATTTTTCATTACCATCTTTAAATATTTTTATACTATTATCTCTAAATAAAGGGGATTCACTATTTTTCGATAATAACTCTATTAAAGAATGATATTCCTGATTTTTTACCTTTCCCATGGCTTCAAGCACCAATTGTTCTATTTCTATATTAGTAGTATCATGCAGTTTATGTTTTTTCCAATTTCGGCCTAAAAAAATATATAAAAATAATCCTAAAGGAGGAAATATAAAAAATATGAGAAGCCATGCTATAGTTTTTTCCGGCTTTTTTCTCTCTATTACTATTAATATTATGGATATAATTATATTTATAACAAAAAATAAAGAGAATATGTTCTTAAAGGACAATAAAATCCCCCCTTTAAATTGTTTTAACATCAATTTTTTTATACAATAGATATATTATACTATAATAAAATTAAAATTACTATGAATTGTATAAACATATATTTACTCATATAAAGATGCTTTATATTTAAATATCGTTCTAATATTGAGTAATTTTTTTACTTTTTGTATAATTATTTTAAATAAGTGTACTTTATATTTAAATATATTACTTACATATAAAAATTTATTTAAAATATAATTTTAACTTATTATATTAAATAAAATATATTTAACTTATATTTTATTTAACAAAACTAAAGTAAAAATTTAAAATAATATAAAGTGAGGTAAGTCATGAAATCTATAGGTATGCGTAACATTAAAACTGCTCTAGCAGTTACTATTTCTATATTAATATCAGAGCTATTCAAACTAGATTCTCCTTTTTATGCCGCAATTGCTGCAGTTATATCTATGCAAAATTCTGTTACAGGATCCTATAAAGCTGGAAAAAACAGAATGTTAGGAACTATAACTGGTGCACTTATTGGTCTCACTTTTTCTAGTATTTCACCAAATAACCCTTTTTTATGTGGATTAGGTATTATAATTATAATTTATATATGTAATTTGTTAAGATGGGATAAATCTATAAGCATTGCTTGTATAGTTTTTATAGGAATAATGATTAACCTTACAAATAAAACACCTTTATATTATAGCATTCATAGAACTTTGGATACTTTTATAGGCATAATAGTATCAGTACTTATAAACGCATTTATAAAACCACCGGTTTATGAAAAACAAATAATAATTGGATGTAAAACTGTAATAAAACATTTTTCAAAAATACCTACAGAAAAAATCTATTTTCACCATAAGGTAGATATAAAAAAACTTAAGAATCAAATAAATAATTTGGAAAATAATTTTAATGCTTATAAAAAAGAAATATTAAAAACTAAAAATTTAGACGAAAATTATATATCCATTCTAATAAAACTATTTAATCAAACTTATACACATTTATCATTTATCGATGCTATAAATAATAAATGTGAATTAAATAATAAAAATTATGAAAGATTTAAAAATCTATATCATTTACCAGAAGAACCTCATAATTACGATGAAAATGATTTAAATGTAGTATATAACTATCATGTGTCTAAAATAATATACAATTTGGAAAGCTTAAAAAAAGAATACAAAGAAAGTAAATTAAAACTAAATAAATAGGATATAGATCTTATTCTATAAATAGCTAAAATCTATATCCTACTTACAAATTATTTACTTTCTTTTAAAATTTATTTTAATAAATTTTAAAGTTTTTATATTAAACTCCCTACTCTTTTCTCTGTGTATTTGTACTCTGTCTTAAGTTTGATCTAAACTTGTTAGTACTTTATCATAAAGATTTTTTACACAAACTCCGTTTTGTAAGTTTTTGCAATTTATACAACTCTTGCTATTCTCGGCACCTATCACTGATACAAGCCCTGTATCTATACTATCATATCCATCACATATATTGGCCACATGCATCATTTGCAATTCATTCATCTATACTTCCCTCCTATTTAATTCTAATATTTCATAACAAATATTTTTCCCTTTGTTTTAATTACTATACAATTCAATTAATTTTGTTACTTTAAAATTTATCTTTATGTAATTTAATGTATTCTAATAAAAACACTATTCTTTTAACAAAAAGAGAAACGCCAATCCTAACGTTTCTCTTCTTACCTATTATTCTTATTTAATTCTTTATATAAATATCTTAAAGTATGGTTAAATAAATAATATATTTTATTTTCTCTTTCTACTTTTTCTTATAGATTTAAATATATATATTAAAAAAAGCCCTACAAATACTCCTATAGAATCTATAAATACATCCCTTATCTTTCCTTCTCTTCCTGGAATAAAAATTTGATGAAATTCATCTGTGCAAGCATATAAAATAGTAGTACTTGATGCTTTTATTTTAATATTTTTATAAAAAGTATTCTTAAAAGCAAAGTATAAAAGCATAAATAGTATAAAATATTCTGTTATATGAGCTGCTTTCCTTATTAAAAAGTTTAGAAAATCATAATCTATATATTTAAAAAAATTTATTTTCCCTTTTATTAGAGCATCTGCTATAACAAAATTATTTTTATTTGATGCTTCTGCATGTTGATTTGAAAAAAGAAATATTATAATCATCCAAATAAAGGACGGTAAAAACCATATTAGTTTTCTAAGCTTATTCATAATAAACTCTCTATCCTTTTAAATCTATATTTTGTCCTAAGTTTGGATCCACTAACTCTTTTATCATTTCTCTCATTTGAGCTGCATTTTGTTTTGAAGTATTCATAGTAATTTTCATTAAAGATAAAGAAACTTCCTGTGCAAGTTTTCCTTGATGTAATGCCATAGATAATCCGCCTATATCCATATGTTACCTCCATTAATCATATTTTATATATGATTATTTAAAATTCATATATAATGGTAATTATATCATATTTTATACTATACTTCTTTATAATATGATGATTTTTTAATCATTCATTATATTTTTATTACAAATTTATATACATTTTTGTTTTAACTTTTTATTAAAACAAAGGCTTTGATATTCATTCATATTCAGATTTCATATATTGCAATATTAATTCATCCATTTCTCTGCTTAAATTTAATATTTTTTCCTCATCTCTATCCTTTTCTTCTAATGTAACACTTATTTTATATAGGTCTTGCCTTAGCTGATTCATTTTTTCAAATAACCCTTCTTTAGTTTTCAATTGTTTCCCACTCCCCATATTTTCAAAATAAACATTAAATTAACTAACATTATTAATATCGTTGTTATAATAAAAATTTTTATATATAATTTATTAATTTTTGTTAAATTATAAATAAATATGTAAAAATTATATATAATTACTTTGATTTATATATTTAATTTTTAACCATGCTTTATTTATAATTAAAATAACCACCAACTATTATTTTAAGTTGGTGGTCTAGTATAAAACTTTATTTATATTTTTCTACAAAACCTTGTAGATTTTTAATAGTTTCATTAAGAGTTTCTATTCTAGATAAAATCTCCTCAGTAGAGGCAGCTTGTTCTTCACTAATAGCTCCTACATTTCCTATAGTATTATTAATTTCATTTACGCTATTATTCATTTCATCTAATATTTTTTCAATATTTTTAACAGCCTCTTGAGATTGATCTGACAATTTTCTAACCTGACCTGCAACTACTGCAAATCCACGACCAGATTCCCCTGCCCTTGCGGCTTCTATAGCTGCATTAAGTCCTAATAAATTAGTTTGAGTAGCAATACCTTTTATAAATTCTAGAATTTCAGAAGTATCATTTTTCTTATTGTTTAATTCTTCTACCATAGAAATAGCATTTTGACCTGACTTTGCTAAGCTATCCGCTGCTTCTGATACTTGAGCAGTATTTTCAGTTACTTGTTTAATATTCTCCACTAACTTATCAACATTTTCTATTAACTGATTATTATTTTCAAAATCTATTCCTGAGCTAAGAGTTCCTATAACTTCATTATTTATACCATAAATAGGAGTGAATATTGTTTTTATAGCCCTACCATATACTTCCTTTGGAATATTATCATAAGTATTCCTTTTATACTTAATACATTCCTCTATGGTTTTTATCCCCTTTATAGTTTTTCCTTCTGTTAAATCTAGTTCAAATTCATTTGCTCTATGATAACCAATATATTTTTCTAAATCCGTAAGCCCTACTACAATATCCTCATGAGTAATTTTATTTATATAAGGTAATACTAATTTAAAAGCTGCTAATATTTCTTCATTACTTTGAGCTATACCATTTCCATCCATTTTTATTCTCCCCTTTTTAATCACCTTGGTTTTTAATTATTTATAAAAGCCATTTATTTATTACCATATTTATGCCTTCATTATTTAATCTTGCTGATACTAACATAGATTTATTGTAATCTACAAGCACATCATCTCTAACAGATTTCATAATAGCTGTTGCCATATCTATATCTTCAATTCTAGATAAAGAAGCTGTTAAATTACTACCAGAATTACTTGCATTATTAAAGGCATGTTGAAGATTATTTAAATGATTCCCTAGTTCCACTCTATTTTTTATAACTGTATTTAATGCATCTTTAATTTTCCCAATAGATTCATTAGAATTATCTACAGTATTTATACTTATAGTTTCTATCCCCAGAGCCTGTAAAGAATTATTAGTTAAGGTTAAATCGTAACTTGCATAAGGATTATCTCTTGTTTGAATAACTAATGTTTTATCTTCATTTAAAAGTTTTATCCCATTAAATTCTATACTCTTTGCTATACCATCTATATTTTCTTTTAGCTGATTAAATTCTTCTCCTATTGCTTGCCTATCATCATCTGTCAAAGTACCATTGGAAGCTTGTACCGATAATTCTTTCATCCGATGAAGAGTTTTTGTTATTTCATTCATAGCACCATCAGCTACTTGAACCATAGAAATACCATCCTGGGTATTTTTTTCTGCCATATTTAATCCTCTTACTTGAGCCTTCAAGCTTTCACTTATAGATAATCCGCCTGCATCATCTGCTGCCCTATTTATTCTTTTCCCTGAGGATAGTTTTTCTGTTAACTGGTTTTTAGATGTTTTATTTTTTGTTAATTTTGCAAAGGAATTTAAAAGAGATCCATTACTTTTAACAAACATCTTTCCACCTCCATGTTATTTTTTCTAGGCCTCCTTGCCTTTATATATCATTTTTATTATCGTATAAGATTTAATAAAACTTAATTGAAATTGAAAAAGGATTTTTATAATATTAAAAATCTCTTACTTTCTTATATTTTATAAACTTTTAATAAAAACTTATTTTATATTCCTATTTTCTCTATTTCTTTAACTAAGTTTTCTACTCCATCTTTATTAACAATTCGTTGATTCTTAATAATTATTTCTCTATTTTCTAATTTACATATTTTTTTAATACTATGTATAATTATATTCTTTGTTAAATTTTCATACCATCCTAAATTATATATTATTCCTTCTTTATTCATTTTATATGCTATTTTCTCTTGATTATCAGCAACGATTAATCCTAGAGTTGGAACGCGGGAAACTGCAAGCTCATATAATGTGCTCCCACAGGCTGATATAGCTATGTCACATTTATTCATTATTTCAACCATATTAGAATTAAAATATAAATTTATATTATCCTTTAAATTCTTTAGCTTTACTAACTTTTCAATGTTTTCTTCTTTAAAAGATGATCCTATAACAATATGAAATTTAAGTTCTAAATCTTTTACATAATCACATATTGTATTAGTAATTCCATCAGGATCTCCCCCACCTACAGTTATCATAACATTTTGTACTTCTTTTTTAAGATTTTTATTAAAATTTTTTCTAAATTCTTTTCTTAACATAGTATAATTAGTTCCTAAAAACAACTTAGTATCTTTATTAACTTCATAAGAATACTCTTCTGCCCCAATGTTCTGATTTATTATAAAATCTACATTAAAATAATATAAGTTCATATCATCTATATATCCAGTAATTTTAAACATATCTTTTGTTAAATTAAAATATTGTTCATTTACATCATAACTATCTGTTATTAAACAATCTGATGATATATTTTTCAATTCACTTAAAATATTATTTTCATTAATTGTTACTATATCAAAACCTTCAGCTTTAACTTTATCTATACCTTGTTTATATTTACTAGATAAAGGTACATCTACTTTACATATATAAAAAACATCATTGGTTTTTGCTAATTCCTTAGCTAAAACCAATGTTCTCATAATATGTCCCATACCTATTTCAGAGCCACCATCTGCCCTTATTGCTATTTTCATACCACTCACCTAATCATTTCTTTTTTATATACTTTTTATTTATACAAAATATATTATTCTAAAACAATTTAAATATTAAATCTTAACTATATCTCAATCCATTTCTATCTAACCCAAAAAATAAAACTAGAGCTTGTACCAATAACAAAAACATTATAAAATCTAAATTTTTTCACTATAAAACACTTTTAAATACTAACATAAGATTCATGTATAGCGTTTGACTCTGCTCTCTCTGTTATAAGTTTACTTAAAAATACTATATTAAATTTATTTTTACAAGTAATTACCTGCTTTTTATAAAAACAAAAAATATATTTCTTAGATATATTTTTTATTTCCATTTTACCATTGTATTTCTTCATTTAATATTTGTGTAAATTTCTTTGCCCCTCTAGAATTTAAATGAGACACATCAGTAAAATCATCATCTTCAAATAAACCTGATCTAAAATAATCTATATATTGAAAATCATATTCTTTTTTAAATTCATTAATTATGGAATGAAATTCACCTTCTATTCTCTTTGAAAAATATTTTGTATAATATTTCGAAGCTGGAAAAACTACTACTATTGGTTTTATATTATTATCTCTTAAAAGTTTTAAATAGTTTTTAAATATTTCTTTATTTTCTTCTACAGTTTTAGGGTAATTTTTATTACAATCTCTTTCTGCTTGTTTTTTACCTAAATTTATTCTTTCTTGTGTTGAATAATTACTTAAATCTGAACTATTCCACTTAAACAAATAATTTCCTCTCTCATTTTTTTTAAATACTTTATCACATATGTTCTTACTTATATTATATTGATTATTAAAATCCTTAATAGACAATTCTTTATAATTATGTTTTTCTCCTAATACTCTATAGTATAATATAACCCTATTTTTCATAGAAGATAGAGACATATCATATTGAAAGCTATAATATGCAAGTCCTATTATTGCATATTTTATTTTATTTTTTTTATAACTATTTAAAATATACTCCACTATTTTATAATCATAAAATAAATCTTGACTTCCTAAAGCAAAATTATATCCTTTATTAATTAAAGCATTTTTATCTATTCCAACTCTAGCATAGGATATCCCCGTAATAATGGTACTTAATTCTTCAACTTTTTTATAATAGGCATCCATATATCCTTTCAGCGGATTATATAGTAAACTATAGAACTTATAAAATTGCAACACTTTCTTACTATCTAAATCCATATGTAAGAGTTGATTATATATGCTTTCATTATATTGACTAGCTATTATTATATAATCATATAAATAATTATATATTTCACTAGGCGGAACTATCTTTTTATCATAAAAATAATCTCCCCATTTAGAAGAATCATTATCTAAAAAAGCAAGTATTCTTACTTTTTCCATATTTAACACATTTAATACTAATTTGCAAGTAGAACCTGTACCAAAAATTAATATATTATACATAGTTTATAAGTACTCCTCTTAATTCTCTCCATGTAAATTTAATTTCATGCTTATTAATTTCATGCTTATTAAGCAACTCTAAATTAGAATTTGCATCTATATAATTTGAATGAATTTTTAGTGCTTTTAAAAAATATTCTTTAGCTAATTCTTTATTGTTCATTAATAAATATATACTACCTATATTATTTAATGCAGCTCCATGAAAAGAATTTAACTTTAAGACTTTATCAAAACTTATTCTTGCCTCTTCTATATGATTTCTTTTTAAGTAATATAATCCTAAATAAAAAAACAAACTATCGGAACTATATCCTAAACTAATAGTCTGAGATAATTTATTGTACCCTTCTTCCCAATAATCAAATTTAAATAGCATAGACACAAAATCAATGGTATTTTTCTCATAAGGTAAATTTCTTCTATATATGCTACTCTCTATAAAATCAATATCATAATTTGATAAAACTTTTTTCTCTCCCTCAAGCATATTTTTTATATTTGACGATATATTATTTAAATGCCTTCTAAGCTTTATCATAGGTTTATTGATATATGCAAATCCGCCTTTCATGGCTAATTTTAGCCAGAGATCCCAATCTTCTGAGTAAACTAATTTTTCGTTAAAACCGCCACATTCTAAAAAAAATTTCTTATATACCAAAACTCCTGAAGTAGATATAATATAATTTCTCAAGAACTCATACCCTAAAATTTCCTTTGCTTCAACTTGTATACCTTTTATTATTTTACTTATTTCATTATCTTTTTCATCTATTTGAACATAAGCACTATAACATAATGCATATTTATCTTCTACTCCATCATTTAATTCTTGTAATCTACTCTTATAACTTTCTATTAAAGTTAATTCAGCAATATCATCTGAATCCATAAATAGAATATAATCTGCCCTTGATATTTTAACTCCGTAATTTCTAGTATATGAAGCACCTTTGTTTTCTTGAAAATCTATAATCTTAACTATATCTTTATTATTTTCTTTTATTTGTCTTAGAATTTCTAACGTATCATCTGTACTAGCATCATTAATTAATATTATCTCTTTTACCTGAATAGTTTGATTGATTAAACTATCTACTGTTTTTTTTATAAATTTTTTACAGTTGTAGCAAGGTATTATAGCTGAAATATTATAATCCATAAACTAATTTCCTTCCATTAACCTATCTATATTACCCCAAACTCTATAACTAGAATTTCCATCCTTATAATGATGAATTATATCTGAAATTATATTTCTTTCTCTTTCATAATAATGTTCATCATTTAAACTATTGTATATCTCCTTTTCTAATTCTTTTTCATTTGAGCACTTAGGGCCCGGAGTCCAAAAATCATAAGGTTCTAACAAAAAACCTCTGTTTTCTTTATAATTCTCTAAATCCGTTGAAGCAAATATAATGGGTCTATTTAATAATAAATAATCAAAATAAACAGATGAATAATCAGTAATTAAAAGATCTGCTGAATTTAAAATTTCATATAAATCACATCTGTGTTTAATTAAATCACTATCATTTAACAAATAGATATCATTTAACTGTAAATTTTTAATACTTTCTACTAATTCATTCTCTTGAGTAGGATGTATTTTAAGTATCATAATACAATTATTATCCTTAAGAAATCTTGAGAGCCCATTCATATAAAAATTATTATTATTAAATATATACGAATCACTTTCTCCATTAGCTTCTCCATAAATAGTTGTTCTAAATGTAGGCATATAAAAAATTACTTTTTTATCATTTAAATCTATATTTAAAATTTGAGCTAAATTAACCCTTCCATTACTTTTAAATAGAAAATCATTTCTTGGCATACCTGTAATTGTATATTTATCTCCCCAAACACCATAACAAGAATTTATTAGTGTACTATATGTCTGAGAATAAGAAATTATTCTGTCTAGTTTATTCCATTGCATATGATTCAATTCTGGATTCTGAGACTTATATTTACTCATATAAGATAATCCTTTTAATGGTACGCCATGCCATAATTGAATGTTTATCTGTTTATCATCATAAGCTCCATCATGAGTTCTAACAATCATTTTGCTAGTAACTAGATTGAAATAATAATCTTCATTTTTATTATTTTTATCTATTAAATTTACATCATATTTGTTCTTTATGTAATTATTAATAAATTTATATAGCGCTAAAGTATTAGAACCTGAATTATTTTCTGTAATTAATGATATCTTATTATCTATAACATTAAAATCTTGTATATACTCATAATCATAATGATAGACTTTATAATTTTGTTCTTTATCTTTAGATTGCAATTCAAAAACTCCAAATTTTTTTATCCCCATGCCCAATAATTGTTTTACAATTTCTAAATCATATTGACTTGTAATTATTATGTAAGAGTCTTTAATATCTTTTATTTCAGTTGGAGCTAGAACCTTTCTATTAGAAAACTGTTTTCCCCATTTTTGAGTATCATTGTCTGTGAAATAAACGATATTATATTCATGTTTTAAATAATTTAATGCTATTTCACCTAACTTTGAAGCTCCAAATAGAATAATCTTCTCCATAATCTACTATCTCCTTAAAGATTGCATGTATAATCTACTATAACTAATTCTTCAGGTCTATTATGATTATTAATAATAAACTCTTTAATTTCTTGCATAAAGGCATATGAAGCTATAACATAAACATTATTATTAAGTAATTTTGATTGATAAAAAGAAATAATTTCAATTCCTTCAATTTTACTGCCCCATAGCTTTTCATCTCTATCGATAATATTAATTATCTTAATATTACATGTTAGTAATATCTTAACCAAACTATGTCCCATCTGCCCTGCACCATATACAACACATTCTGTAATTTTATTAAGTATTAAATATTCGGCAATGTTAGACATAGATTTTATAGTATTATTTTTCGACCCTTTAAATAGTTGTATTGCCATATAATTAGGATATACTCTTTCAACAACTCCCGAAGGCCATATGTTTGATTTTTCTTTATTGCTTTTCAAATAATTCTGTGGGCCTATTTTTTTTACCTTATTTTCCTCCTCTGTTGTACATAGTTTATTTAAATCTTTATAATAAAAATCATTTTCTGAATATAAATCTCCCAGATATTTCGCTTCGATTGCTGTTGGATATTTCATAAATCTTTCAATTAACCAAATTACCCTTCTAGTGTCCGACATAATTTTATCCCTTAACCAAGGTTTATTACTTAAAAAATCAAGATAAGAATTATAAAAATCCATAATACCTAATTGGCATATTTCTCTTTCTTTTTCATTATATCTCTCAATATTAAGCTCATCAATCACTGGGATTATTTGATTATTTTCTTTTATTTCATATCTTAATACACTTCCAAGACTATTAGACATAAAAGCCTCAATAAACAGAGGAGTGAAAAAAATTCCATTAAAGAAATCCTCATTATCTTTATATTTAATAAAAGCTCTAACATCAATCCCCTCTAGGACTCTATTTAACAACAAAATATGTCCAATTAATATTAAATGAGTTGCTTTTATCTCTTTTCCTTCCATATTAAAAGCTTTCTCAATTGAATTAATCACTGTTCCATTATATCCAATATCAATGGTCATAAATGGTTTAGAAATGTCAATTTCTTGTTCAAGATATGATATAAGCAATTTACGACTCTCTTGTATTTTTTTATTTATATTTGAACTAACATCTTCAGCTAGAAGGTAGTTAATTATTTCATCATATATTGTTAATCCTGGATTTTTATTAGATGGAATATCTTTAGTATTTAACAATCCATAATCACCAAATTCTTTAAAAGGATTTATTACTTCCATACCAAATCTACTAAAAAAACTTTTAACTGTCAATTGACTACTATACAAATATGATTCAATAACCTTTTTATTTATTTCCGGTAGGGAAGCTAAAAAAGTTGACTTTCTTGAAGCATATATTGACTTAATATTTATATTGGATGACTTTGTTTTTTTATAATATTCATTTAGCATCTTTTCAAAAATGTAGCCATCTCGCATTATTGGATGAATGTTTTTAATTCCACTATCCTCAACTATTGAGACTACATAGTCAATAAATATACTAAAAATAGGTCCTAATACTGTTGCACCAAAATCATATAAGAAGTTATCTTTCTCATTTGAATACTTTCTATTTAAACTTTTTTGTTTCCTTAATGCTAACAATTCACCAATACATAAGTTATCTCTTAAAAGTTCCATTTCATATTTTAAACTATTTATTCTATCTAAAGCATAATGAATTGAGTTTATACCAAATTGCTTTGCATTTACAAAATCTGATATATAATTATCTCCTATATGTATAACTTTATTTGCATTAATATCTTTATATTCTTTTAATAATATATTATAAAGTTCTTTTTTAGACTTACTTGTACCCCATTCACTTGATACAATTATTTTATCAAATATATTAATATCTGCACCTGAATTTATAAGTATTTCTTCTATTTGTTTTGAGGATAAATACATGTCTGATAATAATACAATCTTTATTTGATTAGCTTTACAATGTTTTATAAAAGAATATACATTATAATTTAAATAAATATTTTTCTTTTCAATTTCTAATTCAAGTTCTATCATCCTATTTATTTCACAAATATTAGGTGAAAATTCTAAGTATATATCTAAAAGACTCACTTCACGGGTATTATATTTTTCTAATTTATTTAATCGTGCCTTTAATTCTGCTCTAACCCTTAATTCTCTAAATTCCTTTGGTGATATAGTATTTCTCAATACTCCTTCCTTTAAGGCAACCTCCCCAACTTGCTCAAATATATCAGTTGGTTTAGCTGTTGTTCTAAAAACAAGAGTATCAAATATATCACAGCTTAAAAGTTTTATTCCTTTGATATCTATTTTACTTAAGATAGTATCTCTTTCCCATAAATGTACTTCTTGCATATTGTTCCTCCATTTAATATCCCTTGTTCATTTTTGTAAAAATAATTATTTATTACTATCCATATTTATTAATAATTCATCAATCATTTTCCAAACCCTAAAACTTGAGTTGTTATCAATATAATTATGAACAATACTACGTAATTCCGCTCTCTTTTGTATATATATATCATTTCTAAATACATTATCTATTTCCCTAAAAAATTCTGACTGATTATAAACCTTAGGGCCAGGAGTCCAAAATTCATAAGGTTCAAAATTAAAACCACGATTTTTTTCATAGAATTCTTTATCTGTTGGTATAAATAACATAGGAATGTCCTTTAATAACATATCAAAATAAACGGATGAATAATCAGTAATTAACAAATCAATATTTGCTAATACTTCGTATAAATCAATCTGCCATTCCTCAAGATCTAATTCATTAATAAATCTCACTACATCACTATATTCAATATATTCCTCTTCATTCAACTGATTATATTCCATATGATGCAATTTACAAATAAAAAACAAATTGTTCTCTCTTAAATAATTAACAAACTTTAGCAGATCAAATTCGTCAAACCCAAAAATGTTATCCCACCCCCTGTTACCATTAACATTCATATCAACTTTCCAAACCCTATACGTTGGCATGTATATAATTACTTTTTTATTTATTATTTCTTTACCAAACAAATCAATCATTAAATCTTTATTTTTTATAAATAACAAATCATTTCTAGGCATACCACAGATTTCATATTTATCAGGGGAATTTGGAAAACTTGCATTAAACAAACTACTATATAATTCTGAATATGAAACTACCTTAGTAATATTTTTCTTTTTATTTTCAGTAAACGAATTATAAAATAAATTTGTTCTAGTCCCAATTTTTTTTAGTGGAAAACCATGCCAAAGTTCAACATTAAGTATATTTTCATCGTACAAACTGTTTAGATGTGTTGAACAAATTAAATCAAAATTATTATCTTGTAGTATTTTCTTTATATCCTTTGGTTCATTTATTTTTATTAATTCTACATCATACTTCTTATTAATATAATCTGGAATGTTTTTATACATAGCTAACGTATTGCTTCCAGAGTTATTCTTCTTTAATAAAGCTATCTTCTTCCTATATTTTTTATCTCTATTTTTATTTTTTTTGACTTTTATGCTATTTAAAATAGATACATAATACTCTTTTGACTTCTTAAGATAATCCTCATATAAAACTGGTATTATTTTACTTGAATTAATACCCATATTAGTTAATTGTTCGTAAATCTGAGTACTATATTGACTTGCTATTAAAATTAAATCATATTCTAGATTTAATATATTTTCTGGATTATATACGAGTCTGCCATTAAATATTTTATTTTGCTTGTTTTTATCATTATCGCAAAATCCAATTATTTTTACTTCATCATAGTTTAATTCTAATAATGTCTTTTCACAACAACTGCCTGTCCCAAAAATAATAATATTCATAACTTTAATCCCCTCCCTAAGGTTATTTAACAATAATTACACTTCCAAAACAATCAGTCAATGGTACATAACTAACTCCTGTTTCTGTGCAAAAATCTATTACTGCCTTTTTAACTCCTGGGTACGATGGATGGTTATAATCATGTATAAGAATATACCCTCCCTTAGAAAGCCTATTATAAAAAAAGTTTAACCCTTCATATGTGGGCTTATATAAATCTACATCAATACTAACAAATGAAAATACCTCATCCTTCATTCCAGTTACACTTTCTGGGAAATAACCTTTTTTTACAATAATATTATCTTTATTACGTATTTTACTTATAACTAAATCAATATTTTTATTTTCAAACCCACCAACTTCAACCTTTGAAAATCCTTCTCTTTTTTCAACCTCAACATCTTCTTGTACAAATCCCTCAAAAGTGTCAAATAAATATAATTTTCTATCTGGAAAAAGTTCACTAATAAGTTTAGAAAAATCTCCTTTATAAACTCCAAGTTCTGCAACTTCCCCCACAACATTTCTCTCTTTTATCTCTCTTGATATCAATTCTAATGTAGATATTCTAACGTAATCAATTCCTTTAATAAAAGCATCAGGATAATTATATAACATTTTATTTCTTTCATCATCAAATACATTCATACTGCATATAGCGTAATTTTTATAGTAATACGGCAAATATATATCTTTAATAAGACTAGTATATTTCATATTATCTTCATATATTTCTTTTACTAATTTAGAAAAAGTTTTTTCTTTAGTTCTTTTATTTAATATTTTAACTATTTTATTTCTATCTACTTTCAATTTAATAAGTTGTTCTATTATTTCTTCATAATACATACTACCAATTACTATATAATCATATTTATATGTATTAATCTTTTGTGGATTTATCACACGAACACCATTATGTAATTCACCTTGCTTAGACACATCATTGTCTAAATAAGCAATAACATTAACTTTATCTAAATCAATTAATTCTAATACCTTTCTAGCCCCATCTCCTGTACCAAAAATCATGATTTGTATCTTTTTATCCATAGTAATTAGAGCCCCCTCCATATTTAAACTAGCCTACCTATTTAATATTTTAACTTTGAAAGATCTTCTTTTATTTTTGTTGTTGAAATTCCTTCTGTTCTTGGTAAATATACAACTTTACATATATCTGATAATTCGTCAAATTTTCCTTCCCAATCTGATCCCATAACAAAAATATCAACGTTGTAATCTTTAATGTGTTTTTCTTTATCTTCCCAGCTATTTTCCTCAATTATTAAATCAACGTATTTAATAGCTTCTAATAATACTTTTCTCTCTTCAAAACTATGATATGCTTTCTTTCCTTTGATTTTGTTAAATTCATCTGTTGACAATCCAACAATTAAATAATCTCCTAATTCTTTTGCTCTTCTTAATAAATTTATGTGACCAATATGAAGCAAATCATAAGTTCCATAAGTTATAATTATTTTCACCAAAGCTCTCTCCTTCGTATTATTTAATTTAAACCTACTTCATAGATATTCCTTTTTTGAGTACCACATTTAGATACTTAAATTTATTGTAAAATTCCTATTATATTTATCGATTAAAACAGCTTTATCTTAATTGTAAATTGTTATTATCCACAATATTCTTTTTATACAAATTTTTATATTATTGATTTATTTAATCAATTATTTTCCACTCAATCGGTGTACCTTTTTTTACATCTATCCTTGATTTTTTTCCCAATACATCTTTAATATATTTAGTGGACATTCCAAACCCCGGCCTTATACTCTTCACATTTTCTTCCGTGAATACATCTCCTTTTTTAATATCTTTTACCACAAACAAAGATCTTGAATGTTCCCTACTATTTTTTTGTTTTTCTGTAAGTTCATATGTTACAGTACCCAGAGCCTTTTCCATCTCTCTAATTCCTTGTACCATAACTTTAAATTCTTCTGGTTCCATAGAAAATTTAGCATCTGGCCCACCATCTTCTCTTTTTAAAGTAAAATGTTTTTCTACTATTTTGGCACCTAAAGCTACTGCTCCTAAAGCTACAGAATGACCTAATGTATGATCTGATAATCCTACTACAGTATTAAAAGTTTCTTTCATATTTGGTATAGTTCTTAAATTTACCTCTTCTAATGGTGATGGGTATGCTGAAGTACATTTTAATAATGCTATTTGATTATTCCCCATTCTTTTACATGCTTTTAATGCCTCTTCTATATCTCCTAATGTTGCTATACCAGTAGAGATTATTATAGGCTTACCCTTTGATGCTATGTACTCTATAAATGGTATATCTGTTATTTCAAAAGAGGCTATTTTGTAAACAGGAACATCCATTTCCTCTAAAAAATCAACAGCAGTTCTATCAAAAGGTGACGAAAAACATATAAGCCCTAAATCCTCTGCTATTTTTTTAAGTTTCGGCTGCCATTCCCATGGAGTGTAGGCTTTTTCATAAAGCTTATAAAGAGTTATTCCATCCCATATAGTTCCTTGTTTTATTTGAAAATACTCATTGTCACAATCTATGGTTATTGTATCAGGAGTATAGGTTTGGAGTTTTATGGCATCTGCTCCAGATTCTTTAGCTTTTTTTATTATTTCTATTGCTCTTTCAAAACTTTGAAGATGGTTTGCTGACATTTCTGCTATAATAAAAGTTTTTTCACCCTCACCTATTTTTTGGTTTCCTATTTTAATAGAATTGTTCATAATCTCCTCCAAAGTAATCTAAATCATCTAAAATTTATTATATTTATCGTTTAAAATATTTTTTCTTAATTATATATATTTCTTATATCCTTTGTTGCACATTTATATTTATGTTGGCTATAGAAGGATTTTTATCTAAATACTTCACAACTTCCTTTGAAGTCACATATTGATTTTTAAAATGTTCATATATATTATTTACAAGGACAAAATCTTCTTTAGTATCTACACACAATCTATATTGTTTATTATAAAACTCTTCTCCCTTTACATAACCTACTTTAAATATATCTCTGTGGTTATACATATATAATGTTACATGTTCAAAATAGTTTTCCTTTGTAAATCCATTTTCTTTATAGATATCATCTAAACTTTTAACTATGTTATAAGCTTTATATAAACTTTCTTTTGAAAATACTTCTACATCAAAGCCCCTTATAAAAGTATTTGGCACATCTAATCTTACATAATCAAAATTATTTATTTTAAAATAAGTTATAACATTATCCACAATAGTAGGATCTATTAAAGGACAATCTCCTGTTACTCTTATTATTATATCTCCTCCAAATTTATCTAATGTATCTTTGTATCTTTTAAGTACATTATTTTCTTCTCCTCTAAATATTTTAAACCCTTCTTTTGCTACTATATCTACAAGAGGTTGCTCTTTATTTTCTATTGAAGTAGCTAAAATGATTTCATCTATATATTTACTTTTATTTAATCTATTTAATGTATAAAGTATCATAGGCCTATTCATTATAGGCTTTATAACCTTTCCGCGTAATCTTTCTGACCCCATGCGAGCTTGTACTACACAAATAACTTTCATAATATATTCTTACCTTTCTTAATTGTTGTCGTAAAGTTTTATATTGTTTTTTAATGAAAAGGTTTAGAAATTACTATTTTAACTATTTTCATTTACTCTTAATTTTCAACTCAAAAAATTCATCATTTCTTTTAAACTGTTTATTTTATTATCTGCTTCATAATCTACATCTAAAAAAGTATTCATATAATCTCCCACTTCTCTTATTATCCTTACAGTATGCATCCCAACTTTTCTTGCACCAATAAAATCCTTATAAGGATTGTCTCCTACATATATACATTGATCTGAAGTACAGTTAAAATATTTTAACATTTCTTTATAGGCAAATTCATTTGGTTTCCAAAAATCCATACCAAAATCATCCGTAACTATTATTTTATCTACCATTTTTTCTAAACCTAATAGTTTTATTTTATTCCTCTGTACTGAAGCCTTTCCATCTGTAATAATTCCTATATTGTAGTATTTTTCTTCAATTTTATTGTTGGTTTTTAGATAAGTTAAAATGTATTTTGCATCTTCGTATAAACTTATTTTTGGTTTTGCTTGTCTATATATTTTTACTAATTCTTTAATATCCTCTTTCATATTATACTTTTCACAGATTATATTAAATATTTTCCCTCTACCATGCTCTTCTAATATATTTATGGTGTCTTTATATAATTGATTTTTATTCTTATTATATTTATTAGCTAAATATGTGCAAACTTCTTTAAATCCTCCATATACAAAGTCTAATTCTTTATATAAAGTATCATCCAAATCAAAAATAATTGTATTAATCATCTATTTCCTCTTCCTTATAAAATAATATCTATGTTTATTATATAAATATAGCTTCATCATATCGTAACATGGATATTTCTTTAAATTCACCTATTATAGATTTTATTTTTCTTCCCTCTACCATATATCTAAAATATTTTCCATAGTCTACTCCTGCTTCAAAAGATAGAGGTACTCCCCCTCCAAAACGTGGGTTTATTTCTATGAATTTTATTTCCTTATCTTTTGTAACTATGCATTGTATGGTTAATGGCCCTATAACTGAAGCCTCATCTTTTTCTAATTGTAGGTTATTAAAATTTTCAGTAGTAACTTTACAATATATTTTATATTCATCTATATATTGTTTCAATTTATTAACTAAATCTAATGTCTCTTTTATTATGTCTTTATGTTTTATAGTTCTACTTTTACTTACTTCCCCTGAACGTACCTCTATCCTTTCCCTTGGAACTATGGATATTACTTCTCCTTTTAAATCACAAAGCACATCTATGGTATATTCTACACCTTCTATAAATTCCTGTATTATAGGATTCTTTATGTAATCTTTAAAAAATTCTAACTGATTTTTATTATCGGCTTTAAAAACGCCTGCACTTCCCATTCCATCTAAGGGTTTTAATATAAGTGGATAATTTAATTCCTCTGAATTATTCTTTAATATATTTTCTATATTATCTTTTGTATATGAAATTGGAGTGTTTATATTATTTTCTATGAAAAACTTATAGCTATTCCATTTATCATTGCATATGCTTATTAATTTTTTATGACTTAATAACAATGTAGTACCTACCTCTTTAAATTTTTCTCTATTATTGCATAAAATATTAAATTCCCTTTCATATAAAGGTATCAATAAATCTATCTCTTCTTCTTTACAAATATCTAATAAACCATCTACATAATTTGTATCTGTATATTTAGGTATTTTATAAAATTTATTTACAAAACATATAGATGGAGCCAACTCTTCTGCATCTGTCCCTATTATTTCTCCATGTTTTTTTAAATATTTTATAAGTTGAACTCTTTTTCCTATAGCCGTTAAAAGTATCTTCATATATATCTGCTCCTATTTAGTAAATGCTGCTTCAAGTTTGCATTGCATTTTATTATAATTATATAAATTAAATTTAATCATTTCTTCTCTTAATTGCTTTACAGTTAACCATTGATTATTAGTACCTGAATTATATTCAAATCCTTCTTCTATAGGATTTCCACCAGGCGTTAAATATTTTTCTGAATTCCACCAATTAAAATGAGGGTATACTATATAGTGTTTTGGATACTCATATGTATATCTTGAATCATCCTTTGTTATCATTACTTCATGAAGTTTTTCCCCTTCCCTTATACCTACTTCTTTTAATTTACAGTCTGAAAGCATTGCCTTGGCTAAATCTGTTATTTTAAAAGAAGGTATCTTAGCTATATAGGTTTCCCCTCCTCTAGATTCTTTTAAAGCTTTGAGCACTAAATCTACTCCTTGCTCTAGAGTGATCCAAAATCTAGTCATCCTAAAATCAGTTATAGGTAATTCATTGTTTCCATCTTCTATTAAGGATTTAAAAAATGGTATTACAGATCCTCTACTACCCGCTACATTACCATATCTAACTACTGAAAATATAGTACCACATCCTCCTGAATATGCATTAGCAGCAATAAAAAGTTTGTCAGATACTAATTTTGTACCTCCATATAAATTTATAGGGTTAACAGCTTTATCTGTAGATAGAGCTACAACTTTTTTTACACCTTTATCTAATGCTGCATCTATTATATTTTGTGCTCCATGAATATTAGTTTTTATAGCTTCAAAAGGATTATATTCACATGCCGGAACTTGTTTCATAGCTGCAGTATGGATTACATAATCAACTCCATTAAAGGCTCTATATAGCCTATCCTTATCTCTTACATCTCCTATAAAAAACCTTAGTTTATGTATCTTATCAGGATATTTTACCTTAAATTCATTTTTCATTAAATCCTGTTTAAATTCATCTCTTGAATATATTATTATTTTTTGAGGATTATATTTACTTAAAATTATATTGGTAAACTTTTTCCCAAAGGAACCTGTTCCTCCTGTTATTAAAACCACTTTATCTGATAACATATTATCGCTCCTTATTATTAATTAATAAAACAATTAAAAAATTTAAATATAATAATCTGATATGCAAATCCATCTATTTTAGTATAATAATTTTATACTTCTATATATTCATGTAAAATTCCCTATTAATTATATCGTAAATATATATCATAATTAAAGTGGGCTATTCTAATATATAATACTAAAGTATAAAATAAAAAATAATTTTTAAATTATAGTTTTTACCTAAATAAGGTCATCCTACTTAATATTTTCTTTGCTAAAAATATTAAGTAGGATGACCTTTAAATATAAATCAATCAATATCACTCAGATTTAACTAATAAATATTTTGTATTAAGATACTATAGACTTTTTTATAATTGTTTGCCAGATGTTTAATAAAGGTAATATTTCCTCAGATAACAACTTTAATATTTTCTCAAAATCTTCTATATTTAAATAATTATATAATTCTTCTACATTTTCTTTCATTAGTTCTTCATCCATATTTTGCTTTTGGATGTCTTTTGTTAATCTAGCTACCTCATTAAGCCAATCTATTCCTTCTATTATATAATAAAATAAGTTTAATGCTTCATAATATTTATTTTCTTTTATATTACTTATACATATATCCACACCATTAATTAATTTGGATATATATTCATCTGCGGTTTTTAAAGTTTCAAATTGTTGTTCTTCAAATGTCTTTTCCATGGTAATCCCCCAACATTTTAAATTCTTTCCATAATTTCTTTTATAGCACTACTATATATCTTATAACATTGTAACGTTCTTTTTCCCAACCTTATTCCTGCATTTTTATTACTTTCTTTTATTTTTTCTCTATATTCATCTTCATTATTCAATGTTTCCATATCTTTATATTTAAATAAATTTAACATATAAATAATTTCTTGATTTTTATAGAATTTAAAATCTATTTCATCTAACTTCTTTAACACATTATTTATTTTTATATTTTTATTTCCTTCATAATACTTAATCATCTTCTTACTATATTGAATAGCTTGTACTGATAATTCATACATAATCTGCAATTTTTTATTCAAATATTTAATTATAACTCCTTCCACATTATAACTTGTATCTAAATTAAAATGCTTATTTATTTTTTCTTTACAATATATATTTAAGGAGTCCTTTAAAGGCATTATTTTTGTACCTTTAATTTTTGCTCCACCCTCTGTAGAATTTATAAAATTAATATTTGGATTATTAGATATAAATATTTCAAACCAATTTTTAAAAGTTAAAAATGAATTATTAGTTAAAACTCTTTCTTCTATATTTCCGTCTACATAGAATAAATCATTTCTATTGAGGATAGTTTTTTCTTTTATAAGGTTTTCATTAGTAGACAATATAGAATGATACCTATTATTAGTAAAAGCTAAATCTTGTCCAATAAATATTACATTTTTAGCTCCCAATAATACAGCAAAAGCTGTAGCCAAGTGAGCCACTGAGCCGCCTAATTGAATTGAAAAATATTCTTCATTAAATATTTTTTCAATAGTATTTTTAAAAGAATTTAATACAAATAATTTTTTACCTTTATAATTTTTAACAACATTAGAGTTTACTTGTTCTGTTACAACCATAGGTATTTCTAGTTCCATGGATTCTACAAGCAGCCTTTCCATTATTTCACCTGGATCAATTGCACATATAAAATCTGGTGTTATTTCATTCTTTATTAATTCTTGTATACTTCGTGAAGCACATATAATTATACAATTATCTTTATATTTTTTTAAAAATTTTATATTTTTTTCTAGAGAAGGTCCAGAAGAAACAACTATAGCTGTACATCCTAAAAAAATATTTTTAAATTTATTAGCATTAATGTTTTTTTCTATCTCTTTAATATTATTGATATAATTATTTATTACCTTATCACCAAAGGTAATATTAGATGCTCTTAAAGCTCCTACATCTATCCAAAACTCTTTTATAGCTTCATTAAATACATTAAATTTATCTGAAAATGCTTTTTCATAATTAGTATAAAAAGAACATACATATTTATTTAAATAACTTTTATCCACATAAGTATTTAATATATTCATGATTTCATTTTTATCTTTGAATTTAAATACTTTAACTCTTGAATCTGCTTTTAATATATTATTTATATCTAAATCCATCATAATATAATTATATATAACTTCTTCTGGCTCAAAAATATATACTTTATTCCCATAACCAATATTATTTATTAGCTCTTTAATATATTCCCCTGATGCTAATCCAAATATAAATATAAATGTTTCCCCATCAGGTATATTTAAATTTTTAATAAAGTTATTTATATTTTCTTTTTCGCTGTTTTTATTTCCAAGATATATATCTTTATTGTTTTCCTTTATGTTAATTATCTTACAATTATCATTAGATTGTTGTAAAAAAAATTGTCTAAATAAATCCATAGGTTTAACTCCTTATTTTTATAAAGTTTATCCCTTAACTATCTACTCTAATACTCCAATTTTCTTAAAACTAGAACTAAAGAGCAGCTATGTCTCTGGCTAACAATTCCTAAACTCTAAATTGTTTTATATCAGATTCTCCCTAATAATCATTGATATCTTTAATTTAATTATACTTTCATTTTTTTATTTCAAATAATTTATTAAAATCTTCAATCTTCATATTTAAATTATAATAAGAGATAGTCACATTATAAACTACATTATCTTTTATACACATGATAAATTGCAGAAATCTGATAAAGTACATATGTATTCTTAAGGTCACTTTGCAATCACTTTAATAAAAATTCTAATTTTTTTCTTCATACTTAACTATCATTGTAATTCTGAGCCCTATACTTTTCCATCCAAATCATAAAATTCTTCTACTTTATTTATCGGACTTTGTAAAAATCACTTAAGAATATATTTATAAAAATAAGAGTCAGAAAACTCTGACTCTTATAAAAAATTTTTACTATCTTAATAATTGTAAAACGCCTTGTGGTGCTTGGTTAGCTTGAGCAAGCATAGCTTGTGCAGCTTGTTGTAGAATATTGTTTTTGCTAAAGTTCATCATTTCCTTAGCCATATCTACATCTCTTACTCTTGATTCAGCTGCTTGTAAATTTTCAGATGCATTATCTAAGTTAGCTATAGTATGTTCTAATCTATTTTGTAACGCACCTAATGCTGATCTTTGAGTAGAAACAGTTTTTATTGCTGAATTAACAGTACTTATTGATTTTTGAGCTTTAGCATGGTCAGTAACATCAACATTTTTTGTTCCTAATTTATCTGAATTCATAGCTGTGTCAATTTTTATATTTAATGATAAATCTTTATCATTATTTGCACCTATTTGAAGATTAGCATCTAAAGTTCCATTTAATAAGTCCTTTTCATTAAATTGAGTTGTGCTAGATATTCTATCAATTTCAGTGTTTAAAGCATCGATTTCTGCTTTTATAGCCTCTCTATCTTTATCAACATTAGTATCATTAGCAGCTTGTACTGATAATTCTCTCATTCTTTGAAGAATTGAATGAGTTTCATTTAGTGCACCTTCTGCTGTTTGAATTAAAGATATACCATCTTGAGCATTTCTTGAAGCTTGATTTAATCCTCTTATTTGAGCTCTCATTTTTTCAGATATTGAAAGTCCTGCAGCGTCATCTCCAGCTCTATTTATTCTTAAACCTGAGCTTAACTTTTCCATAGCTTTAGCAGAATTTCCAATGTTGATTCCCATATTTCTATGAGCGTTCATAGCATTTAAATTGTGATTAATTATCATTTTAAATTCCTCCTTGTTTTCTACATGCACTTCCTTGTGCAAATTTTTTATTTATAGTTAACCTCTTTAGGGTTACTAACTTTTTAATTATTTTTCCTTATATATTGTATTTCGTAGACATATTTTTAAACTTTATATGTTTTTATAAGTTTTCTATAAAAAGTTTTCTACTTGTCTTACATTAATTATATCGGACTTCTCATTCTATACTTTATAATTTTTTATATTTATTTTTATATTTTTGTATTTAATATACTTTGTGTGTTAAATTGTTTTATACTATAATTTTTATTTGCTTCTTTTTTATCCAAAGTTTTTTTTAATTTTATTTTTATTTGTGCTTTTTTTTCTATCATAAGGCTTTGCAATTTCTTTTCTATTATTAATAACTCTAATTCATTATTTATTTTTTTAAATTCTTCTCTTTGATAATGTAAATTATTTATTTCTTTTATTATAATTTCTCTTTCTTCTAATAATTTTTCTGGAGAATCATAATCTTCATTTTCCAAAGAATCTATAATATTTAATGTTATTTCTCTAAACTTTATTAATTTCTTTCTTAATTCCTCCATTTTTATCCCTATTTTCCCCCACCTAATTGCTGTGCAAGCCACGCAGATTGAGAATTCATCTGATTCATATATTTTTCCAATTGTGCAAATTGATAATAATATCTATTTTCTCTTTCTACAAGTTTATTTTCCATTTCCTTTATGGCTTTTTCTCTTTTCTCTAATTCTTTGTAAAGAGTATTATTTATTTCAGATGCAGTTCCTTTTATACCTGCCTTTTCTACAAATATACCCATTTTACCATTAACATTTTTTGTAGTTCTTGTATAATCTTTAAATATATCATTTATTCTTTGAAGTATACCTTCTTCATTATATCTTTGTTTTCTTTCAGTTGAAGTTAAGTCAGGAGTATATCTTGGATAACTATCGGATTGTTTTGAAAATATTTTAAATACTTTATCTGGATCTTCTTTAAGAAGTTTTTTAAGTCTAGCTTCCCCATTATTCCCATCTTTATCCATATTCATATCAAATACTATTTTTCCACCTTGTGTATAATCACTAGATGTGGTTAATCCCAATTCTTTTAAAGAAAGTCCTGCTCCTTCTACTGAATCAAAAAAAGCTCTTCTTAAACTAGAAAGCATATTTTGTATATCAGAATCATTTCTTAATATACCTGATTGAGCTTTTTCTTCCCATAACTTTATGTCACTTTCTTTCATTTCCTTTTTTTGTTCTTCTGTTAATGGCTCATAGTTTCTATATTTTTTTTCTGAAAGTTTTTTTTGTAATTCATCTACTAATTTATTGTAATCATCTATAAATGCTTTTATCTTGTTAAAGGAATCTTCAGTATCTCCACTTAATGAAAAACTTATTTCTTCTCCTTGTTTTGCTCCTGCTATATTATAATTCACACCATCTATAGTAAAATTATTTGTAGGTTTGGTTACTATAGATGTTCCATTTGGAGTTGTAACCTCAAACTGTGCATCTTTACCATGCTCATCTATAGAATTATTTCCAAATATCGTTTTTAAAAAACTTCCAGAAACATCATTCGCAACTATCTTTTCACTTTCCCCTTCCGCTCTAGATCTTACAGTAAACTTCTTATTAATTTCACTATAGCTAATATCCACTTTTGCCTTATCTGATATATCGTTTAATATTTGAGATATAGTTTTATTTTTAGCTCCATTTGGCGCTGTAGTTGCATCATAGTCTTTTGTAAAATCATAATTAAAATCCACGTCATTTATAGTAAATTTAATTTCTCCGCCTACTATATTAGACATTTTTTCTGATAAACTAGTATTCATTTCATATCTATCTGGTAATCCTAATAAAGAAGTAGCACTTTTCCCCGATTCTCCATTAATTACTACTTGTTTATCAGAATTAGATGATAAAACTAATTGTCCATTTTTAATTGTTGCAGTTAAATCATTATTTAGTTCTGCATTAATAAAAGCATTATTAAGATTTAACGCTAAATCTTCTATTGTATTTATAGTTCCTTCTGTTAATTTCACTTGTTTTGCAACATTAGTACCTATTTTTACATTAAACGTATCATTAAATCCTGCTATTATTTCTTTTGCATAAGTTATTGAATTACCATCTACTGTTACATCTGTTCCTGTAATTCCACTTACCCCTGTTGTTCCTGTTAAATCAACTCCTGCTACTGAATAATTTGGGTGATCTGTTGCATTTGTAAATTCTATATGTTTCCCATCTGTTGATAAAGATGCTTTGATATCTTTGTCTTTCGCTAACACGTTCCCATCAGCATCTTTAGCAACTTCTAATTTATTATTTATAGCATTTGTCAATTCTTCTAAAGTAAAATTTCCTGTTACTAATTCTGTAGTGTATTCTTTTCCATCTACTGTTATTTTTAATTCTTTATTTGTATCATCTATTTTAAATAAATTTTCTATCTTTATAATTCCATCTTTAACCACTGCTTTAACTGTATCCTTTAAACCAGACTCATCTTTATTTATTTTACTATTTATTTCAGCTGCTATATCTGATATATTATTATATTTACTTTTACTTAATATTATTTCTTTTCCTTCTATAACTATTTTATTATTAGAATTATCTATCTTTATCCCATAGTTACCTTCATTTAATGTTTTTATATTTACAATATTAGTCCCTACAGCTTCAGCTTTAGATGCCAACTCTGTAACTTTAATAGAATAATTTCCTGATACAGCACCATTTCCTGCACTTATTTTAATATTTGAAGTATCTGGTATTCCTGATGGCTTTAAACTAGAAAAATTCTTTGAAGATAACATATAGTTATCCCCATTTAATACATCAAAATATTTCTTAGTTATATTAGAAATTCCGTCTATTACATTTCTATAAGCATCTTGCTGCCATAATAATATTTGTGATTTTTGTTTCATTTGATCTACACGCATAGTATAAGGTTTCATCATAGTTTTTATCATAGTATCTGTATCCATTCCTGTAGCAAGACCAGGTAATCTCATAGGCATAATTATTCCCCCTCTTTTTTATTTCATTTGCTTTGATAATTTTTCTGCTTCATACCATGTATCTCTTATCTCTTCTATTAATGGAATAATTTCATCCATTATTTTAGTATCTTTTTTTATATTTGCCTCTCCAAGTCTTTTTACTATGAATTCATAAATTGACATAAGTTTATGCCCCCAATCTCCTGCTTGGTTTACATCTAAAGTTGCCATTAATTCATAGAATATATCTTGAGTCTTTATTAAATTTTCATGAGCTTTGAGTATCTCTTTATCTTCTATAGCTTGTCTTGCTATTTTTGAAAATTTTACTGCTCCATCTACTAGCATTAAAAGCAATTGATCCTTTGAAGCAAAATTGACACTGTTATTTTTATAAGTATTGTATGCATTAGCTGTATACATTAAATACACCGTCCTCTTATATTGGAAAATTTAAAATTATTTTGTAGTATCTATTATAGTTCCTACTATATTAGTTTTTCCTTCTGTTTCTTCTTTTGTAGCTTCTATATTTAAGTTTTTACCTTTTACATATTTTACTGCCTTTATTTTTATATTTCTTTTGTTACTTTTCTGTTTCTTTTTTAATTGCTCATAAAACTCTTTACCTTTTGAATTATTATTTTTATCCTGCTTATTTATGGTTATATTTTGTTTAGAATGAACCTTTCCTTCTTTGGTTTGCTCTTTTATTTTATCTCTTAATTCTAAATCTATTTTATTTAATCTAAATTCCATAACCACACCACCTTGAAAAATTTAAAATGGTTAAAATATTTTTACTAATTCTATGCCTTTTCATCTACTAGCACTCCTGCCATTTCACATAGCTTAGCTACCATATCTATTATTTTTCTAGGTGGTATTTCTTTTATTACTTCATCAGTTTTTGTATCTATTAATCTTATGGTCAAATCTCTAAATTTTCCGTAAATTTCATACTCCAAACGTATATCTTTTCCCTCTAATAGTTTGTTTAATTTATCTACAGAATCTTTAACTTCTTTTACGCTTTCTTTATTTAAATTGTTCTGTTTTCCATTTATATCAAATTCTTTAATATTTGTATCTAACTCTATGCCACTACGTATATTATTAAAATTATCCTGTTGTTGTCTTCCTTGACTTATAACATTTACTTCCATGTGTTACACTTCCTTTTATTTAGTTTTTATATTTTTCAAAATAGAAGGATTAAACTTAGTAGCTTTTTTATTCTCTTCCTGAACTTCATTATAAAGTTCTTTTCTTAGTATAGTTAATTTTTTAGGGGCATCTATTGCTAATTTTACAGAACCATCATCTAATTTAACTACAGTTATCTCTATGTCATCTCCTATTAAAAGAGACTCTCCTTTTTTTCTAGTTATAACTAGCATTAAGCTTCCTCCTTAAATAGTGGATGTTTTATAGAATATTTATCACTATTTATTATTATTTGTTCCCCTATTTTTTCTTTTATATTTATAACAATAGGAGCTCTTAAATTTACTGTTATTTTATCTATATCTGAGCTTAAAGTAACTGTATTTAAAAGCAATGCATCTTTTTCATTCTGTAGTTTAAGGCTTTTTATTTGTTCTTCATCTAATTGTATTTCATAATCTTTTTCTATATTAAAAGGAGATGTAACTATAATACCTATATCCTCTTTTTCTACAGAATGAAAAACTGAAAAAATTTCATTATCTTCTATAGGAAATATTATAAATTTTTTTAACTCCTTAAAACCTGGTATCCCTTTTTCAAAATAAATTATATCTTTTTCTTCATATTCTATACATCCATGATATTTCGTATTTAATTTCATAATTACCCCGCTTTCTATACTAAAATTAGTTATATTCTATCCTTATATTGTTATCTGTATGCTCTACTCTAGCCTCTTTATCCTATCTTAAATAATCCATTAGTGTTGGTTGTAAAACTTTAGCACTAGTTTGAAGGGATGATATATAAACAGATTGAAGTACAGCATATTCCATATTTTTTTCTACTATATCTATATCTTCTATATTAGATAAAATTTCTGTCATATTAAAATTTGTCTCTGTATTCATTGTTTTAGCAGAATCCATTCTATTTTGCTTTGCTCCCACTTCTGCTCTTATTCTTAGCACATTATCTAAAACCTTGTCTATATCTCCTAAATTTTCACCATATAATTTATTCGTATCTGTTGGATCATCACTATCTAAATTATTCACTATATTTTCTAACAATTTTGCCAAATCTCCTCCATCTTCTAAAATTTCTTTAGCTGTTACATTATATTCCATAACTACTCCTTCAGATATTTCTGCCTTTAATTTTTCGTTCATTTGTTTATATTCATCACTATTCTTATCTGTAAGAGCAGTTCCATCTTTATTTATATAATATATAGAGTTATTTCCATTTTCATCTTTTTTTACTGCTGTTGGCTTTCCTGTAACCCTTGTACCAGAAAAAATATATTTGCCATCAAAAGTAGTATTCAATGTTTGAGATAAGCTACCTATTATTCCGTTCACTTCATCTTTTAAAGCCTTTCTTTCCGTTGGACCAAAGCCTGGATCCCCTGCTTCTTGTAATTTATCCCTTATCTTTCCTAACTGTTTTCCTATTTGATCTAAAGCTGTATCTGTAACATCTAACCAGTTTATTACATTACTTATGTTTTTATTATATTGCTTATTTGCATCTATACCTGTATAAAGTTGCATTGTTCTTATAACATTAGCTGGATCATGAGATGGTTTAGAAAAGTTTTTACCTGTAGTTAATTGTTGCCTAATTCTATCTAAGTTCTGTAAATTATTATTCATATCAGTCATAAACGAATCTGCCATCATTTTATTTGTTATTCTCAAAATACTCACCTCTTAACTTTTTTACTAAAAATCTATAGTAAACTTTTTTAGCATTTATTTAATAATTAAATCTTACATATTTTGTTATCTAATATTATTTCTTAAGTCCATTTATTACTACATCTAACAATTGATCTACAGTACTTATTATTTTAGCATTAGCTTGGTAACAATGATTAAATTGTACTAAATTTGCAAATTCTTCATCTAGAGATACTCCTGATACAGAATCTCTGGATTGTTGAAATCCTGCTAAAAGAGTAGCTTGATTTTTCACCATTCTTTGAGCCTCTGCCTCATCCACACCAAGACCACCTATAATATCATTAAAATAATTATCCATAGTCATACCTTTTGTGTCCTTTTGTAGTGTTTTCAAAAACTCACCATCATATCCATATTCTTCATTCTCTTTAAAGAACTCTCCTAAAAATTCTTTTCTAGTTGTATCATCCTTTATATCTTGTATACTCATAAATATATTTCTTAACTGTGCTATAGCTAAAGCTCTTTTTCCATCGCCTTCACCAGAATTTTCTGTTACCCCAGTTATTATTTTCATAGGGTTATTTTTTATTTCTGGGTTTATAGTTATATTTTCTGCAGTTATTTCTGTTTCATTTGATGGATCTTTACCATTAATAAAGAAATTCAAACCTTTTTCATTATCTTCCACATTAAATGTATCTTTTTGCGAATGAGTAGCATTTACAGCAAAAGCTAAAGCTTTAGCTAATTTATTTAGTTGCTCTTGATATTTATCTATATCTTGTTGTACAGACATTTGTCCTCTTAATTCTCCTGATGGGGGCTCAAATAATTTTAAATTTTTAAAATCACAACTTCCACTATCTATGGTTCCTATGATTTTATTAGCATCCTCACCAACAGAATTATTATCATTAATCTTTACTATATTTCCATCTTTATCTGTCCATAAAACTCTGCATTCATCTAATCTTTTAAATTCTTCCTCATTCATCTTAACTGTAATTGTTCTTTTGTTATTTTCAGATTTTGTATCTCCATTTACATAGTAAGTAACTTCATACTCTACAGATTCTCCTGGTTTTGGCTCACCTTTTGGTGTTATATCTTTTATATATGAAAATCTATATACGTTTTCCGGATCTATTCTTTGAACTAAATTTACATCATGTAATTTTCCATCACTACCTTCTATCTGAGGTGGTGTTCCCCCCAAAGGTGAAGTATTACCTTGATAATCCTTGGCGTGGTTAGAAGTTGTTAAATTTATTCCTTCAAAATTTTCTTTATCTATTTCTATACCAAACTTTGAACTTAACTTATCTAATAATAAATCTCTTCTATCCATTAAATCATTTGGTTGCTGTCCTGCTACTTTTACTTGTACAATTTCTTGATTTAATTGATTTATTTGGTTTAATATGCTATTTATTTCAAATACTGTTTGTTGTATTTCCATTTGAGCATTTTCTTTTAGTTTTAAAAGTTCATTAAAGGTATGATTTAACTCATCTGCTAAAGCCGATGCTTGTTGCATTACCACTGATTTAGCATTAGATGTTTGCGGATTTAACCCTAAATCGTGCCAAGCATCAAAAAATTTTCCAAACAATTTTGATATGCCTACGTCTGTTGGTTCATTTAATATGTTTTCTATTTGAGATAAAAACTTATCTCTACTAACAAATTGCCCTTGAACACCTAATTCTACTCTTGTTTGGTAATCCAAAAAACTATCTCTTACTCTATTTATTGCTACTATTTGAACTCCCGTCCCGACTTGACCTGGTCCTGCAATACTATTCATACTTGGTTTGCAGTAAGGCCTTGTAGTCTGAAGTTCAACCCTTTGTCTAGAATACCCTTCAGTAGTAGCATTAGCTATGTTATGGGATGTGGTGTTTATGGCTCCTTGTTGTGCAAACATACCACTTTTACCTATATTCAAAGTTCCGAATAATCCGGACATATATCTCATCTCCTGTCTATATCTTTTATATTTTTATTTTCGTAGTTACACTATAAAAGCTTTAATACAATAAACAATGAGCAATAAGCAATAATTAATGTTCAATTGCAACTTTATATTTAGATTATTGTCAATTGTTCATCGATAATTGTTAATTAATCACTGATAATTAATCATTGTTCATTGATAATTGTTCATAATTTTTATATAAAAATAGGCAAAGACTATGCAAGGCTTATAGCCTTTTGTCTTGCCTGTTTATCGTCTTCCATAAGGTCCATAGGTTCTAGGAGTCCTATCTGGATTTAATATAGCCAAAATATTAGTAGTTAAAGATATAGCTTGTTTTATTAGCATATCATTACTATCTTTTTGAAGTTTTATTTCATCTAGTAGATTGGTAGCCTCTTTGTATATTTCTTTAAGCTCTTTATCTTCTGAATTAGTTACGAATTCTTTCATAGAACTCTCTCCTATTAGATTGCGTCTAGCCATTTCCTTTTGGGCTAATTCCTTGCATTTTTCTTCTATATCTACAGCTATTTTATCTAGTTCAAAAGTTTTTTTAAAGGCAATGAACTTATACTGATCATCTAGAAGATTTAAGAGTTCTTTTAATACTACTATTTCTTCTTTTAATGATTGTTTTATTTTTTTTTCCATTAAAGATTCTCCTTAATATTATTTAACATTTTTTTTGCTATTAATTTTGAATCAACTTTATAGGTGCCTTTTTCTATTTTATCTTTTATATCATTTATTCTTTCTACTCTTTCTTTTTCATTTAAAAATTTATCATCTAAAGAATAAGCAGTTAATTTTCTACCTACATTTGATATTTCTATTTTGTCTTTTAAACTTTTTACTTCTTCTTTTTCTATTACTTTTTTATTAGCATTGTAAGCATTTATACTATTTGTCATACCTACACTATTTATCTTCATATATATACACTCCCAAATATATTTTTAACCTACAATTAACTGTGGTTTTCTCCTGTTGCACTATTATTATCGAAAACCTTATATTAAGGTTTATACCCTTTAGTATCGATAAAATAGCTTTTTTATTCTTAATGTCCCTCTATTTTTCTGCTTTAATTATAAAATTAATCATATTAAACTTCTTATAATATGACGTATATAATTAAGTTAATAATCACTTATATTTATACTTGTTTATCTAAGTATATATAAATACCTAGTTTATTATATTATATTTTTTATAATAAAGTATATATGAATTTATAAAAAACATAAAATTTAATAAAATATATATTTTATTTATACACTTAAACATTCAGAATTAAAATATTTTATTTCTAAATTTATAGATTTTGCTTTATGAAGTAAAAAAGGTGTATCAAAATAAATCTATTTAATCTTGATACACCTTTTTTATACAATTTTATTTTCCTAAAGATTTTATTCTATCCTTACTACTAACTATACTAGTTATCCTTACCCCAAAGTTTTCATCTACTACAACTACTTCCCCATAGGCTACTTTTTTACCATTAACTTGTATTTCTACTGGTTCTTCTGCTAATTTATCCAATTCTATTAAAGAACCATTACCTAAATTTAGTATATCTTTTACATTCATTTTTGTTCTTCCTAATACTACAGATATTTGAAGTGGTACATCTAATATTAAATCTATATTATTAGGCATAGTTGTTGCAGATTCTTGTGCTGATAATGGTTCAAAGGACGCCTGTTTTACTTCTATCTTTGGAGTTTCTCTTTCTATTGGTTTTTCATATACAACTTCCTGCCTTGCTTCTGGTTGCGTTACTTGTGGTTGCTTTGGCTCTGGTTGTTTTGGAGATTCTTCTACTTTAATAGTTTCTTTTTTATCTAAAGCTGGTTCTGAAGTGGAGTTCTCCTCTGCTGTTGGTTCATCTATATTTTCTTCTCCCATCATAATTGCAACTATTTTTTTAGCTGTTTTCATAGGCAGTAACTGCATTATACTACTATCCACTAACTCACCTATATTTAAAGAAAAAGATACCAAAACTACTGGTTCATCATCACTTATTCCCTCAGCTAATGGTGCTGTCAAATCAGACCAAATCTTTGATACTGGTGGTGATATATTTACTTCTCTTGCAAACATAGTAGCCATAGATGTAGCTGCTGAACCTATCATTTGATTCATTGCTTCTGATACAGCACTTATTTCTATTTCTGATAGTTCTTTTATTTCACCTTCAACAATTCCATTTCCGCCCATCATTAAATTTGATATTACAGAGGCATCATCAATTTTCATAACTAATAGATTTTCTCCTACTATACCACTAGTATATTTTACCTCTAAGGCTATATTAGGAATCTCAAAAGAGTTTTTCAATCTTTCTAATGTTGTAACACTTACTACAGGTGTTGTTATATTAACCTGTTGATTTATTATGGTTGAAAGCGCTGTGGAGGCTGAGCCCATAGATATATTTCCTACTTCCCCTAAAAGATCTTTCTCAAGATCTGTAAGATCGGGTAACTGTGGTAATTCAGTATCTGTTGCTTCTTTTTTTTCTTCCTCCTCTTGGCTTCCCTCTCCATTTAGAAGAGCATTTATTTCTTCCTGTGAAAGAAACCCGTTACTCATAACTTTCCACATCCTTATCTATTTGATCTAGTATTTGTAACCCTATATTCTTGCCTATAATTCCTGGTTTAGCATAATAAGCTTGTTCTTCTTCTATTAATAAACGGACAGGCTCCTTAGTTTTAGTATCTAAGGCTACCACATCTCCTACAGCTAATCTTAAAAAGTCATCAACTGTAATTGAAGTTCTTCCTAATTCAGCAGTTAATTCCATGCTAACTATATTTATTCTATCCTTTAGCTTAGATGAAGATTCTTCTATTGATTCTTCATCATTTTCTCTAAACCAATATTGAACTACTAGCTTATCTAAAACTTTTTCTATGCTCAAATATGGTATACAAATATTTATAAAAGTATTACTTTTTCCCATTTCTACAGAGAAAGTTATTAAAGCTACAGGTTCTGTTGGAGCTAGTGTTTGGTTTAAAGCTGGATTGGTTTCTAAACTTTCTATTTCAACGTCAACTTCCATTACATCTTCCCAAGCTAATTTTAAATTTGTTATAAGTCCTGTGTTTATTTGTTTCATTATATTTTTATCTATATCTGTAAACTCTCTCATTTTGTAGTTTCCATTGCCATTTCCCCCTAAAAGTACATCTATCATTTGAAATACAAATTGAGGATTTGTTTCAAATAATATAGATCCGTTTAAAGGTGGCATTTTAAATATAGTTAAAATTGTTGGATTTGGCACAGAGTGAATAAATTCTTCATAAGTTATCTGCTGAACTGATTCTATCTTAACTTTCACATTACTTCTAACCTGAGCTGTTAAATAATTTGATATTATTCTTGCATAATTATCATGTATAAGCTCTAAGGTTCTTATGTGATCTTTAGAAAACTTTTGAGGTCTTTTAAAATCATAGGGCTTTACTTTTTGTTTTTCCTCTTCCTTGGGAACCTCATCTGGTGTTATTTCTCCTGAAGATAGAGCAGATAAAAGGGCATCTATTTCACCCTGGGATAATATTTCTGCCATATATTTCCCTCATTTCCTTTTTGAGAATTATAATAATTTATCTATATCTATTAATGTGACTATTCTATCTTGAAAGTTAATTATTCCTTCTATATATTCCTTTCTTTTTTCATCTGAGGATCTTTCTATTAGATTTTCTTCTACATCTAAAACTTCATATACGTCATCTACAACTATTCCCACCAATTCATCTTCTATTTCTAATATTATTATATTGTTTTGACTTTTATCTCCCTTTGGTATATCTAACAAAAGATTTATATCTAAAAGCGATATAATATTTCCTCTTAAATTTATAAGTCCTTTTATATGAGCTGGTGCTTTAGGCACTCTAGTTACTTCCATAGCATCATTTATACTTTGTATTCTATCAGTTTGAACTGCAAACTGTTCGTTATTTAATTTAAATATTACAACTTGCAAAGGAAAGCCTCCTTTCAAAATAAACCATCAGTGCATTAAAAAATTTTCTAATGCACTTATAGTTTTTTACTTTAAGAAATAAAATCTCTCTTTTAATTATCCTACAACTTTTTTAATAGCTTCTAAAACTCTATCTGCTTGGAACGGTTTTACTATAAAATCTTTTGCTCCTGCTTTTATAGCATCCATAACCATTGTTTGTTGTCCCATAGCACTACACATTATTATTTTTGCCCCAGCGTCAAATTCTCTTATGGCTTTTACTGCTTCTATTCCATCCATATCTGGCATAGTTATATCCATAGTTACTACGTCTGGTTGTTCTTTTTTATATAACTCTACAGCCTTTAATCCATTATTAGCTTCTCCTACAACTTCAAATCCATTCTTTTCTAATATATCTTTTATCATCATTCTCATAAATGCAGCGTCATCAACAATTAATACTTTTGCCATTTTTCTTTCCCTCCAAATTAATACAAATTAATTTACTCCTAATGTATTTAATATTTTTTCTAATGAACCAGGCATTGGTATATAATAAAAATGCCCGCTTATTTCTGATCCATCTTCTTTGAATACAGTTTCAATATCCAAAACATTTTCATTATATTGTCCTGCTTCTATAAATGTAGTAGACAATATTGCTCCTAACATATCATAAGATACTGCTGGAACAGATGGTGTTATGGTTAAATTAGTGAATTTGGCTATAGCATTCATATATGAAGCAGATATTATATTTCCTATTTCACACATTACTGAATTTCCCATATCACTTAATTCTTCCTCTTTCATGCCTGTTAATCTATGAACTAAATCTAATGCTGTACTTTTTTCAAATACAAACAATATATTTCCTGGAGTATCTCCTAATACTCTTACCAATACCCCAACAGCTACTTTTTCATCTCCTATTTCTGCCATTACCTCTTCAAAAGGAACAATATTTATATTAGGTACATTCATATCTATTTTTCTACCTAAAAGTTGTGATAATGCTGTAGCTGCGTTTCCTGTTCCTATATTTGATACTTCTTTAAGTGCATCTAATTGAAGAGGAGTCATATTATTGTAATCCATATATATAAGACCTCCTATGAGATTTTATCATACTAAAGCTGCCACATCTAAGATTAATGTAACAAGACCATCTCCTAATATGGTTGCTCCTATATATTCTTTTAATCCTTGCAGCGTTTTTCCAAATGGTTTTATAACTATTTCTTTTTGTCCTAAAAGCCCATCTACTAAAAGTCCTACAGTTTTTTCCCCAGATTTAACTATTACTATATATTTTTTATCATTTTCTGACTCCTTAAGTCCTAACTTTTCATTTACTCTAACAAATGGTATTACATTTCCTCTATATATTATAACTTCTTTATTATTAGTTTTCTTTACTATATCTTTTTCATAATCTATTACTCTATCTATATAACCTAAGGATATAGCCATAGTTTCACTTCCAACTTGAACTAATAGAGCTTGTATTATTTGTAACGTTAAAGGAAGTCTTATTATAAAAGAAGATCCTTTTCCTTCTTCACTTATAAGATCTACAGTACCACCTAATGCAGTAATTTTGGTTTTTACTACATCCATACCTACTCCTCTACCAGATATATCCGTTACTTTTTCATTAGTACTAAATCCCTGAGCAAATATTAAATTTCTTATATCATTATCTGACATACCTTCTGTACTTATGCCCACTTTTTCTGCTTTAGCTTTTACCTTATCAACATTTACACCACTACCATCATCTTCTACCTTTATGACAGCTTTTGTTCCTTCTTGATAAGCTATTAATTTTATTTTACCTACAGGGTCTTTTCCACTTTTTACTCTTTCTTCCCTTGGCTCTATACCATGGTCAGCAGCATTTCTTATTAAATGAATTAGTGGTTCTCCAATTTCATCTATTACCGTTCTATCTAATTCTGTATCTGCTCCCTGTATTATAAGTTCCATTTCTTTATCCAATTCTACAGAAAGATCCCTAACCATTCGTGGGAATCTGTTAAATACTATATCCAAAGGAAGCATTCTTATTTTCATAACTAAATCTTGTAAATCTGAAGTAGTTCTTGCTACCTGCTCTAAAGTTTCATTTAAATCTGTTAGTTTATGATTAGTGCTTATTTGCTCTAATCTAGTTCTATGGATTACAAGTTCTGAAACCATATTCATAAACTTATCTAATCTCTCTAAATCTACTCTTACAGATTGGTGAGCTTTTTTATGATTATTATCTTTTGATTTTACTGCCCTTTTATTAACTTTTGGTTTAGTTTTTTCTACTTTAGTTTGTTTTTTTACATTTTCTTCTGTTTGTTTTGCATCTATATTATTTATCTGTTCTTTTACTTTTTCTTTTACTTCTTCACTTTCCATTTTTTCTTCTCTTTTTAATTTCACATCTACATTATCGACCATAACATTATCTACTTCAGAGATATTTGCTAAAATATCATAAATTTCTTCTTTATCTTTAGTAGTTAAATATATTAAATATATTTCAAAATCAAAATTTTCATTTTCTATATCTTCTGCGGCAGGTAAAGATTTTATTATTTCACCATATTCCTCTAAATTTTTAAATATTAAAAAAGCTCTTGCAGATTTTAAAAGTGTATTTTCACTTAAAACTACTTTTATTTCATAAGCATTAAAACCTTTATCCTCTGCCTGCTTTATAACATTTAGATCATATTCATTTAGGGGTATAGTAGAGTCATTAGAGTTTTCTTTACTGTTATCTCCATCTGCATTTCCTGTAAGCTCTGCCTTTGCTTCTTCTGAACTTATATCTCCTTTTGCTGCCTTTTCTAGCTCCTCTATTATATGATCTATTGGAACTTTTTCATCTACCTCTTCTGATATATTATTCACCATTTGTTCTAGAGTATCTAAGCATTTAAAAAGTACAGTAACTACATTTTGTGTTACTTTTAAATCCCCTTCTCTAAAATTAGAAAGAACATCTTCCATTTTGTGGGTTAATTCTGCCATTTCATTAAAACCCATAGTAGCTGCCATTCCTTTTATTGTATGAGCAACTCTAAAAATTTCATTTAATTTATCTATATCATCTGGCTCTTGTTCTAATTGAAGTAAGGAGTCATTTAATGTTTGTAAGTTGTCCATAGATTCTTCTAAAAACATTGACATGTATTGTGATGTATCCATGCTATTTCCCCCTTATATTTTTCTATATATAAATGTAGATACCTTTTCAAACCCATAATCTTTATAATTATAAATACTTTCTGTAGCTCCTACAAAAAGTAAACCCCCTTTTTTTAGTGACTCCGAAAATTTCTTATATATTTCATCTTTTATATCCTGATTAAAATATATAACTACATTTCTGCAAACTATAAGATCAAAATCTTTTTCATAATTATCTAATATTAAATCATGTTTTTTGAATGTAACTACATTTTTTATAGATGATTTTATTTTATATTTTTCTTCTTCTTTTGTGAAGTACTTTTCCAATCTTTCTTTTTTTACATTTTTAATTTCTGCTTGTACATATATACCTTCTTTAGCTCTTTTTAATATAGTCATATCTAAATCTGTAGCTATTATTTTATGTTTTTGGTTAGGTGATATTTCATCCATTATTATAGCTAAAGAATAGGGTTCTGCCCCTATTGAGCAGGCTGCACTCCAAATTTTAAGAGGTTTTGATGAATTATTTAAAAGCTCTGTTTTTATTTTTTTTTCTAGTTCATCGAATATTTCTGGATTTCTAAAAAACTCGGACACATTTATAGTAATAAAATCTAAAAATTTCAATCTTTGTTCCTTGTCTTTTTTTAATAAGCTAATGTATTCTTCTACAGAATTTACACCAACTCTTGACATTAAACTTAATATTCTTCTTTGAAGCTGATTTTGCTTATAAGCTTTTAAATTTATTCCAAAATCCTTGAACACCCACTCCTCAAAATATTCTAGATCCATGATTACCTCCAAAATTAAATATTTTTCAGTATTGTATCTGTAACATTATAAAGTGGTACCACAAAGTCCACCTTTCCGGTTTCATAGGTTGCTTTAGGCATACCATATATGGTGCAAGTGGATTCATCTTCTGATATAGTTATGCCTTTTCTATCCTTTATATAAGCTGTACCATCTGCTCCATCTCTTCCCATACCTGTTAAAACAACACTTATCAATTTACTTCCGTAAACTTCTGATGCTGATTTAAACAATTTATCTACAGCTGGTCTTACCCCCCATAAAGTTGGTTCTGTATTTAAATGTATTCTTTTATCTTTTCCAACTTCCATATGAAATCCACCTGGAGCTATATAAACCGTATCTTTCTCTATAATTTGTCCATCTTCTCCCTCTACAACTTTTAATTTACTATTAGCATTTAGTCTTTCTGCAAAAGCCTTCGTAAATCCCTTTGGCATATGTTGTACTACAAATATTGGCACATCTATTTTTTCTGGGAAAGCTGTTATTACAGAATATAATGCCTTAGGGCCTCCTGTTGAAGCACCTATAACTACAGCTTCTATTTTTTTTGAAAAAATAGTACTTTTTATAGGGTATCTCTTTTCTCCCACTTTTTTAACATTAATTTTTTCGTCTATTTTTGAAATATCTGAAGTATAATTATTTTTTATAATATTAGTAGCCGCTCTTATTTTTTCTACCAACTCTTCTTTTACTTTATTTATATCTAGAGAAATGGCTCCTGATGGCTTGGGCACAAAGTCAAAAGCTCCTTTAGCAAGACAATCCATAGTCAATCCTGCACCTTTTTTAGATAAGCTACTAAGCATAATAACTGGTATATGTTTATAAAGTTTTTTAACATTTATTAAAGCTTCTATTCCATTCATTTTAGGCATTTCTACATCTAAAGTTATTACATCTGGATTTATTTTTTTTAGTTTTTCTAAAAGATCTTCTCCATTGCGTGCTGTATCTATTACTTCTAAATCATGTTCTTCATTTATCATATCTGATACTATTTTCCTCATTAAAGCCGAGTCATCTACTACCAAAACTTTGATTTTATTCAAATGAATCACTCCAATAACTTATCTATATTTCTTTAGTCCCCAAGCCTACAGTTTTTATATATACTTTTCCTGTGGAAGTATCAAATATCATAGTTCTTCCTTTATTTCCTCCTATATCTTCTGCAAGCAATGGTATAGATAATTCTTTTAATTTTTCTTTTACTGCTTTTCCATTCCTATTGCCTATATCCATAACCATACTTTTATCTGAAAAATTAAACATAGATGCTCCGCCACATATTTTAGCCTTTAAGGCATTTTTTCTTGCTCCTAATTTTTCCATTTTCTCTATTAATATAGGTATTGCCAAATCCGCAAATTTCATAGGATTTGTAACTTTACTAAATTGTGTGCTATCTGGAAGCATTATATGCGAAAGCCCTCCTATACCTTTTATTTCATCATATAATGCTATTCCTATGCATGAACCTAATCCTACTGTTATTATTTTATCAGGATTCTTGCCTACATTTAAGTCTGCAATTCCCACTTTTATCTCTTTTATATTCATATAACTACTCCCTCAACTATATCATTGATTTTTCTTCTTCTGTTAGTATAGTTGATAAATTTAAAAATATTATTATTTTATTTTCTATTTTTATTAATCCTTTTATATATCTTTTCGATATACCTGCCACAATTTCTGGTGGTTGTTCTATATTATCTAATTTCACATCTTTAACTTCTGAAACCACATCAACTATTATGCCCAATTTATTTTCTTCTTCTTTAACTACTATTATTTTAGCCTCATTTTTAATTTCTTCTTCTTTTAAACCAAACTTTTTAGAAAGGGAAAGTACGGGTAATATTTTCCCTTGATAATTTATGACTCCTTCAATAAACCTTGGTGCATCAGGTAATTTTGTAGGTTCTTCATAACCTAGTATTCTTTCTATTTCCATGATATCTGCAGCATAGTATTCTCCATTTATTTTAAATATTAATACTTTAGCTTCACTTATACCCATTATTAAATTAACCTCCTATAATAAAAACTTTTCTACAGTAATCTCTCCTTTTTTATCCAAATAAGCATGTATAGCTTTACTTGGTGTTTCTAATAAATACTCTCTATCACCTATAATAAATATTGTATTTTGATAAGCTACATCTACATATATGTGCCCTTTTTGTAAAATTTGTAGTTTTGTTATAACACCTGCTTCACTTCCTACTTCTTTACATCTTATTTCATTTTTAGCTATTATGTGTCCACCTCTTGCTACACTACCATCTTTAGTAAAATAAATGTTATTATTACTTATTAATTTTGATATATATTCACCTTTACCTGTTACATAAATATCTCCTGTGCTTTGCACTTTAGAATCTTGACAATAACTAATGTTAACATTAACAGGTAATGATAGTGTTTCTTTACACATTTGTATCTTTTCTTCTATAATATCTATTATTTCATTTAATTCTCTATAATTTTTTATATGAACAGGACCCAGCCCTATTAATTTTTTTCTTATGATTCCTATCAATTCATCTTCTTTGTCGTCATTTCTACATCTATTTATATTTGCCATTATTGCTATACATATCTTGGTCAAACTTTTAAATTTATTCTCTATTAAAATTTTTATTATTTCTCCATCTTTTTTGCCTTCTCCAAGAAGATTAAATCTTTTTATCTCTTCTACTGCAGAAATTAGTTCCGTAAGGATATCCTTTAATTTTTCTAATTTATTTAATACCATTACCTTTAAAGTATCCTCTCCTCCACCATATATATTAGAATTAATTATGTTACCACCTATATTTAAATTACTTTTTGAAATTATTTCTGCTCTTTCTACGTGTTTTTTTATTTCTACAGAATTACCTGCTTCTACCTTCATACCTTCTTTTACAGATCCTTGAACTACTACATCTCCTACAAATGTTATATTACCTGTGCTTATATCCACATCTCCTTTAACTTCGTGCACTTGATATACATAAAATATATTGGACTTTACACAAGGCTTACCTTCTATAGTAGCTTCTATAGTGTCCTCATCTCTTAAAGCTGTTCCTTGACCTGGTTTTAATATGATTTTCTTTCCTTGTTTATGTTTTTTCACTATACCTTTTATATCGATTCCATCTTGTCCCTCTTTACCTTTTTTTCTTACCGCTAATATTTCTCCTGGCTTCACAGACTCTACAGAACCTATACTTTTAAAGTCTACATTTCCTGTTTTATCTTCTATTAATCTTATTTCTTTGTCATCTGTTGTAAATTTAATTTCTATGCTTTCATCTTCTTCGTCAATAGTTTCCTTTCCTTTAGCTATTAGTAATTCTATACAATTGGTTTTTGTACACTGTTTTAAATTTTCTTCTATTATTCCATAAACTATACCCATTTCCTTTAAAGCTTCCATAATTTCTTCTTCAGTATAATAAGGAGGAGATTTTTCTTCTATTTTACAAGAATTTATTATTAAATAATCTTTTTCTTCTACATCTTTTAATCCATACTTTATTTCTGGCTTATACACTACTGAAATATAAGCTTCCATATTATTGTTATCCATTTTTACATTTAAATCTCTTTGTGCTTTAACTTTATCAAAAATAACTTCTATTTTATTTTCTTCAAATACTTCTTTTCTATATTTTATTCGTTCTCCATCTACCAATACTGTTACATTATCTCCTGGGGATATAGCTGCTGGTTTTCCACCGTTTTTAGGATTTGTAACTATTACTTGATTTTTCACTATTTTTACTTTACCATTATTAACTTCTGTATCTTCTTGAGATATTGACTCTTCTATTTCTATTGTTTTAGGATTACATTTTATTTCATCCTTATTATCTTCTATACTATCCTCATCTTTTTCTATGTTACTTAAAATTTCTTCTGAATTAACTAATATTGTAGTCTTTTTCATAAAGAAACCTTGTTTTTCCTCTATAATTTCATAATTTAACTCCTCTTTATTTATTCCCAATTCTTTACAAGCCTTATTTATACATTTATCTAATGTAGAACAACTATAAATTGTCTTTTTCATATTAATCCCCCTTAAATTATATTATCCCGCCCCCTACTTTGAGGAATATATAAATTTTAAATACAAATATATATAACTATATTTTATAACATATAATAATTTATTACAATTTATTTCAATTATTTACAAAGATACCATTATAGTTAACAATTCAATCATACTCTTTTATTATTTTCGTAATTATTAATAAATAATGTAGGCAATAATTATAAAATAATTATTATCTACACCATAATTTTAACAAATTTAATATCAATTTCTAATATAGGCTATTATTGCTTTATCTTTTTTATAACCATATTCTATATTCATTTCTGAATTTTCCTTTAAATTTATTATTATAGGTGTTATTAGACTTTTAGCATATCTATCTAAAAATTTTTTATCATAGCTTACTAAAAGTTGGCCTTTCTTAACTTTTTCTTTTTCTTTTATATAAACTTTAAATCCTTCTCCATTAAGATTTACTGTATCTATACCTATATGAATTAAAATTTCTAATCCTTCTTTTGTTTCTATAACTAAAGCATTATTACTAGGAAATAAAAATTTTATAGTTCCAGCAATAGGGGAATATACTTTATTTTTATAAGGATTTATGGCAAATCCATCTCCTAAAAGTTTTTGAGAAAAAATTTCATCTGGAACCTCTTCTAATGGAACTATTTCTCCTTCTATAGGATTTATTAATTTTAATGCTCTTTCATATTCTATTATTTCCTTTGGGTTACTACCATTTTTTATTATTTGTTCTATACTGTATTTTATATTTTCTGCTTCTGTGCCTAATATTATTTGTATTGCTTTTCCCGATTGCAATATATCTAATAAACTTATTTTTTCTAAATAAGTTTTATCTAATTTTTTTTCATCTTTTAAAACTATTCTAAGTCTGGTTATACAGCAATCTAAATTTTGTATGTTTTTTTCTCCACCTAGTGCTTCTAGTATTAATGCAGCTTTTTCATTGATTTTTATTTTTTTATTTTCCTTTAATATTACACCTTCTCTACCTAAAGTTTTTATATCTTTATTTATTATTACATAATAAAATACTATAAAATACAATAAAAAATAAAAAATACCTATAGGAAATATTAATAATCCATTTCCAGAAAATTTATATCCTAAAATATAATCTATAAAAGATGCAGAAAAGGTATAACCCAATCTTATATTAAAAATATTAGTTACTATCCCTGATGTAAAAGCTGCAATAACATGAAAAACAAATAATATAGGAGCTACAAATATAAAAGCAAATTCTATAGGCTCTGTAATACCTGTAAAAAAAGATACTAATGCAGCAGATAACATTATTGTAAGAGTTTTCTTTCTATTATGTTTTGGTGCCGCAAGAATCATAGCTACAGCTGCCCCTGGAAGTCCAAACATTAATATAGGAAACTCTGAAGCCATAAAAACTCCTGCTGTAGGATCCCCATGAAAATACCTTGAAAAATCTCCAAAATATTTAACTCCACTAGAATCTACATAGCTTCCAAATTGATATAGAAAGGGTGGGTAATACATATGATGAAGTCCTAATGGAATTAATAGCCTTTTCCCTGCTGCATAAAAAGCTGGTCCTAAAGGGGATGTAGTGGCAAATCTAGCAAAAGTGTCAATGTTTTTTTGTATTTGTGGCCATATGACAACATTTATCATTCCAAATGCAAATGATATTATGGCTGTAAAAATAATTACAAATCGTTTTCCACCGAAAAAACCTATAGTATTAGGTAGCTTTATATTTTTATACCTATTGTATACAATTGCAGCTATAATACCTATTACAATTCCACCAAAAACACCTAAATCTATATTCGTATTGCTTAAAATTTCATCATAAAATTTACTATTCATAAAACTCTCTAAAGTCATGTTTCTTTGGGCAGCTATTTTAATAGCCATTTCTTTTGCCGCTTTTGAACTTCCTACATTTAATATATCTTGTAGTATCAATTGACCTACTAAAGCAGCTAAAGCTGCCCCTCCTTCTCCTTCTGAAAGACCTATAGAAACTCCTATGGCAAATATTAAAGGGAGATTGCTAAATATAGCATCTCCTGCTTTTAACATATATATATTATTTAAAAGATCTTGATTACCTAATCTTAAAAGTAGGGCTGCTGCTGGTAATACAGATACAGGTAACATTAAAGATTTTCCTACCTTTTGAAGAATAGTTAAAATATTTTTCAATATTATACACCTCGTTTAAGCTAGCTTATAATTTAAAAACCTTGCAAACGCAAGGTTTTTCCAGCTTATATATTTTAATGTGCCTTATTAATATTGCTCTATTCTCTTTAGATGCAATGCTATATATCCTATTTCATCTTCTGGTATTTCTATTTGAAATAATTTTTCTATAAGCATGGCTACTTTAATAGCAATTCCAAACTCATTTTTCATTTCTTTTTTTATACTATGTAATAATTCATTTTTTATGGTTTTATTTTCTTTAACTCTCTCTATCATAAAATTTAAATGAGTTAAAGTTCTTACATATGAAAGAGAATCTTTATCTAAAGGTTTTCCTTTTAATTTAGATATAAGTTCCATTACTTTACTTATCTTTTTAGTATAAGCTAAAGACTCTGAAACCTGTTGCTTTGTAATGCCTGCTCTTATATGAAGACATATAAACCCGGCCTCATCCTTTGGAAGATTAACGTTTAATGTTTCATTTATCATATCAAGAGCTTTCATTGCTATTTCATATTCCTTAGGATATAGTATTCCTAGTTCTTCTAAAAAAGGATTTTCTATATTTATCCCTTTTTCTATTCTTCTTAACGCAAAATTTATATGATCTGGCAAAGAAATATGAACCCCTTCATTTAATTTCGTATTTAAAACCTTTTCTGAAAAATTTATTATTTCTTCAGAAATTCCTACTATTTTATTGTCTATATTATTTAAAACCTTGTTGTAATTTTCTGACATGTTTGTAGTAGTCTTTATATATACTTTTTCTATCTTATCCTTAGATAGTATTTCTCCTTTTTTAGAGTTAAATCCTATGCCTTTCCCTATTAATATTGCATCCTCTTCTCCCCAATTTGCTATTATTACATTATTATTAAGAACTTTTTTTACTGTATAGTTCTCCAAATCTTAACACTCCAAACTTATATTTAACATAAGATTAATTATTCTACTCCTACCTCGATATTATAAAATTTATGAATTCCTCTGTTTAAAATTTTTAGAAATAATTTTTATTTTATAATATAAATTATATTTTTCATTAAATATTTTGTCAATGTATTAATATATTTACTGTAAATATATTAATATATAATTTATGAATCCTGTAACTACAAAAATTTCACTTTACCATAAAGTATACTGTTAAACTAATATATTTACATTCAAACATAAATTATACAATTTTATTAATTATAAAATCACATCGTAGTATTGATTTAATTTTATAGATAATTATTATTTATTTTTATATCATCTTCTATAACCTTATCATAACCTTTAATAATCTTTTGTATTAATTTATTATCTGATGATTTAAATTCTATTTTATCTACATATTTTATTGGTAAAACTTTTGGTGATGTGCCAGATATAAATAACCCTTCTAGTTTATCTATATCTTTATAATGCACTTTCTCTTCTTCTATCTTTAAATTTAAATTTTTACATACATTTATTATATTTTGTCTTGTTATTCCAGGTAATACTTTTTCTATAGGTGCTGTTATTACCTTATTATCTTTTATCATAAATATGTTAGACTTACTTCCTTCTGTTATGTATCCATTTCTATCTACTAATATTGCTTCATAAGCTTTTTCTTCTTTTATCTTTTCTCCCACAATTTTTCTAAAATCCATATTTATAACTTTTGCATTTGGATTTTCTCTTTCTCCATGATAAAGTATGGTTTTTACTCCTTTTTTATAATCTATATCTTCTGGATAATTATGCTTCAAGAAATAACATAAAAATTTATTAACCTTATTTTCATTAAAATTAAATACTAATTTTATATTTCCTATAGACACTTTATTCACTTTTATAAGTTTATCTATATTTTCTTTTATCTCCTCCTCATTTAACCATAACTTTAAATTTTCTAATTTAGCTGAATTGTAGAATCTTTCTAAATGACTTTTTAAAAATAAAGGAGCTCCATCTATTATTCTTATAACTTCATAAAGAGATTTTCCCTCTTTAAGCCAATTTTCTTTAAACAAACTTACTTCTTTTACTTCATCATTTTCTATAAAAAATTTATTATAGCATTCCATTAAAATACATCCCCCATTCATATTTCTCAATAGCTACTACTTTATCTGTAATCCCTATAGGATGACTAAATAAAGAGGCTCTATTATATTTATCACATACTACCGATTCTAATAACTATATCTTTTGAAATAATAACTTAATTTTAATTAAGTTTTACTTCCAGTTAAGTACTTCTATATTATTATATTTCTTTTTTGCATTTATAAGATATGGTTTGCCTACTAATTTAAATAAAGGTAAATCAGCTAAAGAATCTGAAAACATATAAGATTTTTTAAAATCCACTTCTATGTTTTCTTCTTTTAAAACTTCCATAAGTCTTCTTACTTTTTCTTCTCCTTTACAGTTTTCACCTACTATTTTTCTTTTATAAGAACCTTCTTCTAATGTAAATATAGTTCCTATTACTTTATCTACTTCTTTTATATTATAAAGCTCTTTTAGATAAAATTCCGCTGAAGCAGATATAAGATATATTTTATAACCTTCTTTTTTTAATTTCTTCATGGTATCTATAGCATCTTTATATAATATTTTGCTTAATTTTTTATCGTAAAATTCTTTCACATAATTTTGCATTTCATCCTCTGTAATACCATCTATAAATCCTATAAATATTTCTTTAGCTTTTCCTGCCGGAAATATTTTTAAAGCATATAAAAGACCGGATATAATTATTTTAGGAGCATGAAATATAAGAGAGGGTCTCTTTTTGATCATAAATTTATAAAATTGTATAAGTGTTTCTTGTTTAGTAAGTGTATAATCTACATCAAATATTGCTAATTTTTCCACCATATCACCTCTTACATAAGCTGTATTCTTATATTATACTATATATTTTGTGATTTTTTATAATATATTCACTTTTTTATTTATACTAATCTTTTTATTTAAAATATTTATTATTAAAAAAAGCCTCTGTACAAACAGAGACTCTTTTTCGTAGTACTATTGTAAATTTTCGTAGTAAGCAGTTACTTCTTCAAATTCATTTTCATCTGGATTAACAAGTTCAACCTCGTCTCCTTGGATTTCTTCTCTAAATAAATATACTGAATTATTTTCTGGATTTTGTACTAATGCATATGTTTTTTCTTTATAATCAAACTCATCTATTACTTCACAAGTAACACTATTACCGTTTTCGTCTTGTAAATCTACAAGAATTGTTTCTCCAGCTTCTTCATCTTCGCAGCCGCAACCACAACCGCAATGGTCATGATGATGTTCTTCGTTATCGCTGCCACAACCACAACTTTCTTCTACTTCACCGCAACCGCAAGTATCTTTTTCTATTTCTTCTTCGCAGCCACAACCGCAACCACAACTATTTATTTTTTCATCTTTCATAAAAACTCCTGGTAATGTTACCAGGATCTTCACCTCCTTTTGTCTTATGTTCTAATTGTACCCTTAAACAGAGTTTTTTAAAAGGGTTTTTTTACTTTTTTATAAAATTATTTAATAATCATTATCATTTATATACATTTACACATTTTATTTACATATATTAGTGATAAATGAAATAAATATTTAATCTAAAAACACTATTAAATAAATATCAAGTACAAAAAATTATTTATAATCATTTATATAGTTTTATATATCTATTTTCTTCATCAATATGTTAGCTAGTCTTTATTTTTATAGATTTATATGAATATTAAAAAATTATATTTATAAATATTATGCATATTTCAAATAAAATTTTTATATAAAAATATTTTAAGATATGTATATATATTATAAATTACTATTTAATAATAAAATTTAATATAAAAATAAAGGACTTCTCACATTCAATTTATATATATTGTGAGATAGTCCAATTTATAAATTCATATTCTTATTCTATTTAATTTTTATTTCTTTTTCATTTCCTTAGAAACTTTTTTTAAACCTTTTTCTACACTATCTAGCATATTATTTACTGTCTTTTCTATCCTTCTTTTTTTTCCTTTTCTTATCATAACATTCATCTCCCTTCAGAAGAAGTTGTAATTTTATTTTATGTATTTTGCTTTTTTATATTCTATTAAATATTTACCTATTCTTTATTAATTTTAAAATATAAATCAGGTATAATTATCCTTAATATTGCTAATACTATATTAAATAATAAATTTTATATACTCATTTTCATATTTAACAATTTCTTTTTATTACTAAATTATATACGCCACAGAATACTTACATTTTACTATATAAAATTAATCCATAATAAATTTCCAACATAAAAATATATGTAACTAGAACAAATGCAATTTTTAAAAACTTTTTTTAAATTACACAACAATAAATAAAAAATTAAAAACTTAAATAAAAAAGAGCCTTTCGGCTCTTTTTTTATTATTGTTCAGCTAATTTTTTATAATTTGCTAATCTTTCTTTAGCATCTTTTTCTGTTTTAGCGAATAATGCTTCGGCATCTTCTGGGAATTGTTTAGCAAGTGATGCATATCTTACTTCTCCCATTAAGAAGTCTTTGAAGTTTGCTGTTGGTTCTTTTGAATCTAATGAGAATGGATTCTTTCCTTCTTCTTTTAATTGTGGATTGTATCTGTATAATCCCCAATATCCGCATTCAACAGCTTTCTTTTCTTCTAATTGGCTGCATCCCATTCCAGCTTTTAATCCATGGTTTATACATGGAGCATAAGCTATTATTAATGATGGTCCTGGATATGCTTCAGCTTCAGCTATTGCTTTTAATGTTTGATTTTTGTCTGCTCCCATAGCAATTTGTGCTACGTAAACATAACCATAAGTCATAGCCATTGCACCTAAGTCTTTTTTCTTAGTCTTCTTACCAGATGCTGCAAACTTAGCTATAGCTGCAGTTGGTGTAGCTTTTGAAGATTGACCACCTGTGTTTGAGTAAACTTCTGTATCAAATACAAGTATATTTACATCTTCTCCTGAAGCAAGTACGTGGTCTACTCCACCATATCCTATATCGTAAGCCCAACCGTCTCCTCCGAATATCCAGTGTGATCTCTTAACTAAGAAATCTCTGTTTTCATAGATTTCATTTAGAAGTTTATCGCTTCCTTTTTCTTTTTCTATTAATTCTATAACTTTTTCTGCTCTTTCTCTAGTACCTTCTCCTAGATCTTTATTGTTTAACCAATCTTCTAAAGCAGCTCTTAATTCTGTTGATATAACTGTTCCTGTCATATCTTTCTCTGAGCAATCTTCTGTTCCTATTGCACAGCTTTGAAGTTCTTCTGCTGTTTTAAATCCTAATACATCTTCTACACATTCTGCAACTTTATCTCTTATTTGTTTTACTCCAAGATACATACCTAATCCAAATTCAGCATTATCTTCAAATAATGAGTTAGCCCAAGCTGGACCATATCCTTTATGGTTTGTAGTATATGGAGTTGATGGTGCTGATGCTCCCCAAATTGATGAACATCCTGTAGCATTAGCTATCATCATTCTATCTCCAAACAATTGAGTTACAAGTTTAGCATATGGAGTTTCTCCACAACCTGCACAGGCACCTGAGAACTCTAATAATGGTTGTTCAAATTGGCTACCTTTAACTGAATTTTTCTTCATTGGGTTAGCTTTTGGAGATACTTTCATTGCATAATCCCATTTTTCACTTTCTTCAAGTTGAGTATCAAATGGTTTCATTATTAATGCCTTTTCTTTAGCTGGACATACGTCTGCACAGTTTCCGCATCCTGTACAATCATACGGACTAATAGCCATTGTGAAGTTTAATCCTTTTGCTCCTACAGCTGGTTTTGATTTAAATCCTTCTGGAGCATTTTTAACTTCTTCATCAGTTAAAAGTACGGGTCTTATAACTGCATGTGGACAAACATATGAACATTGGTTACATTGGATACATTTGTCTAATTGCCATTCTGGAACATTTATAGCGATTCCTCTCTTTTCATAAGCAGCTGTTCCTGATGGGAATGTACCATCTTCCATGCCTTTGAATGCACTTACAGGAAGTTTATCCCCTTCTTGTCTGTTCATTGGTTCAACAATTTTTTTGATGAATTCTGGTTTTTCTTTAGCTTCACATGTATCTTCACATTTAGCATCTTTCCATGAAGCTGGAACTTCTATTTTAACTATAGCATTAACACCTTTGTCTATAGCAGCATTATTCATATCAACGATTTTTTGACCTTTTTTACCGTAGTTAGTTATAACAGCATCTTTTAAGTATTTAACTGCATCTTCTACTGGTATAATGTTTGCAATCTTGAAGAAAGCAGCTTGGCAAATCATGTTGATTCTTCCGCCTAATCCTATTTCTTGTGCTATTTTAACAGCGTTTAATGTATAGAATTCTATATCATTTTCAGCAATGTATTTTTTCATTGAAGCTGGTAAGTGTTTTTCTACTTCTTCTGGAGTCCAGATAGTATTTAATAAGAATTTACCGCCTTTTTTCAATCCTTCTAATACATTGTATTTATATACATAAGATTGATTGTGACAAGCTACAAAGTCAGCTTGGTTTATTAAATATGGTGATTGTATAGGTGATTTACCAAATCTTAAGTGAGAAATTGTTATACCACCAGATTTTTTAGAATCATATGCAAAGTATCCTTGTGCATACATGTCTGTATGGTCACCTATGATTTTTATAGCACTCTTGTTAGCTCCAACAGTACCATCTGATCCTAATCCCCAGAATTTACATGCTGTAGTTCCTTCTGGAGTTGTGTTTATCTCTTCTGCTTCTTCTAATGATGTGTTTGTAACATCATCAACTATACCTATAGTAAAGCCATCTTTTGGTTCATCTTTCTTTAAGTTTTCAAATACACTTAGTATTTGTGATGGATAAGTTTCTTTTGAACCTAATCCGTATCTTCCTCCAACTATTGTTGGTTGCCACTCTTTTCCATAGAATGCATTTTTAACATCTAAGTATAATGGTTCTGCTAAAGCACCTGGTTCCTTAGTTCTATCTAAAACAGCAATGCTTTTAACTGTTTTTGGTATATATTTAAAGAAGTGTTCTAATGAGAATGGTCTATATAAGTGTACTGTTAATAAACCAACTTTTTCTCCTTTAGCCATTAAGTAATCAACAACTTCTTCTACAGTATCACATACTGATCCCATAGCTACTATTAATCTTTCTGCATCTTCTGCACCATAGTAGTTAAATAGATGATATTCTCTTCCTGTTAATTTTGAGATTTCTCCCATGTATTTTTCAACTATTTCAGGAAGTCTTTCATAATAGCTATTAGATACTTCTCTTTCTTGGAAATAAATATCAGGATTTTGAGCTGTACCTCTTATAACTGGATGATCTGGATTTAAAGCTCTTCTTCTGAAAGCTTTTACTGCATCCATATCAACTAAATTTTTTAATTCGTCATATTCTAAAACTTCTACTTTTTGGATTTCATGAGATGTTCTAAATCCATCAAAGAAGTTTATGAATGGAACTCTTCCTTCTATAGCTGCTAAATGTGCAACTGCTGATAAGTCCATAACTTGTTGTACACTGCTTTCAGCTAATAATGCTAGTCCTGTTTGTCTAGCTGCCATAACATCTTGATGGTCTCCAAATATGTTTAGAGAATTAGCTGCTAATGCTCTCGCACTTACATGGAATACTCCTGGTAGAAGTTCTCCAGCGATTTTGTACATATTAGGGATCATAAGTAATAAACCTTGAGATGCTGTGTAAGTTGTTGTTAATGCCCCTGCTTGTAGAGAGCCGTGAACAGCTCCTGCTGCACCAGCTTCAGATTGCATTTCCATAACTTTTACTGGTTGACCAAATATGTTTTTCTTTCCTTGAGCTACCCATTCATCAACGTGTTCTGCCATTGGTGATGAAGGTGTTATTGGATAAATAGCTGCTACATCTGTAAATGCATATGATATGTATGCTGCAGCAGTATTACCATCCATAGTTTTCATTCTTCTCATAGAAAATTCCCTTCTTTCCCTTTAATTAATTTATATAAAATTTACGGAATAAATCCGCAAAATAATTAAACTTTTTAAAATTTGACCTTTTTCTTCAAAGCCCATTAATAATATACACTAAAAATTTTTATCTGTAAAATCCTTTTCAGTGTTTATTCATAAAATAACACTTTAAAGCATAAAAATTATTTTAAAATAGGAAAAAGTCATGCTCTCTTTCTAAAACATATTATATCATTATTAAATTTTTAATTCATCATAGTTATATAAAAATAAACACCATTATAAAAAAATACTATGAAGTTTATATTATCTAATTTTGTATTATTGTACTGGTATGACCACATACTATATGGCTAAGTAACAAATCTTTAAAGATTTAATTATACATTTTATCTTTAATTTAATCTCCAAAAATTTGTTGCTTATTTTTATTATAATACTTAAATAAATAAATTCAAAGGTATATTTTTAAATATTTTGCCATTTAAAATAAAAATTTAAAACTGTTATATATATTAACATAAAATTATTATCTATACTCTAATTTAATATAATATAAATTTAATACATATTTTTTTGAATTTATTAAACTATGAAAGATTAATATATTTTAAATTTTAATTTCAAAAATATACATTTATTTTGTATATTTCTTTATAAGTTCTATTATGTTTTTAACTCCATCGTTCATTTTACTTTTTGACATATTATTTATATATGAATTTCTATTTTCATATAAATAATTTAACTTTTCAAGTAAAGTTTTATCTGTAACCTCTTCTTCTTGTAAAACTAAACTATAGCTACTCTTTTCAAAAGAAGCTGCATTTAAAATTTGGTCTCCTCTACTAGATTTTTTGGATAGAGGTATTAAAAGATTTGGTTTTTTTAGTGCTAAAAGTTCATATATTACATTGGCTCCTGCTCTAGATATTACCAAATCTGCAGCCTTCATCAAATGTGGCAATTCTTCATTTACATATTCAAATTGAGTATACCCTATTCTATTTTCTAAATTTTCATCTAAATTAGACTTTCCACAAATGTGTATTATATTGAATGTTGAAAGTATACTTTCTAAATTTTTTCTGACTATTTCGTTTATAATCTTTGAACCTAAACTTCCTCCAATTATTAAAAGAACAGGTTTATCATCTTTAAAGTTGCATAATTTTTTACCTTTAATTTTGCTTCCTTCTAACAATTCCTTTCTTATAGGTGTACCTGTTAACACAGCTTTATTGCCTTTTATATGTTTTACTGATTCTGGGAAAGTAACACATACTTTTGTACAATAAGGAATAGCTAATCTATTTGCAAGACCTGGAGTTATATCTGACTCATGAGCTATAACTGGTACTTTATTCAAATAAGCTGCTATAACTACTGGAACAGTTACAAATCCCCCTTTTGAAAAAACTATATCCGGTTTTTCTCTTTTAATTATCTTTTTGGCTTGAAATAAACCTTTCAATACTTTGAAAGGATCCGAAAAATTTTTCAAATCAAAATATCTTCTTAATTTTCCACTGGCAATAGGGAAATATTCTATTCCTTCTTTTTCTATAATTGTTCTTTCTATTCCTTGTATACTTCCTATATATTTAATTTCATATCCTAATTTTTTTAATTCTGGTACCAAAGCTAAATTTGGTGTAACATGTCCTGCAGTTCCTCCACCTGTCATGATAATCTTTTTCAAAATTATATTCCCCTTTCTTTAATTAATTACGTGTATAATTTAATTATTATTTTTATATAAAATTACCATTAGTTTTATATAAATTTTTTCAAAATAAACATCTAATTTATCCAGAATTTATAAAAGATTTTTTTATTATATATATCATCTATATATAGTTTATTATATAATACTATAAATAAATATTATTTTTTTAATGTTTTTCTTTCTATACATAATTTATATTTTTTACCTTTAATATTATAATATATAGTCTGTATTATTGGTTAATATATTATTAATTCTATATTATATTAGGAGGTGCTAACAATGACAAAAAAATTAGTGCCAGAAGTAAAGGAAGCTTTAAATAGATTTAAAATAGAAACTGCAAAAGAAATAGAGTTAGGTGTCACAAGTTTTAATAATCCTAAAAATTTATCTGATAAATTAAAACTTAATCCAGATAAATCTTTTAATCCACATAAACTTTAAAAGACTCCATATAATTTATAATATTTTTTGTAAATTTAATTTATATTTAATAATTAAAATCCCTATTTAACTGTAAATTTTTATTTACCTAAATAGGGTTTTTATATTTTCAATTTATATCTGAAAATTCTATATGTATTTTTTTAGAAATATCATTGTGTATAATTGTCTTCTCTGTATTTTCACAATACTTATCTATATTTTTATTTAGTTTAACAATAAAAACAGTACCTTTTCCCATGATACTATTTACCTTTATTTCCCCTCCCATAAGATCTACAATTTTTTTGACTAATGCAAGTCCTATCCCTGTACCTTCTGCACTTCTTGATAATGAACTATTCACCTGTGAAAATCTATTAAAAATGCAGTCTATTTTTTCCTTTGGTATTCCTACTCCTTCATCTTTTACTATTAATTCAAAATCGTCTTTATATATTTTAAGATTAATATATATTGATTTATTTTTCGGTGTAAATTTTACTGCATTAGATAATAAATTTAATAATACTCTTTCATATTTCTCTTTATCAATATAAACCTTTTCTTCTTCTTTTGTAGTATCAAATATTATATTTATATTTTTGAAACTTGCATAATTTATTATTGAATTAACTATGTTTTCTGTTTGCCACACCACATCAAAATATTCGTTATTCAATGTTAAAAAGCCAGCTTCCGCCTTGGATATATCTAATATATTGTTTATAAGCTTTAAAAGCCTAGATGTATTTTGTTCTATTCTTTTTAAAATTTTATTAATATTTGAACTTATATCTTCTGGATAAATATCGTAAGCTAATTGTAGTGATGAGTATATTATTGTCAATGGCGTTCTTAATTCATGAGATATTATAGTGAAAAATTCATCTTTAAGTTTATTTACCTTTTCTAACTCTAAATTACTTTTAAATTCTTCTGTTACATCAGAACCATGTATGTGAACTCTTTTTTTATTTTTAGTCTCATGATAAATATATTTTACTTTAAAAAATCTTTCTTCTCCTGACTGTAAAACAAATTTTTTAGGAGAAAATGTATACTCTTTAATTATTCCTTCTCTAATTTTCTGTAAAATTTCTAACTGCTCTTTAAATTCTTCTTTTTTAAAAACATCCTCCACTTTTTTTCTTAATAAATTTCCTTTTATTTTTTTAGTATATAGACGTTCTACTAATTCTTCATATCTTTCGTTTACCAATCTATATGTTAAATCTGGATAATCTAATACCGCTAATGGTAGCTCTATACAGTTTACTACATATTTTATAAATTCTGTTTTTTCTTCACCTATTATTTTATTTTCTACTAAATCCGTAACATTTTTTATAGTAGATATAGTATATATTATTTCATTATTTGTATCTTTAATAGGATTACTATTATATTCTATATATTTAATCTCATTAGTATCCTTTTTTATTAATTTCATCAATAAACCTTTTACACTTTTGTTATAATCCGGATTTATTTTTTTTATTTTATATTTCCTATTTTTGTATTCATCTAATATATATATATTATAATCTTTAATTATTTTTTCAATATTTAAGACTTTTTTAATTTTTACTCCACCTATATGTTCAATAGCTTTATTCCACAAAATTAATTTGCAATTTTTATCAAAAACTAATATTCCTTCAGATATATTATTAATTACATTATAAAGATATTTTATATAATCCAATTCTTTTTTTCTTAATATATCTATAATTTCACTCTTATTCTTTATTAATTTTGAAATATTTAAAATTTCTTTTTTATCTTTTTCTATAGTTTCTTTATATGAATACTCTTTAGTAATATCTATTAAATTTACTAAGGCACCTTTTTTAGTTCCTTCTAAATTTATAGGTATTACAGTTAAATTAAAACATGCTTTTTCATGATTATGTTTTGTAAATATCAATGGAATTTCTTTTATCTCTTTTTGTTCTTTAAGAGCTATAAAAACAGGAAAGTTTTTTTCTGTAACAGCTTCACCATCAATAAAATTCATTTCATATTCATCAAAAAAATCCATAAAGTTTTTTTCTTCTCCTGGTTGCAACTTAGAACTAGATTTTCTTTTTAGTTCTTTACTTAAATTTAGAGCCATGCTATTTGCATACAGGAATTCATATTTATCATTTATAATATAACATGAATAAGGAATGCTATCCATTATACTTTTTATTGTAATTTTATCTTCCAAAAAAACGCTTCCAATTGGTACCATATTTCCTCCTTAATGTTATAATCACTTTATATAGTGTACTCTTTTTTTGCGGTGATAGTCAACTTATAAGGAAATTATGACTTAACATCCTTCAAAGGAGGAATAATTAATTTATACAATAAATTCTCATTTGTACTTTATACTCTGTAACCTAAAAAATTTAAGCTATCCTTTAGTATGTTAAAAATTGGGGTATGTGACATAAAGAGCATTTGAAAAAGCTTAGATATTATTATTTATTTTTTGAAAATATATTAAAAAACTAATTGTTTGAGCTAATAGCTAGTATCATTTTTTTAATATATTTTACAAAAATAATTTTAGAATATCTTAGCTAATTAAACTGATCTTCTAGACACATATCCCCTTTTAATATACTGGAGGTAAAGTAACTTTTAAGTCATAATTCTTTATTTTATCCATTTATTCTATAGTCTATTATTTTTAACTGTATATTTATATTACCATTATACTCATTAATAATAGGATAATATATCAAATCTAATTTTAAACCTGTCATAATCGGATTATCTATAATATTTTGTACATTTTCTTCACCATATATATTTGCTAAATCCTCCTTAAATTCCTCTACTTTTCCAAAGGCTATTGCATCTATTCTTCTATTAGTTTCTTCTACCCTACAAGTCAATTTTAAGGTATTTTGATCTTTGCCTAATATCCTTATACCTTCTATTTTTATATCTTTTTCTGCTAATATCGGTAAACTGTTACCTTTACCAAAAGGTTCTAAACATTGTAAACTATTTATAAGCTCTAGATTTACTTCTTTTAAAGGCAATCTTTTATCTATCCTTATTTTAGGTATAAAATCTTCATCCTTTAATTTACAGTTTTTATTTAATTCTTCTCTTAGTTTATCTATATTTTCTTCCTCTATGGTAAGTCCCGCAGCCATTGGATGGCCTCCAAATTTATGTATATATTCTTTACATTTCATAAGTTCTTCAAAAAGATTGTATCCATCAATGGATCTTCCAGATCCTTTAGGTATTTCTTTTCCTTTAGTTAAAACTATTGTTGGTCGATTATATGTATCCTTTATTCTTCCTGATACTATACCTGCTATACTTTCATGTATATTATCCTTATAAATGACCAACACTTTATCATTTTTTAATGATGAATTTTCTATGGTATAAATTATTCCCTCTACACCTTTCATAGTTATTTCTTGTCTATCAGAATTTAAATTTCTTAAATTTTTTGCCAATTCTTCAGCTCTATTTCTGTCTTTTGTTAAAAATAATTCTACAGAAATAGCTGCTGTATCCAATCTTCCTGTAGCATTTATACAAGGTCCTATTATAAATCCTACATTATAAGAATTTATATTTTTATTATCTAATGAAGTTTCCTTTATAAGTGCCCTTAATCCTAAATTATTTGTATTGTTTATATTTTTTAATCCTAATTTAGCTATTATTCTATTTTCACCTTTTAGATCTACCACATCACATATCGTCCCTATAGCTGCAAATTCTAATATCTCTTTATATTTATCAGAATTTATATTTAATTTTTCATATAAAAGTTTTGCAAATTTAAAAGCTACACCTGCTCCACAAAGCATTTTAAATGGATAATAGCAATCCTTTTGTTTTGGATTTATTATAGCATCAGCTTTAGGTACTACATATTCTCTTTCTCCATTTTCATTTTCTATAAAAGGTAATTCATGATGATCTGTAATTACCACTATCATACCTAATTCTTTTGCACGTTCTACTTCTTCTATTGCAGTTATACCGTTATCACAAGTAATTATAACCTCTACTCCCTCTGCTTTAAGTTTTTCAATCCTGTCTGTAGACATACCATAACCTTCTGTTTCCCTATCTGGTATATGGTAAATAACATTAGCCTTGCATTCTTTTAATGCAGTATACAATATTACAGTACTGGTAACTCCATCCGCATCGTAATCTCCATAAATTGCTATCTTTTTCTTATCAATTATTGCTTTCTTAATTATTTCTGTACCTTTATCCATATCCTTCATTAATAAAGGATTATGAAGTTTTTTTAAAGAAGGATTTAAAAAGCCTTCTATATCTTGTAATTTATATATTTCTCTATTAACTAATATAGTACATAATGTTTCACTTATGCCTGCTCTATGTGCTATATCTTTTATATTTAATTTATTTCTTCTTAACATCCACTTTTTCTTCAAATCACACACCTCTTCCTTGATAATTATATCATTAAGATTAATATTTTTGTATTTATTTTGTTTATATCTATTTTCAGTTCTAATTTTACATTGTCTTACAAATATTATATAATAATCATTATCAAATTAATTTTAAATTATATGTATTATAATAAAATGTATATTAAATTAAAGCAATGGAGGTTTTATTTATGGATAGATTACTTTTTGGAATATCTGGTTTGCCTATAGGTGATGGTACAAGCAAATTTAATTATAAATCTGGAATAAACTATTTAAATAGTATTGGTCTAGATGCTATGGAACTGCCTTTTGTAAGATCTGTTAATGTTACTGATAAGAATAAAGAAGGTATACTTCAAGAAAAAAAAGATAATAATTTTTATTTATCCGCCCATGGCTCCTATTTTATAAACTTAAACGCAGATGAAATAGAAAAACAAGAAAAATCTATAGAAAGAATCATAAAAGGAGCTGAAGGTTTAAAAAAGGTTCAAGGAAGAAGTTTAATATTTCATCCTGGATTTTACCTTAAAGATTCAAAAGAAGAAACTTTTAAAACTATTTTAGAAAACTTAAAAAAATTACCAAACTTAGGAGTGGATTATAGACTAGAAACTACAGGAAAAGGAACTCAATTCGGTTCTTTAGAAGAAAATGTAGCCTTATGTAAAGAAGTTTCTACTTGCAAATTATGTATAGATTTTTCTCATATACATGCTAGATCTAATGGTGGTTTAAAAAATTATAAAGATTTTTATAATATATTGAGCTATGTAGAAAAAAACTTAGGAAGATCTGCTCTAGATGATATGCATATACACCTTTCCGGAATACATTATAGTGAAAAAGGTGAACGAAACCATCTTCCTTTTGAAGAAAGTGATTTTAACTATATAGATTGTCTTAAAGCTTTTAAAGATTTTGATATTAAAGGTTGTGTAATATGTGAAAGTCCAATACTTGAAAAAGATGCTCTTCTTCTTAAAAATTCATATTACGAACTTTAAAATGAGAACTGAAAATAGATTTAATTTTAGCATAGTAAAGATAAGAAAATACATGCAATAATCGTATTCATAAGCTTTAGTAGTTCTTAATTTAACGTAATTAAATTTTTTTGTAATTTCTCACAGGATGTAAAGATTCAATAATTAAACAAAAAGGTTTCCTTGTTCACTGGGTAGAAAATTTTAATGAAGTCAGATTTAGAACTACTTGAGCTTTATGAAGTTCATGATGAATGGATTTACTTATATTCACAATTTAAAATTAAATCTATCTTTATTTCAAAATAACTTATTGTTTCATACTTATTTTTTCTATTTTGCCATTATTGGTATTGCATATATAGATATTATCTTCATATAAATCTATTCCATTTGGCTCATTTAATCCTTTTTTTATTATTTCAACTTTATTATTCAAAATATCTGCTTTTATTATTCTATTATTATAGGTATCTGCTACATATAATACATTATCTTTATATTTTAAATCTAAAGGATGTTGAAGCATAGTATTTTCAAAATTGCCTACTTTGTTTCCAAAATAAAACAATCCTTTGCCTATAAGAGTATGAACCTTATGTTCTTTCAAATCTGCATATCTTATAGAGCTTGTTTCTGAATCTACAAAATATAGTTTTCTATTTCCATCGTAACATAAGGCTGAAGTTTGAGCTAATAAGCACTTATCAAAACTTCCATCTCTTAAATTTTCTCCTCCTGTTCCTATGTGACTTTCTATACTTTTATCCCTCATATTATATTTCCATATTTGATGATTTCCAGCCATAGCTATATATATGGAATCTTCTAATACTTCTAAATCCCACGGAGAATTTAAACTTACATTTAAAGCTTCTCCTGTAGCCATAGGACTATATTCCTTTTGTCCATTACCTGCTATAGTTTTTACTATTTCTTTTTCTAAATCGCATTCTCTTATGGAATGGTTTTCAGTGTCTGCCACATAAATTTTATTTTTTATAAATCTTATGCCCTCTGGAGCTTTAAATTGTGCTTCTTTAAAACCTCCATCCTTTAGACCATATTCTCCGCTACCTATTACTTTTATTTTTTCTAAATTTTTATCTAATATTACTATTCTGTTTTTACCTTTTTCTGAAAAAGCTATTAACCCATTTTCATTTATAGATATTTTAGATGGATATCTGTATTCTTCTTTTTCAGCTTCATTTTTCAAAGTTATATTTTCTTTTGGCCAATCTATATTATCAAAATATTCTATTGTATCGCCTATTATTTTATCTAGTAGCTCTCTATTTCCTTCTCCTGATAACATAGCAAAAGCATATCCTTCTGGATCTATTAATACAAATGTTGGCCATGCATTTACTGTATAACTATCCCATACATTTTTATTTTTATCATTTACTACTGGATGATTTATCCCATACTTTTTAATAGTATTTAATATAGCTTTACTATTCTTTTCATATTTAAATTTAGGAGAATGTACACCTATAATCTGCAATTTATTCTTATATTTTTCTTCTAAATATTTCAAATCCTCTATTACATGTATGCAATTTATGCAACAAAAAGTCCAAAAGTCTAAAAGTATAACCCTATTTCTTAATTTATCCAAGTTTGTCCTTTTAGTACCTATCCATTCAATAGTCATTGGGAAATTAGGGGCTTGAACTCTAGCATTTTTATACTTTTCATACAAATTACTCATATATTTATAAGGATATTATATCCTCATTCCCTCCTCTCAAATTTCCTCATTATTATTATATGGTTATAGCATATTATTATATATAAATTTATTTCTATATTTTTAAACTTTATATATTAATATCACTATATTCTTATTAATATTTATTTATTTTAATTATTTTAAAATTATTATAATTATAAAAAATTATCTACATATTGTTTAATTATAATAATTTTCCGACTTTTTTACAAGGATTGTAACAATAATTTTTATCATATATATTAAATACCTACATTTTTTTACATATATTAATATAATACATATATGTATAGAACTTTCATACTAATAATTTTGCTTATACTAGCTATAATTTATTTTTCAATTACACCCTTTATAAAGAATGTAATTGAAAAACAAATTTATGAACTTTTATAAATCCATGAATAAAAAACTACTCATTAATTTGCTAAAAACTTAAATTAGCTGTCATAATGACTTTCATTATAACTCTGTTTACATTAATATAAATTTATATTTCTAATTATTGTAATATTTGTATAACCTTATTCTTAAGAACCTTATTTAATACTTCTTTTATATTTTTTTCTTTTATTAATTGTAATTCTTCTATGGAATCATCTAAAATTAAAGTATCATTATACATAAGTTCAGAAGTTGTAATATCCAAAGCTAACCTTATAGACATTTCATGGCGTATAGCTTTTTTTAGTTTTATACTTTTTAATGCTCTACTTATTTTTTCATATGTAAAATACTCTTCATTATTTAACATTTCTTCTAAAATTTTATCCATTACACTAATAACTTTATTTACTTTTTCTTTAGATGTACCTATATAAAAATTAAGTAATTTTATACCTTTTTCATTTTTAAAATTACTTCCTACATCATAGGCTAAATAATTCTTAGTCCTAATATTATGAAATAAAATGCTGCTTGTACCTTCTGCAAAAATTTCATTAAATATTTTAAGAATCATCATCTCTTCTTTATTTAAATTATTAATATCATAGCTATATATTATTTTGGCACCTTCTATACCATCTTTATAATCAGTGTAGATAGCTTGTTCTCTATTTTCATATTTTATTTCTTTTACTTTTTTATAAGGTCTATGAAAATCTTTAAAAAATTTTTTAATACCTTCTATACTTTTTTTTACACTCATTGATGTTACTATAGTAATCACACAATTTTCTGGAGTATAATAATCATTATAAAATTTTTTTAGAGATCTTAAAGTAATAGATTTAATACTTTTCTCATTTCCTATAATCAATTCTTTTATTCTTCTTTCTTTAAAAGAATTTTTTAAAAGTTGATCTTCGCAAAATTGATAAGGATCCTCTCGCCATTCCTTTAATTCCTCTAAAATAATAGATTTTTCTTCTTGAAAAGATTTTTCTTCAAACTTTGGATTTAACAATATATCACTATAAAAATCTAAAACTTTTTCAAAGTCTTCCTTTAAAAAACTTCCATAATAAACTACATAGGGATAATTTGTCATAGCATTTTCAAACCCAAAAATACTATCTGCTAAAACACTTAATTCTTTTTCTGTTCTATTAAAAGTTCCTTTTGAAACCATATGCTCCACAGCATGAGCTGTTCCATAAGGGAATTCATTATTTTCTTCTAAAGCTCCTCCATTAAATCCTATACATATAGAACTTATATTACTTAAAGTTTTTTCGTAAACTAATCTTATTCCATTTTCCAATTTAAATTTTTCCATAATATATATTTTAATTAAATATTAAAATATTTTCACCTCTCTTAATTTAATTAGATTAACTAAACTTTTTATAATAATTATTTCATATTAATCAATTACTAAAATACATAAACAATATACAAATAATATATTCTATTATACTAAAAAAACAAAAATTTAAAGTTAATTTTTATTTTTATCCTTTAATAAATAAATCTTTAATTA
>NZ_MRAE01000011.1 GCF_002008345.1 Clostridium tepidum
TACTCTCCTGTATCTTCACTATAAACTGGATAACCATCTTCTGGACTTATCAATTTACTTTTTATTGTTTTATCATCTACATATACATATTCATATATATCACCATATTTTGAAACACTATCTAATATATTAAAATCTGTCCTACTATATCTACCTTTTCTATATACTTTATTATATTGTTCTACCATATCCTCTGAACCTTTTAAGGAAATTGGTTTACCTAGCAAATACGTACTATGAAAATTTAATATAGTTTTAGCTTCCTGTAAAACTAATTTAGTAGTTATAAACTCTTTACCTTTCCATTTTGCATCTTCACGATTTAATATTTTATGTTGTCCATCAAGATAACTTTTATTATTAATTACACTTGATATTCTATGTAAATGCTCACCTTGCTTACATTCTTCTTCAAACCAATATGTATTATTATCATATCTATCATTTATATAACTTTCTATTGTTTGCATATTATCATTCCTTTCCTTTCTCATATTTGAGAAATCCCCCAGTTGGGGGAAATCCCAAAGCGTTTACACATACCAAAATCCATATTTCATGGATACAATTGCAAGTGCCATAGCCATTACACTATCATCATGTCCTGCTCCCGATGCACCCATTCTGCCATTTTCATTTATTTCAAATATCTTCATTTCCTGTAGCAACCTTCTACTATTTATTTTTAATTGTCCTTTTTCAAATAGTTCTACAAAATCATTTATTATTATTGATTTAGTTTTACTATTAGTGTCAAATCCCACATTCCAAACTAACTTATTAAATTGGTCATAACTCTTATATTTAACCATATTCATATATTTAAGGTCATATCTCAAACGCTCTATTACACTATGTCCACCAGATGCTTTTTCAACACATAAAAGACCATAATTATAATAATGTCCTATTTCATTAATAATCTCGCTCATTTGGTATGGTTTAATCTTATTTGAATAAAATTCTGCTACCTGCTCCCCATCTGAATCTAATATTTCTATTACGGAATAATCTTGTCCCACTCCTTCGCTGAGGTCGCAACCTATATAATATCTTTTCCCTGCTTTGGGAATTTGATAAATAAAAAAAGACCTACCATAATGATTTTTTAACAAACTTGGTAAATCTATAATATTTTCTTTTTTTATGTATTTAGTTTTATTATTTATTATTGCTTTCTCAACATCATTTAATTTTTTATTATCAAATACAGATGCTCCTGTTGTTAAGAAACTTTCCAACATTGTAGAAGGATATTCCTGTTTAAATTTTTCTTTACCTATAATACCTATTTGTGTCCTTCTCCAAACCAATTGCTCCAAACTAGCACCTAGTTTTTTTAATTCTAATTCTTCATTATCTAAATCTTTTTCAGATAACATTTTATTATTATTTTTTGCCTTATACTTTTCTACCGCTTCTATGTATTTATTTTTAAATAAACTACCCCCATTTATCCAGTTGAAAAAGAATAATTTAAAATCATTTTCTCCGTTTTCTGCCTGTGTAGCCAATTCAGAATAATAATTCAAACCATTTGAAGTTGATTCAATTATTAATTTTCCTGTTGGTGATAATGCTTGTAATATACTTGTTATTTGTTTTTGTTGATTTTTCATAAAAGCAAATTCTGAAAGATGTATTAACTGTAATGTTGCACCTCTTCCTAAATCCTTATTTCCCGCCGTTACACAAGTAATCCTCGAACCATTTTTAAACTTTAATTCTTGTCTATTGTTAGCCATTTCAATAGGTTTTAACCAATCGGGCAATAAATTATACATCTGTTTTAGTTTATTAAAAATATCATTACAGGATTTTTGGTCATAACTTACCAATAGACAATTTGAGTTAGGATATACAATACATTCTCTTAAAGATAAAGCAATTGTAATACTTGAAATTCCTAACTGTCTTGATTTACTTATTATATTTAATTTTTCCATATTATTTACTAAATATTTTTGTTCTTGAGTTAATTTAAAATTTACTGTATTACTATCTTTATCAACTATTTTAAAAAACGCTTCTATAAACTCAACTTCGTGTCCATCTTCAAATAGCCATTTTAATTTTCTAGCATTTTCTTTACTTATAGCCATTATTTATCACCACTCAATGCAGGAATATTAATATCAGTTAAATAATCATCTATTTCATCGCTACTATCTTCAAAGAAATCACTTTTAAAGAATTTTTCACACCATTCGGCACTTTTTACATCACCTTTTAACGCCTTTTCTAGCATACTATCATATATTTCTAACATTTTAATACTTCTTTGTTGTTTAAGATATTCTTTTATAGCATTTTGTATTTCTTCTTCTATTAGCCATTCACTCATAGCATACTCATATTCACAATTACAACTTTTTCTTACTTCTTTATCAAAACTTTCTTTAGATTTATCACTATCCACGTACCATTTTACAAAATACGCCTTCTTATTAGCATTTACTTTTATTAATTTCTTTATATTTGTTACTGCTCCCATACGTCCTGCTCCTTTCTGTTCTCGAAGTGCAAAAGTTTGCACCTCGGAGTTTTGAATTAAGGTTTGCAAAATTTTGTAACCCTCGTCCAATGTTGTACTAGCCGTTGACCCACTCTTCATAAAGAAGAATAATTACTTTTAGTTTTTAAAAACTATATCTCTATTTATTTAATATTTCATCACATTTTTTATTTAATTCTTTATTCTGCATAGCAATTACTATTAATGCACCTGCTAAAACACTAATATCCATACACATTATTAAATTTAATATATTCATACTTAGCACTCTCCTTTAATTAATATAGTGGTTCGGAAATAATTTCCTAAGCAATAAAAAACACCACGCTTATAACGTAGTGTTTAATTAAAACTATTATTTTATTTATACTCAATTCTTTTGCAATATCTGATTGTGAAAAGACATTTTGTCGTTTCACTTTAGATAAAATAAAAGAGTACCTTTTTAGATACTCTTTACTTATCTTTTTATTTCCGGAAAAATATTTTTATATTTTGGCATATCACCATATAATTTTATAAATAATTGTTTATAATTATAATCATTTTCTTCTTCTGCTAAATCTTTAAGTATTATTTCTATAGCTTGTGTATTTAATTTAAATTTATTATTTATGTTTGCCATTTCATCTTCAAAGCTATATCTACTATACTTTCCTTCTTCCCAATGGTCAGCATATTTTAAAATTAAATTAACTATCTTACTATGTTGTTCTTTTGTAATATCCATTTCCAGCATAATATTAAAAAAACTTTTGCAACAAACATTATCTTGTAAAATTTGTATTTTCCATTCTAACAAATTAATCTTATCTTCTAAATATTTAATTTTTTCTTCATTGCTCATAAATAACCCCTCCAAATTATAAATTATTACTTTTAATCCAAATATTCAATATTATATTGAAATTATCCTTTTATTTTTTCTAAATATTTCTCTAAGTAATAATTGCATTGTTGTTCTAAATCCTTATTATAAAATTTATAGCTATTTATAATCTTTTTTAGTTCTTCTATGTCTTTTGCTTTTTCTTCTTTATAATCTTGTAAATTTATAATCTTATCCATTATTATATTGCTTCCCCCATATCTTCTTCTCTCCATAAAACCTCATCATCGCATTCCAATATAATTATCCTGTCTACGTATTCTAAGTGCAATTCTCCACAATTTTCCTTGTGCCAACCAACTAAACCTATTTTATTTAATGTTAGTGTATAGTTTTCTATAGGTATGCACTCTATTCCTATGTCATTTAGGTTCTCATCTCCATAAAAAGCTTGTCCAGTTAAATAAATGTTGTTCTCTGTTTCTTCTACATTAAAATTTTGTAATTGTATAAATACTTCTGTATCCACATTATATATTGTTATTCCTTCCTCAGTTTGTCCTAGTTCTTTTAATTTGTCTAATAATCCTTTTAAATTTTTCATATTTTTATTCCCCCTTATTAATATTATATTTATAATTATACTCTTATTTTTTAATTTGTAAATAACTATTTTCGTTCATTTATTATCAAATTATTTTATATTAGATAAAATTATATATCATTTTTGTCAAATTATTTTATATTAGAACTATATACGTTATATTATTTGCAAATTATTTTACGTATGATATAATAAATAACAAATTGAACCAATAGGAGGTAAAATACTATGATTAAAACTAAACTTCATATAAGATTAGCGGAACATAGATTAACTAAAGCAGAATTTTCCAGAATAACAGGAATAAGAAGGTCAACTGTTGGTGCTTATTGCAATGATACCTTTAAACATATAAGTAAAGAACATTTAGATATAATGTGTAAAACTTTAAATTGTGATATTACTGATATAATAGAATATGTACAAGATTAAACTAATACAAAATAATTTAATAATTTTAAAAAAACTAGAATACATTATTTAGGCATATTCTAGTTTATATTTTTATTACCAATTTTATAAAAATTATAAGCTTTATTTATACTCAATTGTTCATCATCAAGTTGTTGAATTAAATCATTATTTCCATTTTCATTTTCAGATTATCTATTGTAGATTTTAAATCCCCTACTTCAACTAAAGTTTGTAATTCTGGTATTAATTCATTTAATTTTTTATAATTAATTAATTGAGATTGATCTATCCCTAATTGTTCTGATAATTGTTTCTGAGTTATTTTGTCATTAGAATTATTCAAATCACCAATATGTTGATTAATTCCCTTTTTGTTAGAACTACCTTGTCTAATTCCATAAATTCTTTCTAATTCCTTAATACATTTAGCCATTTTCATAGGATTTACATTACCTACACCTCTCTGCATTATGTTTGTACATATTAAATCAAGTAAATATTTACATTTAAGCACTTATATGTTATTATAATCTTGAATAAAGATGTTAATGTTAGTATAGTAATTATCAAATTGATTACTGCCGTGTAATATTGGATTATTACTATAAAATGATTAAGAGTGATTAAAATGTTTACTGTTAACAACCATTTGTTTACTCTATTAACTTTATTCTTTTTATTAGATTTCTTTTTTATAATCTAGTTGTTAGATTTTAAACTTTAACAACTAGATTATTTTAATTATTTTCTACATTCTTCAATAACCCCATCGCATTTCAAACTCATTATTTTATATCTATCCTCTATTATTTTATTTTTTAATTCCATTTCCTTTTTATATTCCTTCATTATTTTATCTAATTCATTTTTTATATTATTTATATTAATTCCTCCTCAATGCCTATATCACAACATATGATATAACATATAATCCCTATAATCATGTTTAATACGCTTGTAATGTACTAATAAAGCCATTCCGTCTCCATTATATATTACTTATTTTTCTAATATATGCTTCTTAATACAATTCTTAAAATAATCATGTTTGTCCTCTGTATAATTTATCATCACCCATTTATAATAATCATAATTTACTGCTAAATCATCATTCTCATTAAGTAGACCTAAACTCTTTTCAAGTTTTAACGCTTTGTCAAATTTCTTATCACTTCCATAAAAATCGAATATTTCTGAAAGTATCATTCCTTTATTTTCTTCTCTATTTAAAAATGTAATTCTTCTTTGTATCTTTTCATCTATGTTTACAGATTTTTTATATTCATTTTTCTTTTGTATTTGTTCTTCTGTTGCTTTACCCTCTTTTTCTAAGTATTCAATCCTAGAAATAAACCCATTAATTTCTCTATTATTATTTTTATATTGTCTAGTATTTAAGAAAAACCTTTCATCTTTAAATTGTTTTTTATAAAATTTAATACCTTCTTTAAGATTATTTTTCCATTCATCTTGATTTTTAGTCCATAAAGTATAAATATTTGGACTTTCTCTTACTACTTTATTTTTATCAGTCAAATAATAAAATAATCCTGCATTGTCAATTCTAATAAGATTTAATTCTACTAATATATTATTGTACTTTGAAATAACTTCATCAGTTAATTTTAAATCAAAATTTATAATTTTATATGAAGGAAAACAAACTTCTGGATTACCACCATTTACATTAATATCATCACTTTTAGCACGTTTGAACATTCTTGATTTAAGATAACAATAATAATAAAGCATTTTTAAATTATCAATTTTTTCTTTATTATAATTTAAAATCTTATCCTTTTCATAATCAAACAACTGTATAAAATTAATATCCTTATCGTTATCATCTTTTTTAAAAATATCAATTTTACATTTTATAAATTCTTTTGCCTTAATTTTATTTAAATCTATATCAGTAACAATAATATTTTGTTTTTGTAAAGTAACTAATATATTTTTAAACTTATCATTAATTTTATTTTTATGTGCATCTGGTTTAAAACCATATCCAATAATCATATCTTCTAAAGTAAACATAGTTATACCTTTTCTATTTGTATTTGTGTAAAGATAATCTAATACAAGTAAAACCTTATAATCATAATTGCATTGCTCCAAAATAGATTTATCTATAATATCATTGTCATATGTATAAAATAATTGATTTGGTAGTTTACTAAAATAATTTTCCATGATAAAAAACCTCCTACATGATAATTTTTATTGTATAATGTAAATATGTAATAAAGAAAAAGAAGGAAAAATATAAAATACAAAGATTGTTAAGTATACTTGAAAAAATGATTTTCGATAGAAAATTGTTTTGACAAGTATGAGTATATTATTCTCTCTTATTCTTATATTATTCTCTATTATTACACCTCAGTACGGTACACTTTTTTATGTACCACAAAACAAGGTCTTGCTTATATTATAGCACATATTTTTATGTACCACAAAATTTTTGCTTATTTTTTATGAAATTCCGTATAAAATGTAATTGCTTTTCTAAGTTCTTCTGTGTCTTTAAATAAATATATATAATCTTGTTTTCCTGTTTTATCTTTTTGTGATTTGTAATCTAATCCTAAACTGTATAAATAATTTTTTAATCTTTTATTTTTAATAACGTACATGATACATTCCCCTTTCACATTTGAGTTTTACGTTTTGCAAAACACAAAAACAGGAGAAGTTTAATCCCCTGTTTTCTATAAAATTGAGTATCTAAGTTTATTTTTGTAAGTTCTAGCACAACTAAATATTTCTTCTTTTTCATGCTCTTGATATGTATTTTGTATGATTTCAAAATCTCTTTTTTTGGTAAATATGTTTTTTGGTAATGAAAAAGACAACTTAGGAAATAATTCTCCCAACTTGCCTAATTCTATGTTTGTATGTAATTTATTATCTTCATTTATGTATATATGTTCGTTCAATTTGTATTCTAAAATGATGTTATAGAAATAATCTTTATCATGTTTTTCTATAATCTTTGAAAATATTGGATATTCTAATATGTCATTGTAATATTTTTTAAATAAATTCTTATTAAAGTAATATTGTTTAAATGCTACGTCAATACTTATAAGCACTTCTAGTTGCTTTTCTGTGCATTGACTTAAATCTACATTGTAATAGCTTAAAATAGTTAATAATGTACTACCTGCAAATTTTTCTGTGTAGTTGTTACGATTTATTCCTAATATTGTATTTAAATTAGCAGAACTAGGATTAAATAGTGTTACATGATTTCCCCAACATCTACCATCAACTAAATCTACATCTACTCCAAAAATTTTATCTGTTTGTCCTGTTTTTATGTAATATAAAGATTTAAAATCATAGAAATATTTAATCTCATATCCTTTTAATTTGTTTAAAACAATACAACTAAATAAACTGTCTAAATCATCTGATAGACACATTTTATAATCTTCTTCTTCACTTATCCAACTTGGGAACTTTTGTTTAATTTCTTTTTTCATATTAGCCGATGTAATAAATCTTACATCCACCATATTTTTTTACTATCTTTAAAAAATTCTAACTATCTTTAAAATTAAATATGTCAACTTTGCTCTTTTTAAAATAATCCTCTTTAAAATGTTGTAAAGGATTATTAAGTTTTATTTAACATCTTTTCACCTCACTTTTTATATTTTTTTAGCAAATGAAATTATTTCGTTTGCTATTTTTTCTTTGTTTTTGTTTTCTTAATTTCTTCTTTAATTTGAAACTCTTTTTTTAATTCTTCTCTTTTTTCTTGTGGAAAATTTATGTATTCTATTATCTGTTTATACATCTTTTCATTTATTGCTTGTTTTTCTCTTAATAACATACTTATATATGCTTTATCTACATTGCAATAACTTGCTAATTCATTCTGCCATATGTCCTTTTGTATTAATATCATTTTAATTTGTCTACCTGCTAACATTTAATTACCTCCATTCAAAAAGTTAATAAAAAATAAAATAAAAAGGGTACAAAATGCACCCTAATTAATTATTTATTTATTTTTTATAACAACTATACCTGCATCATTAACAAGTCCCACACCTGTTATTAAATCAGCATTTACTTTAGTTAATTTTCTGTCTATATCCCTTGCTTGTTCTGGATTTAATTCTCTCTTATATGTAACTAATAAAGAATTTTTCTTAATTATGTATGTTAAACATTGTTTTGTACTTGAATCAAATGTTCCTTTAGAAGAAAGTATTACTTTTATACCTCTAAATTCTCCAATTATATTTTTCTTAATTATTCCATTTTCCTTCTTAACACTTGTATTGTCTGCCTTTATAAAATCTGGCATAGAATAAAAAGCACTTTTTAATTTAGGGTTTATAACTATTCCTTCAAACTCTTCCACATTTTGATTATCTCCATATAAATTTAATGCTTCATCAAGTTCATTTGCAGTTATAGCAGTTGGATTAGCACAATTAAAAGTTAAAGGTGTTTTCTTTGCAATTTCTATAACTTCATTATCCATTTCTTCTGCTATTAATAAACCTATTTGTCTTGCCATTTCACCTACTGGGTCGCCATAACTTGCTAGTAATGCTCTATCTGTTATTTCATAACCTTTTGCTAATTGAAATAAATCAATCTTTTGTGTAGTGTGTGTTAATTTATCATAAGGAATTGCATCTCCTTCTTTAAGTTTAATTGCTTTAGTTCCTAAATTCCATTTTGGTATTGTTATAGAATCTCCTGCTTGTCCCTTTAATGTTTTATCTACATCACACATTCCTAACATTACCGCATTTTCTTCAATATTTTTCATAATCATACCTGCATAAACTTCTGGTATTAATACATCTGTTCTCATTGTTGTTGCCATAATATATTCCTTCTTTCTTTAAATTATTTTTTTATATAATAAAAAGCACCTAAATTAATAGGTACTTATTTACTTAGTTTGTTATATAATTCTTTATTTTCTTTGTATATATTCATTCTTTCCATATAGGACATTTTATTAAAATCTTCTTTAGATATTTTTTCTTTATTTGAATTATGATTAGAAGGTTTAAAACTATTATTTAAAGCAGTATTATTTATATGTTCAGTTAGAACATTCTTAACTTCTCCTAAATAACTTTCTACATCTTCTACCCCTTGTAAATTAATATATTTACTAAGTTGTGAAGGTAAACCGTTATCACTTAAAGTTTTAGATACTTTTAACTGTAATTCTTTTGCTTGTACTTCCTTCTCCTTTTGTTCTAATGCTTTTATCCTTGCTTCCATATCCAATTGTTCCTGTGATTTTTCTTTTGGTCTTAATTCTTTTAATTCTTCTTCCATTTGTTTTATTTTTTTGCTATATTCTGTTCTAACTCTATCCTCTGCACTTTGTATTTTTTTGTTTACTTCTTCTTCTGTAAATGTTTTTACATCTTCCTTTGTCGCAACTTCATGCTCCTGTTTTGTACTTACCTCTGTTGTTGTTTCTGTTTGATTGTTTTCTAAATTTTCCATTTTTAAATTCTCCTTTCAAGTTTTTTACACTTGTCCCTTTTAAAAGTTACAAATATAAAACCCTTAATAAAATTTTTATTTGTTTAAGTATTCTTGTAAGCTATATAATTCTTTAATGTTTAATTTTCTTTTGTTATTTTTAAATCTACTTAATTTTGTATTTTCTATATTAGTTGCCTTAGCAATGTAACAATATTTAATTCCTGTCTTTTGTGTATATTTTATTAGTTGTTTTCTTATTAAATTTTCATCTAACATGACTACCACCTTTCTTTAAAAATCTTTTTTAAAATATAAATATATGTAAATTAGTCAAATTATTTTGCATAAAAAATAAGCACCTAAATTAATAGGTACTTTAGTGAGGGAAAATAAGAAATTAAAGAAAAATTTCCAATATATATATAAACTACTAATGTAGTAAATATCAAAAAAGAACGCTACGAATTAATTCCCGTAGCCCATTACGTTTTTCTTGAATTTGGAGGAGGTCAGATTTGAACTGACATAAAACGTACAAAACTACCTGCTTTTTATGAAACTAAAATTAGCATATATTTAGATTAGAGTATTGAGTATTAATATAAATACTCAAATAAATCACCAAAATATTTTAGTAATCTATTTCAATATTTATATGTCAAGTTTTTTTGCTTTTTAAAAAAAATAGTGTTATTTACTATTACATTATAAGAAACCGCACATTTTTTTAAAAACCATGCTGTATGCTAGTTATATCAATTATAGAGTTTTAAAGTTTAGTGGTTATTTTCTGTTTTTGTTATATTTTATATATTTTTCTTTATCTTTATCTTTTTTAGGGCATGAAAAAGAATTCCACACCCTCTTGTTGAGCACTTAAATATCTCTGGGGTTTTGTATATTTAGATGTTCTTTCCCTAATAGGAAATAAATAAAATCGCTATAAGTATTGGTATGACTACGTTTGAGCCACATTGATAAAAAAGCTTATTTTTTATCAAAACGCTGTATCTATTGGTATAACTGCATTTGAAGGTGATTTCTATTTGCGAGAATTATACCTCTCTTTTTGAATTCTTCTATCGTTTTCTAATTTAATTTCTTTAGCACAACTTGGACAATATTTAGTTTTGTTTGATTTTTTTTCTATTAAAATACCACACTTTTCACATTCTATTGCTTCTTTTTTAAAATCCTTAGTTAAATTATTTTTTAAATTATATCTTGCTATTCATTAAAAGGAAAATAAGGTCAAAATCCTTATTAAACCATTGGTATGACTACATTTGAAGGTGTTTTCTATTTGTCTAGCAAATTAGTATTATCTATATTTATTCTTATTTTTATTCCTTAATTTTTCAACATACACTTTAAATTCATTCTAAGCCATTTTAAGACACTTACCCACTCCCTATACCAAATATACCTGTTCTGTATTATTTCTCTTAAAGCTTACTATATTATTGCAGTAGCTATATAATTTTTGATTGTACACTTGACTTTTGAGTTAAGTAATATATGCTTTTTGGAGGAGGTTAAGCAATTGGATATAGTTTCCCCTAGTAAAAGAGGAATAAAAAAAGCATATATTAATATATGCTCTTCGTTATCGGTTGAAGTTTCTTTTATACTACTATTGTATTACATAGTTACAACGTGTTAATTGCTACCCTAACACTACTATATAATCCCGTCTTTCGACTAGCAAACCTACCTATCTAATATTTATAGTTGTCAGATACACCAACTTGAGGGGCAAATAATATAATAGTAGAAATATTGCTTGTCCCCATGAATTTTATAGCATCGGCTTCATGTAACCTACTCTATATTTTAAAGTGCTAGAGTGCTTAAACACTTCACATATACCATATTTTAAGGTATAGGAAATAAACCCTTGCAAAACTTATATTTTTTTGATAATATAGAATATAAATATTGCAATTGTTTATTTAACTGTATTCAGTTGCAATTGTTTATTTAACTGTATTCAGTTGCAATTGTTTATTTAACTGTATTCAGTTGTAATTGTATGAGTTTTATCTAAAAGGTAGCGGTAACTACCTTTATTTTTTTTATTTAAAATATCTATCTATCGGACTTGCTTTATCATGTTTTTTCTTTAAATCTGTTGTTTCTAGTTGGATATATTTTCGTGTAGTTGTTAAACTTGCGTGTCCCATTATCCTCTGTAAAGTAAATAAATCCATAACACCATTTTTAACTGCATTTGTTGCGAATGTATGTCTAAATACATATGGAGTACATCTTTTAACTAACCCTGCTTTTTCTCCAACACGTCTAAAACTTAAAATTAAATTCTGTTTCTTAATATTTCCACCATAAGTGCTTTGAAATAAATACTCTGAATTATTTTCTATAGCACATTCAATTAATTCTTTTAATAATTTACAAGTTTTTTTGCTTATTGGTAAATACCTTACAGTTCTTGTTTTGCTTACATCTGCCCTTACAGTTATAAAACCTTCTTTTAAATCTACATCTGAAATAAGCAAACGAACCATTTCCCCTACTCTTATTCCACAATCTAATATAATTAACATAGCAGCATAATCTCTAAATCCTGCATAAGTGCTTATATCACAACTTCTTAATATCTTCTTAACTTCTATATCTGTAAGAGGTTTAATTGTATCTTCGGGTGTCTTAACCAGTTTTAACTTCATTGTAATATTTTCTTTTATATAACTATTTTTATATAACCATCTCAAATAACATTTTATAGTTCTTATTCTTATATTTACTGTAAATGGACTATATTTCTTTTCGTGTATCATATAATAAAGATAACTTTTAAAAATATGAGTATCTGTTTCAATACAGTTTAAATCTGACTGGATATTTTTAGTTATATATCTTTTAAAATAATCTAAATTAACTAAATGCTCTTTGAGTGTCCTCTCTGCTAGTCCTTCAAGTTCTTTATCATTCATAAAAATATTATGTTTGTTGAAAAATTCTTGTAAAGAAAAATCATTTTTAGATTGGTTTAATTGCATTTCAGTTTTGAAAGTATCATCGAAATGAAATTTAATTTTCTTGTTACCCATTGATTTTCCTCACTTTCTTATAGTTTTATATAAGGAAAATAAGGTAACTTTTTATAAAATAGACATGACAGTTTTTTAAAATAAAAAATGCCTTGAAATAAGATATACTTATCTCAAAGCATTACATTTGGCGGGAATATGTGGGAATCGAACCCACCTATCGTGGTCTTAGCACGACAACTCGGTTTTGAAGACCGGCAGGCACACCAGCACCTATCTACTCCCATATTTATTAAGACCGAATTCTATTATATATAAACTCTTAGTAAAAGTCAACATATATAATTAAAATTCCACATACTTCTACTTATTATACATAATTTTTGTTGATTTTTTTGTTAATATAAAGTATAAATAAAAATATTCTCATTTTTAAATATAAATAAATTACAATTTACTATAATTTAAATGATAAAAATTAAAAAAATATATATTTTATTTAATAGATAGCTATAAAAATAAAATATTATTATTTTTTATAGCTATCTATTCTTCTAAAAGTATTTATTTTTTTGAATAACTTTAAATATTATTATTATAATTTTTGATAAGAAACAAACCCAAAGGTAGAATAACTTCCTTAATATAATACTCTTTCGTCTCCATTCCTCTTTGTGAATTTTATTCCATCAAAATGCTCTAATATGGCCAAAGAATATTTTCTACTAGTATTCATCATATCTCTAAATTCAGCCACTGTTATTTTACCATTATTTTCTATATATTTTTTTACTTTTTTCTTTGCCTCATTATAATCTGATGTTAAAAGTATACAATCCTCATTTACTTTAAATAAAGTTCCTTCTTCTAGTATAGCTTCATAAACCCTCTTAAATTCTACTGGATTTTGTTCCTGGGAAATAAGCTCTTCATATTTAGGTGGAATATATTTTCCTTTTTTATAGCTGGCTATTATTCTATCATAAATATCCCTTTGTTCTTTATTAAACTCTACATTAAAATCATACTCTGAAATATACTTTCCATGAATTTTTATTAGTTTTTTACTTTCTAATAACTCTAAAAATTTATCATAAGTCTTTTGCTTTATATCCTTACCTAAAATTTTTATCCTTAATTCCTCTTTAGATACTCCCCATTTAAGAGGATTTTTTTCATGAAATTCTTTTAAGATAGATATCATTTCTTTTACTTTTTTATTTATATAATTAATATGAGTATAAACCGTTTTATCTCCATTACTAAATGATACTATCTTTTGTAATTTTATTAGTTCTTCTATTTCATCTGATATATTTTCTTCATTTTTTCCTAATGCTTTCAATATTTCACCCTCGTTTGGAAATTTGGAGCTTAATTTTTCTATAATTTTTTCTATGATGTTGGAAGTATCTCCACTTTCTTTTAATTTTAATTCCTCTATATATTTTTCATTAAATCGTTTTGCCTTTTTAGGTAATGGTTCTATTACAGAACCTCCAGCTATAGTTACCATAGGAGAGTAAGATCTTATTACATATCTATCGTTTCTCTGACAAGTTATAGGTTTTTCTAATCTTAATTGAACATATCCTTCTTCTCCTGGATTTAAACATTCCTTATCTAATATAATAACTCTACATATTATTTCACTAGTTCCATGATATAACCTAACTCTTTGTCTGTTTTCTAACGGTTTTGTTGCACTTTTTAAGTAATACAACTTACAATCTATCATCATTGATGGCTCCATTAAATTTTGTATGGATACTACATCGCCTCTATTCACATCAGTCTTTTTTATATTAGATAAGTTTATTGCACATCGCTGACCTGCTTCTGCAATTTTAGTTGGCTCATCATGAACTTGAATTCCCCTAACCTTTGTAACAAGCTTTGATGGATAAACTTCTATAGTTTGTCCTTCTTTTACAGAACCACTTATTACCGTACCTGTTATTACAGTACCAAAACCAGTTATAGAAAATACTCTATCTACAGGCAATCTAAAATGTCCATGCACATCTTTTGTCTTTATATTCTCCGCTATATTATCTATAGCTTTTATTAATTCACCTATTCCTTCTTTAGTTTTTGAAGACACTGGATATATATCTGCATTTTCTAAAAAAGTACCTTTTAATTCTTCTCTTAAATCTTCTTTGACCATGTCTAACCATTCTGGATCTACCATATCTGTTTTGGTAAGAACAATTATGCCTTGATTAACATTAAGTAATTGAAGTATCTCTAAATGTTCTTTAGTTTGAGGCATAATACCCTCATCTGCAGCAATAACCATTAAAACTACGTCTATACCACTTACTCCAGCTAGCATATTCTTAATAAATTTTTCATGCCCTGGTACATCTACAATTCCTGCTCTTCTTCCTGAAGGTAGATCAAAAAATGTAAAACCTAAATTAATAGATATTCCCCTCTCTTTTTCCTCTCTAAGAGTATCTGTTTCTCTTCCTGTTAATGCTTTTATTAAGGTAGTTTTACCATGATCTATATGTCCAGCTGTTCCTATTATTACGTTCTTCATACACACCACCATTTTCAATTATTTTAATAATTTTTTAAATTCTGCTACTATTATATTGAAATCTCTCTCAAATAAAGTCCTTACATCTAGTATTACCTCATCTTTACTTACCCTAACTATTATAGGATTTTTGCTCAATCTTAATTTTTCTTCTATTTTTTCTGCTGTTATTTTATCACTGGTCACTTTTACTACATAAGTAGGTATTTTTTCTCCTGGCATTGAGCCTCCACCTACCATAGAAAGATCCTCTGACACTTTAAAATTAAAATCTTTAACATTATTTTGAAGTCTTCTTTTTAATCTTTGAGCTCTTTTTTTATGTATTTCTTTAGAACTTAAAATCATATTTAACGTTGGAATATTTTCTATAGCTTCCTTTTCATCTATATAATATTTTAATGTTCCTTCTAAGGCTGCCAAAGTCATTTTATCTATTCTTAAGGCTCTAGTTAATTGATTTTTTTTCATTTTATCTATATATTTCTTTTTACCCACTATTATACCTGCTTGTGGTCCTCCTAACATTTTATCTCCACTAAAGGTTACCACATCTACCCCTTTTTCAAGGCTGCTTTGAACAGTTGGTTCATAAGTAAAACCATACTTAGAAAAATCAACTAAGGTACCACTACCTATATCTTCCATTACAGGCAGGTTATATTTTTGACCTAATTGTACCAATTCTTCTGAAGATACCTCTTCTGTGAAACCCATTATCTTAAAATTTGAAGTATGAACTTTAAGTAAAATCCCTGTATTATCATTTATATTATTTTCATAATCATATAAATGAGTTCTATTTGTAGTACCTACTTCTACTAAATGTGCCCTACTAAATTTCATTACATCTGGTACTCTAAAAGATCCTCCTATTTCTACTAATTGACCTCTGGATACTATGGCTTCTTTTTCTTCACAAAGTGTATTTAAAGCTAACATGACTGCTGCTGCATTATTATTAACTACTATTGCAGCTTCAGCACCTGTAACTTTTTTAATTAAATCTTCTACATGGCTATATCTTGATCCACGTTTTCCCTCTTTTAAGTCATATTCTAAATTACTATAGTTTTCAGATACTTTTATCATATTTTCTATAGCACCTTTAGCTAATAATGATCTTCCTAGATTTGTATGTATAACTACCCCTGTAGCATTAATAACTTTTTTAAATTTACTACTTTTATTTTCTTCTAAAATATCTATGAAATAATTTATAACATCTTCTTTTATAAAATTTTCTATATTATTTTTTAAAATTTCATTTCTATAATAATCTATAGATTGCCTAAGACTATCTACTACTAATATTCTAGAATTGCTTTTTAAATACTTATTAACAATATCTTCTTTTAAAAGTTCATCTATTTTAGGTAAATTACGTAATAACTGTTTTTTATCCATGCCCCATTCTCCATTTCTTAATTATATTATATACCCACAACATTTATTGTTATAAATAATATAATATTTTATTCAACTATTATATATTTATCTTGCTTTTCTATAACCTCTCCTACAATAGAAGATTTTAATTCCAATTTATCTAATTCTTCCATAATGTTATTCGCCTCTTCTATTGAACAAGAAAATAACAATCCACCTGAAGTCTGAGGATCAAATAGTATATCTTGCATAAATACAGGAACATTTTTAAATTCAAATTTTCCTTCAATATGCTCTCTATTAGCATATGCTCCTGCAGGAACTAGTCCAAACTCAGCATACTCCTCTGCCTCTTTTATATATGGTATTTTTTTATGATCAAATTTTAAAGTTAAGTTTGATGCATTAGCCATTTCATAGCTATGCCCTAAAAATCCAAATCCAGTAATATCTGTACACGCACTTACATTATACTTAGCCATTATTTCTCCTGCATATTTATTTAAAGTACTCATAGATTTAACTGCCGCATCTATTGCTTTTTTAGAAGCCATTTCACCTTTTATTGCAGTATTTATAATTCCTATACCTAAAGGTTTTGTAGTAATTAAAACTTCCCCTTCTTTACATCCATAATTTTTTAAAACTTTATTCGGATGTACAATACCTGTTACTGATAAACCATATTTAGGCTCATTATCATCAACAGTATGACCTCCTATTACTACAGCTCCTGACTCAATAACTTTATCTGCTCCCCCTCTCAATATTTCCCCTAAAATTTCTATAGGTAAACAAGATGGAAAACAAACTATATTTAGTGCTACTGTTGGTTTACCTCCCATAGCATATACATCACTTAAAGAATTAGCTGCAGCTATTTGCCCAAACATGTATGGATCATCTACTATAGGTGTAAAAAAATCTAATGTTTGTATTATGGCTGTATCATCATTTATCTTATATACTGCTGCATCATCTGCAGTTTCTATTCCTACCATTAAATTTTCATTTTCCATTTTAGGTAATTTCGAAAGTATTTTTGAAAGCACCCCTGGTGCTATTTTAGCTGCTCATCCTGATGTTCTTGAAAGCTCTGTTAGTCTTATATTTTTTTTTCCTATAGAACAAGCTTCTCCTTCTTTGATATTTATACTATTTGACATTTTAAGCACCTCTCTTTATAAAAACCCAACTCCAACTACAATTAAAATAATAAATTATTCAATACTCATTATATATTATTTTGTAAAAATTTAAAAGAAATATGAAGAATACTATCTAATTTCAGCCTTTTCTTTTATTTTTTCTATAGTTTTATCTCCAATTCTTCCTATAGCTTTTAAATCTTCAAAATTTTTAAAGGTACCTTGTTTTTCTCTATAATCTATTATCTTCTGGGCAGTTACATCTCCTATACCTGGTATAGTCTTTAATTCTTCCTTAGATGCACTGTTTAAATCTACTTTTCCACTAGTATTAATTCCAACATTACTTGATACTCCACTATCATTTGTGCCTCTACTATTTTCACCTTTTTTCCCTATATAGATATAATCCTCATCTTTAAGTTTTTTAGCTAAATTCAATTTATATGTATCTGCATTACTTGTATATCCACCAGAAATTTTTATAAGTTCTTCTACTCTACTATTATCCTTAAGTTTATACACCCCTGGATTTTTAACTTCTCCATTTATATAGACGGTTATCTCTTTTTCTAATTTTTTATTTTCTTTTTCTGTATTTTTTATATTTTCTACAAATATTTCTTCTTCATTAATATTAGCTTTTTCTGGTTTAGATAATACATATCCTATTACTGTAAATACTGCTAAAATAAAAACTATTGCTATAGATCCTATTATTTTCTTTTTATTTTTCATATACTTATCACTCCATAATATGATTATTTATATTGGTTTTTGTCAAATATTATAATGGATTTAAATGAAATTTAATCATTCAATTGTTCTAATTATTGACATATTTATAATTTTAATTCGCATATTAATGTTTTTTTTGATATAATAAAAATTGTTATTATGTAAAAATAGGAGGTTTGCTTAATATAATGAAGCCCATTTTTTATAAAATATTATGTTGTATTCTTTTATTGCCTTTACTTATTTCCAATGTAGTTTTAGCAAAAGATTCTAAACCAAACTTTAAAATAGCGGCTGATGGTGTTGTATTGATGGATTCCAAAACTGGTAAAATAATTTATTCAAAAAATCCAGATAAACCATATCCTCCAGCTTCCACTACCAAAATAATGACCGCTCTTTTAACTTTAGAAAAAGGTAATTTAGATGATGTTGTTACTATAGGTCATAATCCTCCTTTAGCTGATGGAAGTAAAATATACATATTTGAAGGGGAAAAAATTAAAGTAAGAGATCTATTATATGGGCTTTTACTAGCTTCAGCTAATGATTGTGCTGAAGCATTAGCTGAATATCTTAGTGGATCCGTGGATAATTTTGCAAAAGAAATGAATAAACGTGCTAAAGAATTAGGTTGTACTAATACTAATTTTGTAAATCCTAGTGGATTATACAATGATAAACATAGAACTTCTGCTAGAGATTTAGCTCTCATTATGAATGAATTAGTTAAACAACCTGAATATACTAAAATAGCCACAACTGTTTCTTATAATATTCCAGCTACAAATAAATCAAAAGAAAAAAGACCTTTGTGGAATGAAAATAAATTAATCCAAAAAAATTCAAACTTTTACTACCAAGGTTGTGAAGGTGGTAAAACCGGATATACTGTTCAATCAAATCATTCTTATGTAGCTAGTGTTAATAAAAATAATCATAGACTTATAGTTGCTCTTATTCATGATAAAGAAAAGCATTTCTTTGATGATGCAGTAAAACTATTTAACTATGGATTTAATAATTTTACTTTAAATCTTTTATATCCTAAAGATTCATATGTAACTACATATATAAATGATAATTTGAAAATACCATTATATGCTTCGGAGGATTTTTATTATTTAAAATCAAAAGATGATAATACAAATCCTGATTTAAAATTAGAAAATGCTAATTTAAAAAATCTTAAATTTAAAAAAGGTGATGTGGTTTTAAGTGCTAATTTAAGTCGAGGCTCTAATAGTATAGGAAGTTTAACTTTAAAAAGTGGTGTAGATCATGAATCCACTTTCTTCAATAATAAATTTATTAATATAAATCTAACTACTAAAAATATAATTTTAATATGTTTAGCAGTTATTTGTGTAATATTTTTAATTTTTAAGATTACAAAAAAAATTTCAAAATCTAAAAAAAATAATAAGTATTATTTTTAATATAAAAGCTATGAAATTAAACATTTTAATTTCATAGCTTTTATATGTTTATTTCAGATTATTATCTTTTTAATATTTTTATAAAAAATCTACTTCAATTTTTCTATTAAGTTTTCCATGTCTTTTGGTAAATTACACTTTAATTTTAAAATTTCCCCTGTTCTAGGATGTGGAAATTCTAATTTATACGCATGTAAAGCTTGCCTTTCTATGTATTCTTTATCTCCTTCTCCATTTCCATATAAAGAATCCCCATAAAGAGGATACCCTAAATAAGACATATGAACTCTAATTTGATGAGTTCTTCCAGTTTCTAATTCTAACTCAACTATACTACCTTTAGATAACTCTTCTAAAACTTTATATTTAGTTATACTTTCTTGACCTCTATCATCTACTATTCTTTTAATAGATTCACTTTCTTCTTTGTATATAGGTAGATTAATTATTCCCTGCTTCTTTTTCATCTTCCCATGCACAATTGCTATATATATTTTTTTGAAACTATCTTTCCCCATATCTGAGGCTAATCTCATATGAGAAAACTGATTTTTAGCTACTATTATTAATCCAGATGTATCTCTATCTAATCTATTAACTAATCTTACTATAGATTTTTCTTTATTTTTCTTAAAATGATATAACACTCCGTTGGATAAGGTTCCTGTAGGATGACTCTTGGTAGGATGTACCACTAAACCAGGTCTTTTATTTATAACTATAATATCACTATCCTCATATACTATTTCTATCTCCATATCTTCTGGCTCTATATTTTGTTGTTCATCTTCTTGCATGTAAATTTCTATTAAATCATTTTGTGACACTTTGTGTTTCTTTATTACTTTTTCTCCATTCACAAAAATTCTACCATCTCTAACAGCTTTTCTAACAAATCTCCCTGATAGATTTTCTATTTCTTTTAAATAATCTTTTATATCAATATTACAATTTATTTCTTTAACTACAAAAATTAATTTATTACCCATTAATTTCTCCTTTTATTTACTATATATTTTACTATAGTATTATAACATCAAAAAAATGAAAATCACATATTACTTATAAATAGAAATTTTTTATAAGTATATATGTTTATAAAATTCAAATAAAAAATGAAGGGAACTTTCCCTTCATTTTTTATGTATGCTATATCATAGCAACTAATTCTATTTCTACTAAAGCATCTTTTGGTAATTTACCAACTTGCACACAAGATCTTGCAGGTGGATTTTCTTTAAAATATTTTGCATATACTTCATTAACTGCTGCAAAATCATTCATATCTTTTAAGAAAATAACTGTTTTTATAACCTTATCAAAAGAAGTTCCTGCTTCTTCTAAAACAGCCTTTAAATTTTCCATAGATCTTTCTGTTGCTTTTTTGATATCGTCAGAAACTAATTCTCCTGTTGCTGGATCTAATGGAATTTGACCTGATGTAAATAATAAGTCTCCTACTTTTATAGCTTGTGAATATGCACCTAATGCTGCTGGAGCTTTTTTTGTACTTATAACTACTTTTTCCATAAAATAATCCTCCTTTTAATTAATATCATTAGCAAAATCTTTTCCTAATAATATTATTATATCAAAATTTTCATCTGATTGGAGATTTTTTTCTATATTTGCAATATTTAAATAATTTTCTATTTCTTCTGTAGATATAGAACTATCTTTTTTTAATCTTATTTTGGTAAAGTCTCTTCTTTCACCATTACCTGTAACAATATTATTATATCCCATTTCTTTTAACTTTTTCTGGCAATTAGCTGCTAAACCGTTAACTTTTGTACCATTCAATACTTTAATTTTAATTTCACTTTTATCTACTTCCGCATTATTTTGTAATGTTGATCCTGTTTTCAAAGTATATATTATATCTCTATTTTTTTCTCTATCATATATAAAATATGAAATATTTCCTATATACTTAGCTTCTCCTTTAAGAGTAATCATATTAATATTAGAATTATCTCCTTTAGTCACAGCGTAACCATATTTAATTATTTCCTCTGGAGACATATCTGTTTCTATATAATCTGGTATAGTGCTTAATATATTAGGGATTTTAGGTATTATACTTGGACTTTTAACTTTTTCTATTACTTTTGACATAAACTTATGTTGGTTCTCTATTCTACCTAAATCTCCATCTGCAAGACCTGTGCCATTGTTATTTTTTCTCCATCTAAAAAACTCTTCTGCTTTCTTACCATCTAAATGTACTGTAGTGCCTTTTTGAAAATGTATGTGCAAATTTTGAGATGGATCATCATAATTCATATTTCTCGTTATTTCCATTTCTACTCCACCTATAGCATCTATAATCTTTCTGAATCCTTCATAATCTACCTTAACATAATTATTTATTTCTATGCCTAAAAGATTTTCTACAGCATCTATTGCTCCATTTACCCCATTTACAGCATGTGCTGAATTTATTTTCATCTTTTTTCCATTCACAGTTACACGGGTATCTCTTGGTACAGATACAATGTTTATTTCTTTAGTTTTAGGATTATAATTTACTACAAGCATAGTATCTGTTCGTTTTGGATCTGATGCCTCTTTTGAATTAGGATCTCCAATATCAACTCCCATAACAAGTATATTTACTGGCTCTCCAGCTTCAGCTTTTTTAGTATTTATTTTCCCTTCTCCTAATTTAGAATTATTAGTAAACCCTAAAAGATAAAAATAACCTAATACTCCTAGTAATATAATAAAAGTACAAAATACAATTATAATTTTTAAAGCTCTTCTTTTCTTTTTTTTACTAGCCTTTTTTCTCTTTTTATTATTCCCCATAACATTTCACCTACAATTTATCATTTACTAAGCAATTTCTAGCTATAACTGTATTAATATGTAACAGTTCTCCTTTGCTAACAACATATTGTATTGTTGAATTTAAAGATTCTATCATAGCTTTGTCTATATCTATAAATGCTAATTTTCTTAATTTTTCAACTCCATTAAACTTTCTTAATGGTTCTATTATGTCTGCTAAATAAATAATTTTTTCTAAGACACTCATATTATTTCTTCCTGTAGTATGATATTCTACCGCATTTAATATATCTATATCTTCTATTCCCATTTTTTCTTTCATTATTATTGTTGCCACTAATCCATGAGTTATTTGCAAATTTTTTAGCGATATCCAATCTAAATTTATATTATGTTTTTTTATAATATTTAATAGTTCATTATCACTCATATTTTTTGCACAATCATGACATAAAGCTGCTATTTTAGCCTTATGTACATCAACATCATATTTTTTTGCTAGTTTTATAGCTGTTTCTTTTACACTTATTACATGCTTATATCTATCTTCTTTTAAATTTTCTTTTAAATATGCATATATTTGTTCCTCATTCCACATATTTTGCCCCTCCCCAAGGAAATAATTAATATATAAATTAATTTTCCAACTAAATTAAATCTATTATTTGTATAAATTATTTTCCAAAATAAATTTATAAACATTATCTGGTAAATAAAAACTTACTTCTTTTCCTTCTTTTATACGATTTCTTATTTTAGTAGAAGATATATCTAATATAGAAACATCCATAAATAATATTTTATCTCCATATCTATCTAATATATATTTTTTCTTTTTCATTATTGTTTCTTTTTTTTTAAATCCTTTTCTACTAAATATAACAAAATTGCACATATTAAATATTTCGTCTATATGTTTCCAATGTTCTAGATAAGATAAGCAATCTTCACCAGTTATAAAATACCAATTTGTTTCCGGTTCTTCTTCTTTAAAATGTTTTAAAGTTTTATATGTATAGCTTAAGCCTTTTTCTTTTATTTCAAAATCACTTATGCTAAATCTTTTTTCTTTTTCTATGGCAAGCTTAACCATATCATATCTTATATGTGCTGGTGTCTTTTTTAATTTTATTTTATGTGGAGGATTTCCTGCTGGTATAAATATAATCTCCTCCAAATTAAAATTTTCAAGTGCTTCATAAGCTACATTTATATGAGCATTATGAATAGGATCAAAGGTGCCTCCAAATATAGCTTTGTTAATCATAAAAATGCCCCCATTCAATTAACAATATACAATTAACAATGACCCATTATTAATTCAATATATAATTAACAGTGCTCAATTTACAATTCAATTGTCCATTGAGCAGTTATCATTGATAATTCTTAAAATTCTATTTTAGGTTTCTTTTTGGATTTTCTATATAATACTACCTTGCTTCCTATACATTGTATCCCTTCACAATTTAATTTCTCACATATTTCACTTGAAGCTTCTTTTGCTGTATAAAAACTGTTTTTTAGAACGGATATTTTTATTAATTCTCTAGCTTCTAATGCATCATCTAATTGTTTTAATAAATTATCATTTAAACCATCCTTACCTATCTGAAATATAGCATCCATATTATTAGCTAAAGATCTTAAATAACTTCTCTGTTTTGTTGTTATCATTGCTGTATTCCTCCTAAAGTTATATATTATAGTAAAAAGTCAAATTCAAAATCATTTAATCTAACGCTATCACCATCTTTGATTCCCATTTCCATTAATTCTTCCATTACTCCTTTATTTTTAAGTACCTTATGGAAATATCTTAGATCATCTGGATCATTTACATTAACAGCATTTAAAAGTCTATCTACAAAACTTCCTTCAATAATATAAGTATTACCTTCTTTTCTTATAGAGTATGTGAACCTCTTTTCTTCCTCTACAAACTTATCTTCTTCTGATATTTCTAACTCAGTAACAGGTATAGTAGTTAAAAGTCTTGCAGCTTCTTTCATAAGATCATCTACACCTTGTTTTGTAGCTGCTGATATTTTAAACACTTTATTAAAACCAAGCTTTTCTACTTTTGTTTTAAATTCTTCAAATTTTTCTTCATCAAATAACATATCTGATTTATTAGCAGCTATTATTTGCGGTCTATCATAAAGCTTAACGTTATACCTTTTTAATTCTTCATTTATCTTTAAAAAGTCCTCATAAGGATCTCTTCCCTCTACAGAAGATATATCTACTACATGAATTAATACTCTTGTTCTTTCTACATGTCTTAAAAAATCTAGTCCTAAACCTACACCCTCTGAAGCTCCTTCAATTATTCCTGGTATGTCTGCAATCACAAAATTATTTACACCTTCAATACTTACCACACCTAGATTAGGCTTTAGTGTAGTAAAATGATAGTTAGCTATTTTAGGTCTAGCCTTAGATACAACTGATAATAAAGTTGACTTCCCTACATTTGGGAATCCTATAAGTCCTACATCAGCTAAAAGCTTTAATTCAAGCTTTATCCATCTTTCTTCTTCTGGCATACCTGGTTCTGCAAAATCTGGCGCCTGTCTTGTAGGGGTTGTGAATCTACAATTACCTTTACCACCCCTCCCGCCTTTAGCAACTATACAAGAATCTCCTGATTTAGACAAATCCGCCATTATCTTATCTGTTTCTGCATCTCTAACTATAGTTCCCATAGGCACTTTTATATACAAATCTTTTCCGTTTTTACCAAAGCATCTTGAACCTGCCCCATTACCACCTGGCTCTGCTTTATATTTTCTTTTATATGTAAAATCTAAAAGAGTTGTCATATTAGGGTCTACTATCAATACTACATTTCCACCTTTACCACCATCTCCACCATCTGGCCCACCAAAGGCTACATATTTTTCTCTTCTAAAAGAGATAGCTCCATCTCCTCCCTTTCCTGACTTTACAAATATTTTAGCTGTATCTATAAACAAAGTTTTTCACTCCTTTTTATTAGCATAATCATATATAATATTTTTTATAAAATTTAACTATACTAATTTAAAATATGTATACAATTATATTAATTTTCTAATTTATTGTTATGTTATTTATTCAACTACTATCTTTTCTAATACTGCCTTCTTCTTCAAAATAATAATAAAGAAAGGCCATGTCACTAGATAATCATTTTCCTAAGCTTTAATAAAAGTAAAAACTACCCCATAAGCCAAGAACTCTGTTTATCAAAACATTTATTTAAATATAAATGTTATTTTCTCAATTTTAAATCAATTATTATTATATCTTATTTTATGCGTATAAACCTTATTTTATAAAATATTTATATATTTTTAATCATTTATATAATTGTTCTTTAATACATTCTATGTTAACCATAAAAACTAAAACGTGTATTGTTACATTTAAATTTTCAATAAAAATTTATTTAATTAAATCCTAAAAAAGCACCCTTTACAAGGGTGCTTTTAATTATTCAGCTACTACTTCTTCAACTTCTACTGGATATACACTAGCTTTTTTCTTATTTTTTCCAAGTCTTTCGTATTTTACTACACCGTCGATTTTAGCAAATAATGTATCATCTCCACCTCTTCCAACGTTTAAACCTGGATGGATTTTTGTTCCTCTTTGTCTAACTAATATGTTACCAGCTAAAACAAATTGTCCATCGGAGCATTTTACTCCTAATCTTTTAGCTTCACTATCTCTTCCGTTCTTTGAACTACCTACCCCTTTTTTATGAGCAAATAGTTGAAGGTTCATTACTAACATGACTACACCTCCCTTATTATAAGTTTTATATATTCACCGTAATTAAATTCTATACTCTTTAATCCTAATAACATAGTATTCATAAGTAATTGGCATTTATGTACGTCTTCTTTAATACAAGATTTTAAATCTATGCTTAAAAATCCATCTTCTTGTTTTATTAAAGGACTAACTTTTAGAATCTCTGTTATACCATTAGCTATTGTAATAGATATAGCTGATATAGCAGAACAAACCATATCATACCCTTGATCTGTAGATTCTGCATGCCCACTCATTTTAACTGATACTATATTATCATTTTCTTTTTCAAATATTACATTAACCATAATTATGCATTAATTTTTTCTATTTGAATTTTTGTATATGCTTGTCTGTGACCTTGTTTCTTTCTGTAATCTTTCTTTGGTTTGTATTTAAATACAACAACCTTCTTAGATTTTCCTTGTGCTAATACTTTAGCTGTAACTTTAGCACCTTCTACTCTTGGTTTTCCAATAACAGTTTCTCCATTATCTTTTCCTACTAAAAGAACATTGTCTAATTCTACTGTTGAATCAACATCTGCTACTAATTTTTCAACAAATATTATATCTCCTTCAGCAACTTTATATTGCTTTCCTCCAGTAACTACAACTGCGTACATTAAAAACACCTCCTCATTCCAGTCTCGCCAATTAAGGTACATGAAAATCATGTTTAACACCTTTTCTGAGCGGTCTACAAAAGCCATTGTACCACAGTAACCTTAGTTTGTAAAGAAATTTTACTAATAAATCTTAAGGTCTTTTACATCCTTTATTTGACTTTTAAATATTAATGGCTCTACTTTATAGTTATTCCCAGAATCTGTATATTTTATATAGATATTTTTTTCTAAAGCTTCAATTTCTGATATAAATTGTATTTTATTTTTCTCTATATAGTCCTTATACCTTTTATTTAATTCTATATATATGTCCTTTATCTCTCTCATATTTAAAATATTTATTATTTCATTTCTAATTAGTAGCTTCATATAATTAAAACTAACTATGGATCCTTTTCCATTACAAGATTTACAAGGCTGTTCTATATAATCATATATGGTTTTCCCTTGCCTTTTTCTAGCTATTTGAACCAAATTTAATTGTGTAAATGGATATATAACAGATTTATTTTTATCTCTTTTTAATCCTTGCCTTAATTTATCTAAAACTCTTTGTTTAAGATTTTCATTATTCATATCTATAAAATCTATTACAATAATCCCATTTAGATTTCTTAGTATAATTTGATTACAAATTTCTTCTGCCGCTTCCATATTAGTGTTAAAAATAGTTTTCTCCATTGAATTTCCCTTTACATTTTTACCAGAATTAACATCCACTACATACATTGCTTCAGTTTTCTCTATTATAATATAACCTCCACAATTTAAATAAACCTTTTTATTTCTAAGAGATAGTATTTCTTTTTCTATAGAATAATAATCTAAAAGATTTCTTTCGCCTTCATAAATATTTACCTTTATCTTATCTTCTTTATACTCTTTTAAAAATTCATTTACATAATCATAATCTTCTCTAGAATTTACATATATTTTTGATATATCATCATTTAATTTATCCCTTAATACTTTTCCCACTATTCCTCCATTTTGAAATAGCATACATGTATTAATTTTATATTTAGATTTTTCTATTAAAGAATTATATATATTAGTTAATCTTTTTATTTCATTATTTATATTTTCTATACTTGTATTTATAGCTTCTGTTCTTATTAGAATTCCTATATTTTTAGGTTTTACCATATTATTATATATTTCTGTTTTCACTTTTTCATCTTGTATTTTCTGAGAAAATGTAATTTCGTTATTTAAAGTTTGAAGCACTGTATATCTGCCTGGTATACTTATAGCATTAGTTACTTTAGGTCCTTTTTTATTTAAATCCTCTTTAACAACTTCTACTAAAATATAATCACCTTTTTTTATATGAGTATTGTTAAATTTTTTATCTAAATATAGATAAGCATTTTTATTCCACCCTATATCTACAAAAGCACTTTTTATAGCAGGAATTATATTTTTAACCATACCTACATAAATCTCACCTACTTGAGGAGATTTATTATCTTCTTCTATATATAATTCTTTTATATGGTTATTTTCTCTTAAAACTATTCTTACATTTTCTCTTTGCCTTTCTATAAATATTTCTTTCATTATTAAAGGCACTTCCCTTCTTTAGGTAAAAAAATTGTTTATCCGATAATTGCTTGCTCTAACAATCCCCTCGCACTTTGTGAAAGCCATTAGCAGCAAGTCTCAAATTTATCGCTCTCTGCTTTTTAAAAGTGCGAGGGAAATTCAACTATGCCCTTTGTAATAATTTTAAAATTTACAGGTAATAAAAAATTACCTCTGAAGCTAAGAACTCTGTTTATACATACATAGCATAATCAGAAAGAGCTACTAATTTATTTTTATATTCTCCATATATCTCTTGTCTTTCTATATCTACAAAACTATTTTGTTTTACATCAGATGTATTTTCTTTTATAAATTTAGCTAGAAGATCTGCCGAAAGATTTTTTATACTTCCACAGCTCACTAAGGTATTTATTTTTAATAGATTATCTTCTATAACATAATCTATTTTTTTAACCATAGGCCTTATATTTATATTTTTACTTCCTTTTTTGCCTTTTTTAATTATATCCCAATTATCCATATTTAATAAGTTTTTTAACTCATGTTCTAATTTTTTTGTATTATTATATTTTATTTGTATTATATATTTAGCTGCAGCCACTGCCGCCATAGCTTTAAACACTTTTTTATTTGGACCTTCTTTTAATTTTATAGCTTTAAAATATTTTATACCTGAAGGTGCAGTTCTGTTTAATTTATCTATAATTACATTCTCATTTTCTTCCTTTATAAATGATATATCCAAGTACTCACCTTTAGAATAAATTCCTACTGCTAAAGGCTGAGCTAACGACATAAGTATATGAGGATTAAATCCTTTTGAATACTCTACAGGCAAACCACTTCTTTTAAAGTTTCTTTGTAAAGTTCTTTGAAGGTCTAAATGAGATATAAATTTTATATTGCCTTCCTTTGAAAATTTAATTAAATATCGCACCTTCAAAACACTCTCCTTCTAACTTAATATTCACTCCACAATTTTTGCACCCCTGTCTACAATCTGGAGTTAATTCTGCTTTTTTAGCTCTTTCGTTTTCTTTTATTAAAAATTCTTTAGAAACTCCTGTATCTATAAAATCCCATGGAAGTATTTCATCATATTCTCTTTGTCTATAAGCATAGAAATCTCCATCTACATTACATTCTTCTAAAGCTTCTTTCCATATATTAAAATTGAAATATTGATTCCATCCATCAAATCTAGCACCTTTTTCAAAAGCTTTTATTAAAACATCACAAAGTCTTCTGTCTCCCCTTGCAAATATAGCTTCCATATAACTTACTAAAGATTCATGCCAGTTATAAGTTATTTGTTTGCTTTTTATAGCCTCTCTAACAGTCTCTATTTTTTTTCTTACATCTTCCATAGTATCTTGCGGTGCCCATTGAAATGGAGTAAATGGTTTTGGTACAAAAATAGATGTACTTACAGTAACCTTAAGCCCTCTTTTTCTTACTTCTTTTGGAACTTCATAATATTTTTCTACAACTTTTTGTGCTAGCTCTGCTATGCCTACAACATCTTCTAAAGTTTCATAAGGTAAGCCCAACATAAAGTATAATTTTATAGTAGACCATCCTGATTCAAAAGCACTTTTTACTGAATTCATCAAATTTTCTTCTGTTACACCTTTATTTATAACATCTCTCATTCTTTGGCTTCCTGCTTCTGGTGCAAAAGTAAGTCCTGTTTTTCTAACCTTTTGTATTTCTTTTATTAAATCTACGGAAAAAGAATCTATTCTTAATGAAGGTAATGTTACTCCTACTTTACCTTCTTTATGTCTTTCTATCATCGAAAACACAAGATTTTGTATATCTGAATAATCACATATACTTAAAGAGGATAATGTTATTTCATCATATCCTGTACTCTTTATTAATTTGTCAGATAACTCTAATAGCCTTTCTGTTTTCTTTTCTCTTACAGGTCTGTATATCATCCCAGCTTGACAAAATCTACATCCTCTTGTACAACCTCTAAAAGTTTCTAAGACTATTCTATCATGAACTATATCAGTATAAGGCACAACAAATTTATCTGGATAAACTACATCATTTATATTATTAACAATAACTTTTTTCACTTTTTTAGGAACATCTTCATATAAAGGTTTAAATTCTTTTATTGTATTATCTTCTTTATAAGTAACCTTATAAAGAGAAGGTATATATACTCCTCTTATCTTAGATGCTTCCCTTAAAAATTCTTTTTTCTTACCTTTACCCTTATATTTTTTATATAAATCTAATACATCACTGTTTAATTTTTCTCCTTCACCTAAAACAAAGATATCCGCTATATCATAAAGTGGTTCTGGATTATAAGCACAAGGTCCTCCACACAATACTATTGGTTCTTCTTCTCCTCTTTCAGAAGCTCTTATAGTAACCCCAGCTAAATCTAACATATTTAAAATATTTGTATAACTCATTTCATATTGAAGAGTAAATCCTATAAAATCAAAGTCTTTTATAGGATCTTTACTTTCTAAACCATATAATGGAATGTTTTCTTCTCTCATTATTTTTTCCATATCTGGCCAAGGTGCAAAAACTCTTTCACAAAAAGTATCTTTTCTTTCATTTGCTATGTAATAAAGTATTTTCATACCTAAATGGGACATTCCAACTTCATAAACATCTGGAAAACAAAATGCAAATCTTATATCTATATCTTTTAAATCTTTATTATAAGAATTTAATTCTCCCCCTATATATCTAGCAGGTTTTTCTACTCTGAATAGTACATCATCTGATATTCTGTTCATCAAACTTCCTCCTCATGGTTTATCACATTATTACATTTTAACACATAAGCATGGATAAAAACAATTAAAAAAGAATCCCTAGTATTATCCATGCTTATAAAAGCTTTTCTATTTATTTTTTACATTTTATCTTAATAAATTCACCTATTTTTATATTTCCATGGTTTTTTAAAGCTTCTAATATTTCATTTTCATATAAAATATCTAGTGTTTTCATATTATCATCTAGTACTGTAAATATATAATATTTATTCTTATCTATAAGTGAAAGTGTTTGTAATAGAGTATTATTGCAGTAAATAGATATATTTTCATTTTCAATATATCCTCTTTTTACAAATTTACGCCGTTTTTTAACTATGTGTCTCATAATAATATAAGCTACCCTTTCTTTCTCTTTCAATGAAAATTTTATTATAAATAAAGATATTATTCCTAAATTAAAATTATTATAACCTTTCATAAATAAAAAAATATATAATAGCATAAAAAAAACACTTATACCAATACTAGTATTTATAGTTATTTCATTTGCTCTTCTATAAAAAATTTTAAAACATAATAAATCTCTTAGTATTCTTCCACCATCTAATGGGAGAGCTGGTATAAGATTGAATATACCTATTATCAAATTACTTTTGTATAATAAATATAAACATCTATTATTAATATTTTTATAAGCTATACAAAAAATTACCGAACAAAAAATATTAAAAACAGGTGCTGATAATGATATTAATAAATCTTCTTTAAAATTAGCATTTTCTAACTTTTCCAACTTTAAGGATAATCCTAAAGGATAAATTTCTATATTAAATCCTGTAAATCCTAAATATCTAGCTGTTGCATAATGTATTAGTTCATGAACAAAAACAACAGAAATTGATAATAAAAAACTACCTTTATATCCTAAATAAAATAAAAATATAATATAAGGAATGAAATATTTATTTACTTTTATCATTTTTGTCTCTTAGAACTTGCTTACATCTACTACGATATTCACTATACATTAATTTTATTCCCTTATACTACTAAAAAAATCTTTAGGATTTTTATTTTCTCCCATATAAATTACTTCAAAATGGATATGAGGTCCTGTGCTTTTCCCAGTATTACCACTTTCAGCTATAGTTTTGCCCTTTTTTATTTTTTCTCCTTTTTTTACCTTTATTTTGTTTAAATGAGCGTATTTAGTTTCTATACCTTGTCCATGATCTAGGATTATATACTTCCCCAATTCTTTATCTTCTCCACATTCCTTTACTGTTCCATTAAAGCTTGATAATACTTCTGTATTTTCCTTAGCATCTATATCTATTCCTTTATGAAAAACTTTTTTCTTACTTACAGGATCTTCTCTTTCCCCATATGATGAGGTTATTTTACCACTTGCAGGCAATATAAAATCGTTACTTATTATTTCCTCTACAGTCTTTTCACCTGTAACTTTTGATTTAAAAGTATCTATATGTTTCAAAAATTTATCTTCTAAAAAGTTCACATCTAAATCTTTAGCTTTATTAATTACTTTTTTATAATCATAATTTTCATTTACTATTTTTTTAGAATAATTATAAACCATCTGAGTTTTAGGATTAGAAAAAGCTTTTATACCCAAAACAAATATTAACAATAGGAGTACTCCTACTAAATCTCTAATAATACGCTTTTGAAAAAAACTACCATTAAAATTTCCTCTCTTATTATTACTTCCTCCACATATATAATTATTATTTCTTAAGTTAGTATTTTTTCTATTTTTTAATGAATTATAATATTCTTCATATTGAGAATTATACAAACTAATCACTCCTATAATACTTTTATATTCTTATTTATATTGAATTATATACATATTTATTACTTTAAAAATTTTATAAGATGAATAAGTACTATAACATTCTACCTTTCACTGCATATGCATTCTATACAATTTAGTTATGGCAAAAAATTCCTATAAATCAAAAAAACTTTGTTTATGTAAACAAAAATTATTAATTTTTTGTCCATGCTGTTCATATTAAAAACAAAAGGCTATTGACAAAATATGTTTATCAACAGCCTAATTATAAGTTAAAGTTGATGGGTACTTGTTAAAGATTTATGCAATTCTAAAAATAACAAGTTGGACCACATCAGGATCTGATAAATTATTTATACTTCCAGATATAGTTATATCTCCAGATGATTTATTTACTATACTAACCTCATCACCAGCTGTTAGTTCAAATATTCCTCCACCACTTACTTGTTGAGTTTGAATACTAGTATTATCAATTCCAGCAGTATTACCACCTGTTATAAGATTATTGATTTTTATCCCAAATCCACCAGAACTACCTGCGTCTATTGCTACTGCATACCAGATAAAATATATCCCCGTAGTTCCTATTGTAATAACATCTCCAGATATTGTAATATCGCTAGAAATTTCACGAGTTACTGTTAAAGGTGCATTGGCTCCGGTAGCTACAGTCTGAGTAGAAGTAGAATCATGTGTGGCATTTATATAAGAACTTGAAAGTGCAGGGCCAGTTACTCCTTGTAATCCTGTTGGACCGGTTACTCCTTGTGGACCGGTTGCTCCTGTTACTCCTTGTGGACCGGTTGCTCCTGTTACTCCTTGTGGGCCAGTTGCGCCGGTTACTCCTTGTGGACCGGTTGCTCCTGTTACTCCTTGTGGACCGGTTGCTCCTGTTACTCCTTGTGGACCGGTTGCTCCTGTTACTCCTTGTGGACCGGTTGCTCCTGTTACTCCTTGTGGACCGGTTGCTCCTGTTACTCCTTGTGGACCGGTTGCTCCTGTTACTCCTTGTGGACCGGTTGCTCCTGTTACTCCTTGTGGGCCAGTTGCGCCGGTTACTCCTTGTAGACCGGTTGCTCCTGTTACTCCTTGTGGACCAGTTGAACCAGTCACTCCTTGTGGACCTGTAGCACCAGTTATTCCTTGTGGGCCAGTTGCTCCTGTTACTCCTTGTGGACCGGTTGCTCCTGTTACTCCTTGTGGGCCAGTTGCTCCTGTTACTCCTTGTGGACCAGTTGAACCAGTCACTCCTTGTGGACCTGTAGCACCAGTTATTCCTTGTGGGCCAGTTGCTCCTGTTACTCCTTGTGGACCGGTTGCTCCTGTTACTCCTTGTGGACCAGTTGAACCAGTCACTCCTTGTGGACCTGTAGCACCAGTTATTCCTTGTGGGCCAGTTGCTCCTGTTACTCCTTGTGGACCGGTTGCTCCTGTTACTCCTTGTGGACCAGTTGAACCAATCACTCCTTGTGGACCTGTAGCACCAGTTATTCCTTGTGGGCCAGTTGCTCCTGTTACTCCTTGTGGACCGGTTACTCCTGTTACTCCTTGTGGGCCAGTTGCTCCTGTTACTCCTTGTGGACCAGTTGAACCAGTCACTCCTTGTGGACCGGTTGCTCCAGTTATTCCTTGTGGGCCAGTTGCTCCTGTTACTCCTTGTGGACCGGTTGCTCCTGTTACTCCTTGTGGGAAAATACATTTGCAACACTTCCCACATTTCTTACATCCTAATATATATATAATTTTATTACACTTACTTTTCAAATCATCACCTTCTAGTTTTAATAAAATAATTTAATTTATTATCTTATTAATTCTTTAATTTTCTGATATTATTCTATACTAATATAAAGTATGAATAATTCTGTTTATATGACATTTTAAATATAAATATACTTAATACATAATATGAATAATTTTTTTATTTGACATTTTAAATATAAATATACTTAATACATAATATGAATAATTTTTTTATTTGATATTTTAAATATACATAAATCTTATATTTTCCTACCTGTACACTTTCATCACCTCATTTAAAAATAAACATATAATAAATAATTATTAAAAAATAGTTTTAAAAATCATACAATTATTCCTGTGTTTGATTTAAAAATTTAAAAACATTAAATTCATATTTCAAATTATAAAAAAGACCATCTCAAAAATAATTTTAATTTTGAGATGATCTTATATTTTTTAGAAATTTATTTTTTTCCTTCTCATATTTATATTTAATATTAATGCTAAAGCAAAAAAGTTGTTTAATGATGAACTTCCTCCATAACTCATAAAAGGAAGAGTTATTCCTGTAATAGGTACTATACCTATTGTCATTCCGATATTTTGTAATATTGAAAACATAAAAGAAGAAGTTATACCAATAGTTACCATAGATCCAAATATATCTTTTGAATTTTTTGCAGTTTTTATAAATTTATATACTAAAATTCCATAAGCTAATAACAAAATAACAGCTCCAATAAATCCCCATTCCTCTCCTACAACTGAAAAAATAAAATCTGTATGAGCTTCAGGAATATATCCTCCTGCTATTTGTGTTCCTTTTAAAAATCCTTTTCCTAAAAAGCCACCTGATCCTATTCCTATCTTGGATTGCACAAGTTGAAGTCCTGTATTTAATTCATCTGCTTCTGGATGTAAAAATGAAGTAAGCCTATTTTTCCAATATTGTTGCATTAAAGGAGAATTCCAAATAATAGCCACTAATGCAGTTACTCCAACAATACCTCCTGATATTATTTTTTCATCCAATCCTGCCACAAAAAACATACCTAACACAGTAAAAAAGAACACCATAGTCATACCCATATCAGGCTGAATTACAATTAATATCATAGGTATAATTGCATAAAAAGCTAATGTGAAAAAATTTCTTAAATTATTTATTTCACCTTCCATATCATCCAGCTTCTTGGCTAATATTAAAATCAATGCTATTTTTGCAAACTCTGAAGGCTGTATTGATACAGGTCCTATCTTCATCCAAGAACTTGCTCCATTAACAGTCTTTTTAAGAACTGTATCATTTAAAATAAGTAAAAATATAGTAAACCAATAGAATATTTCGGCATAATTTTCAATAATAATATAATCAAATATTAAAACTACATAAATTATAACAAGCCCTACAATTAGCCAAATTAATTGTTTTTCTAAGAAATATACGCCATCTTTCATATGTGTAGCACTATATATATTTAAAACACTAAAAATCATTATTGCAACAGAAATTATAATCATACCATAGTCTAACTCTTTTAGAAGCTTCTTATTTATAAAAAATTTATCAAACATTTTATCCCCCCTCAATTACAAATATGATTATACCACATCAGACGAAAAAAGCTATGTATAAATTTATACATAGCTTAAAAAAAATCTTAATTTTTTATTTATTATTTTTTATTTTTTTTATTGGTATACTAGCTATTAAAGCTGGGGACATACCTTCTATTTCTTCTATATTACTCATTTTTATATCTACATCATCATCATCTATCTCTATGTATTTTGATATTACTTTCAACATATCTTCTCTTATAGATTCTAGAACTTCTGGAGATATAGAATTCCTATCCTGTATTAATATAAGTTTAAGTCTTTCTTTAGCTACATCTTTTGATGATTGTTTTGAAAAAAACTTAAATAAATCCATTATTGTATCACTCCTACTTCAATCCAAATAATTTTTTGAAGGATTTAAAAAAGCCTTGTTCTTTATTTCTTAAATCCATTATAGGAACTTCTTCCCCAGTAATTCTCTTAGCAATATTTCTGAAAGCTTGTCCTGATATAGCTGCATTATCTAAAACTATAGGTTCTCCTTTATTTGTAGCTATAGTTATATTTCTATCATCAGGAACTACCCCTATTAATTTTATCGCTAAACTATCGATTATATCTTCAATATCTAGCATCTCTCCATTTTGTGTCATTTCATAATTTAATCTATTTACTATAAGTTGATGGTTGTCTATACCCTTAGCATCTAATTTGCCTATAACTCTGTCTGCATCTCTTACTGATGTTACTTCTGGATTTACAACGATTAGTGCTCTATCTGCTCCCGCTATAGAACTTTCAAAACCTCTTTCTATCCCTGCAGGACAATCTAAAATCACATAGTCAAAATCTTGTTTTAAATCATTAACTATTTTAAGCATATCACCTACTTTAACATCTTCCTTATCCCTTGTTTGTGCTGTTGGTAAAAGATATAAACTATTTAATCTTTTATCCTTTATTAAAGCTTGTTTTAACTTACATCTTTCTTCTATTACATCCAATAGTGTAAATACTATTCTATTTTCAAGTCCCATTAAAACATCAAGATTTCTTAATCCAGTATCTCCATCTATAACAACTACTTTTTTATCCATGGCAGCTAAGGCTGTAGATATATTAGCTGATGTGGTTGTTTTTCCTACTCCACCTTTACCAGAGGTAACAACTATCACTTCTCCCATTTTTTGTCCTCCTTAAATTATATAAATTTATCCGGTAGATATGGTTCTACCACTATTATATTTGATTTTATCTTTGCAACTTCTGGATATTGAGGTTTTATATTGTCTTCTGGCGACCTAGTCATAACATTTGCTATTTGTAGTATAGAGGGTTGTAAATAAAATGCCGCAACCACAGCTTTATGATTTCCTGTAACCCCGGCATGAACATGCCCCCTTAAAGCTCCTAACACTATTACATTGCCTGCTGCATATATTTCTGCTCCAGAATTGACATCCCCAATTATAACCAAATTTCCATTATAGCGTACTATTTGTCCTCCTCTTACAGTTCTTCTTATAAATTTTGTTCTGCCTTCGTATATGCCACTAAAAGGTTTATTGGATTTATCTTCCTTATCCTCAAATATACAGTCTTTTATCATAAATTCTTCAAAAAGAACATCTTTAAGTCTTCTTAAATTTTTTTCGTTTATAAGTTTTAATTCTGTAGATATTTTTAAGGTAGATCCCTTATAAAATTGTTTTCCATGAGATAATTTTTCTATCAATGAATTAATCATATCATTAAAATCTCTAAATTTATTCATATTAATTATTACAACAAGACCTTCTTTGTTACCTTTTATTACTATATTGTCTTCCAAAATAAAAACCTCCAAAGTAGCTATAAAAACACTATCTTAATTTATATTTCCACATTTTTTTATTAATTCCTTCTGTTTATTATACTTTTATTTATTTAATATTTTCCATTTTAAAATATCCACACTATGTATTATATAAAATAATTTATAGTGTGGATATACTTTACATTTATTTATCTGTTATTTGTATCTTTATTTTCTATATCTTTTTCATCATCTCCAGTAGAATCTGAATTCTTAGTATTCTCCTTTTGCCCTGAATTTGATGCTTTGGCTTCATCTGGTTTATCTTTATTAAGTTCTTTTTTAAAATAAGCTTCGTACATAGCTCTTGCTACAGGTGCAACATATCCTCCGTGTCCACCATCAAAGACAATAACACATACTGCTATTTTAGGCTTATCTACTGGTGCAAATCCTATATACACACCATAAGATGTTCTTCCATAAGCATCTTGATTATTGCTAAAAGTAGCTGATCCTGTTTTACCTGCTGTTGATATAGGGAAATCCTTAAACACTGCTGCTGCGGTACCATCTGCTCCCTCGTTAACTCGTGCCATTCCTTGTCTTACAGCTGCTAAATTTTCTTTACTTACATTAGTCTTTTCAACTATTTCTGGTTTAATTGTCTCTACTACAGTGCCATCTGCATCTTTTATTTCTTTTACTAAATGCAATTTATATCTATCTCCACCATTAGCTATAGTACTAACAAAATTCACCAATTGTAATGGAGTAAAATTACTTATACCTTGACCTATAGACGCATTGTACATATTAGCACCTACACCTAACTGGAAATGAGCATCTGATATTGTTATATAGTATATAACATCTACAATTCTTTTTATTTCATCTTTGCTTATATTTTTACCTTTATAAGTTGGATCCTCATTAATTAAATCTGTAATCATTTTTGCATAATTATCAGAGTTAAACTTTTTAGTTCCTTCTTTTATAGAATCTTGTATAGAATTTTTAATTTGTTTTTTTAACTCTTTAACCTTATCTGAATCCTTTTCGCTATCATATAAATTTATAGTTGGAAATTTATTTCCCCTAGCATCTACTCCTGCTTTTAAAGTAGACATAGTTTGCCACAAGTACTGAGTTGCATAAACATTAGATAATGTATAAGTATTAAATACTTGACCAAACTTTTCAGGAATTTCTATTCCTGTAGAAGCTTTTTCATTTGAATTTGGTGGTACACCTAATCCAAATTTCCAAGCATACTTTGCAAGAATGTCATCCCCAAAACTCTCTCTTAATAATTTACCTACTGTCATAAAATAAGGGTTACTAGAAACTTCTAATCCTCTATATAAATCAACAGCACCATATCCACCTGCCGCAAATTTCTTTACAAAATTCTTTCCATCATCAAAAACACCTATATCATTTATAGAATATCCTGGAGTTATAACCCCTGATTCTAATCCTGCAATAGCTGTCATAGCTTTAAATGTAGATCCTGGAGGTACTACAGACATGGTAGCATAGTTATAAAAAGGTTTGGGATATATATCATATAAATCTTGCCTAATGGTTTTATTATTCTTTATGCTTTTATCTAAAGGAAATAATTTTTCTAAGACTTCATCTAAAGTGTTTCCCGGATAATAACTCATTAGTCCTTTATTAAGAATATACTGTTTCCCAAATTCAGTTAAATCCGGATTAAAATATTTTTTATAAAGATCTGATGTTAATAGCCCTGGTGATGCAAATAAATTAGGATCAAAACCTGGCCTACTTGCCAAAGCTAAAATTTCTCCTGTATTTACATCCACTGCTACCGCTGCTCCTCTTGTAGCGTTAGTTGTATTAACATCGCCCTGTACTCCTTTATGTTGAAGGTCATTCATTACAGAATCCAAAGAATCTTCAGCAGCCTTTTGTATATTTTTATCTATAGTAAGTTGTATATCTTGACCAGGATAAGGTTCTCTTCTTCCTAATTCTTCTATAACTCTTCCTGTCTTATTAAGTTTAACAATTCTTCCACCTTTAGATCCCTTAAGTCTTTCTTCAAAAACTCCCTCTATTCCATTTATACCTATATAATCAGAGCTTGGATCATATCCTTTTTCTTTATATTTATCATTATCACCGCTTATTTTAGATATATAACCTAATACAGCTGACCCTACTTCTCCATAAGGATAATATCTTATAGGCTGAGTACTTACATCTATACCTGGTAGATCATTTAATTTTTGTAGGAATATAAAGGCTGTTTCTTTTTTTATATTACTTGCTACATCAACAGATTTATATCCTGAAAAGCTCTGCATTTTTGATGCATCTTTTACTATCATGAATCTTCTTTGCTGTTCTAAGGAATATTTCTTTGTATCTATTTTATATTGCTCTAACAAATATTTAAAAATTTCTTCTGGAGTTATTTTTAATAACTCTTCATCTATTTTAGCTTTATCTTCTTTTGTTAATTCTTCTTTTTCTTTTTTATTTTTACCTGAAAATAATTTTTTTGTAACTACCTCATCTAATCCTCTATCTTTTTTAAATCTTATTTCTGCTGCTCTTTTTCCCTCAGCTGTACTAGCTTTAAACTCAAATCTATAAGGATTAATTTTAAGTTCAAAATCATCTGTTTGTTTTTCGTTATATTGGTCTAATATACTAAATACTTTCTCCATAGTAGAAAAAAAGCTTTTCTTATTTTCGTCCGTTTCATTATATATAAGCATATAATTTTGCTTATTAGTAGCCAATACTACATTATTTCTATCTGTTATATTTCCTCTTGGAGCAGCCTCTGGAATTTCTCTTATGGATCTATTATTTGCTTTTTCTTTGTATTCTTCTGAATTCATAAGTTGCAAATAAACAAGTCTAGATATAATAGCCGTAATTATAAATATCATTACTAACATAAGGCCACCAAATCTAGTAAATTTTTTATCTTTGTTTATCTTCATTGACTAAATCACCATTCCTTTAAAATTCCCACTTTCTATCCATATGTCTTTTTTCACATAGATTATATACTAATTTATAAACTATAATCGTTATTATCCCATTGTAAATACTATTAAATGCTATTAAATTATAACTAATATTCATCTTTAAAAAGTAGGCTATAATCCATATGAACGCTCCTTTAAATATACTTAGTAAAAAAGAAGATATCACTGGTATTAATATTTTGCTTCTTATTATATTCAACCCTATTTCAGCTGCTATTAAGCAAACAAACATATTTATCAAAGAATTTATACCAAATACATTAGTAAAATATAAATCTTGAAGAATCCCTGCAAAAACACCAACCCAAATAGCTTCCCATTTATCCTTTATTATAGAGTAACTTACTATAAAAACAAACAAAAAGCTAGGATAAACACCTTTTATTGCTATAAATGGTATTAAGGAATTATCTAATATAGCAAATAATATTAAAATAGCTCCCAATATTAATTTTTTTTTCATATGCATCACCTTAATATTTTACTTCCTCTTTATTTTCAGGCATATTTTTAGGTATTACTATAAATACTTCTTCTATTTTTCTTAAGTCTACATAAGGTTTTATTATAGCATTTTTCATTACTTTACCTTTATCTATTTCTATACTTGTAACTTCTCCTATTCTTATACCTTTAGGATACATACGTCCAAGACCAGAGGTTAAAATAATATCCTTTTCTTTTATCTTAGAATCCATTGGTAAAAAATATAATTTTGCTAAAATATTATTTTGGCTATCTTTAATCCCTTTTACAATGCCACTATTTTCTTTAGTTCTATCTACCATAGCACTAACAGCTAAATTCTCATTAGACAATGATTGAACTGTAGACCAGCTGCCTCCTGTAACTGTTACTTGTCCTACTAACCCTTCACTGGTTATCGCAATCATGCCTTTAGATATACCATCATTAGAACCTTTATTTATAGTAAATTCATCTAAATAATTTCCACCACTTTTACCAACTATATCTGCACCAACATAATTATATTCTGAACGCTGATTTCTAAAATTAAGCATCTTTCTTAATCTTTCATTTTCATCTTTTAAAGACTTATACTCTACTAATTGACTTTCAAGTTTACTATTTTGAGATTTTAATTTTACATTTTCTCTTTTTACATCTGGTATATTAAGTACAAAACCAATAGAATTTCTAATTTTTTTGTTTATTTTATAAAAAACTCCTTGAACCGGATTAACTACCGATCCTATGCCACTTTCAACAAAAGATACCTTGCTTCTATCCGCACTTTGCGTTATTAATATTAAAAAGGTAACTGACAGTACAATTATAGTTACTGTCAGTTTATTTTTAAAGAACTTCATAGTCTATTATTTTTTGCTATCTAATATTTTATCTATAGTATCTAATGCTTTACCAGCACCGATAGCTACGCAATCAAGTGGGGATTCAGCAATGTGAACAGGCATATGAGTTTCTTCGTTTATAAGGTGGTCTAATCCTCTAAGTAAAGCACCGCCTCCTGCTAACATTATTCCTTTATCCATTATGTCGGATGCAAGTTCTGGTGGAGTTTTTTCTAAAGTTGTTTTTATAGCTTCTATTATGGACATAACTGGCTCACTTAAAGCTTCTCTAACTTCTTTCCCAGAAATAGTTACAACTTTTGGTAAACCTGAAATTAAATCTCTACCTCTTATTTCCATTGTTTTATCTTCTTCAGTTTCATAAGCTGAACCTAATTCTACTTTAATATTTTCAGCTGTTCTCTCACCAATCATCAAACTATATTCTTTCTTTATGTAATTTATTATGGACTGATCTAATTCATCTCCAGCTACTCTTAAAGATTTACTTGTTACTATTCCACCTAATGATATAATAGCAACTTCTGTAGTTCCACCACCTATATCTACTATCATACTTCCTGTAGGTTCATTAACTGGAAGTCCTGCTCCAATAGCTGCTGCCATTGGTTCTTCCATAAGAACCACTTCTCTTGCTCCAGCTTGTTTAGTTGCTTCATCAATTGCTCTTTTTTCTACTTCTGTAACTCCTGATGGAAAACAAACTACTATTCTTGGATTAGTAAATCCTCCCTTTGGGCTTACTTTTTCTATAAATTTCTTAAGCATTATTTGAGTAACATCAAAATCTGCAATTACCCCATCCTTTAATGGTCTAATTGCTATTATATTTCCTGGGGTTCTACCTATCATTTGCTTAGCTTCATCCCCTACAGCAAGAACTTTGTTTACATCTTTATTTATAGCTACAACAGAAGGTTCGTTTAAAACAACACCTTTTCCCTTAATATATACTAGTGTATTTGCTGTACCTAAATCTATTCCCATATCTTTAGTAATACCAAACAATCTCATAAAAGTTTTACTCCTCTCTATTCCTTAGTTATATTATACCTTTTTCTTTTATGCTTATATACTTATTTTCACCAATTATTATATGGTCTAATAAATCTATTCCTATTAATTTACCGCATTCTTTTAATCTCAAAGTTATATTTATATCTTCTTGGCTAGGTGTCGGATCCCCTGATGGATGATTATGACATATAATTATGGATGCACCATTTTTCTTTATAGCCTCACAAAATATTTCCCTTGGATGTACTATAGATGAATTAAGAGTTCCTATAAATATATCTCTTATATATGTAACTATATTTTTAGTATTTAGAATTAATACTTTTAATTTTTCTTGCCTTAAGTATTTCATATCTTCCATAACTAAATTAGATACATCTAAAGGCTTATTTATCTTATAATCATTACCAGATTTATAAGTTTTAAATCTTTTAGAAATCTCTGATAATGCTAATATTTGAACTGCTTTAGTTACACCTATACCTTTAATTTTAGTTAACTCTTCTATAGACTGATCAAAAAGCTGATCTAATCCACCAGTTTCTTTAATCAAACTACTTGTAAGCATCATTATATTTTGGTTTTTAGTACCAGTTCTTAAAATAACAGCTAAAAGTTCTGAATTTGAAAGTGCTTCTGCTCCATATCTTATAAGTCTTTCCTGTGGTCTTTCATTTTTAGGCAAATCCTTTATTTTAAAGTTATTATGCATTCATACAACTCCTTTTAAAGATTTACCCCCATCTCCATTAACATAGAATTCAATTTGTTTAAAGGTAACCCTACAACATTATAATAACATCCATTGATATTTTCAACAAAAACTCCTGCTTTTCCTTGAATGCCATATGCACCAGCTTTATCCATAGGATCTCCTGTATTCACATATTTTTCTATTTGTGCTGAAGTTAGTTTTGAAAATTTAACTTTAGTACAAACAAAGTCTTTCCTTATTTTATTAGATTTAACATCCAATATAGCTAATCCAGAATAAACTTCATGTACATTTCCACTTAAAGTTTGTAACATTTTTAATGCATCTTTTTTGTCTTTAGGCTTACCTAGTATTCTATTATTAAAAGCCACTATTGTATCGCATCCTATTATTAAATTCTTGCCTTGATCTATTATTTTTTCTGCAACAGATCTAGCTTTTCCTTCTGCTAAATTCATTACATAAGACGGTATATCATTTTTAAAATCTATACTGCTTTCATCAAAATCACTTACTATTATTTGAAAATTTTCCAGTATTCTTTTTAAAAGTTCTTGTCTTCTTCGAGATGCAGAAGCTAATATAATTTTTTCCACTGATATCACTTCCTATTATTTCCTGTATAATATTATTGCCAATATTATACCAATTATAGTCATAATATTAATATCAAAATTTAAACCTATAGCTAAATTAAAAACCTTTAAGTCTAAATTAAACGGTGAAGCAGTTCCTACTTTATATGCGGTTTTTAAAAAGGATAACTTAGTAAAGCTAGAACCCAATATTTCACCAGCAATGCTACCTAATATAGCCCCTAATAGTATAAAAACTCCTAATAAACTTTTATTTTTATCTGGACTTTTCATAACAACCCCACCTTAAAATTATATCTAATATAGTTTATCATTTAATAAAAACTTAAACAAGTATCTAAAGAATTTTTTAAGCAAAAAATAAGCACCTAAAAAACAGATGCTTATTTATTATTTATTTCTTGTAAAATTTTATAAATAAAACTGTAACTTTTATTTGCCTGATTTTTTGTCAAACTATTTGGTAATTTATTTATATGTTCTTTTAAATTATTTAAAATTTTTATATTTGCGCTATCTTTATCAACTTTATCTAATGATGCCATCCATTTTTTTATTTCTTCTGTTTTTACTGATTTTACGTCTTTTTCTGATAATTTATTTACTATTTTAATATAAGCTGCAATTATTTCTGATATTTCTGCATCACATAAATCTTTTCTATTAATTGTAAATGTCATTTTAGAATTATCTATTTTATTATCTGTTAATTTTTTCATTAGTTTTATTCCTTCATCTTCTTCATATATCCCCAAAAAAACTCTAGTTTTACCATTATCTTCTACAGTAAATGCATTGCCATATGGTGCTAAACTATTTAAAACTTCAGAGATATTTTCTTTTTTAGCATATATTCCTCTTTGTATAACTATGTAATTTGTACTACCATTACTATTATTTTGGTTTTTAACTATACTAGGATTATCATTTTTAATGATATTATTCTTTTTTTCATTATTAGGGGAAACTATATTAAATATCAGTGTTCCTAATATAAAAGCAAAAACCAAAACCAATGCTATTATTAAAAAAAATGTAAAACTGGACTTATGCCTTTTTTTAATATCATAACGTGTGTATCTCATTTTTTCATCCCTCCATAATTGTTAAATTACTTATTTATAAATATATATTCTATATTTTTATAAATATAACTAACTATGAAAAAATGAAAATAAGATACTATAAAAAATTATATTCTAACAAATAAAAAAGTCATGAATTAAAAATATTATTAGAAAACTTTTAACTCACAACTTTTAAAATTATTTCATATATAATAGTTAGATCTATTTGCATATCTTAATTTTTTCAATACTACTTCATTACTTTCTATATGGTTATATCCATTTTTTTCATACATCCTTGATATAGAAAAACCATTCCCCTTGAATATATTTATGAAATTTAAATTATTGTTATCAATAACTACGTAAAAATTATCTATGCTATACTGCTTAAAAAAGTATATTTCTAAATTATGAATTATATTATACCATTCTTTGTTTTCAAGGCTATATTTATCTTTCAAAAAATATAATATCCAAATTTCATTTGGATTTTTAAATTCAGCCCTTCCCTTTATTAATCCAATTAAACGTGATTTATAAGTTATTTTAATAAAAAATTCACATTCACTTAAATAATATTCTATAAATGTATCTTCTAATTCTTTCTCATTTGATAGGGGATGAAAAGCTAAATTCACTTCATTTTTGTTAGACTTCATCATATGAAAAATATCTTCTATATTTTCTTTTTCTACATTAACTATTTCTATATCATTATATTTTAAATTTATATCTAACATTATTATCCCCCCTTACTTTAATAAAATTATTCTACAAATTCATAAAAAAATCCTTTTTATATAAATTTATATTCTAAATTATCTATTATTATAATTTTTAAATATTTATTAATTTTTATTATAACTTAAATTATTTATTGTAAGTATTTAGTCTATTTAAATCAGAAAATTTATAAATTTAAAAATAAAAATAAAATTTTATCAAATACTTAATTTTATTTTTTTATTCTATGTTATAATATATACGTATTATGTTGGTTTGGGGGTACAAATAATGAATATCTATCAAGTAAATACTTTTACTAATAAAGTTTGTTTGGGAAATTCTATTGGTGTATGTTTATTAAATGAACCTGTAGAAAATGATTACATGAAAAATGTAGCACTAGAACTTAACTTATCAGAAACTATTTTTTTATGTAAGGAAAATGATGGATATAAAACAAATATCTTTTCACCACAAAATGAGTTAAATTTATGTGTAAAATCTATTTTAGCTGCCTCTCATATTTTATGGCAAGAAGGTATTATAGATGAAAAAGAAAATATTAAATTCTATTGTAAAGAAGATATCTTAGAAACAAGATTAAATTCTGATTTTATAGAAATAAAAATTCCTTTAACTCTTGAAAAAAAATTATGTTTACTACATAACTTTTCTAAAACTTTAAATATAGAAGATGATTTAACTATAAATTATTTAGAAAATCTAACAGAACAAAAAACATATATAAAAGGAAATAATACATTTAAAATCAGATTAGAAGATGAAAACATAATCTTATCTGGTTCAGCTATAACAGTTATTGTAGGTGATCTTATAATTTAATTATATTTATTTTAATTTAACAAAAACTTCATCTAAATAAAAAGATGAAGTTTTTTTATTATTCCATAGCTATTAAATCTACTTTTATTACATTTTTAGTATTTTTTATTTCCTCAACTAACTCTTTCAATCCTATGCTCATTTGCGATATATCAAATGTAATACTTACATTTGCAGTATTGTTTATAGGTATATCTTGATTTATGGTAAGTATATTCCCCTTATATTCTGCTATTTTATCCAATATTTTAGAAAGAGTTCCTCTTTCATGTCCTATTAATAATCCTATAGTTGCTTTTTGACTTTTTACACCTTCAGATACAGAAAACACAAAGTCCTTATATTTATAATAAGTACTTCTACTAATTCCTACTGTTTTTACACCTTCTGTTATATCTTTTACTTTTCCATTAGCTAAAAGTTCCTTTACTTTAACAACTTTTTCAAAAATATCTGGAAGTATGCTATTATCTATAATTAAAAATTTATTAGGCATAAAAACTCCTCCCATAATCTTCTCTTAACAAATTAACTTTCATATCCTTTACATAATTTATATAATTATAACACATATATATTTTTTTATAAATAAAATTCCAATTAATACGTTTATATAATTCTATTTATTTTTATATAATATATAAAAAAGAGAAGTATAAATACTCCTCTTTATATCTTATCGATAATATCCAAAATACCGTAGCTCCAATTTTGACACCTATCTTCCGATAGGTGGGTGTTCTCACAGATGTTTCTATCTCCTTAATGCCATTTATAGGTCTCATAATAAGGTCCATATCCATATCTAAATATTGAACTCCCGTGCTTGTGATGTAGGTTCAAAATATAGAGCCTAGCGCATATCTCAGAATATTTAATCTTTGTTAATTTATTTTCTATATTTATTATAAACATTAATTTATAATTTTTCAATAGTTTTTTATATTGATTTAATCTATATAATTTTTTGTAATATAAATTTATAAATTATTTTATTAACTTCTTAAATTAAAACATAAAAAATAATTTATCATTAAATCTATGGTGCAGGTGATGGGACTTGAACCCATACGTCCTTAGACACACGCCCCTCAAACGTGCCTGTCTGCCTATTCCAGCACACCTGCTAAATTTTCAAGCATAAATTTTAATGAAACAAATAATTTATAGTTATATTATAATATTTTTATATTATTGTCAATAAACTTATTAAATTATATTATTTAACTTTTATATAAAAATCTATAAATATTATATATAACCTTCACCTTTTTTACATACTTATCTGTTTCTTTAAAAGGTATATAATGAAGGCTTTCACCGTCTTTTGAATGTTCTGTATCCTTTAACCATTTTTGAACATTTCCTCGACCTCCATTATACGCAGCTAAAACTAGATCCATATTTCCATCAAATTCTTCTTTTAAATTATTCAAATACCAACATCCCATTTTTATATTAGTTTCTGGGTCTTTTAAATCACCAATATTAAAATTTTTTAATTCCATTTTTTCTGCTATCCATCTTCCTGTCTCTGGAGTTATTTGCATAAGCCCTTGTGCATTTTTTTTAGAAGTAGCATCTTTTTTAAAATTACTTTCAGTTTTTATAACTGCTGCTACAAAATACGGATCTAATTTATACTCATTTGCATATATATCTATATAGTTTTTATATTTCATAGGGAAAATATATTTTGCTATAGTTGTTATATTTATCAATAAAATAAATGTCAGTATTAAAATCAAAAGTCTTCTTAAAAACTTCACTCTATTTTGCCCTAATATTTAGAGCACTCCCCCCTTCTTTTCTACTTTAATCATTATCTCCATAAAAATTTTGTCTAATTCTCCCTTTGTATTCTCTATATCTTTAGAATTATTTATTATATAATTTACAAATTTCTTTTTTTCTTCCATAGGCATTTGAGAATTTATTCTATTTATAACTTCCGCTGTACTTAATGCATCCCTTTTTTTAACCCTAGATATTTGTACATCCTTATCTACCCAAACTAATATATTTACATCCATATATTTATATAACCCTTGCTCTATTAATGTAGGTGCATCTAATACACAAATTGGTTCTCTATTTTCCTCTAATGATTTTATTCTTTCAAATGTTTCTTTTTTTATATAAGGCATTATTATCTTTTCGTATTCTATTCTTTTATTCTTATTTTTAAATATATAGTTACCAAACTCTCTTCTTTTTAACTCTCCATTATTATCTAAAAATTCTTCACCAAAAATTTCTTTTACTTTTATTAAAATTTCTGGATATAACTTCAATACTTCTCTACTTATTTTATCTGCATCAATTACTGGTATATTTTTCCTTTTTATCATTTCTGATACAGTACTTTTACCAGCACCAATGCCTCCTGTAAGTCCAATTTTAAAAATACCTTCTAAGCAATACATAAAACAACTCCCTATTTCACTTCATACCAATTTTCCCCTATATTGATATCTACCTCTAAACCTACTTTTAATTTTAAAACCTGTTCCATTTCCCTTTTTACTAAAATCTTTACTTTTTCTAATTCTTCTGTATAAACATTTAATATTAACTCATCATGTACTTGTAATATTATACTACTTTTAAATTTGCCTTCTTTTAATTTTCTATAAACATTTACCATAGCTAATTTTATTATATCTGCTGCACTTCCTTGTATTGGACTGTTCATAGCCAATCTTTCCCCAGCAGCTTTAACTATCTTATTTGAAGATTTAACCTCTTTTATATATCTTCTTCTATTTAATATAGTACTTACATACCCTTTTTTTATAGCTTCTTCTACTATATTTTCCAAGTAAAGTTTTACATTTGGATATCTCTCTAAATAAGTATCTATATATCGCTTTGCTTCTTTTCTGGTTATATTTAAATCCTGAGATAAACTAAAGTCTCCTATACCATAAACTATACCAAAATTAACTGCTTTAGCATTACTCCTCATAAGAGGTGTTACTTCATCTATTGGAACTTTAAACACTTCTGATGCAGTTTTAGTATGGATATCATCATGTTCATTAAAAGCATTTATCATATTTTCATCATTAGATATATGTGCTAATACTCTTAATTCTATTTGTGAATAATCTGCTGAAAGTATTACAGAATCTTGGGTATTGGGAATAAATACCTTTCTTATTTCTCTTCCCATTTCATATTTTATAGGTATATTTTGAAGATTAGGCTCTGTACTTGATAATCTTCCTGTTGCTGTAACAGTTTGATTAAAATTTGAATGTATTTTTCCGTCCTCGTCTATAGCAGCTTTTAATCCTTCTATATAAGTTGAATATATTTTGGTTAATTGTCTATAATAAGTTATCTTATCTATTATTGGATGTTTATCTCTTAACTTATCTAATACTTCTGCGTTAGTTGAATATCCTGTCTTTGTTTTCTTTATAACAGGTAAGTCTAATTTTTCAAAAAGTATTTTTCCCAATTGTTTGGGAGAATTTATATTAAATTCTTCCTCAGACATTGAGTATATTTCTGACTGGGTATTTTCTATTTCTCCTTTGAATTTTTGTTCAAGTTGTAAGAGTACATTTTTATCAACTTTGAATCCCTCTGTTTCCATAGCTGATAAGGTCTCTGTAAGAGGCTGCTCCACCTTATATAACAATTCTTCCATATCTTGCTCTTTTATCTTTTCTTCTAGTACCTTGTATAATTCAGGCATTATATTAACTTCTTTGATTTTTAGATCTTCATCTTCGCTATTTATATTTTTTAACAAATATTCTGAAGCCAAACTGGCTATTTCATATTCTTTTCTTACTGGATCTATTAAATATGCAGCTAAATTTATATCAAATCTTATCCCATTAAACTCTATTCCTAATTTTCTAAGTGTAGTTTGTGGATTTTTAGCATCATAGGTTATTTTTTCACTATCTTTATTTTCAAATATTTCTTTGCATATTTTTATAAATTCTTCTTTATCATTATTTAGCAAAGCTTGAAAATCTACTTTATAAACTTCATCTTTAAAATTAATATATAATCTGGTTATTTTAGATTTAGAAAATAAAGATATATCCTCTAATTCAAAATACAAATACAACTTATCTTTTTTATATTTTATTATATTATCTTTTAAACCTTTAAATTCTTCTATAGAAATTACATTTTTATAAGAAACTTTTTCTTCTTTAGTTTCTTTTTCATTGCCTTTACCTATTTTATTTATTAAAGATTTAAATTCCAATTTTTGAAACATATCTCTCACTTTGTTTATATCATAATCTTCTTTTGATTTTATCTCTTCTAAACTCATTTCTATAGGAACATTACACATAATAGTAGCTAACTTTTTACTAAATATAGCCTGTTCACCATACTCATGCAAATTTTCTTTTAATTTTTTTCCTCTTATATTGTCTATATTTTCAATTACTGATTCTATACTTTTATATTCCTTTATAAGCTTAAAGGCAGTCTTTTCTCCTATACCAGGCACTCCAGGGATATTATCTGAAGAATCTCCCATTAAACCTTTTACATCTATAAATTCTTTAGGTGTAACACCAAATTCTTCTATCATTCTCTTTTTATCATAAATCTCTTTTTCTGTAATACCTTTTTTAGTTATAACTACTTTTACATTATCTGTAGCTAATTGCAATGCATCTTTATCTCCTGTAACTATATAAACTTCTATTCCTTTTTCTTCTGCAAACACAGATAAAGTTCCTATTAAATCATCTGCTTCAAAACCATCAATTTCAAATATATTTATAGCTAATGCTGCCAAAAGCTCTTTTACTATAGGAAACTGCTCAGCAAGTTCATCTGGCATTTTTTTTCTACCAGCTTTATAATCTTTATATTCTTCATGTCTAAATGTAGGTGCTTTTCTATCAAAAGCTGCTACTATATAATCAGGTTTTATATCTTCCTTCATTTTTAAAAGCATATTAACAAAACCATATATGGCATTAGTATGAATGCCTTCTGCAGTCATAAGATCAGGTAATGCATAAAAAGCTCTATTTAATAAACTATTGCTGTCCAATATTAATAATCTTTCTTTATTCATAAATGAACCTCCAAATTTTACATTTCTCTTATATATTTTTTCAATGTATTAAAATCGTCACAAGGATATGTATTTAAGATCTCCTTTAATATTTCAAAAGCACATACATTTTCAAGAACTATAGAAGCTGGAACAACTCCGCAAACATCAGATCTTTCATACCTGTTTTCTACATTTATCTTTTCCTTTAAATTAATAGTTTGTATTGTTTTTTTTATAGATGGTATTGGCTTCATATAAGCCTTTATCACTATATCTTCACCATTAGATACTCCTGCCTCTATCCCTCCAGCATTATTACTTTTTCTTTTTATAGAATTTTTGTCATAATATATTTCATCATTAAAAGTACTACCTCTCTTACTTAAATCTAGCCCTTCTCCAAACTCTACTGCCTTTATTCCTTGAACGGACATAATAGAATAACTTAGTAGAGCATCTAATTTTTTATCCCATTGAGTATAGCTTCCTATACCTATAGGCATACCCTTTATTGATATATAAATACTACCACCTATAGTATCCCCTTCTTTTTTACAGTTATCTATTTCATCCATCATGTTTTTTTCTATTTTTTTATTGTAACATCTTAAAGGGCTATCTTCTATTTTTTTATATACGCTATTATCATGTATATCTACATCATTATCAAATATTTCTCCTATACTCTGAATCTTACTTCTTATATCTATTCCTAATAATTTTAATGTATATTTGCATATAGCCCCTATAGCTGTTCTGATAGCAGTTTCTCTAGCTGAAGTTCTTTCTATTACATTTCTTATATCTCCTGTGTTATATTTAATATATCCTACTAAATCTCCATGCCCTGGTCTAGGAACTAAAATTTTATCTTTATCTTCTGCTTGTTTATTTATAACTTCCTTCCAATTATTGTAATCTTTATTGTAAATAATTAAAGTTATAGGATTTCCTGTGGTTTTATTTTCTCTAATACCAGACCATATTTCAACTTTATCATTTTCTATTTTCATTCTTTTTCCTCTACCGTAACCAGCCTGTCTTCTTTTTAGTTCATTATTTATAAAATTTATATCTATATCAATATTTGAAGGTATACCTTCTATTATAGCTGTTAATGCTTTACCATGAGATTCTCCTGCATCTAAAAATCTAAGCATATTATCACTTCTCCTATAATTTAAACTATAACTATTATACACTAAATTAATGCTGTATTTTACTAGTATTTAAGAGATTAGTCAAAGAATAATATTTCTAGATAAAAATAATTTTTAAATTTATACTTAACTTATCTCCTATAAACATATAAAAAGAACTCATACTATATTAAGTATGAGTTCTTTTTATGGTGCCGAAGGCGGGAGTCGAACCCGCACGAAGTTACCCTCGACGGATTTTGAGTCCGTTGCGTCTGCCAATTCCACCACTCCGGCAAGAATGATTTAACATTGTAATAATAACATATAAAAAGCTTTTAGTCAATAAATAATTAAATATATTCCTTAACAAATTCAAAAGAGATTAGATATATATAACTACATATCTAATCTCTTAAGCTATTTTTATTAACATGATTTATATTTCAAAAATCTAGTTTAGAAAAAGCAGAAAGAAAAAATGTTACTTTTATTAATATGATTTATATTCTACTTTAAAATAAATTAATTATTATTTTAAACTATTTTCGTATGCTTCTACCATTTTCTTTGTCATTCCGCCACCAACATATCCATTTTGTCTTGCTGTTAAGTTTCCTTTATCAACACTATCATAGTTTGATAAACCTATTTCATTAGCAACTTCATTTTTTAAATTATTTAATCCTTGTTTAGCTTCTGGAACTACTAATTTGTTTGAACTTTTGTTTGCCATTTTAATCGGCCTCCTTTTATCTTTAAATATATTACAAACTCAATTGAGTTTGTAATATAAGTTTGTGTTATTTTTTCAATATTACTCTAGTAAATTAAATGAATTTATTGTATTATTTTCTTTTAAACCATATATCTTGAAATTTTTGTTGTTTTAATAATTTATTATTTATATTTATTCTATAGGTTTTTCGTTAAAATTTTCATATCTAGCAGGTGTCTTTTTATCTCTATTATTGGCATCATATTGAGGTCTATGGCCATCTAATTTTTTTGATTTTTTATGCTTTTGTCCTTTGTAACTATTAGAATACACTTAAATCCTCTCCTTATTTATAGCAATTTTTTCTTTTTTTAGTTAAAAAAATTTATAAATTATAAAATTCTTGTTTTATATCTAATTAAAAATTATTATGAATCTTTTATAACACTAAAATAAATATGAGTGTACTATATAACTAGTGCACCCATAGTAGATTTAAAATTTCATCATTAACTATATAAATATCATAATTTATATAGTTTTTTTAATAAATTATAGTTGTATTATTTTATTCCGTTAGCTTTATTGCTCCTTTTGATGAATGCTTTTTCATTTCATCATAATGTATTTTTTCTGGCTTATTACTTTTTTTCATTTTCTTTGCCTCTTTTTTATCTTCTCTATGCATAATTTAATACACTCCCTTCTTTTATAGAATGTACAAATTAAATTTTTATATGCTGTTATTTTTTATATTATCTTTAACCATAGCTGTGCTAGAAATCAAATCATGCATAAAATTCGCTCCTCTAGATATTAAAAATCCTGTAAAGATCATTCCTAAATAAGGTACATTGATATTTATTTCTAATTCTTTCAAAAAATCCATCCCTGTAGTTAAACATAATACTTCACTAAAAATAAGAGCTCCTATTCTATCAATATTTAGCTTGCCATTTTGCCAAAACATTTTTGTACCTTCCCAAAGTGCTTCTGATATTATAGATAAAACTAAAAATTTCATTATGCCCATTTTTATCCCCCCATAAAAATTTATGAGGGGAAGATTATAACTATTACCCTTTATATTGATAATATAAAGATTCTAATATAGCATTATAAAAAGCTATATTATATTCGATGTTTCATTTGCAGATAATTAGTTATTTATTTTCTTTTAATCCAAACACTGCTCTTGCACTTTCTGCTTGAGGATTATGTTTTATATTTTTCTTTTTAAAATTTCCATCTTCCTTTTTATCATGTTGTGTTCTATTATATTTTTTAGACATAAAAACACTCCTTTCTAATTATAATATTTCACTTATGATACTTTTTATTTATACAAATTTAAATTCTTTTAGTATAACTGCTCTTATTTTACATATTTATCATTTTACTTGTTTATTAAAATTATGATATAATTAATAAACAACAAATGCCATTAATATAGGAGTGATTTTATGAAAGAAATAGGTTATATTAAATCAATACAAAATGGCTATGCTTCTGTTATATTTAAAAGGAAATCTGGTTGTGGAGATAATTGTGCTGGCTGTAAATCTAACTGTGGATCTAAATCTATAACTACAGATGTTAAAGATACATTAGGAGTGTCTATAGGAGATGTGGTAGAAATAGATATGGCTACTAAATCTTTTTTTACTATGACCTTTTGGACATATACTTTTCCACTAATAATGCTAGTAATTGGTTTGGTTAGTTCTCTTTTAATTTTTAAAAAATTAGGTATAAAACAATATGAATTACTTGCAACAGCAGTTGGATTAGTATTTTTAAGTATTTCTTATTCTATTTTAAGTCATATGGATAAAAAATTTAAAAAAAGTCAAAGCTATACCCTAAAAATGACACGAATACTTAATAAGTAATATAAAAAATTTGCTACTTAACACCTTTGAAAGGTTAAAAATTCAAATAGTAAATACTTTTATTGAATAGATATCTATAAAAATAAAGAATACTAATATTTGTATCCTAATATTTAAAATAATAATCTAATGCCATTGCTTAGGCAACATAATTAAGTAAATGTACCATTTACTTAAAGCTTAAATATTGGTTTACAAATAAAGTATTCTTATTATTTTTTCATATCTTTTTAAAAATATTTATTTAATATTTTTAAAAAATGTTATTATAATTTCCACTCCAAACCAGTCCCCAATATATTCCATCATTTGAGCATTCAGCAAGTTATAATTTAAAACCATATATAAAAAACAAATTATAAATTAATTGATTTTATAACTACGTTATTCCATTTTCAAAACAATGGAATAGTATTAAGAAATCATATAATTTATATTATAAAACAAAACTCCCACCATGTAGTTTAGAAAGCTATTTTTGAACCTGTTTAACCAGGTGGGCATTTCTTTTTTGCTTCATGTCCCTAATAAACTAAAATTTATTAGGTCTCAATTCCACAAAAAAAGTTAAATTCCCTATTAATATGTGTTGGCTCAACATAAACTTTCTTTACAAACACAGTAGGAGTAATTTATTTATATATATTTTTATCTTTTTTAAATATATTATACTATAAAATATAATGTATTTTTATATTTTATATAAATAGAATATTACTATTTTGTTAACCTTCATCTTCTATTTTTTTTATTCCTAACTCTTCTAATTGATTTTCGTCAACTACATTTGGTGCTTCTGTTAAAGGACAGAATGCATTTTGATTCTTAGGGAATGTTATTACATCCTTAATATTTTCTGTTCCTGCTAAGAACATTATCATTCTATCAAGACCATATGCTAATCCGCCATGTGGTGGTGGTCCAAATTTAAATGCTTCAAGTAAAAATCCAAATCTTTCCCAAGCTTTTTCTCTTGTAAAACCTAATACATTAAACATTTTTTCTTGAAGTTTAGAATCATGTATTCTAATACTTCCTCCACCTAATTCTTCTCCATTTAAAACTATATCATAAGCTTTTGCTCTTACTTTTCCTGGATCTTTTTCTAGTAAGTCTATGTCTTCATCCATTATAGCTGTGAATGGATGATGCTCTGCTTGATATCTACCTTCCTCTTCATTATAAGCTAATAGTGGGAACTCAGTTATCCATACAAATTTAAATTCATTTCTATCTATAATATCTAATTCCTTAGCTAAATGTAATCTTAATGCACCTAAACTTTCAAATACTACACTATTTTTATCTGCTACTATTAATATTAAGTCTCCTACTTTAGCATCCATTTTTTCTAATATAGCTTTCATTTCTTCTTCTGTTAAAAACTTAGCTATTGGGGATTTTATTTCATCTTCTTTATAAGCTATCCAAGCCAATCCTTTTGCTTTGTAAGTCTTAACAAAGTCTTGTAGTTTATCTATTTGTTTTCTTCCCATAGTAGCACAATTTTCTGCTTTTATTGCTCTTACAGAACCACCAGCTTCTATAGCTCCTTTAAATACTTTGAATTCAGAATTTTTAACAGCCTCTGTTAAATCATGTATTTCCATTCCAAATCTTAAATCTGGTTTATCTGAACCATACTTCTCCATGGCTATTTTATATGGCATTCTTTCTATTGGAAGTTTTATATCTATTCCTTTAACTTCTTTAAATACTTTAGCTAATAACCTTTCATTTAATTCTATTACATCGTCTTGTTCTACAAAAGATAATTCCATATCTATTTGTGTAAATTCCGGTTGTCTATTAGCTCTTAAATCTTCATCTCTAAAACATTTTGTTATTTGAAAATATTTGTCATACCCTGATACCATTAAAAGTTGTTTAAATATTTGCGGTGATTGTGGTAATGCATAAAACATTCCTTTATAATTTCTACTTGGCACCAAATAATCACGAGCTCCTTCTGGAGTACTTTTGGTAAGTATTGGTGTTTCCATTTCTAAAAAGCCATTTTCATCTAAGAAATCTCTAATAACTTTACATGTTTTATGTCTTATCATAAATATTTTTTGCATATCTGGTCTTCTTAAATCAAGATATCTATATTTTAATCTTACATTTTCAGACGCATCTAACCCTTCCTTTATGTATATAGGAGGTGTTTCTGATTCAGATAATATTTTTATGCATTCTCCTTTTAATTCAACAGCTCCAGTTTCCATATCATTGTTTGGTGATTGTCTTTTAACTATTTCACCTGTTACGGCTATACAATATTCTGATTTTACCCTATCTGCTTTTTCAAAGGCTTCTTTATTTATTTCTTCTCCAAAAACTATTTGTATAATTCCGGTTCTATCTCTTAAATCTACAAAGATTAAGCCTCCTAAATTTCTTTTCCTTTGAACCCATCCCATAACTGTGACCTTTTGACCTATATGATTTTCTCTAGGCTCACCACACATTATTGTTCTTTTAAGTCCTTTTAATGATTCTCCCATTTTTATTCCTCCAAATATAGATTTGTTATTTTATTTTGTCTATTTAAATACTTTAATTAATGTATCTATATCTTTTATATTAACTGATATTTGCTCTCCATCTTTCATTCTTTTAATTATTGCTTTTCCAGTATTTAATTCTTCCTCACCTAATATCATAGAATATTTAGCACCTATTTTATTTGCATACTTCATTTGAGCTTTAACACTTTTACTCATGTGATCTATTTCACATTTTACATGTTTATTTCTCAATTCTTTAGCTAATTTTAAAGCTTCTAATTTAGCTTTGCTTCCCATATTCCCTAAATATAAATCAATATACGCTTCTTCAGGAATTTGTATTGATTTTTCTTGTAATGTTAAAAGCAATCTTTCTATTCCCATACCAAAACCTACTGCCGGCATGGAAGGACCACCTATTTCTTCTATAAGATAATCATATCTCCCTCCAGCACATATAGTTATATCACCTGTTATAAATTCAAATACAGTTTTACTATAATAATCTAATCCTCTAACTATAAATGGATCTACCTTATATTTTATATCTAATACATCCAGATAACTTTTTAGTGACTCAAAATGCTCTCTACATTCATCGCATATATAATCTAATATAATCGGCGCATCTTTTACTATTTCTTTACAAGTATCAACTTTACAATCTAATATTCTAAGAGGATTTTTATCAAATCTAGTTCTGCAAGTTGAACATAATTTATCATAATTTTTAGATAAGTATTTTTTTAATGTTTCATTATAATTTTTTCTGCATTTAGGACATCCTATACTATTTATATTTAATTCTACATCCTCTACACCTAATTCTTTATATATTCTAACTGGTATACTTATAACTTCTGCATCTACAAAGGCATCTTTTGCTCCAAAAACTTCTACTCCAAATTGATGATGTTGTCTAAGTCTTCCTTTTTGAACATTTTCATATCTCATAACAGGTGTAAAATAATACATCTTTGTAGGTTGAGCTTCATTGAATAATCTTCCTTCAACAAAAGCTCTAACTGCCGGTGATGTTCCTTCTGGTTTTAAGGTTATACTTCTACCAGCTTTATCTTCGAAAGTATACATTTCTTTTTGAACTACATCTGTAGTTTCCCCTACTCCTCTTTGAAATAATTCTGTATATTCAAAAACTGGGGTTCTTATTTCTCTACATCCAAAATCAGCTGCTATATCTCTGAACTTTTTTTCTAAATATTGCCACTTATATGATTCTGTAGGCAATAAATCTTTTGTACCTTTTGGTGCTTGCAATGACATTAATTTTCCTCCTAACCATTATAAATATAAAGTATCTAATATATTTTTCTTTCTTTGTACCATTTCTTCAACTCTTTTTGTATATTCTATTACATCTTTAACATTTGCTGCTCTCTCAATTCTATTTTCATCCATAAATATTATTTTAGATACAGCATCTGCTCCTAACGCTATTATTGTTTGTCTTTCTTCTATCATTTGTATATTATATATACCTATCTTATCTTTCTTTGAATATCCTACATTCTCCATATTTCCTAACATATTTTTTTGTCTATACATATAATAAGGATTCATTCCTAAATCTTTGGCTAACTTTTCTGTTTCCTCATACATTCTATTTAGTTCTTCTTGTTTAGGAATACTAAATGCTATCTTATTAACTAGCTTTTCATGAAGTATAGAACCTCTTTTTATGGACATACCATGAACTGTTACATTATCAGGATTTAATTTTTTAATTTTCCTGCAAGTATTCTTTATTTCTTCTATACCCTCACCTGGGAGCCCTACTATTAAATCCATATTTATATTCTTAAATCCTACATTTTTAGCTAAATAATAAATCTTTTCTATCTCTTCTACAGAATGAGTTCTGCCTATCTTTTTTAAAGTACTATTGTTCATAGTTTGTGGATTTATACTAATTCGATCTACATTATATTTTTTCATTGATAATAATTTCTCTTCTGTAATACTATCAGGTCTTCCACATTCAACTGTAAATTCTTCTATATTTTTATTATGTACAAAATTATAATATATTTTATTTAATGTATTTTCAAATTGATCATTATTAATAGAAGTTGGAGTCCCTCCTCCAAAATAAACACATTGAATTTTTAAACCTTTAAGTTTTATATACTCTGAAAGCATATCCATTTCATAATAAAGAGCCTTTAAATAAGGCTCTACTAAGTTCTTACATTTACCTATTGGATTTGATGTAAAAGAACAATATAAGCATCTAGTTGGACAAAAAGGCATGCCTACATATACACTTACAGTATTTTGATCCTTATTTACAATAGATTTCTCCACATTAGCAATATCTATACATAATTTAGCCTTATCCCCTCTAGTATTACGATGCTTACTAAACCAATCTATTATTCCTTTTTCTTCCATCCCTTTATTCATTAAATCTAAAGCTATCTTACTTGGCCTTATACCCACTAAGGTACCCCAAGGTAAATTTTTGTTAGTAATTGATTTTAAATATAAAAAAAGAAATTTTTTTACCCATTCCTTCTTAACTAAATTAGAATCCTTTTCATATTTTATTATTTTATCTTCTTTTTCTATACACATTCCTTCATCAGTGATTTCTATCTTCATATCATAATCTTTATCCACAAAATTAATATCATAAAAATTATAATATATATTTAATATTTGATATACATCATATCTATACTTCATATCATTTAAATTTACTTTTAGCTTCATACTACGCACTCCAATGCTTTTCAAAGGATAAATATATCTGTTTAAAAAAACGGATTATTATCTTTTTCATATCCTATTGTAGATTGTGGACCATGGCCTGGTAATACATATATATCTTTATCTAACACAATTATCTTACTTTGAATGCTATCTATCAATACATTATGATTTCCTCCAATGAAATCACTTCTTCCAATAGATTCTCTAAATAATGTATCTCCTGTAAATATGACATTATTAACTAAAAAACTCACACCTCCTGGGCTATGTCCTGGAGTTTCTAAAACTTTTATTTTTAAATTTCCTAATTCAAAAATTTGTCCTTCTACTAAATATTTATCTGCATTTTTATATTTACCAAAACTTCCAAATATATATTTTGCCTCTTTAATTAAATCTTCATCTTTTTTATTTATATAAAAAGGTATATTATATTTATCTTTTATAGCTTCAACTCCACCTACATGATCTATATGTCCATGAGTTAGTAAAATAAATTGTGGTACTAAATTATTGTCTTCTATAATCTTTATTATGTCTTCTGGATCTCCGCCTGGATCTATGATAGCACATTTATCTTCGTCTATTAACAAATAACAATTCGCATTATATATACCAACAGGTATTGTTTTTATATCCATTTTAATACACCTCTTTTAAATTTTTTACTCTCTTTATTATATAATTAAATTTCTAAAATGTCTTTTTACTATCCAAAAGTATTGTAACCGGCCCATCATTTTCTATATAAACTTTCATATCCGCTCCAAATTCTCCAGTGGCTACATTATTTACTTCATTTTTTATTGATTCTACAAATTTATTATATAATATATAGGCTTCTTTTCCTCCTAAAGCTTCTACAAAACTTGGCCTTCTCCCTTTTCTACAATCTCCATATAATGTAAATTGAGAAACAATTATTATATCTCCCCCTATATCTAGTAATGATTTATTTAACTTCCCATTTTCATCCTCAAATATTCTTAAATTTATTATTTTTTCTTTTAAATATTTTACATCTTCTTCTGTATCTTCTTTTGATATACCTAAAAGAATATTTAATCCTTTGCCTATACTCCCTATAACTTTTCCATCAACCTCTACTTTAGAAGACAAAACTCTTTGAATTACTGCTCTCAAATATATCCCCCTCCCTATTTTGAATTTTTATCATCTACTTCTTAGTCCTATATACTTCCAATACTCCTTTTAGTTTTCTTATATCTTTCATTACTGATTTTAAATCTTCTATATTGTTTATTTTTAATTTTATATTTACAACTACTGAATCATTTTTAATTGGTTTTGCATTCACAGCATAAAGATTTGTCTTACTTCCATTTATAGTTAGCATAATATCTGCTAATAAACCATCTGTATTTTCAGCTATAACTTCTAATTCTGAAATGTATTCTCCACCTTTTGGTTTTCCCCAAGTTACTTCTAATATTTTTGTTGGATCTTCTTCTATTAACTGTTCCATATTTTTACAATCGGTTCTATGTATAGATATTCCTCTACCCTTTGTTATATATCCTATTATCTCATCTCCAGGAACAGGATTACAACACTTAGCAAATCTAACTAATAAATTATCTTCACCTTTTACTATTACTCCTGGCGAACTACTTTTTTTCTTCTTTTGTTTATTAGATTTGTTTATTTGGTCTCTAACTTCAGTCCAGTTAAGTTCCGGTTTATTCTTCTTTAAATATTGTTCTCTAAACCTTAATACTACCGCTGAAGCAGCTAAAGCACCTATACCAACAGCTGCAAACATATCTTCTATGCTACTCATATTATATCTTTTTAATACAGTTTCTAAGATTTCTCCTTTGGCAAGTTCTCCAAAATTATAACCTTGTTTTTTAGTTTCTTTCTCTAATATGTCTTTACCTTTATTTATATTTTCTTCTTTATCTTCTTTCTTAAACCACGCTCTTATTTTACTTTTAGCTTGATTGCTCTTTACCATACTAAGCCAATCTAAATTTGGTCCTTTAGATGTACTCGATGTCAAAATTTCTACTATTTCTCCAGTTTTAAGTTCATAATCTAAAGGTACCATCTTACCATTTACCTTTGCACCTATACATCTATGACCTATATCCGTATGTATTTTATAAGCAAAATCTACTGGTGTAGCTTTATTAGGCAAGCTTATAACTTTTCCTTTTGGAGTAAACACAAAAACCTCATCAGAAAATAAATCTATTTTAAAACCTTGCATAAATTCTTCCGGATCTGAAGTTTCCTTTTGCCAATCTAACATCTCTCTAAGCCATGTTAATTTTAAATCTATATTATTAGAATTATCTATTTTTTCCTTATATTTCCAATGGGCTGCTATACCGTATTCTGCCGTCTTATGCATTTCATAAGTTCTTATTTGTATCTCAAAAGGTCTGCCACCTACTCCCATAACTGTAGAGTGCAATGATTGATACATATTAGGTTTAGGCATTGCTATATAGTCTTTAAACCTTCCTGGTATAGGCTTATAAACAGTATGTGCTATTCCTAAAGCTGCATAGCAATCCTTAACTGTATCTACTAATATTCTAACTGCTGTCAAATCAAATATTTGGTCTAAATTTTTATTCTTATTTTGCATTTTTTTATAAATACTATAAAAATGCTTTGGTCTCCCATCTATTTCTGATTCAATGCCTGCTTTTTTTAAATTTTCTTGTAAATTTAAAACTATTTCTTTTATATGTGCTTCTCTTTCTACTCTTTTTTCTGCAATTTTACGTACTAAAAAATAGTATTCATTTGGATTTATATATCTAAAAGATAAATCCTCTAATTCCCATTTTATCTTAAATATTCCTAATCTATGAGCTAATGGTGCATAAATATCTAAGGTTTCCTTTGATTTTTCTTTCTGCTTTTCTACAGGCATAAATCTTAATGTTCTCATATTATGTAATCTATCTGCTAATTTTATAAGTATAACTCTTATATCCTTTGTCATTGCTAATAACATTTTTCTCACATTATCAGCCTGTTGTTCTTCTTTTGTTTTATATTCAATTTTACCTAATTTTGTAACTCCATTTACTAAGTCTGCTACTTCATTCCCAAATTCTCTAGCTACATCTTCATATGTATATTGAGTATCTTCAACAACATCATGCATAAGCCCCGCAACCATGGTATTAACATCCATACCCATTTCAAATAATATTATAGCCACCTCTTCTGGATGGGTTATATAAGGCTCACCAGATATTCTCTTTTGTTCCTTGTGGGCATTGCAAGCAAAATTATATGCTTTTTTGATAAACTCTATTTCTTTTTCACTAAAACTATCTTTTATTTTTATCATTAAATCTTCTAGCATACCCTAATTACTCCTCAAAATCAAAGGCTGGTTTATAAAACCAGCCAATATTTTTTATTTCTATTATATTATATTTTTTTTAAAGTTTCAAACTTTTAAGTAAAGAATATCCTCTGTACACTCTTTATATATTATATTTGACTAAAGAGTTAATATCGTAACCTTTTAATTTATCTTTTCCATTTAAATCTGTAAGTTCTATTACAAAACTTGCATTAACAACTTCTCCACCTAATTCTTCTACTAATTTTACTACTGAAGCTATAGTTCCTCCTGTTGCAAGAAGATCATCTACTATAGCAACTTTGTCACCTTTTTTTATAGCATCTTTGTGTATCTGAAGTTCATCTTGGCCATATTCCAAATCATATTTAGCACTAATAGTTTCATATGGCAATTTACCTTTTTTTCTTACTGGCACAAAACCAACGCCTAATTTATAGGCTAAAGGGGTTCCAAATAAAAATCCTCTTGCTTCTGGTCCTACTATTTTATCTACTTTTTTGTCTTTTAAATGTTCTGATAGTTTATCAATAGTATAATTTAACACTTCTCCATCTTGAAGTATTGTAGTTACATCTTTAAAACTTATACCTTCTTTTGGAAAATTTTCAATTACCCTTATATGTTCTTTTAAATTCACTTTTCTTCCCCCTAAATTCCTACGGACAAATTATTTTTATATTTGAATTTTGCATACAAATTATTATATATTAAATAACCTTTCTTATTCAAGTAATTATATAAAATTTCATTCTTTATTATGTAAGTTAAAATCTATTTCATTTTTTAAATACTTAGCTATTTGATTTGCTCTATCTTCATTAGTTGTAGTAAACAACTCTACCAGTATCCTTGCATTATTAATTTTATTAGTAGGTTCTGTAACTTTAGATAATTTTTCCGTTAATTCCTTAAGATCATATAAATTAATTTTATCATTTTGGATTTTCTTAATATGTAAAAGAGCCTTTAATCCATGATTATTTGTGTTTTGCAGAGCTTCTAATCCTTCTTTAACTATATATAGGTTTTCTCCTTTTATAGAATTGGTGTTTGATATGGTTCCTAACATAACTAAATCTAAATACTTATATGTAAATTTCATTTTATAATAAATAGAAAGTGCTTCCACCAATTTATACGCTATTCCTGAAGCTGACAAATATTTAAATGGATATGAACATGAATTTTCATTTGGGCATATAACTGTTGATTTAGGTTTTTCTTTTAAACATTTATGCCAATCTGTAACTATTATGTCCATACCAAGCTTTTTGCATAGTTCTACTTCCGAACTAGAATTTATACCACAACCTACTGTTATAATTAAATCTGCACCTAAAAATTTTATATGATTTTCTATATATGTAGAATTTATATTATGTTCTTTATCTAAACAATCTGGTATAAAATATTCCACATCTGCATTTAAAAATTTTAAAACTATTAGTAATAATGATATAGCTGCTATTCCATCAAAATCATAATATCCATATAGAACTATTTTTTCTCTATAATTAACAGCCTTAACTATTCTTTTTAAAGCTCTATCCATTCCATTTAGTAAAAAAGGATTATTAACTTTTGGATTTTTATACCACTGTAAATTATCAACCAATTTCTCCATTCATATATCCTCCAATTTTATAGAAAACATATATATTATAATTTATATTATGATTTTTGACAAATATTTTAGAAGTTTATTCAATATTATTATATAAAGATGAGTATGTATTAATATATTAACATTCATTTTACTCTCATTTACAATATATTTTAACTTTATGAATTTATATTTAGTAAAAATTAGAAAATCCAAGCTTTAAGCTTGGATCTTTATAAAAATATACTTATTACGCCACTTTATTACCTAATTTGGATTTTTTTAATAAATTCCAAACAGGACTAGCTATAAATATAGAAGAATAGCATCCTGATATTATACCAACTATTAGAGGAAATGCAAAATCCCTAATAGACGGAACAAATACATAAACTGCAACTATTGTAAATAAAGTAGTTAATACTGTATTTATAGATCTTGTCATAGTTTCAGTTATAGATATATTAGCTATTTCAGCTACAGGTTTTCTCCTCATCTTTTTCTGATTTTCTCTTATCCTATCAAATATAACAATGGTATCATTTATGGAATAACCTACTATAGTAAGTATCGCTGCTATAAAACTTGAGTTCACAGGTAGTTTAAATATAGCATATATTGAAATAGTTATTAATATATCATGAACTAACCCAAGTATAGCCGCAACAGCAAATTTAAATTCAAATCGTATTCCAACATATATAAGCATTGCTATATTAGCTATTATAAGAGCTAATAACGCCTTTCTTTTTAATTCTTTTCCAACAGATGGTCCTATTCTTTGTTGAGAAACTAAATCTTTATCTTTTAAATTATATTTAGACTTGACATCACTAAACAGCTTATTAATTTCCTCGTCTGTTAAAGAATTACTTCTTATTTCTATTTGAGTATTGTTTACTTTATTAGTCACAGAATCTGATGTATGCTTTTTCACTATTTGATCTACTTCTTCTTTTTTGAAATCTTTTCCTATATTTATTTGTACAACAGTACCGCCCTTAAAATCTATTCCATAATTTAGTCCATCCTTAATAAGGAAAAACATTCCTATTAGAATAATTATTAAGGAAATAGAAAACCAAATTTTTGTTTTTTCTATTATCTTTATCATACTATTTTTCCCCCTTTTTAACTCTAAAACAAGCTAAATTATTAAGAATACCTATATCATAGGCTAATTTTAATAATACTCTAGTAATAACTATAGCTGTAAACATACTTAAAATTATACCTATCATAAGAGTTAAAGCAAACCCTTTAACTGCCCCTGATCCTAAATTATATAAAACTATACCTGCTATTATTGTAGTTATATTAGAGTCTAAAATAGAGGAAAGTGCTCTATGATATCCTGATTCTAAAGCAGATTTTATTGATTTTCCTGTTTTAAGTTCCTCTTTAATTCTTTCGAATATAAGCACATTAGCATCTACAGCCATACCTATTGTTAATAGGAATCCTGCTATACCTGACAATGTTAAAGTAGCCTTTATAGTTGAGAATGTAATTAAAACTAATACTATATATAAAACTAAAGCTATATCAGCTAATAAACCTGACACTCTATAATATAAAATCATAAATAAAAATACAAGTCCTACGCCTACTACTCCTGCTTTTACACTTAGATCCAAAGCGTTAGATCCTAATGTAGCCCCTACTGTTCTAACTTCTACAGGCTTAACTGCTACAGGAAGTGCTCCTGATTTTATTATATTAGCTTGTTTCTTAGCTTCTTCTATACTTTTACTTCCTGTTATTACTGCTTTTCCATTTGTTATATGCGCTTGAACCACAGGTCTTGTCAATTCTTCTTCATCCATATATATAGCTATAGGTTGACCCATAAATTTTTTAGTGGCATCCGCAAATTTTTTAGTTCCTGACTCATTTAAATCCAATCCAACAGTAGGTGAATTATCTTCTTGATTTATGTAAGCCGTTGCATCTTTTACATCTTTTCCTGTAAGTATTACACTCTTATCTGGTCCTACAAATTTTAGTTCTCCTGTTTTCCCTACACTATCAATGACTTCTTTAGAATCATATTTACCTGGTATTTCTATTCTTATTCTTTTTTTACCTTCTCTTGTTACTGTAGTTTCACTAACTCCCATTTTATTAACTCTCATAGATATAAGCTCTATAGTTCTATCTATAGTTTTTTCATCTACTTTATCTGATTGAATTTCTTCTAGCATCGAAATTCCACCTTGAAGATCTAACCCCTTATTTATGGTTTCTCCAAATGATTTGAACCTATAATTTCCTACTTTTAAGCCATAAGCTCCTGCATAAGCAAATACAGCTATTACTAGAATTAATAATGTAAACATTATTACACTTTTTCCTTTATTACTTTTACGCCTATTGTAACTCATACTTTTCCCCCTCTTCACATATATATTCTCATGAATACGAACATAATTTATTGTGCCTTATATAATAAATTATGTTCTAATTTTTTTGTTAATCATTCATTATATTTGATTTTAAAGCTATTGCACACTCTATTCTCTTTTTTTGCATAGCACATCCTAAACTGAAAGGTATATTCATATCTTTATTAAAGTTATAATTGTTTGCTTGGCATCCACCACTACAATAAAATCTTGCCCAACACTTTCTACATTCTGGCTTATTATATATATGAGCTTTTTTAAAATCTTTTGCTATATCTTCCTTAACATCAAAATTTTCCATTATATTTCCCATTTTAAAGTCTTTATTTCCAACAAATTGATGACATGGGTAAACATCTCCTGATGGAGCTATAGCTACATATTCATGTCCTGCACCACATCCAGATATTCTTTTATAAACACAAGGGCCACCTTGCAAATCTATATTAAAGTGATAAAACTTAAATTCTTTTCCCTCTTTATGCCTTTTTATCATTTCTTTTACCAATTTATCATATTGCTCAAATATTATTGGTAAATCTTCTTCTCTTAATGATAGAGGATGATTTTCTGGAAGAACTACTGGTTCTATAGATATTTCATCAAAATCATTATTAGCCATATGCATTACATCTTCAAAAAAATCTAAATTTTCTCTTGTAAATGTACCTCTAGCATAGTATTGCTTTGTTTTATCTCTTATCTCTACCATCTTTTTAATTTTAGGCAATATTGAATCATATGAACCACTACCATCTACTCTAACTCTTACTTTGTCATTTACTTCTTTTCTTCCATCTATACTTAGTACTATATTTCCCATATTTTTATCCAAATATTCCATTATTTCCTCATTTAATAGAGTACCGTTAGTAGTCATAGTAAATCTTATAGTTTTATTGTATTTTTGTTCTTGTTCTTTAGCATATTCTACTATTTCTTTTATAGTAGAAAAAGCCATTAGAGGTTCCCCTCCAAATAAATCTATTTCTATATTCTTTCTTGGACCAGATTTTTCTATAACAAAATCTACAGCTTTTTTCCCAATTTTAGGTGACATTAATTCTCTCTTTCCCTTATACTCTCCTTCATCTGCAAAACAATATTTACACCTTAAATTACAATCATGAGCTATATTTAAACATAAAGCCTTTATAAAATTTTCACCTTTTTCATGAGCATAAGCTATATTTTCATACTTATCTTTAGAATATAGCATGTCTTCTTTTATAAGACTCTCTATTTCTTCATATACCTCTTCTATTTCTTCTTTACTATATTTGTCTTTGTATTGAAAAATAAGCTCTTCTTTAGATTTCAATCCTTCATCATCCAACAAATCATATACTATATCATCTACTATATGTACTGCTCCTGAATTTACGTCTATAACATATTTTTGTCCCATTTGGGTAAACTTATGAATATCAGCCAATTAAATTTCCTCCTTATTAACTTATATACTTTGCTTTTATAGTTTTACAATTTTTTCAAAATATAGGACTTATTATTTATTAAAACATTTATATTATACATTTCTTTTTAGCAAATATAAAGCAGTAACTTTTAAGTTACTGCTTTTAGCTTATATTAATTTTCACAAGCTAAGTTCGCTACTGTGCAAGAAGTTTTACATGCTGATTGGCAAGAATTTGCACATTCTTTGCAACCTGGTTTTTGTAAGCTATTTTTTATATTAGCTTTGTTTATAGTTTTTATATGTTTCATTAAGTATTCCTCCAATCTACCTACTTACTTTCCGTTTGATTATATCATAATTTATGGATAAAATAAAGTTTCCATTAGTTCTAAATGTTAATACCTAGCATACCTGAAAGTATTCCCAAAATTAATGCTAAAAGTATTCTTACAAATCTATCACTTCCAAAAGTTAATGTATTACCAGAAACTATAGATATAATATATATAATAACCATGTATATAATAGATATTACTAGTCCTATTAACCATCCTTTCTTATTTATTTTTCTAACTGAATATATAGTTCCATACATTATACTTAAAATTGTGATTAAAAGATATATAATTGAAGTTATCTTTTCCCCTACATCTGTAAAAGTTAATACTACTGCAAATAATAAAAGCATAATTACAGTAAATATAACAGCCCTTAATATACCTTGTACAATAAAATCAGTATTTTTTTTATTCAACATAAAACACCCCCTCATATTTACTATTTATGTATTAAGGGAGTGTTTTATGATAATTTATTTATCCTTTTTTTCTGATTTTTCTTCCTTGTTATCTTTATTATCTTTTTTATTTATATCTTCTCTTTTCTTAGTTATATCTAATATTCCGCTTTTACTAATTTGTATTTTAACTCTGTCTGGTCCTGTTTGCATAATTACATAGTCTTCTTTTATGCTCACTATCTTTCCTATTATTCCACCTCTTGTTATTACCTCATCATTTACAGAAATAGAATTTAACATTTCATTATATTTTTTCTTTCTTTTTTTCTCTGGTAAAAACACCATTAAATAGAATAATGCAAGCATAATTATTAAGAATATACTATTTAATCCTAAACCTTGTTGCATGTTTATCCCTCCTATTTTTTATAAACTATAATTTATTTTACTACTTTTTACTCTAGATTTGAAAACTTTTTTATTATTAATTGATAATTTACAATTTATATACATATTTGTATTATTTTATAAATAAAAAATTATTATAATATTAAAAAGGAAAAAATATTTATAATCTTATGCTCTTCCTCCCCATTCTTTAAGCTTTCTTTCTTTATATTCTTTAAAATAATCTCCATCAATTGCATCTCGTATTTCCTGCATTAAATTATTATAAAAATATAAGTTATGTAAAACGCATAACCTCATAGCTAGCATTTCCTTAGCCTTAAATAGATGCCTTATATAAGATCTTGTATAATGTTTGCAAGCTGGGCATTGACATCCCTCATCAATAGGTCTGTCATCTAATTCAAACTTTGCATTTAATAAATTTATTTTCCCCCCCTTTGTAAAGACATGTGCATGTCTTCCATTTCTTGCTGGAAGAACACAATCAAAGAAGTCTACCCCTCTATCTACAGCTTCTAATATATTACTTGGTATTCCAACTCCCATAAGATATATAGGTTTATCTTCTGGTAAATGTGGAACTACTGCATCTATTATTCTGTACATATCTTCATGACTTTCTCCAACAGCTAATCCTCCAATAGCATATCCGTCTAAATCCATTTTAGCTATAGTTTTAGCATGTTCTATTCTTATATCTTCATAAGTTCCACCTTGATTTATACCAAATAACATTTGCTTTTTATTTATAGTATCTGGTAATGAATTTAATCTATCCATTTCATCTTTACATCTATGTAGCCATCTAGTTGTTCTTTCTACTGATTTTTCTACATATTCTCTTGGTGCTGGATTTTCTATACATTCATCAAAAGCCATAGCTATAGTTGAAGCTAAATTACTTTGTATTTGCATACTCTCTTCTGGTCCCATAAATATTTTTCTTCCATCTATATGAGAGTTAAAGTAAACTCCTTCTTCCTGTATTTTTCTTATCTTTGATAATGAAAAAACTTGAAAGCCACCTGAATCTGTAAGTATGGGTCTATCCCAATTCATAAACTTATGTAATCCGCCCATCTTTTTAACTACTTCATCTCCTGGTCTTAAATGAAGATGATATGTATTAGATAATTCAACTTGACATCCTATTTCTTTCAAGTCCATAGAGGATACAGCCCCTTTTATAGCTGCAAGTGTTCCTACATTCATGAATACAGGAGTTTGTATCACTCCATGAGGAGTCGTAAATTCTCCCCTTCTTGCTTTTCCTGACTTCTTTAACAATTTGTACATATCTACACCTCTTTTTTAGGAATTAAGTTTCCATATAATATTATTTAATAAACATAGCATCTCCAAAAGAGAAAAATCTATATTCCCTTTCTACAGCCGTATTATATGCATTCATTATATTATTTCTCCCTGCTAATGCAGATACTAACATTAATAATGTAGATTGTGGAAGATGAAAATTAGTAATCAATGAATCTACTACTTTATATTTATATCCTGGATAAATAAATATATCTGTCCATCCAGATTGTTCTTTTACCTTACCTTCTTCATCACCTATAGTTTCTAATGTTCTACAAGAAGTAGTTCCTACCGCTATAACTCTTCCCCCTTTTTCTTTTGTAGAATTGATTATTTCAGCAGTTTCCTTATCCATCTTATAATATTCTGAATGCATAATATGATCTTGAATATCTTCTACTTTAACTGGTCTAAAGGTTCCTAAACCTACATGTAAAGTTAAAAAAGCTAATTTGATACCTTTATCTTTTATCTTTTCTAAAAGTTCCTCCGTAAAATGCAATCCTGCTGTAGGCGCTGCTGCTGATCCTTGCTCTTTTGAGTAAACTGTTTGATACATCTCTTTATCATCTAGCTTTTCTTTTATATATGGAGGTAAAGGCATCTGTCCTAATTGATCTAATATTTCCTCGAAAATACCTTCATAATAAAATTTTACTATCCTGCTTCCTTCTTCTCCCATTGCTATAACTTCAGCTTTAAGTTCTCCATTACCAAATATAAATTTTGTTCCAATCTGTGCCCTTTTTCCTGGTTTAACTAAAGTTTCCCAAACATCTTTTTCTTTTCTTTTTAAAAGCAAAAACTCCATTTTCCCACCAGTTTCTGCTTTTGAGCCTATAAGTCTTGCAGGTAAAACCCTAGTATCATTTAAAACTAAACAATCATTTGGTTTTAAATAATCTAAAATATCTTTAAATATTTTATGCTCTATTTCACCTGTTTCTTTATTTAAAACAAGTAATCTAGCTTCATCTCTTTTCGCCATAGGATGTTGTGCTATTAATTCTTCTGGTAAATAAAAATCAAAATCTTTTACTTTCACGTCTTCCACCTCTTAATATAAAATTAAAATTTGTTATTTATTAAATATAGATACTTGATTTGTTTTTCCTTCTTTTTTTGTTATTCCAAAATGTTTATATGCTTTTTCTGAGGCTACCCTTCCTCTTGGCGTTCTCATTACAAATCCTTTTTGTATAAGATATGGTTCATAGACATCCTCTATTGTATCCAATTCTTCTCCTATAAAATAAGCTAAAGTTTCTAAACCTACAGGTCCGCCTTTAAAATTAAAAATTATAGCTTCTAAAATTTTATTGTCTATTTTATCTAATCCTTCTTTATCAACTTCTAATAAATCTAAAGCTGCTTTAGCTCCCTGTAAATCTATATTACCATCATACTTAACGTCACAATAGTCTCTAACTCTTTTTAAAAGTCTATTGGCAATTCTTGGGGTCCCTCTAGATCTCTTGCCTATTTCAAATGCAGCATCTGTGCAAATATTTACTCCTAATATAGCAGCTGATCTTTCTACTATTTCCATAAGTTCATCATCTGTATAAAATTCCATAGCACACAACATACCAAATCTATCTCTCAAAGGTGATGTTAATAAACCAACCCTTGTAGTAGCTCCTATAAGAGTAAATTTAGGCAAGTCTAATCTTATAGACTTGGCTGCTGCACCTTTTCCTATAACTATATCTAAAGCATAATCTTCCATAGCTGGGTATAATACCTCTTCTATAGATCTATTTAATCTATGAATCTCATCTATAAATAAAACATCATGATCTGTTAAACTAGTCAATATGGCTGCTAAATCTCCTGCTTTTTCTATAGCTGGACCTGAAGTTACTTTTAAATTACCTGCCATTTCATTAGCTATTATATTAGCAAGGGTTGTTTTTCCTAGACCTGGAGGTCCATAAAAAAGAACATGATCTAAAGATTCTCCCCTCTTTTTAGCTGCCTTTATAAATATATCTAAATTAGCTTTTACTTTTTTTTGACCTATGTATTCTTTTAATGTAGTAGGCCTTAAACTATACTGTTCCTTATCATCTTCTACATCAAAAGGAGTTACCATTCTATCATTCATAAAAGTCCCCCCCTCTAATTTATTTCATTAAATATTTTAAAGCTTCTTTTATAATTTTTTCTAAAGAGTTATTTTTATCACATAAATTAATCACTTTATTTGCTTCCTTTTCAGAATAACCCAATGTTACTAAAGCGGCTACTGCTTCCAATACTTTTTTATCATCTGCAACCTTATTTGATATTTCTTGATTATCTTCTAAAACCTCTATCTCAATCTTATCTTTAAGCTCTAATATAATTCTTTGAGCTGTTTTTTTACCTATACCTGGAGCTCTTGTTATAGTCTTTTCATCTCCCATTTTTATAGCATATTTTAAAGTAGAAACATTGCTTATAGATAATAAAGATAATGAAGCTTTTGCTCCTACACCATTTATTGTTAAAAGTAATTTAAACATGCTTAACTCATCTTTTGTTAGAAAACCATAAATTCCTATAAAATCTTCTCTTACTATTTGTTCCGTATATAACATTATATTTTCACCTATGGAAGGTAATTTCGCCATAGTACTCCCTGATGTATATATTTTATAACCTATATTGTTATTCTCTATAACTATATAGTCTTTATACATATCAATATATTTGCCTTTTATATATTCATACACCCTTTAACCCTCCAATTTCATATTAATAGACATATATTACTTTATCATTTTAAAGATTTTTATTCAACTAAAAAAATATAGCCTGCACTTAGTATAAATGCAAGCTATATTTCTAATATTAGTTTTTTATATTAAATATTACTAAAATAATTTCAAAAATTTTATTTAAACATTTCTATTCATAATCTTCAAGACGTGCTTCTGCTTCTTCTCTTGTATCACACTGAAAATATTTATCTCCAGAAGTTAGCATGTGAATATCTTGTTCCTTTAATTTATTTGCTTTTATATCTGTTATATCCCTATTTTCATCTTCTATGTACATATTTCCACTTTCATCCGTCCTATAAATAGCTATATTGTCACCCTTTATACCTACAACATATTTGTTGGGCATATATTTATCTTCTTCTTTTACAAGAGACAATACATGGTCTTTAAATTCTTCTACTTTATATCCTTCTTTAGAGTATATCTTTTCAATTTCTTCTTTTCTTTTTCCAACTAACTCCACATTATCTAAAGCCTTTGTTTCTCTCACAGTTATAGTATCTCCACTCTTTTTATACTTTATCTTAAATATTATTTTAGACTCTTTGTCTAGAATCTCATTTCCAGTACTTCCTACAGCTAAAGAATCTTCCTTTATTTCTTGTTGATTAACTTGCTTTTTACTATTATCTACTTCATTATTTCTTAATTTTATTGATGCTATATAATAAACAGATACAAACAAGACAAATAATGAAGCAATTATAATTATTATATTTCTTCTTTTTACATCCATACTATCCCTCCTAGGAATATTATGGACAAATATGTAAATTCTTATTCACTAAATAATAAAATTGTAACCCAATTTTCAAATTATATTTAATTTTATAATATTTAAACTACTTCATAAATTTAATAAAAATATTTAAATTAAATATTTTGTGTATACTAGGGAACAAAATCTTTCTTTTCAAGATTTTTCCTTTACTAGAAAACTATTATAACAACCTTTAAAGGTATTAAAACAAAAAATACTTTTAGAGAAAATACACATCTATAAAAATAATTAGAATACTTTATTCGTAAACTAATATTTAAGCGTAAAGTAAACAGGACGTTTACTTAGTTCTGCTACTAGAGGACATAGCATTAGAGCATTAGCTTAAATATTAGGGCACAGATATTAGTATTCTTTATTTTTATAGCTATCTATGGACTAAAAGTATTTCTTATTTTAATTATCACTCTTTAAAAGTTGTTAAGTCTTAATTTTTTTATATTATTACTCTTCCCATCCTTCTGGGAATTCTGCATTGTGGTAAACATTTTGAACATCATCATCATTAAACTTGTAAAGTATTGATATATCTATGTTTAACGCACTATATTTTCTTTCAATATAAGTATATATATCATCATTAATAACTTTAATATAAAAGTATCATAAATACAGTATATCATTACATATTAATGCTTTACAAGTATTTTTTAAAGTAATGGTACTAATGTAATTTCTTTTTCATCATATACATTTTTATCTTCTACTAATTCCACTCTTATTATATATGTTTTTCCTATATTACTATCATTTTTGGTAGCAAGTATTACAACACTTGTATTTGTTACTTGTTTAATCTTAGCAATATCAGAATCTACATTCAAACTACATTTAATTTCTTTATCTGTAGGATTTTCTATATCCCATTTCCACATTTTCCCCACTTTATGTTTATCTACACCAAGTATTTTTAATCCTTCTGCTACTTCTTCTACTATTATATTAATAACCTTTTCTACATTATTATATTTAATTACTATTGTAGTTTGTCCTACTCCTATTCCTGTTATAATATTTTTATCTACACTAGCAACATTAATATTATTACTTATATATTCTACTACTGGATTAGTATCAACTACACCATCTTTATAGAATTTTACTTGAATAGTAGCGGTTTGCTCTTTATTTAATTTTATATCTGTAGAAGTTACTTCTATATTATATACTGTTTCTTGTACATTTACTTTTATAACTTTCTCTACATTATTATATAGAATTTTAAAATCTGTATTTCCTACTTGCAAACCTGTTATAGTTTTAGTGCTTTCGTCAAATTTGACTAAATATTTATCATATATGTAACTTACTACTGGATCAGTATCAATAATATTATTCTTTTTAAATTCTATATTAATTACTTTACTTTCATTTTCTTTTAAATCTAAATTTGAATCGCCCATTATGGCGATTTCATATTTGTTATTTATGTATATCTTTAATAATTTTTCATTATAGGCAACTTCATTTTCTAAATCATCTATATTTGTTTGTATTTGTCCTTTTTTACAATAGAATTTAATAATATTTTTTTCTGTTTGTGTATATCCTTCAATTACATAACAGTTATCGTATAGAATGAACTTTATACCTTCTTCTAAATATTTAGTTATATTATTTACTTGTGCTATTACTTGTATCTTACCATCTGTAATAGGAATATCCCCTTGTATTGATTGAATTGAATCTTCTACAATACAATCTATAGAATATACTCCATCGCCAAATTTAAAATGTAATTTATTATTTATTCTTCTTACAGTATAAATACTATACACTTCATTATAATTTTCTGTTTCCTGTATTACAATCCATTTTTGATTTAAACAATCTATTACATCACCTTGCATTACAGGTACATCTTTATCAATAAACATATATTTTGTGTCTATATATTCTTTATCTTTAATTTCTTTGAAAAAACAAATCGAACATATGTTGCTATTTATAATACACTTTTTACCTGCTCTTTTTAATTGTTGTAAAAAATGATTTTTTAAACTATTCAATATTTATCACCTTCCTTATATCACTAAAAATGATAAGAATTTTAACGTGTCTATGATAAGGACACGTTTCGCACATAAGTGTACGAATATTTACCTTCTACCCCTTGTAAAAAGTAAGCTTATATTACTATAATCTTCTTCTGTTTGAGGTATAGATGCAATTCTTTGTTTTATATCTTCTATTCTTTTTCGTAGTAATTTATACGCTTCATTTGTAGTAAAATCTGTACTTCCATCAGTAATTTTTCTCATTAAATCTACGTCATTGCTTACACTTTCTAAAATATCTACTACTGTAATAAGTAAATCCTTCTGCATATCTTTTTTTATATATTCTGCATCTGCTTGTAAATCATTTTCTTGTAAATAAATTGTATATTCACTATCACTAAAATAATCTTTATTATTAAGTTCTAGTTTCAATCTATCTAATACTTTCATATAAAAACCTCCTTTAATTTTAAGTAAATAAAAAGATACAGGACAAAATTCCTGCATCTTGATTTATTAACTACTTATTTAATTTATCATAGTCAAATTTTTCTTTTACTTCAAAACCATCTGGATAAATGACTACTATTTCTAAATATTTAGGTTTTAATGGTAATATTTTATCTGAATCAAATGTTCCTAAAATAACATCATAATATACTGGACTTTCTGGGAAAAATGGTGTTGTTGTACCATTAAAATTATTTCTTTCAATATTTTTAGGTTGAATTACTGTTTCCTTACCGCTTTCTGAATAAACTCTTAATACAATATGCAAATCTTTTATGAAATCTATATCATCCCCACCAACAGTTGCCATGCAATCTATATCTTTCAAATTTATTTTTTCTTTTTTTAGTTCTTCTATAACATTATCAATGTTAGGTTCTATATACTTTTGACTAATTGTCTGAGAAACAATTGCTACTTCAAGATACGGAGTATCTATGCCTAAAGCAAATCCTTTAGTTTCTTTAAATTTATCAAGAGAACGAGATTTACCATATTGTTTTTTAATTCCACCTTCAACATCTTTATACTTCTTACCTAATTCTATTGCTTTTTGAAACTGTTCTTTAGTTAGTGGTGATATATCATACCCATTTATTTTATTTTCATTATTTTTTGTTATATTTGTACTTTGCGTTTTTACTGTATTATTTGATTTTTTAGTATTAAAATAATAATAAGTTCCTACGCTCGAAAGAATTCCTACAACAACCAAAGACACAACTAGCACTATAATATTTTTTCTTTTACTCATAATTTATCCCCCTAATCAATTTCACATACCAATTATAACATATTTTGTAATATAAGGGTGTATTATGTACTATTTTAATTTTTCTTTTATATCTTTAACATCTTCTTCAATGTTATCAACCTTGTTAAGATTAAGATTTAAATTTTTAATTGTTTGTTGATAATTAATTTCTCTCTTTGAGTTCTCCTCTTGTACCTTGTCCACAAATTCTTTATAGTCCTTTCTTTGATAAAACCAAAACACTAGCATTAGTGCTAAAAGTGGACTTTGATTTGCTATAATTGTAAAAATATTTTCCATTATTAATTACCTTCTTTCTTTTTAATCACCTCTTTAAAAAATACTATTTTAAAAATATTGACGTACTCTTTAAAGGGTACGTCATTTACTTACAAACATAATACATTAAACTGCTTACTCCTACTTCTGTATCTGTTTCTATTTTTATACTGTTTATAGAAAAATCCTGTAAAATTAATTCTTCACCCGAACAAAGATAAATATAATCTTTAGAATTGTTTATATAAATCTTTAACCTATTTGTAACATTATAGATTTTTAAATATTCGTAACTATCAAATTCTTTCTCATATGTTTCTTTTTCTTGTAGTTTTATCCAACCATTACTTGTTGCTATTTTTGAATACTTTACATTTCCCATTATTATCATTCCTTTCTTTTTAGTGTCCTGCTCGGGGACATAATATTTAAAACCGTAGTAAGTTACGGGTATAAGATTTTGGACACACTTGTGTGGAAACGAATTTCCGAAAATATTTTGATGTAGACAAAAAGTCGCTATCCTTTTGAGGGATAACGGAATATCCTAAAACAGGACTTCCAAAAATTAAATAGCAGGTGAAAAAGAGAATTTCCACGTTTCAGATTATCTGATGTAAGTATTGTTTACATCAAAATTTTTCTGTGGGTAAAAATATGGTTAGTGTACTTTTTTTTCAGAAGAAAGGGGGAACGAATAATTATTTTCATAATAAAACCTTATTTATTTTATTAATTTAATAATATTTCCCGCTACTTTTTAGCAAAATAAAATAGCCAGTTATTTAAAACTGACTATCTATTCTCATATTCTTTAACCCTACGATAAAAAGTTGCTTTAGTTAGACCTAATATTTCCATTGCTTCAACTGCTTTTATCTCTTTATTCTTCCACTTATCATAGATATTAATAAAATTATCATCTATTTCAATTTTAGGTCTACCAAATTCAACACCTTTATTTTTTGCAATTGCTATTCCTTCTCGTTGTCTACTTTTTATTTTATTTCTTTCCTGCTCTGCCATTGTAGCTAATACTTCTATAAGTATATTATTTATCATTTTAAGCATTTCTTTTGCAATACCTTCATCCATACCATCTAAATTAGTTGTAGTTGTTGGAATATCTAATATAATTACTCTTACACCTTTATTTTTATAATATTCTAATTCCTGTTTGATTAACTCTTTATTCCTTCCCAAACGGTCTAACTCTTTTACTACAATTGTATCTCCTTCTCCTGTTACTCTTTTCATTATTTCATATTCTTTACGTTCAAAATCTTTACCACTCTGCTTATCAGTAAATAATACTATATCCTTATTAAATTTCTTTAATTCTTCTATTTGTCTATCTAAATTTTGGTCTTTACTGCTTACTCTTGCATAACCATATATTCTACCCATGTTTCAAAACCCCTCTCATTACTTTTGATACTCTAATTATATCATAGTGTATCAATAAGTCAATGTATTTATGATACGTTTCATAAGTTTTTTAATGAAGTTTTGATACATAGATAAACATTGATATATAGTAATATAGATAGTGTGTCATATAGTACACCTTTTGATACACGTTCCCTTTAAAAGGAACGTCCCCAATTTTGGTGTCGTTAATCTCATAGACATAGTATAAGGATACGGCTTGATACTTTAGTATGATGAACCATTGTAGTGTTATAGTATTAAAGTAATATAAAGTAGCAAGTGGAAATAATTTCCCCTTGAAATCCTTCTACTCTTATAAATAAACCTTATAGCACCTATAACTAATATATATAACAGTGGGAAAACATACGCTGAATTATTTCCCAACTATTTCCCATTATATTAACTACCCTATTATCTTAAATATATTTCCCATATTATTTCCTATATGTCCACAACGGACACACTTATATATCAATGTTTATTACATTTTAACTTCTGTCCTGTTTGGGACAAATGTTAACATTTAACCGACCTCTTTATCAATCTCGCTATCATTTTCAGTGATAGCCAATTCTTTATTTTCATCTGTTTTAATATCCTCTTTTTTGTCCCCTATATTTTCACTTTTCAACCTAGCCAACTCTTGTGTTACATCTTGTGTTATTTCTGACTTTTCTATAATAGTTTGAAGTGATATAGCTCCCATTTCCCATTGTGTCTTTAAGTTTTGTAATAACTCATTCTGATTGATTGGCTTACTATAATTAAATTCTACGTCTATATAATCATCATCATTAAATACAATCCCTTGCATTGCTAA
>NZ_MRAE01000101.1 GCF_002008345.1 Clostridium tepidum
GATTGCAAGGAATAACAGGACCTACTGGATTACAAGGAGTTACAGGTCCAACAGGACTGCAGGGCGTTACAGGACCTACTGGATTACAAGGAGCAACAGGTCCAACAGGATTACAAGGAATAACAGGACCTACTGGACTGCGAGGTGTTACTGGCCCTACAGGATTGCAAGGAATAACAGGACCTACCGGATTACAAGGAGTTACAGGTCCAACTGGACTACAGGGAGTAACAGGTTCAACAGGATTGCAAGGAGTAACCGGTCCTACTGGATTACAGGGAGTAACAGGGCCAACAGGGCTGCAAGGAGTAACGGGACCTACAGGATTACAAGGAGTAACAGGTTCAACAGGATTACAAGGAATAACAGGACCTACTGGACTGCAAGGTGTTACTGGCCCTACAGGATTGCAAGGAATAACAGGCCCTACTGGATTACAAGGAGTAACAGGTCCAACAGGACTACAAGGAATAACAGGACCTACAGGATTGCAAGGAGTAACAGGTCCAACAGGATTACAAGGAGTAACAGGTCCAACAGGACTCCAAGGAATAACCGGACCTACAGGATTGCAAGGAGTAACAGGTCCAACAGGATTACAAGGAGTAACAGGTCCAACAGGACTGCAGGGTGTTACAGGTCCAACAGGACTACAAGGAGTAACGGGACCTACTGGATTACAAGGAGTAACAGGCCCTACAGGATTGCAAGGAGTAACAGGTCCTACTGGACTACAAGGAGTAACAGGACCTACTGGATTACAAGGCGTAACAGGTTCAACAGGATTGCAAGGTGTTACAGGGCCAACAGGGTTACAAGGAGTAACGGGACCTACAGGACTGCAAGGAGTAACCGGTCCTACAGGATTCCAAGGAATAACAGGACCTAC
>NZ_MRAE01000102.1 GCF_002008345.1 Clostridium tepidum
AGTAACAGGTCCAACAGGATTACAAGGAGTAACAGGACCTACAGGACTGCAAGGTGTTACTGGACCTACAGGATTGCAAGGAGTAACAGGTCCTACTGGATTACAAGGAGTAACAGGTCCAACCGGACTACAAGGAGTAACCGGACCTACAGGATTGCAAGGAGTAACAGGTCCAACAGGATTACAAGGAGTAACAGGTCCAACAGGACTCCAAGGAATAACCGGACCTACAGGATTGCAAGGAGTAACAGGTCCAACAGAATTACAAGGAGTAACAGGTCCAACAGGACTGCAGGGTGTTACAGGTCCAACAGGATTACAAGGAATAACAGGACCTACTGGACTGCAAGGCGTTACTGGCCCTACAGGATTGCAAGGAATAACAGGACCTACTGGATTACAAGGAGTTACAGGTCCAACAGGACTGCAGGGCGTTACAGGACCTACTGGATTACAGGGAGTAACCGGTCCTACAGGATTGCAAGGAGTAACAGGTCCAACAGGACTGCAAGGAGTAACAGGACCTACAGGATTACAGGGAGTAACCGGTCCTACAGGATTACAAGGAATAACAGGGCCAACAGGGTTACAAGGAGTAACGGGACCTACTGGATTACAAGGAGTTACAGGACCTACTGGATTACAGGGAGTAACCGGTGCTACAGGATTGCAAGGTGTTACTGGACCTACTGGATTACAAGGAGTTACAGGTCCAACAGGACTGCAAGGAGTAACGGGACCTACTGGATTACAGGGAGTAACCGGTCCTACAGGATTACAAGGAATAACAGGGCCAACAGGGTTACAAGGAGTAACGGGACCTACTGGATTACAAGGAGTTACAGGACCTACTGGATTACAGGGAGTAATCGGTG
>NZ_MRAE01000103.1 GCF_002008345.1 Clostridium tepidum
GTTACTCCTTGAAATCCAGTAGGGCCTGTTACTCCTTGCAGTCCTGTTGGACCTGTAACTCCTTGTAATCCAGTAGGGCCAGTAACACCTTGCAATCCTGTAGGTCCTGTTACTCCTTGTAATCCTGTTGGACCGGTTATTCCTTGAAATCCAGTAGGTCCTATAACACCCTGCAGTCCTGTTGGACCTGTAACTCCCTGTAATCCAGTAGGGCCAGTAACTCCTTGTAATCCTGTAGGTCCTGTTACTCCTTGTAATCCTGTTGGACCGGTTATTCCTTGTAGTCCTGTTGGTCCTGTTACTCCTTGTAGTCCTGTTGGACCTATTACTCCTTGTACTCCTGTAGGTCCTGTTATTCCTTGTACTCCTGTTGGACCGGTTACTCCTTGTAGTCCTGTTGGTCCGGTTACTCCCTGTAATCCTGTAGGTCCTGTTATTCCTTGTAATCCAGTAGGTCCTGTTACTCCTTGTAATCCTGTTGGACCGGTTATTCCTTGTAATCCAGTAGGTCCAGTTACTCCCTGTAATCCGGTAGGTCCTGTTACTCCTTGCAGTCCTGTTGGACCGGTAACTCCTTGTAGTCCTGTTGGGCCGGTTACTCCTTGTAATCCTGTAGGGCCAGTTACTCCCTGTAGTCCTGTAGGGCCTGTTACGCCTTGTAGTCCAGTAGGTCCGGTTACGCCTTGTAATCCTATTGGACCGGTTATTCCTTGTAATCCAGTAGGTCCAGTTACTCCCTGTAATCCTGTAGGTCCTGTTACTCCTTGCAGTCCTGTTGGACCGGTAACTCCTTGTAGTCCTGTTGGGCCGGTTACTCCTTGTAATCCAGTAGATCCAGTTACTCCCTGTAGTCCCGTAGGGCCTG
>NZ_MRAE01000104.1 GCF_002008345.1 Clostridium tepidum
AGGCACCCCTTCTCCCGAAGTTACGGGGTCAATTTGCCGAGTTCCTTAACAGCAATTCTTCCGATGGCCTTAGGATTCTCTCCTCACCTACCTGTGTCGGTTTGCGGTACGGGCACCTATTTACTCGATAGAGGCTTTTCTTGGCAGTGTGGAATCAGATACTTCGCCACATTTGGCTCCCCATAACATCTCAGCTTAGCCTGACGGATTTGCCTATCAAGCATGCCTAAATGCTTAGACGCACATCCAATAGTTCGCACATCTTATCCTACTGCGTCACCCCATCTCTCAAACGTAAATAGGTGGTATCGGAATATCAACCGATTGTCCATCACCTACGCCTTTCGGCCTCGGCTTAGGTCCCGACTAACCCTGGGCGGACGAGCCTTCCCCAGGAAACCTTAGGTTTTCGGCCAATAAGATTCTCACTTATTTCTCGCTACTTATTCCAGCATTCTCACTTCTGTACAGTCCACCACTCCTTACGGTACGACTTCAACCCATACAGAAAGCTCCCCTACCGCGTACACATAGTGTACACCCATAGCTTCGGTGGTAAGTTTGGGCCCCGGACATCTTCGGCGCAGGATCTCTTGACTAGTGAGCTATTACGCACTCTTTAAATGAGTGGCTGCTTCTAAGCCAACATCCTAGTTGTCTTAGAAATCCCACATCCTTTTCCACTTAACTTACACTTTGGGACCTTAGCTGATGGTCTGGGCTGTTTCCCTTTTGACTACGGATCTTATCATTCGCAGTCTGACTGCCGTGATACAAGTATATGGCATTCGGAGTT
>NZ_MRAE01000105.1 GCF_002008345.1 Clostridium tepidum
GCGCACATCTTATCCTACTGCGTCACCCCATCTCTCAAACGTAAATAGGTGGTATCGGAATATCAACCGATTGTCCATCACCTACGCCTTTCGGCCTCGGCTTAGGTCCCGACTAACCCTGGGCGGACGAGCCTTCCCCAGGAAACCTTAGGTTTTCGGCCAATAAGATTCTCACTTATTTCTCGCTACTTATGCCAGCATTCTCACTTCTGTACAGTCCACCACTCCTTACGGTACGACTTCAACCCATACAGCAAGCTCCCCTACCGCGTACACATAGTGTACACCCATAGCTTCGGTGGTAAGTTTGAGCCCCGGACATCTTCGGCGCAGGATCTCTTGACTAGTGAGCTATTACGCACTCTTTAAATGAGTGGCTGCTTCTAAGCCAACATCCTAGTTGTCTTAGAAATCCCACATCCTTTTCCACTTAACTTACACTGTGGGACCTTAGCTGATGGTCTGGGCTGTTTCCCTTTTGACTACGGATCTTATCATTCGCAGTCTGACTGCCGTGATACAAGTATATGGCATTCGGAGTTTGATAGGGTTCGGTAACTACTATAGCCCCTAGCCCATTCAGTGCTCTACCACCATTACTCAATTACACGACGCTAGCCCTAAAGCTATTTCGGGGAGAACCAGCTATCTCCGAGTTCGATTGGAATTTCTCCGCTATCCACAACTCATCCCATGGTTTTTCAACACCAACGTGGTTCGGTCCTCCACGAGATTTTACTCTCGCTTCAACCTGGCCATGGATAGGTCACCCGGTTTCGGGTCTACAC
>NZ_MRAE01000106.1 GCF_002008345.1 Clostridium tepidum
TTCATGCTATTTCCTGTACCATAATCTCTTATCATTTCCCATACTTGAGTATAAGGATCCTTTATCCAAAACTGATATAAAACTCCATTAGCACTACTTCCACTACCTTTTATAGTATATGTTTTACCCTGTTCTAGTTTACCATTTGTTACTACTGATCCATTTAAACTTACTTCTAAACTACTAATAGTTGCTTTAGAATTATTTTGTTCTACATTATATTCTACATATTTATGTTCATCTAATCTTTCTTTACTATTTTTATCTTTTACATGTATCCCTACTAAATATGTTCCTGTTCTTGTTGGAGTCCAATTCATGCTATTTCCTGTACCATAATCTCTTATCATTTCCCATACTTGAGTATAAGGATCCTTTATCCAAAACTGATATAAAACTCCATTAGCACTACTTCCACTACCTTTTATAGTATATGTTTTACCCTGTTCTAGTTTACCATTTGTTACTACTGATCCATTTAAACTCACTTCTAAATTACTAATAGTTGCTTTATTATATACAGTTGTTAAAGCTTTTTCTGTGCTACTAATCTTTACATTATTGTATCCTAAATTTCTTTGTACAATATTTTTATCATTTTCTATTAATTGTTCTTCATATATATTTACTCTATTATCCCAAACTTCTTCTTGATCTCTTTTTATTTTTATACTAATTTCTTTTTCCTCTTTGTTATCTTGCTGATCTATAGCCAAAATCCTCAAATTATATATTCCGTCCTTAAAAGAAGAAATATCTTTATTGTATTC
>NZ_MRAE01000108.1 GCF_002008345.1 Clostridium tepidum
GGACATAAGGGGCATGATGATTTGACGTCATCCCCACCTTCCTCCTGGTTACCCAGGCAGTCTCATTAGAGTGCTCAACTTAATGGTAGCAACTAATAACAAGGGTTGCGCTCGTTGCAGGACTTAACCTAACATCTCACGACACGAGCTGACGACAACCATGCACCACCTGTCTCCTTGCCCCGAAGGGCTTCACCTATCTCTAGGCTATGCAAGGGATGTCAAGTCCAGGTAAGGTTCTTCGCGTTGCTTCGCATTAAACCACATGCTCCGCTGCTTGTGCGGGCCCCCGTCACTTCCTTTGAGTTTTAATCTTGCGACCGTACTCCCCAGGCGGGATACTTATTGTGTTAACTGCGGCACAGAGGGAGTTGATACCCCCTACACCTAGTATCCATCGTTTACGGCGTGGACTACCAGGGTATCTAATCCTGTTTGCTACCCACGCTTTCGTGCCTCAGCGTCAGTTACAGTCCAGAAAGCCGCCTTCGCCACTGGTGTTCTTCCTAATCTCTACGCATTTCACCGCTACACTAGGAATTCCGCTTTCCTCTCCTGCACTCTAGATATCCAGTTTGGAATGCAGCCCCCAGGTTAAGCCCGGGGATTTCACATCCCACTTAAACATCCGCCTACGCACCCTTTACGCCCAGTAAATCCGGACAACGCTCGCCACCTACGTATTACCGCGGCTGCTGGCACGTAGTTAGCCGTGGCTTCCTCCTCTGGTACCGTCATTATCG
>NZ_MRAE01000109.1 GCF_002008345.1 Clostridium tepidum
CCTTCGGGGCAAGGAAACAGGTGGTGCATGGTTGTCGTCAGCTCGTGTCGTGAGATGTTAGGTTAAGTCCTGCAACGAGCGCAACCCTTGTTATTAGTTGCTACCATTAAGTTGAGCACTCTAATGAGACTGCCTGGGTAACCAGGAGGAAGGTGGGGATGACGTCAAATCATCATGCCCCTTATGTCCAGGGCTACACACGTGCTACAATGGTAGGTACAATAAGAGGCAAGACCGTGAGGTGGAGCAAAACTTATAAAGCCTATCCCAGTTCGGATTGTAGGCTGCAACTCGCCTACATGAAGCTGGAGTTGCTAGTAATCGCGAATCAGAATGTCGCGGTGAATACGTTCCCGGGCCTTGTACACACCGCCCGTCACACCATGAGAGCTGGTAACACCCGAAGTCCGTGAGGCAACCGTAAGGAGCCAGCGGCCGAAGGTGGGATTAGGGATTGGGGTGAAGTCGTAACAAGGTAGCCGTAGGAGAACCTGCGGCTGGATCACCTCCTTTCTAAGGAGAACAGAAAGAAGAAAATTCTTTCTAAATAAAGGCTAAATTCTCTGTTTAATTTTGAGAGACCATTCTCTCAAAATTAAAACTTCTCAATTAAATTGAGAAGTAACTGATTATCGCAAAATCGTAGATTTTGGATGTCTAGCTATGTTCTTTGAAAATTGCACAGTGAATAAGTAAAGCTAAAGGTATAAAAT
>NZ_MRAE01000110.1 GCF_002008345.1 Clostridium tepidum
CGGCAGTCAGACTGCGAATGATAAGATCCGTAGTCAAAAGGGAAACAGCCCAGACCATCAGCTAAGGTCCCAAAGTGTAAGTTAAGTGGAAAAGGATGTGGGATTTCTAAGACAACTAGGATGTTGGCTTAGAAGCAGCCACTCATTTAAAGAGTGCGTAATAGCTCACTAGTCAAGAGATCCTGCGCCGAAGATGTCCGGGGCTCAAACTTACCACCGAAGCTATGGGTGTACACTATGTGTACGCGGTAGGGGAGCTTTCTGTATGGGTTGAAGTCGTACCGTAAGGAGTGGTGGACTGTACAGAAGTGAGAATGCTGGCATAAGTAGCGAGAAATAAGTGAGAATCTTATTGGCCGAAAACCTAAGGTTTCCTGGGGAAGGCTCGTCCGCCCAGGGTTAGTCGGGATCTAAGCCGAGGCCGAAAGGCGTAGGTGATGGACAATCGGTTGATATTCCGATACCACCTATTTACGTTTGAGAGATGGGGTGACGCAGTAGGATAAGATGTGCGCACTATTGGATGTGCGTCTAAGCATTTAGGCATGCTTGATAGGCAAATCCGTCAGGCTAAGCTGAGATGTTATGGGGAGCCAAATGTGGCGAAGTATCTGATTCCACACTGCCAAGAAAAGCCTCTATCGAGTAAATAGGTGCCCGTACCGCAAACCGACACAGGTAGGTGAGGAGAGAATCC
>NZ_MRAE01000012.1 GCF_002008345.1 Clostridium tepidum
ATATATAATATATTATATAGAAAATGGGGGGGTGAGTTTTAGATTAACATAAAAAATATATAATATTAATGTTGAATTTGCGTTAGCAATTTACAGGGTATAAGGTTTCCTTATTACCTTCTTTTGTTTACAACATATGTGCAATAGAATTAATATAGTAATGTATGATGGAGAAGGAATGGCTATATTAGTACGCTATAAGTGTATGAAATGTGATTATAGGGATTATATGTTATATCATATGTTGTGCTATATGTTGTGATATAGGCATTGAGGAGGAATAAATATGAATAATATAAAAAATGAATTAGATAAAATAATGAAGGAATATAAAAAAGAAATGGAATTAAAAAATAAAATAATAGAGGATAGATATAAAATAATGAGTTTGTTGTGTGATGAGATTATGTTGGAATGTAGAAAATAGATATTGTGTATCAGATAAAATTTAGGGAGGAATGGGAATATGATTAAGAATAATGTAAAAATAAATTTAGAGGAAGAAGTAAAAATAATGAGTTTGGAAGGGAGCAGCATACTAAAAAACAATGAGAGAGAAGAAACAATAAATAAAATATATAATATTAACTTTAACAAATCCTTACTATTAAATAAATTAATAGATTTAGGACTAAATGTAAGTAAAATGAATACAACTAGAGATATAATTAATGTAAGATTCAGTTATGGATTTGATAAAGATGTAAAGAAAATTGAAGAATTAGAGAAACAAATAAATGAGTTAAAACAAGAAATTGAGGAAAGTAAAGATGGAGATGAATTATTTGCAGATACAAGAGGTAAAACAAAAATAATCGAAGCAAGAAGAAAAGAAAGAAAAGAATTATCAAAAAAAATAAAGCAATTGGAGCAACGAATTAAAGATTTAAAACTAAATAAAGATGATGTAAGAGAGAAAATATATAAAGATGGATTTTTCTTAGATTATTACAAAGTTAAAAAAGATGAAAATAAGAGAATTGTTAAGGATTCAGAAGGAAATAAAGTACATATATTAGATAAAAGAATAAATTATGTATATTGGTTTAGAACATCGGCAAAAGCTAGAGTTGGAGAGGTTTTCTTTATTAATGTAGAATTAGCAGATAAAATAAATAAATGGCAACAAATGGGTATTGCATTTGACAAAAATGAAAAATGTAAACTAGTAGAAATGGAAGCATATAAGGCTTTAACTGCATCTAGTTTAGAAGGATTAGTTAAGATTAATCCTAGAACAGAAATTCTTGTTATAAATGATTTAGATAGTTATTCTGTACATAAATGTAAATTAGTTAAGGTTAAAAATGATAAATGTTATGTAGAAGATGATGGCAATTATAAGCTAAAAAATACATTATTTGACGGACAGGCATTGATGGATGAATCTCTATTTACTGGTATACTAAAAGGCAAAGGAATGGCTTTATTGAGACAGCATATGTTTAAAAGTTGTGGATTTAATACCAATATACAATTGTTCTTTAGAAATTATTGTATGGAAAATGGACTAGATTATAATACATTAACTATTACAGATAAATATGGTAGAGAGTTATTGGCTAAGAATATTAAGCTTATAACTACAGAAAACAGCATGAAGTGGGAAAAGTTCGATACAACTATGGAAGATTGGATTAAAGCAGTAGAAAATGATGGAAATGTTTTTGGAATAGTTAAGACAGAACATAAAAGCAAATATAATAATTTGCAAAGAATGTCTTACCAGATGCTTAATACATTAGATCCAGAAAAGGTTGATATGGATAATATTCTTAAAGATACATTAGATTATACAGAAAATATTAAAAATAGTATTAATGGATTTATGAGTTACTTAGACATTACAAAAAACGATATGAATATTAATCAGATGCTTATAGACCTATATAATAGAAACAAGAATATAGTTGGTACAGAATTATTTAGAGATTATAAAAAATATCAAATAAGAGATTGGAAGGATAGATTAAAGGCAGGAAAGTTATTAATTAATGGGGATAATCTTACTATAGTAGGTAATCCTTATACAATGTTATTACATAGTGTAGGACAAGTACCTAATATTAATAATGTATTAGATAATAACTTTGTAGATGATAGCCTAGGGCAAGGAAATGTATGTTATACTACTAGATTTACAGAAAATGAAGAATTAGCTTGTTTTAGAAATCCACATAATGCTCCAAATAATATTTATCATGCTAAAAATACTAGAAATAAATTAATGTATACATATTTTAATTTTACAGAAAATATTATAGCTTGTAATTTAATTAATACAGATTTTCAAGACAGGCTAAATGGTTCAGACCAAGATTCAGATTTTGCATTAGTTACTAATCAAAAGGATATAGTTAATTTTGCGAAATACACTAAAGAAAATTATCCAACTATTGTTAATTGTATTCCTAAAGACAAAAAACCATATCAAAATAACATGAAAAACATGGCTGATATAGATAATACTTTAGCAAAATCAAAATCTGATATTGGAATAACATCAAATATAGCTCAAATAGCCCTTTCTTGGTATATGGATAGTAAAGATAAAGAATTGGCAGATGTAGTATGTATTTGTAGTGTACTTGCACAAGTTGCCATCGACAATGCAAAAAGAAAATATGCTGTAAATTTACAGGAGCAAATAAGAAATATAAATAAATTAGAATGTATGGATGTAAAAGTTAATAATAAAAATGCTAAACCTTCATTTTGGAAATATACATCAGATTCATTTAAAAAAGAAGATAAAAGAAAATTATTAAAAGTTAATTGTTTTATGTGTTTATTAGAAAATAAAATAAATAAAATAAATGACAGTAAGAAAATTGATAATGTAGATATTTTACAATTATTAGATAAGAAAATTAGAAACAAATACAAACACGAACAAATACAAAGTATTATTGATAAATACAAAGAATTTAAGAAAACAGATAATTATTTAATTAATAAAATAAGAAATACAAGAAATAAAGAATATAAAGCTATATTAGTACAACAACAAAAAGACAATTTAATAAATATTAACGATAAGATTGGTAAAATAAAAATAAATGAAAAAAATATGAAGGCTTTAATTAAAAAGTTTGCGGATAAAAAAAATAAAGATTTAGATACAGATTTCTTACAATTATTATATAAGAATAAGAAAGAAACATTTTTAGAAGTATTCGTGGAAGATGAAAAGGGAGTAAAACAGAACTTGAAAAGTCTTGTAATCTAGTAATACCAATGGTTGCAGAAGATTGACGAGAGTTACGCTATGATAGGAGGATAAATTTTTATTTATTTTCTTATCCGGGGATTTTGTATTGCAGGTATTTCTGTAAATACAAGAGTTATAACTATAATTTTAGAGTTGTTGGACTGGAACAACGTTAAAAACACCAGCATTTTACAGAAAAGGCAGATTAATTTCTGCCTTCTTTATATATTTTTTTATTGTAAAGTATTATAACCTTTAAGTATAACATACACATAATAGTATGTCAACAGGTTAATTAAAAATAATAAAAAAATGGAGGAGATAAAATGACATTAGTACAAAAAGAAAATTTAAAAAAGATTTTGAAGGATATTGCAGAAGTAGTATCTTTTTCTTTTTATATACCCTTTATTATTTAAACATAGTAAAGGCTAGTGGATAAAAGTTAATCCTCATCCTTTTTTTAAAATTAAATATAGAATTAGTAGATTATACTACGCAGTTTTGGATAGGTTCTGCGATAGAAAAGACCTTCCCATTCAAAAAATAAAAAGGGAAAAGGATGATGGGGAAAATGAAAAATGTAAAAGAAATATTAAATGTTACAAAAGAAGGATTTACGATTAAATCTACAGATTTAGTAGATATTATCAACAAATTTAGAAAAGAAGAAGGTAGAAAAGTAGAACTACAACATAAGAGTTTTATGGCTAAAATTAGAAAAGAACTAGAAATACTAGAGAAACTAGGATTAAAGGGTGAGCAAAATATTTTGCCGACATATTATTTAGACAAACAAGGTAAAGAAAGAGAATGTTTTGAATTAAATCGTGATGGTATGCTCCAAATGTTAAACTCAGAAAGTACATATTGTAGATATAAAACTATAGAATACATAAATAAATTAGAAGATATTATAAATAAAACAACTAAAAATTATTCTTTGAGGATGGATAATTTAACTAGATTATTTTTAAGGGTATATCCACAAGAGTATGAATCTATTGCTAAAGAAATAATAGAATATCATATTAACTTGCCTAAAAAACTAAGATTGGATAAAAGACATAGAAAAATGGATAAAACAGAATATAAGCAATTTGTTAGGGATAAGTTGGTACAAGCATTAGAAGAAATACAAAAAGATATAAATAATAAGGATATAGTATCAATTCGATTATATGCAAAAGATTTAATAATTAAATTAAAAAATGGATTGCTAGAGACAAACAATAGAAGCAAAGGTCAATTATTGGGTAATAAAGAGAGAGAAATTGAAGAGTTTGAAAATGAGTTACAATATTTAGATCCACCAATTGAAGATTATACTTGTGTACATATACATCCATTTTCTTATAATTATATGACGGAAATTGGAGAGGATTGGACAACTGGAGAGCCTAAAATAGTAAATAGGGAAGCATATAAAAAATGGCAAAGAGATTTTCCACGACATGAATTAGACAAAGAAGGACTAGAATTAGACTATAATAAGAAAACTTATTTATGGTTGAAATATGATTGTTTACCTAAATTTGATGCAGGAGATAATTTTATTAAGGCTTTTAAAGATGAATTAGCTAGAGCATATAACGTAGATGATAAAAACATAATGCTGATGAGAAGTGATGTAAATGAATTTGTAAATAGCTATAGTGATGGAAAAATATATTACATAATAAGACAAGCAAGGGAGGATTGCTAGTATGAAAATGATTAGGAATTATATGTTAAATGGAAGATATACGATAGCTACAAGTGGTAATAAAATATTGATAATTGGTGACGGAGAGAAAGTATTTAGAGAATATGACAATATAAATGAATTAATCGATGAAATATTAAAATATGATTATCAAGAAATTAAGTTTGGTAAAGTCGATGGTAGACATAAGATTAGTTATTTATAATTTATAGAAGTACATATTTTTTTATTAATTTTAAAAATACATATAATTATCTAATTATATCATAACATACATAAGAAATAATGTCAAGAGAAAAATGAAAATAATAATAAATTGCATAGGCTTGAAATACAGCCTTTGCGTAAGGAGGATGGGAATTATGATAAAGCAAAATTTAGTGGGAATTTATGGAATAGAGGATATTAAGACAGGAAATATTTACGTGGGACAAAGTGCAGATATTGCAAAAAGGTGGAGCAATCATAGCGCTTTTTTAAAAAATAATGAACATTGCTACAAGGAATTACAAGAAGCATATAATTTAGATTGTAATAGAATAAAGTATACAATTTTAGAGGAGTGTAATGAAAATGAATTGAAGGAACGTGAGGATTGGTGGATTCAACACGTACAGAGGGTAGACGGTTGGAATCTTATTAATAAACAAAAATTTGGTGGAAATCATAATACGAAAGTAAAAGATACAACAAAAATGAAGGCTGCACAAAGAGGAGAAAAAAACGGCAATTGTAGATTAAGAAAAGAAGATGTAAGAGAAATTAAGAGATTATTGGCTAAAGGTGTTACACAAAAAGAGTTGGCAAGGCAATATTGTGTTAGTAAAACGCATATAAGCAATATCGCTAATGGAAAGAGATGGAAGAATGTAAAATAGGAGGAGATAAGTATGGATAATATAGAAATGGAAAATAGACAAAAGAAATTATTAGATGAATTGGGTGTAGAGTTAGAAAAATTAAATAAAAAATTATTGAGGGAATTGGAGGAGAGAAAAATGGATAGAGAAATTAAAATTGTGAATAGGGGAAAGGTAGCGTACCTTTATTGTAATAGCAAATTTGAGGATAGGATAGAAAAAATAACAAGGAATGGACAGGAAATGTATGCTTTTGTGTATGTGTTGGATGAAGAGATACAGGATCTATTAAATGAATATGATAGGAATACAGAATTAAAGAGGTATAATAGTGCATTTAAGCATGTGGCATTAGCTGTAAAAAAATGTAGGGCACAAGAATAGTACATATAAAAATAAATAGTAGAGTATCTGAAAAGGTGCTCTTTTTTAATTTGTGTAAATATTGTGAGGGATTTTATGGGAAAAATATGTGGTATCTATATGATTAAAAATAAAATTAATAATAAATCTTATATAGGTCAATCAATAGATATAGAAGAAAGATGGAAACAACATATAAGAGAATTTAAAGGTAATTATCATTATAATATATATTTACAAAATTCATGGAATAAATATGGACAAGATAATTTTGAATTTAGCATTATTGAAGAATGTTGTGAGAATAGTTTAGATGAAAAGGAAATATATTGGATAGATTACTATAAGACTTATGAAAAAGAAAAGGGTTATAATCTTACTTTTTGCGGTCAATTAAATAATAAATGTTATACAGAAGATATTAAAGAAAAAATGAGTAGAATAAGATTAAAAAATGATAATTTCAGAGGAGATAATTTAAAACAAAGTGTTTTATCTGATAAAGAAGTATTTGATATAAAACATTTGTTAGTAAAAGGCATAAAGCCAATTGAGGTATCAAAAAAATATGGTGTGAGTGAACAAGTAATACATCATATAAAAAAATGCAATACTTGGAAACATATATGTCCAGAATTAAATAAGGATTTAGTAAGATTAGTTAAAGATGGCAAATGTGAAAATAATCCACGTTCAATTTTAAAAAATGATACTGTATTAAAAATAAAAATAGATTTAGCTAATAAATTAAGTAGTGAATATGTGGCAGAAAAGTATAATTTAAATGTTAAAACTGTAAATAATATAAAATACTTAAAAAATTACATTGAAATTGGAGAAGAATGGAATGGTAGATTAAGAAAAATTACAAAAAAACAAGCAAAAAATTTAAGTAAAGAAGAAGTATTAGAAATAAGAGAGTTAATTAAAAAAGGTTATGGAAATACAGAGATAAGTAGAAAATTACATATAGGATTAGATGTTGTAAAAAACATTAAATATGGTAAAACATATAAAAACATAAGCTAAGGAGGTGAAAGATATGTCTAAAGAAAGAAAAGTTGGACAACCTTTAAAATGGAATAACCCAAAAGAATTACAAGAAAAAATACTCGAATACTTTGATTGGACTAAAGAAAATGATATGAATATAACTGTAACTGGTTTGGCTTGGTATTTAGGATGTAGCAAACAAACATTACAAAATTATGAGAACTGCGAAGACAATAATTGGTTAAAAAGATGTAGTGATGAGGAAAAGAAACAATATGTAGACTTGTTAAAAGATGCCAAAAGATTTATAGAGATGAATTATGAAGAACGATTATACGATAGAGCTAAAACTACTGGTGGAATTTTTGCACTTAAAAATCTGTTTGGTTGGAAAGACCAGCAAGAGATAGTAACAACTAATAAAGAAACAGATATATCTAAGGAAGATATAGACAAACAATTAGAAGAACTTGGCGTTAATATAGAAGATACAGAAGAATAAAAGTTATTAAAATTAAAATTTTAATGTGAATAACCACCGATTATACTTGATTTTATTAAAAGATAAGTATATAATAATAATTGTAGTGAATAACCACCTATAATCCGTATTTTAGGTGGAAACTATAATTATTATGAAAAGGTGGAATTATTATGGCTAAAAGAAAAATACCAGAATTTTTAACTAAAGAAGAACAAGAAGCTCTTATAAATATATTTAATACTAGATATTGGACTAGTTGTAGAAATAAAATGATGGTAGAGTTATTTTTAGCTACAGGATTAAGATTATCAGAAATGATTAATTTAAAATGGAATGATATTAATTTAATGACAGGGCAATTAAAAGTAGTTGAAGGCAAAGGTTCTAAGGATAGAATATTATATATAAATGAAAATACTATTACTAAATTAATATCATGGAAGGAAAAACAACATAATAAATTAAATATTAAATGTGAATATGTTTTTACTAATAATAAAGGTAAACAATTAGTAGGTAGAGATGTAAGAGAAATGATAGTAAACTATTCTAATAAAGCTGGAATAACCAAGAATGTAAGTCCGCACACGCTAAGACATACATTTGCAACAGATTTATTAAGAGCTACAAATAATCTTAGAATAGTACAGAAGGCTATGGGACATGAGGATATAAGGACAACTGCTATATACACACATATAGTAGATACAGAACTGGAAGAGGCAATGAAGAATTTTAGAAAGTAGAAGGTAGATAAATAATATCTATCTTTTTTTATGTAATTCCATAGGGGGGTACCTTCAATATAGGGAAAATTCCCCACGCACAAGTCAACAAAAAAATTTTCAAATTTTCAAATATATTCAAGGGAGGTGGTATGGTGGATGAATTAACAAGGAAACGTAAAATATTAGAACTACTAAAGCAAAAAGCTATATTAGAAAGCCGAGAATCATTTTGGATTTTTTGTAAAACTATTGCTCCAGACTTTTACAAAGAAGACCGTACATATTTAAAAAATCTATGTAACACATTACAAAAAATCTATGAAGGTAAATTAATTAATCCTAAAACAAATAAGCCATACCGTAATTTAGCATTATCCTTACCTCCAAGACATGGCAAAAGTAGAACTATAGGACTATTTACTGCATGGTGTTTGGGTATAGATAAGCAAAATTCTATAATGACAGCATCCTATAACGAAAGCATAGGTACTATATTTTCTAGAAACTGTAGAGATTTAATTTCCGAACCTAAAAACGGTAATTCTAAAATAATCTATTCGGATATATTTCCCGAAACAGTTATTAAAAAAGGTAATTCCGCAGTTAACGATTGGACAATAGAGGGAGGATATAATAGTTACTATGGTGGAGGTTTTGGTTCTTCATTTACTGGTAGAGGTTGTAATTTATTAATTATAGATGACCCTATTAAAAATGCTGAAGAAGCCTTGAACGATAATGTTTTAGATAATATCTATACCCAATATACAGATACTCTAATGTCAAGGGTTGAAGGTGATGGAATAACTATAATCATTCAAACTAGATGGAATAAAAAAGATTTAATAGGTAGAGTTTTAAGTGCAGATAAGGATAATTGGTATGAAGTAAATTTAAAAGCTTATGATGAAACTAGAAAAGGTAACGATAAAATGTTATGTTCTAGTATTCTTAATTATGAAAAATACTTAATGCTTAAAAAATCAATGTCAGACCTTATATTTATGGCAAATTACAATCAAATTTGCATAGACATGAAAGGTGCATTGTATCAAAATCTTAAAAAATATGAAAATATACCAGTTGATGATAAAGGTAATAGCCTATTTGAACAGATAGTTTGTTTTGTAGATACAGCAGACACAGGAAAAGACTATCTTTGTGCTATTGTAGCAGGAGTTTATAATCATCAACTTTACATATTAGATGTTGTTTATACTCAAGAACGTATGGAAATAACAGAAAATTTAGTTACAGATTTATTATATAGAAATAAAGTAAATGTATGTATTGTAGAAGCTAACAATGGGGGTAAAGGATTTGCTAGAAGATTACAAGATTTATTATTAGAAAAATATAATACTAATCGTACTGTAATTAGATGGAAACAACAGACTAAGAATAAGCAAACTAGAATATTAATGGCTTCAAGTTGGATAGAAGAAAATGTATTCTTTCCTATAAATGTTAAAGAAAGATTTGAAGAATTTTGGGAAGCTATAATTACATTTAGTAAGAGTGGTAAAAATTCCCATGATGATGCTCCTGATGCTTTAACTGCACTATGTGAAAACTTTGGAGATGGTTGCAAACCAATAAATAAAATAACTTCTATTAAAATACCCGGAATTTAGAGAGGAGTGAAAGAATGATAGATAATGTAAAAATAATGATGGATATTACAGATAAAGATATTAATGAAGAATTAATAAATAAATTATTAAAAATACATGAACCTATAGTTAATGATAGATTTAAAAAATTAGATAATTATTATAGAGGAAAACATGAAATATTAAAAAGAACAATAAATGACCCAGATAAACCAAATAATAAGCCTGTATCAAATTTCTGTTCATATATAACAGATACACTAACAGGATTTTTTATTGGTAAACCTGTTAGTTACACTTCTAATAATAAAGAATATCTTACCATACTAGAAGAAATATTTAAAGATAATGATGAACAAACAGAAAACCATGATTTGGCACATAAATCTTCAATCAAAGGACAAAGTTTTGAATTAGTTTACCTTGATGAAGAAGGTAAGATATGTTTTGATTGTTTAGACACAGATTCTGTAATAATGATTTATGATACAACCGTAAAAAACATACCTTGTGCAGCTATAAGATATTATAAAATACATAATTACATAAATGATGAGGATATAATAAAAATTGAAATATATACAAAAACAAATATATATCATTATACAAAAGATGAAGATACTATAACATTTGATGGTGTAGAAGAACATTATTTTAAAGAAGTACCTATTATAGAGTTTCCTAATAATAGATATAGACGTGGAGATTTTGAAAATATTATCACATTAAATGATATGTATAATAAAAATTTTGCAGATATATCTAATGATATTGAATACTTTAGTAATTGTTATTTAGGTATAAGTGGTGCAGAGGGTACTACAGGCGATGATATAAAAACAATGAAAGAAGATAGAGTTATTATATTTCCTGCGGGTGGAGATGCTAAATTTATTACAAAACAAATTAATGACCAAGTAGTAAATAACCACAGAAATAATTTAGCAGAAGACATTCACAAAATGAGTTATGTTCCAGACCTATCAAAAGAAATTAATTCTAATGTATCTGGTAGTGCATTAAGAACTAAAATGTTTACTGCAAGTGACATAATTATTAATAAAGAAAGAAAATTCTATAAGGGAATACAAACTAGAATTAGATTAATAACTAATATATTAAATTTAAAAGGTTATAATTTTAATTATAAAGATATAAGCATCCATTTTCACAAGAATTTGCCAACTGGTTTATATGAAACTGCGGATGATGTTGTAAAAATGAGTGGAACTGTAAGTAAGAAAACATTATTAACAGAGATTGGAATAGAAGACGTAGACAAAGAAATGGAACAAATAGAAGCTGAAAAAGATACTTTTAATTTAGATTTAATTCCAGATGGTGATGTAGATGAACAATAAAGAGTATTGGGAACAGAGAATAAGTAGAATAATGCAAGATATTTATAATGCACAAGAAAAAAAGAATGTTGTATTGCTACAAGGATATAAAAAAGCATTAAGAGATATAAAAGTAGAAATATATAATTTATATGAAAAGATGGGAGATAATCCTAGTTTAACCCAATCTTATAAATATAATAGGCTTAATAAAGTAGAGAAGCAACTAGAACAAATAGTTAAGAATTTAGGTAATACAGAACAAAAGTTTTTTGATGACTCTTTAAGCAATAATTATATTGAAGCATCTGAAAGAGTTGCTAAAGAATTAAATGTAAAATTAGATATAGAATTTAATAAAGTAGATAAAGCAACTGTAGATAAAATACTTCAATATCCTTGGTCTGGTGCAGATTATTCAAGTAGAATATGGAAAAATAAAGATAAGTTATTATTTAATTTAGATGAAACTTTAACAAAAGGATTAGTACAAGGTACAAGCTTAATAACATTATCTAAAGAACTTAAAAATAAAATGGATAGTGGAGCTTATGAAGCTTTAAGGTTAATAAGAACAGAAGCCGCACACATTGTCAATACTGCTACAATAGATAGATACAAAGAAAGTGGAGTAGTGGAAAAAGTTATGTGGTGGGCTAGTGAAGATGAAAGAACTTGCCTAACTTGTGGAAGTTTACATGGACAAGAGTTTATTATAGGTAAAGAACCTAATAATCCTAATCATTCAAATTGCAGATGTTGTTGGATACCTGTAATTGAATAGTCTTTTACTTATTAGACTTTAAAGAAATATGGATAAAAAATAATTAGTCATACGGACTTTAAACGGGAGGTAATAATATGGAAGATAATAAAAATTTAGATACAAATACAAATACTGATATAGATAATAAAGAATCTAGTGCAGTAGATTCTACAAAAAAGGATACTACTAATAAAGATGTTGCAACAGATAATAAAGAAGATAAGCAAGAAAAGACATTTACACAGGAAGAATTAGACAAAATTATAGAAAAAAGATTAGCACGTGCATTAAAAAAAGCTGATGAGGAAAGACAAGAAGCTGAAAAACTTGCAAAAATGAGTGAAGCTGAAAGACAACAAGCTTTATTTGACAAGGAAAAAGCTAAGTTTGAGGAAGAAAGAAAACAATACCAAAGAGAAAAGATGGAACTTGAAGTTATAAAACAAATGAGTTCTAAAGGATTACCTGTAGAATTTAGCAAATATCTTATAGCTGATGATGCTGAAACTGCTTTAAATAATATTAAAACTTTTGAAGTAGAATGGCAACAAGCTATAGAAAAAGCAGTCAATGAAAAGTTAAAAGGTAATACACCTAAAGCTGGTAATACTACAAATATAACTATTACTAAAGATGAGTTTAATAGTTTAGGATATTCTGAAAGAATGAAGATTTATAACGAGCAACCAGAATTATATAAAGAATTAACAAAGTAGTTAGTGAAGGTCTTGAAATGATATAAAGCCTACTAGCTATTTTTTATTGTCTTGTAAAAGGCTGAATAGACATTAAACAATGCCTACTATAAAATGATAAAAATGAGGTAGATAATATGGCTAATACAACACAATTAACAAATATGATTAATCCAGAAGTAATGGCAGATATGATTTCTGCAAAATTAGAGAAAGCAATAAGATTTGCACCTTTAGCAAAAATTGATAACACATTAGTAGGACAACCTGGCAATACTGTAACCGTTCCAAAATTTAAATATATTGGAGATGCGGCAGATGTAGCAGAAGGTGAAGCTATCGACCTTAGTTTACTAGAAACATCTAGTGCAAAATTTACAATTAAGAAAGCAGGCAAGGGGGTAGAAATTACAGATGAAGCAGTTCTAAGTGGGTACGGAGACCCAATCGGAGAAGCTAATAAACAACTATTAATGTCTATAGCTAATAAGATTGATAATGATTGTTTAGAAGCACTAGATAAAGCACCTTTAACTTTTAATACCGCAACAGCATTTAACATCGATACAATATCCGATGCTTTAGACCTATTTGCCGATGAAGAGGATGAAGCTAAAGTAATAATCATGAATCCAAAAGACGCAAGTAAATTAAGAAAGGCAGTAGGAAAAGAATGGGAAAGAGCTTCTGATTTAGGTGATAATATAATAGTGAATGGTACTTATGGTTCTGTATTAGGAGCACAAATAGTAAGAAGTAATAAAGTAACAGAAGGAACAGCGTATATAGTAAAGGCTGGGGCTTTGGCTATATTTATGAAACGTGATGTAATTGTTGAAAGTGATAGAGATATATTAAGAAAAACTACTGTAATTACAGCAGATGAACATTATGGAGCTTATTTATTCGATGAATCTAAAGCTATAAAAATAGTATTGAAAACAGCATAGTTAGATAGGGATTTCCCCTATCTTTCTTTTATATTTGGAGGTGTAATATATGATGTTAAGAAGATACCATAATAATGAAGTTAAGAAAAAAGAGGTGGTGAAGGATGCTAAGCCTACAAAAAGTAAAGACACTACTACAACTGGAAAACGAGGAAAGTCTAAATAGTTATATTGAAACAATGATACCTATTATTGAAGATTTTGTTAGAGACTATATAAATTTGCCTAAAGATGAAGAAATACCAACAGGATTAGAAATGACTATGTGTAAAATGATTGAATTTAATCTTAATGACGCAGGTACTAAAAGAAGAAAAATAAAAGATGTAGATATAGAATTTAATACAGATTATCCTTCTAATATATATAAATCTTTAAATAAATATATACGTTTGAGGATGTTATAAATGAATAAAATTAAGACAAAAAGAGAAATTTATAATGCTTTTAAGCCTTATATGCAAGATGTTCGCGTATTTAGAACTGGTACAAATGATTATGGAGAAAAAGAAGAAGATTTATATGTAACAGAGATAGAAGGATATTATTCTTTGGGTAAAAATTTAATTGCAATAAATTATACAGATGCCGGAGCAATTAATAAAAATTACAATGAAATGCTATCTGTAATGATAAATGATAATAGTTTAAAAATAAAACAAGATGATTATTTTTATTTAAATGATGTTAAATTTAGAATTGTAAATATACAAAATGTAATAGATATATATTTAGACCTAACACTAGAAAGGGTGTGATATTTTGGACTTTAAAATTGATTTTGAAAATGTAGTAGAAGGATTAGAAAAATTAACAAATGATACTACAGAAAAATTAGATAAATACGCAGAAAAAAGTGGTATGAAGATGGAAGCATATGCAAAACAAAATGCACCTTGGGAAAATCAGACAGGACAAGCAAGAAGAACATTAAAAGGTGGTAAAGAGTGGGAAGGTGATAAAGTAAATATTTATATAAGTGGTAATATGGAATATTCTCCATATTTGGAATATAAAAATGATGGTAAATATGCTATTCTTGAACCTACTGTAAATAAACTAAGTAAGGAAATACTAGAAGGATTTAAAATAGACTAGGAGGTGGTGGAATGGCTACCTTTAAGTATAAAAATGATGGATTAAAAAGTAACGTTAAACCAAAATCACATTATCAACAGATCTATATACATTTGAAAAATAAGGGATTTAAAGTATTTGCACCTATGCAAAATAGAGACAAATGTACAGAAGGATATGTAGTTATAAAAGAAAGTGGGCAATATGCAACTAATGGAAATGTTAATGGATATAGTTTAATGCAGATATTTTGCTATTATCCAAAAGACAAATATAGTCAATTAGAATTTTTTATAGATAATGTAAAAGAATCTTTGAATGAAATAGATTTTTTAAGACCAACAGGTAATATAAGTCCTATTATGTTTTTTGAAGAAATACAAGCATATGGGCAAAGTGTGGAATACCAAGTATTTCATAGATTAAAAATATAAAAAAGTGAGGTAGATAATATGGAAGGTAAAACTTTAGTTAATGTAATAAAGGTTAATTTCATCGATGAAGTTACAAATATAACACATACAATTGAAACTTCTGATGAAATAGATATAGAGCCTATAAAATCAGAGGGTAAAAGGGATATATTAAGGGTAAAGAATAAGATATATGGAATAAATGAAACAGAAGATATTGTAATAGGATATAAGTTAAAACTTAAAGATAACTTATTCAATATGCAAACTATGGCTTTAATAGATGGTGGAACTATAGAAGGAAATAAGTATTGTGGTACAGAAGCAGGTGTTACAGTAGATAGACATCCATTTACCATGGAAATATTTACAGAGGAAAAAGATTATTCAAGAACAACTGGATATGCTAAATTCACATACAAACATTGTAAAGGTAAACCAGCTAAATATAAGGTTAAAGACGGTGAGTTTTTAGTGCCAGAATATGAAGCAGAATCAATTCCATTCAGAAATGAAAAGCCAGTAGAAATAGAATTTATGAACACTTTACCAACAGAACCAACTCAAGATGAACCAATTATACCAATTGAAAAAATAGGAGTAGAAGGTGGAACTATAACAGATACAAATACAGATGTAGGAGTAGAAATAACTAATAGAGTGGTATGGACATTTACAGAAGCTATAAATCAAGATGATGTAACCAAGACCAATTTTAGTGTAAGAAGAAAATCTGATAATAGTGTGGTAGATGGTAATGTAACAATAGATGCTACTAAGAAAATAGTAACATTTGTACCTACTTCTTTAGCAATAGATACAGTATACATTGCAGAAGCTAAGGCTGTAAATAAATTAGATGGAAGTGGAACTACTACAGCATTAAGTACAGAATTTAAAACAGTAAAAATAGCATAATAGGGGGAATATAATATGGAGTTAAAGGTAACCAATATAGAAGATTTAAAACAAATGGCAGAATGTGATGTAATAGAATTACCACGTTTTAAAGCAGATATACCTTTTGTAGTTAAAGTTAAAAGGGCATCTCTTTTAAATTTAGTTAGAAAAGGTATTATACCTAACAAATTATTATCGGCAGCAGAAGAATTATTCTATGGAAAAACAAGTGATAAAGGTAATGTAGACATGAAAACACTTACAGATGTAATGTTTATTATGGCAGAAAATACACTTGTAGAACCTTCTATTAAGGATTTAGAAGAAGTAGGGCTTGAATTAACAGATGAACAAATAGTAGCATTGTTTAATTATACACAACAGGGGGTACAGGAGTTAGAATCCTTTCGTGAAGAGCCAGAGGATAATGAGTGTGCTAACGATAAGCAAACAGTACAAACAAAGACCAAGTGAAATAATAGGGCTAACTAATGATTATGAAGCATTTTGTTTTGATGAAGCATGTGTTTATATAATATCTAAATTACAAGAGGAAGGTAGTCCAAAACCTAGATTTATAGATGGTGAAGAAACAAATAAAACTAATAATAATGATGTAATTGAGTGGTTAAATGCTAACAATAAATAGTGTTTAACCATTTTTATTATTCCCTAAAATGGGAGGTGAGAATATATGTCAATAAATGTAGGTACAGCTGTTGCTTATCTTACACTTGATAGGAGTGGATTTAAAAACGGTTTACGTAGTGCTGGAGCAGATTTAAAAAAGTTTGCAACAGGCACAGGTGGAGCAGAAGACAGAGTAAAAAGTTTGGGAAACGCATTAACTTCTACTGGTAAAGCATTAGCTAAACCTTCTATTGCAGCAGGTACTTTTCTAGGTGCAGCGGTAAAAACAGCCGGAGAATTCGAAGCACAAATGAGTAAAGTACAAGCTATTTCAGGTGCAACATCTGAGGAAATGAAACAATTAGAAAAGACAGCTAGGGAATGGGGTGCAAAAACTAAGTTTAGTGCTAAAGAATCCGCCGAAGCAATGGAATTTATGGGTATGGCGGGATGGAAAGCCCAAGAAATGATGGATGGTTTACCAGGTATATTAAACTTAGCAGCAGCAAGTGGCGAAGAATTAGGAACTACAGCTGACATAGTAACGGATGCACTTACTGCATTTGGGTTACAAGCCAAAGATTCGGCACATTTTGCAGATTTGTTAGCAAGTGCTGCAAGTAATAGTAATACAAATGTTTCTATGCTAGGAGAGTCGTTCAAATATGTTGCACCAGTTGCAGGTGCATTAGGAATTTCAGCAAAAGATACTTCTTTCGCATTAGGTTTAATGGCTAATGCGGGAATTAAAGGGTTAAAAATAATTCGTACCGATTATTGTGGCCCGGTTGTCGAGAAATCGGCAGCATAAAAAACTGATCGAATTCGGTGAACTCTAAGTTTAACAATGGTTAATTCATTGTTAAATATGACAATACCGAGCCAAGCCTATGAGGAAACTCTAGGAAGGTGTAACGACTAGGTATAGTAAGCTAAGCACTAAGACACTGCAGGTAGAGTGTCTTTTTGTATGCAGAAATACCCACGAGCGGTCAGTGTCTTAACAAGTAATGTTGAAGACAAAGATATAGTCTGAGCTTATAGGAAACTATAAGAACTATAGGATAAAGAGCCTATAGGGTAACAAAAGCACAAGCGGGTACAGCATTAAGGGCATCTTTAGTTAATTTGTCTAAACCAACAAAACAGCAAAAAAAGGCAATGGATAAGTTGGGAATTAGTTTAACGGATGCAAGTGGTAAAGTTAAATCTGGAAAAGTTCTATTCGATGAATTAAGAGAAAAATTTAGCGGACTAACAGAAGCACAGAAAACACAGTATGCGGCAACTATATTTGGAAAAGAAGCTATGTCTGGAATGCTTGCAATCATAAATGCATCCGATAAAGACTACAATAAACTTTATAAAAATTTATCTAATTGTAACGGTGAAGCTGAAAAAATGGCTGATACAATGCAAAACAACTTAAAGGGTGCAATAACAAATCTTAAATCCGCATTTGAAGAAATGCAAATAGCTGTTGCAAAAGCAGTAGTACCAATTTTAACTAAAGTAGTTAAAGTTGTAACTAAAGTAGTTAATGTTTTTAATGCATTACCTCAGCCTATAAAAAGTGCTATAGGTCGTGTAATTGGTGCAATAGCTTTACTAAGTCCAACATTTTTAATTTTAGGTAAAATGGTTAAAACAGTTAGTACTGTTATAGGTGCATTTAAGAAACTTAAAATTGCAGCAATGATATTTAAAACATTACCCGCATTAATAACTCCGCACACACTTATTATAGTCGGAGCATTGGCAGCAATAATAGCAATAACTATTGCAGTAATAAAAAATTGGGATAAATGTAAAGCGGCAGCTAAAAAGTTTGGCAAAGCAATCTCTAAAATATTTCAAAACTTGTTAAAGGTTATAAAAAAAATAATAGAAGGTTGGATACAACAGTTTAAAAATCTAGTTAAAATTTTTGAATGGGTAGGAAAAATGCTAAAATTAAGTGTTAAATTTTGGCTAAAAGTACTTAGTGGAGTTATTAAAGTTTTAAAAAAAATAGTAGGTGGATGGATTAATTTATTTAAAAACTTAGGTAAGAAATTTTTTGGATTAGGTAAAAATATCGTACAAGGACTTATAAATGGTATAAAATCTATGTTTGGCAAAGTTAGTAAAGTTATAAAAAGTTTAGGAGATAAGGTTAAAAATGGATTTAAAAAAGCACTCAAAATACATTCACCGAGCCGAGTATTTGCTAGTTATGGTGGATATATAGGCGAAGGGCTTATAGAAGGTATAGATGGACAGGAAGGTGCTATAGACACTAAATTTAAAGGATTAGCTAATAAGATTAAAAGTTTAGGAAATGTAAGGTCAAATCTAAATTTTGGAGGGCTTAACAATTTAGCTTTAAGTGGAGCAACCGGCAATAGTAGTGGATTTAATAATATTAGTAATAGTAATAAAAGCATGGGAATAACACAAGATGTAAAAATGTATATAACAATTCCTAACGCAAGTGAGGAAGGTGCTAAAAAAGTAGCAACAGAGTTTAAGAATATGACAAAATCAACTCTAAAAGATGAAATGACAGAGTTGTTTATGAATGATGTATTAAGAGACTAGGAGGGTGGTTTATGGACTTAAATAGAATAAAGGATTTTAAATTAGATTTACTTTATGAAGATGGTACAAATGTAGGTGGTATTATAAGCAATTATAAACCGCCTAGACCTGCCCATTTCCGTAAAGGAATTAGGACTATAGACGGTTATACATATTTTCAAAAAGATATTACAAGTGATTGTATTATTAGTTTTTCTATAACATTTCAAATAAAAGGTAAAGATGATAAAGAAACTGAAAGTAATATAAAAAAATTTATAAAATTTAGAAATAATTACGGAAGTAGATTTATATTTGTAGATGAGTTTGGGACTAAGTATAAAGGCTATTTCCAGAATAAATATGATATAGATACACCTATAGAGGGAGATATATATTACATTGGATTAGAAATGTTATGCAATCACGAAGTGTCAGGGTGGGTGAAAGATAATGGCAAAGTGTAAAGTTGTAATAAGTAAAAAAAATGGATACAGAGCTTTTGAAGAAGGTGACGCAAGTAAAATAACACTAGAACATAGTTTAGTATCTGTAAAAATTAACAGAACATTGACTACTCCCGTGGCTGAAGCTATTGTAGTTGCACAATACGAAAACCTACCAACAGCCATCTTTATGGGAGGTACACAAGGAATTGTAGATAACTTTGCACGAATCGAAATTTATATTGAAGGTATACTGCAATTTACAGGAGTTATAAAAAATTATGACTATAATACGGAGCAACGAACGATAGAATTGAAGTGTCACGATATGTACTACAGAATGTTAAATATGTGTTCTACACCACTTAAGTTTAATAACATGCTTGCAACTTCTATAATTTCCAATGTTGTAACTAATGCTAAGTGTAATTTTCATAGAAGCGGTGGTGTAGATTACACTGTTCCTAAGCTGGAGTGCGACATAGGTACAATGTACCACGATATAATTTCTAATTTAGTGGCCACTATGTATGCTAGAATTCGAGCAACTAAGAACGGAACAATAGTATTAGAGGATCAGTATCCGACATATACAGAAGGTGCATGGGATGAAAACCATTTTGACTATACAGTATCCAGTGACACAAATTTAGCACAAGAAACAGCTAGTAGAGATGCTAACTTATTAAGGAATATTTTAAGAATAGAAAACAATGAGGAGTATACACTATTTGAGAATGAAAGCATGACTACCTATTTGAACGGTGAAAAATGGCTAGATATAATAGAAAATCCGTTGGCAACAACAGAAAAATTAAGACAAAAAGTAGCTGGACATAGATACTTAGATATGTGGAGAAACAGTACATCTCTTGCAATTTTACCCGTTGCTGGAATACCAACGATAGACTTAGGGCAAGTTATAAGACTTATAAGTAAGAGTAGAGGTAAAGGATATTATTTGGTAATTGGTATAAATACAGAAATATCGGCTGATAAGTATACGGACAACCTACAGTTGCAAGGTATGCGTGATAAAAGAAAAGTATACAATATGGCAAAAATAATTGGAAGAGGAAAGGTAAAACAGTAAGAGGTGATAATATGGCACATATGGGTTATAAAAACTTCAGAGAACCAGTCGTTTATATTTTAGACCAAGAACTGCGAAAAAGAAACTTCAAAAATAAAATTAATACACAAGAAGAACAACCTTACATTGGAGAATTGCCAGAATATCCTTGTAGATTAATAAGAAATGAAACGACTAAAAAAGTTGTAAAAATAATATATGCGGAGGGTACAGAACTAGAGTGGAGCGAAACATTAATACGAAATACAGAAGGTAGAGTATATAGAGTCAAAACTATATATCCGAATAAGAGCGAAAAAGTAATACAACTTAATAAAAATGGAGAACAACAAGTAGTTAGTATTACTTATGTAGAAGAATAGAGGTGAAGTAATAATATGGGGCTACCTAGTTATGTGATTAACTTTGATGAATTAAGTGATTTGATTAAAGATTATTTAGAAAATGGAATAAATGTAGATATAGGTAATATAACACTTTCTACAGACGATATTGAAAGACTATTAAGCGAAATTAAAGACAAAATACAAGGTGTAGACTATGATGATTTAATCAATGCTTTAAATGATTTAGGTGCTAAGCTAGATGGATTGAGTGGTAATTTAGGCATAAGTGGAACACAAAAGATATATGGGAAAATGTTAGAAATACCAGCAATAAAAGGGGAACATGTTATAGAATTTACAGCAACACCTAATAGTAAATTAACAGGCATTACTTATTCTCAAAGTGCATGGAACTTACAAGATAGCTGGGATTTAGTTGTAGGAGAAGAAAAGTTGTTCGATAGTGTTAGAACTAAAGAGTATGGAGAACATAAATACTTTAATGTATTTTACCCTATAGATGGTGTAATTAAGTTTGTTTATAACAATAACAGTGGAACATCTAAAGTAGTATGGGTAGATTTCTGTATATTAGAAGGTGGCTCAGAATGAGTTTACCAAGGTATGTTGTCAATTTTGAAGAATTAACAAATGACTTAAAAAAGAAAATATTAGAATTAATTGATGATGAATTAAGAGGTAAATATCCAGAATTAAATACTAATAATATAGAAGCACTATTAGAGGATTTAAAAGAATTACTACCAAGTACACAGTATAATATGCTAAAGAAAAGAATAGAGAGTTTTATTTATTATAATCATAATGGTATGCAGAAAAATGAAGGCAGATTATTAGATATTCCACCATTAATAATGGAAAACAAAGAGGAATTTGTATTTGATAAAGATGTATTTCTAACTGGATTACATGTAAATCAGACAGGATGGAAGAAAGAAGATACTTTTGACTTAATTATTAATAAAGAAAAAATAATAGATAATGCAAGTATAAAGGAAATAGGAGAGCATAAATATTTTAATACTTATTTTAAAGTAAATGCTAATACTCCTATTTCTTTTATTTTAAATAATAATAGTGGAAACAGTAGGCAAACAATGGTCGATTTAGAATATATACAAGGTACAGAAACAACTACAGTAATAGAGCCAGAAGTACCAACAGTAGAAGATATAAAGAACGATTGGGATATAGCAGTAGTAATGCAATGGGAAGCAGACACAATAGCGGATATGGATTTACATGGAATATTAGGAAATAAGCATGTTTATTTTGAAAATAAAAAAGAGGATAATTTCTTCTTGAATTTTGACTCTCGACAACATAAAGACAATAAAAATCCAGAAATTATTTCTGTAAAAGGATATAAAAATAAGATATTAAAGATATATTTGCACAATTTTAACGGGATGCGACTTAGTGAACCTGTAAACTTAAAGGTATATGAAAAAAGACCATATGGTAATAACTTGATAAAGGAACTAAATATAGATATAAGCCCAAACAGCGATATGATTAGAGAAACCATACACATAGACTTAAATAATTTAGAAATAAAAGAAATAAATGAAGATATTAGTTTAGAAAAATTTTTAGGGGGTAGATAATATGGCTACAGAGGAAAAGTTTTATTATGTGGAAGGAAGTACTTCTGTAAAAGATTTAATAAAAACATTAACAACAGAAATAACGCAAAACGCAGGAATATATAAATGGGATTTAGTTTATCCTACTACAGCAGAAGAAATAACTAATTTTGCTTTAATCAAAGCTACAACATCTTATGGAAAAGAATTTTATACAAGACTAGAAAGAACAGCAGCACTAACACCGACATCAGAGGAACAGAAACTACTAGACAAAGAAAAGTATAGTAAACCATTTACAGAGGAAGAAATAGTATTATTAGACAGATACAATGAAGCGATGGATTTTACAACAAGTGAAAAAAATCTATTAAAAAAAGATATAGAAACTCTAAATGAAGAAGAACAACAAGAATTACAAGAGTTAAGAATGAGAAAGAATATAACAAATGATAGAGAATTAGTATTACTTAGAAAATATTATAATGGTGAAAGTTTAAGCAGTGGTGAGCAAAACGAACTAGACACTTTTATAAAAGCACATAATTTAACAGCACAAGAGTTAAAAGATTGGAATGATTTGAAAACAAATAGAAAATTATATACAGATACAATTATAAGAATAATGTATAAACAGTATAACGGACTAGAATTAAATTCCAGTGAGCAAAATTATTTGGCTAGTTACAGACAACAAATGGAATTGACTCAATCTGAAAAAGAAAAACTAGCGTTATTGAAAGGGAAAATGGACAATAGAAACCATATGTATATTTCTATTGGCAAAGAAATACATGATACTAAAAGAATAATAAATACAGGTGAAGCACAAACAGAAGTACAAATTAAAGATTTAGTTGAGGAAAGTTGTTCTGTACCAGCAAGATTTGCATGGTATAAAGTATTACCAAAAGAAATAGGAGAATGGTTACCAGTTCAATACTGGATTAATATAACTAAAGATGCAATAAATATTATTCTTAGAGGAGACCCTAGTGCAGACAATTATCCTTATAATAATTATCTAACAAGTTATGCTTATATTGGGGCATTAAAACCTATGGAAGATTCAGCGTCTACAGATGATGAGTATAACTTTGGTGTAACTACTTCTTCGGATATTCAACCTTTCTTTAGTAGAAAATTTGGTGAAAGAACTGCAACAGGAATAACTGATGTATGTATGGTAGCAAATAAAATAGGTATGCCAATGCAACCACATTATGCAGGATTTTACACTACACATAGCTTTATGGATAAATGTAATACGGAAGGTAGCAGATGGAATCATAAAAAGCACCAATTTAGTGATATTACTTTAGTACATCCTGTAGATATGGAAAGAGGTAAAATGATTAATGTACTTGCAGGAGACGCTTCCACCATCTATGACATGGACAAGTTGGTATATAAAAAAGATACAGATGATGAAGAAAACTTTAAGAAATTTAAAATAACAGCACCTTACTCATTCTTAAACAATACTGCAAATAATTTATATTGTTTAGCTATTAGATGCTATAAAACAGCTGAATAAAGAGGTGATATAAATGCCCTTGCATAATGTTCCCTTGCGTAAATTTTCTTATGCAAGGGATTTTTATAATGTAGCTAAATTTAATTATAAGGCAGAAAAAGTAGGATTAGGTGAATTTAAATATACTATTGATATTATTGGAGGAGCTACTTTTAAATATGATACAACAGAAAGAATAAAAAAGAATGAAAGTAAATTATTCTATAAAAATAATAGAAAAGAAATAGATAAATTAGATTCTAAAATGTTTTATTCTACCAAAACAAAAATAGACAAAAATAATATTATTAAAGGCCTATATGGTAGCAAGAATAAGATAGACAAAAACATAGAAAAGGAATTAGTACCTATAGATAAAGAAGTAGCTAAAGAAAATCTTTTATCTTTAAATAATATTGATAGAAATATAGATATATTAAAAGAAAAGAACTTATTAGATACTAATGTTACAAAAATAGATAAAAATAATACTAAGCAATTTAAAAATATAGATGCTACTAAAGAAGTAAATAAATCTAATATTATAAATTTAGAAAATTATAAAATAACAAAAGATATAAATATAAAAAATAATAAAGAACTTAAGAGAGAAGAAGAACAAGGGTTAGATATAAATTCTAATATTAATGTAGGAATAGCCAGAAAACAAGAATTAGATATAACCAACGCAATACATTTAGATAAAGCTAAAGAAAGAGGATTAGATATAGCAACAGATAAATATACAGATATAAATACAATAAGAAATATAGATATAAAAAATAATAGTATCAGCATTGATAAAGATAACATAAAGAAAATAGATTTGTTATCAAATAATTATTTAAACAGGGAAATAAAGAAAGAAATAGACAAAAATATTATTACAGAATTAATGTATAAAGCAAATAATTTTATGCTAACTAAATATAATTTAACAGGTTTAGAAAGAGAAAAAGTAAAAGATATTATAAATGCTTTAGATACAAAATTATTCTATATTAATACACTAAAGAAGATCTCTAAAATTAACAGTATAGGACTAAATAAAAATATTGCGAGAGATGTATTTACAAGTTCAAATAATTATTTAGATAGGATAATAGATACAAGTATTTATAAAGAAGATATTGTTTCTCTTGGAAAAAATATCGCTAGAAATATCTACAAAGGGCAAATGATTGGATTAAATAAGTCTACAATTAATATTTACAACACAATTGATGCATATGAATTAAATAAATTTGATACCAGTATTTATGTCCCATATGAACTTAAAGGATTGAATAAATTTAGAACAAATATTTATATTCCATATACAGCTACAGATTTGGAAGTTCTAAAAAGATGGTGGGTGTTAGGAGCAACAAGTCCTTACGACAAAAAGATACTACCATATGATTATAACTATTTAAAGAAGCCATTATCTATAAATAGAAGAGATAGGGAATATGGCTGGCTAATAAGTTTAGACAAGCATCCAATAAGCTTTATGCCTTACTTAGAAGGAAATGTGGGTATAGATTTAAATTATGGATTAGAAGAAATGGCTTTAAGCATTGAAATAATGCTTGATATGGTAAATATAATAGGCATGATAGTACAACATGGAGCTAGTCAATTTGCCAATGCAAGCGGACAAGAAGCAATGGAATTTATTATGGAAGTATTATTGGATTGGCTTAATTTAGATACAACAATACAAGAAATGAATAATAAAGGCAGTAGAGAGCATTATTTAAGGACATATAGATGGATAAGATGGGAAGCAGAAAAAGTATGGCTAAAAGCAGATAAAGACCACAGTATGGACAAAATGATGGGACTCAAATATGCAGGTATGTTATTTGCTAATCTTATAGATTATATGAAGCAACACCATTTTGATGTAGTTCCATTTTGGAGAAATTTAAAATTTATGGATATTGAAAGACAAGGGAAAAATGGAGAATTAATTAAAGATTTAGACAAACTAAAAGGCAAAAGACATTATTACATAGAAACACACAACTTTGAAAAGAAAAATATTAGGAGGTAGATATTAATGGAAAGAAGTAAATTCGGTTACTATGATACTTATCAGGCGGTAGCAAGTGATAATCAAGGGAGCTTTAATAATCCTAGGCAGAAAATGTGGGTAGTGCAAAGAAGAAGTAATAATGGATGGAGAATTGAATTAATAACAAATAGTTTTGAAGAAGCTAAAGAAATGGCAAATGATTTGATAAGACGTGGCGGAATGTATATGAATATTAACAGAGTTATGTTATCCGAAATAGTACCAATAGATACAGTTATTACACCTTCTGTATAGGAGATGATATTATGAAACTTATAAAAGTTAAAGATGGATTAATAGAGGTTGAGAATTTCTTCTTGACCTCCTCTTTTTCTGATTTTGCAGGTGAAAGTAATATTACAAGAGATATTAAAACAGGAAAATTAAAATTAATAAGTAATAATAAAATTGAAAGAAAATTTAATTATGATGAATTTGTAATAGAGTTAGAAAAAGAGAATTTTAATATCATGAGTGAAGATGATTATTCTATGATGTACTTAGGAAACAATGAACACACTTTTGGTATTAAAGACGAAGAAAAAGCAGAACAAAATAAATATTGGAAGATACTAAGACAAGATGATTATATTCAAGCTTATTCAAGCAATAATGGAATAAACTACACTAATATAGGTGGTATAAAGTTTGACGAACCTATTACTAAACAAGGATTTATGAAACATAATAACGAGGATTTTATATTAAATAATTATAAAGTATATGCTAATCCTTACATTACAATTCAAAATTTCCCAGAAAATACTTTATGTGAATTATATGATTTAGAGGGGAATTTATTAAAAACTAGAAAATTTAATAGCAATTTAGAATGTAAAATATATTTAGATAGCAACAATATGGGGGGATATTTTACATTTAAAGACATGGACAACAATGTGATTTATACTACAACACATCTACAATTACAGTATGGAGATGTTTATGTATGTAGTCCTTACAACTTTGAAATTGTTTATCGTGGTAATGTAGTTACTAATGTTAATCCCGCATTATTGCAGGATTTAGAAGAACTTATAACTATTAAAAATGTAGGTGATAAGGACTATACAAATATCAAAATAGGTACAGAAACTAATTCAGATGACTTAATAGAGCTTAGTTTTGATGGTGTAAACTATACTGACACATTAACTATAGATAGTATTAAGCAGGGTGAAAGCAAGGATATATTTGTAAGAATTATTAAAAATGCAGAAAATCATAATTTCAGTGTAAGAGATTTTCAGCTAGTTATAAATGAGTAGGAGGTGTTTTAGTGAGTAAGTTTTTTAATGTAACTTTAGATAAAGATGTTGTTTTAGATGATAGTGTAATTTCTAATAAAACAGGTTGGAGCAGTGAAAAGATACATAGAGAAATAGTAGATAAGAGAATTACTAAATTTGAAGAATTAGAAGACGTTGACGTAGTAAATAAGAAAAACAAGCAGTTGGTAGCCTATAGTGAAGATACAGGCAAATTTACAACTATAGATGGTGCAGAAGCAGGGGATATTACTGGTGCAGGAATGAAACAAGTATCTAAAATGGGTATTGTAGGTAGTCCAGAAGAACCTAGAATAATCAATATTCCTATTAATACTATAGATTTTAAAGTACCTAGGGTTAATCTCTTAAAATATGATTTAGGAGACCAAGATGTTATAGTAACAAAAAATAGGTTTACTAATGGTGAATCTAACGATTTTGAAGAAGATGATATGGTGGTTTTTGATGGAAAGGCACATCTAAAGACAGATCATGTATCTAACTTTACATTTAATAGAGAAATGGATACTAAAAACGAATATACTATAACAATAGATAAAACTAAATTTAAAAAAGTAGAAGGTTTTGAAGTGTGGGAAGATGGGGTAATTAAAACTCTAACAACCAAAGCAATACCATTCGATAGATTACTTATTCCTAAAGGTGATATGAATTTAAGTAATGTAGAACACATTGACTACTTTAAATTAACTGCTACAGGTAAAAATATTAGAATAGTTTGTAGTGTAGATAGTGGTAAGACATGGAAAACATTTAATAATGAAAAGTGGGTAGATGTTAATTTAGATGTAGAAAGTGTAAGGAATAATGGTATGACTATAGAGTTATTTAATTCTATTAATGATGTATTTTGGAACGAATTAGTTACTGCTAAAAGAATAAGATTTGCTTATCTATTTAGTCAAGATAGTATTGCAGATGTTGAAGAATTAGATAACTTAGACTTGCGATATGATGGTGAAGGTAAATGGGTACAAGCTAAAGAAGATACATTTGATGTGGTTTATGCAAGTAATACACTACTACAGGTGTATGTAAAATTTAGTGGAGATATAAAAATAAATTATTAAAGAGTAGCTTATTTAAGTTACTCTTTTTATTCCATTAAAAAAATTTTAGAAAGGTGGTATCTTAATGAATAAAATTAGTTTAAATGGCACATCAGTGTTATACAATAATGTTTATTATATAAATGTAGACGGAGATGATATAAATGGAGACGGGAGTCTTAATAAACCTTTTGCTACTTTTGATAAAGCTATAAAACAAGTTCGAGATAATGATTTAATATATTTTAAAAGAGGAACATATAATATAACTCATTTAATTGATAGTAATAATGACTATTCTGGGGCTTTCTTGTATGATAAAAAAAAACCTATAACTATTTATTCTGAACCTTATAGTAAATTTATTATAGACAATCCAATAAATAAAAGTAGAGATTCACATGCGATAGATATATCAAATGTAGGAACAAAAATTATAGGTTTTACTATAGAATGGAATGTAAAAAATGGTCCTAATTACAGTCATTCTATATTTGGAGATGGCGGGTATTTAAGAGGTACTATATATAATTGTCATTTTATAATTAAATCAAGAACATCCTTTTCATATGCAAGTAATAATTCACTTAAATGTATTAACTGTCAATTTGATATTCTAAATGAATTAGAGAGTGCCTATAGTGGCAAAACTACTTTTGAAAAATGTACTTTTAGTAACATTTCTTCTATTAATTCATCAGCAGGAATGAAAGGTGAAGACAACAAATTTAATGTAAAATACAATGCCACTTACGAAAGTACACCATACTACGAAGGTTATGGAATCTATGGTGGGATTTATAAATGGTTAATTAATAAATTTCTTATAAAACAAAATAATCAATATTATACCATAAAACCAGAATATTACTCAAATGGTCAATTCCAACCTTTAACATTAGAAGGTGGAGAACAACCTAATGAAGCAGATTATGAGAATTTTGGATTTAATAATGTGAATGATTTATTAATGCCTATTCAAGTTGGAGAAGAAGCTTCTAGACCATATGATAAATTAGAAAATGAATTTGAGATATGTATGGCTATGGATAAAGAATAATTAAAATAGTTGTTTTAATGTAATTTTGTAGTTGAAAACGTAAGGAAACAAGAGTAAATGGAAGATAAACAGAGATAAATATTAGAAAAATAATAGGCGAAATAATGGACTAGAAATAGTCTTTTTATTTTGCCTATTTTTATTAAAAGAGGTGAAAAGAATGAATAATGAAGTAATGGAATTAAAGATTAATGAACATTGTGAAATGTTAAAGGAACATGATAAAAGATTAGATAGTATTGAACAAAGTCAATCTGAATTTAAAGTAGAAATTAAAAATCTATGCAAGGACATACAAAACTTAACAATAGTTATGAAGTGGTTTATGGGAATTTGGGTAACAAGTTTACTTGGATTCTTTTTTTATGCTATTCAATATGGAGTTTTTAAATAATTTAAAAGAAAGGATATGATATTTTGTATATTAACCAAACTAATTTAAGTTTTAGGGGGAATAAAAGTTATGGTAACAACCCTAAATCTATAGTTCTTCATCATGCAGAAGCTAGTCATTGTAGTGTATATGATATTCATCAATGGCATTTAAACAATGGCTGGGCAGGAATAGGCTATCATTATTTTGTTAGAAAAGACGGTAGTATATGGAAAGGTAGACCAGATAATGTAGTTGGTTCTCATGTTTTAGGATATAATAGTAATACTTTAGGAATATGTGCAGAAGGTAGTTATATGAGTGAAACAATGCCATATGCACAAAAACAAGCAATTGTAGATTTATGTAAATATCTATGCAACAAATATGGAATAAGTAAAATATATGGTCATAGAGAAGTAGGAAGTTCAAATTGTCCTGGAACTAATTATCCATTAAATGAAATAAAAAACGCAGTATCAAAAGGTGGAAGTGTACCTGCCTCTAAACCAATACAACAAACGACTAATAAGAAACATCCACTTATAAATCAGTTGTATGCAGAAATGTCTAAACAAGGTTTTAATTCTTTACCAACTTGCCGTCAAGGAGCAAAAGGAAATATAACAAAAACTATACAACAAATGTTAATTAATATAGGTTATCCAGTAGGTTCTTGTGGTGCAGATGGTTGTTTTGGACAAGGTACTGTTAATGCAGTAAAGGCATTTCAAAGAGATTGTAATTTAAGTGCAGATGGAATTGTTGGACAAAATACATATAATGCTTTATTTAGAAATTTAAAATAGATATGTAGGAGGTTTTACATATGAAAGAAGATAAAAATAATATCATAGAATTTTTAAAGAATTTCTTTCAAATAAAAAAGATAATAGCTTTAATGTTGACTATAGTATTTTGTATTTTAGCCTACAAAGGAAATATTTCTAGTACAGAATTTTTAACTATATTTTCTATGGTTATAGCTTTTTATTTCGGTCAATCTACTACTAGACAGGCTATTAAAGAAAATAATAATCTATAATTTACTTAGCCGAATTTTCGGCTGGTTGAATATATATCACAACCATCGCAACTTCCTGCGACATTTGGGTTTCTCAAATTTGGGAAATCCTTTTTTTCTTTTTAAATTTGTCTTATCATTTTTAGTGATAAGAGTTTCGTGGTTTCAAATCCACTCGTAATATAAATACAATAAAAGTATCTGAAAGTGATAAAAAGGTATGTAAAGGTATTAATAAGTGTCTTAACTTATAAAATGTATTTTGTATACCACATAAAAAATAAATGTGCTATAATAATTGTAATGTATGGAATAATCTTAAAAATTGAATATTGAGTTATAGTGTTTATAATGCTCCCCCAAGTATACCTACAGAAAGTCATGGAGTTAAAGGAATGGAATTTAAAAATGTAATTATTATAAATTGTAATGAAGGCAATATTCCTTATAGTAAAGCTGAAGAAGAAGTCAATATAGAGGAAGAGAGAAGACTTTTTTATGTAGGTATTACAAGGGCAAAAGAAAATTTGTATTTAACTGTCCCAAAAGTTATAAGAGGTAAGAATAAAAAGACATCCAATTTTATAAAAGAATGCAAGTTAGACAAGGAATTATTAAAAAATGACTATTTTAAAGGAAAAGAAAGAGTAGTTCATAAGGTGTTTGGGGAAGGGATTATTGAAAATCAAGAAGAAGATTATGTGGAGATAGAATTTCTAGATGGGACTAAAAGAAAATTTGACATAAATGTTATAACTAAAAGTAATATTATTAAAAAGAAAAATGTATCATAGGATTGTTCCATACATATAACATTAAAAGATATATATGTAGGTAAGAGATTAAAAAGATAAATTGATTAGTTTAAAATTAGTTATTTTGATGCATTATATATAAGGTAAGGTATTAATTTACTTTACCTTATTTTTTATATTAAAAAAGCATAATAATATATTTTTGTATTAGATCACAATAATATATGTAAATAAAGCTATTATTAATAAAGTTACATTTTGGTTATATAGGTAACAAATATATGATATATCTAAACAATATAAGATAAAGATGCATAATATATAGAAATATACAGGTAACAAATGGATTATATGCACATAATAATATAAATATAAGTAGTATATTTTAATGGAATTTATATTAAGTTGTAGTATTTACAACCTTTTCAATAGAAAAATGTATAAAAATATATATAATAATATACATTAAATATTTTTAAGTGTTTTAATATATTTGACATGAAAAGAAAATGTGGTATACTATATTTGAAAAAATATGACAGGGTTCGGAGCATTTAAGTTGAAGGAGGAAAAAATTATGGTTCATTTTAAAACAATGTGGGATGATGTATGCAGTATTTTAAGTCATAATGAAATAGAAAATTTAGAAATTATAGAAAATTTTAAAACGGGATTTATAGTAAAAACAGAAAATGGAACTGAATTTATAACTAGAGATGATTTCGTTGATTTTTGGTGTCATATGTTATGCTTTAATAAGGTAACAGAAATGGATATAGAACAAAAGAGTAAAGAAAGAAGAAGATGTATTTGCAATATCATAAAAAGTCTACCTTATGTAAACGCTAATAATGGTGTAATAACTTTAGTAGAACAATAAGAAAATATAGTATATTTTTTTATAAATGGTAACTTAAATGCAAATGAAGATATTATTATGTACACATATAGGTGTTTTGGAAAAGTTGCTTTTGTTGAATCTTTGAATATAATATTATATAATTTTATTAAGCTCATATTCTAAAAATTAGAGAATATGAGCTTTTAAATTAAGAAAAAGAGGTAGTATACTATGCAAAAAAATCATAATATTGACAAACAAAATATAGTATTCGCTTTAGATATAGGTACCCGCTCAATTTTAGGCTCAGTTGGAGTAGTAAAAGATAAAAAATTTCATGTTATAGAGGAAAGCTATATAGAGCATGAAGAAAGATCTATGATAGATGGTCAAATTCATGACGTTTCTTTAGTAGCTAATACTGTGATGAAAGTAAAAAGAGATTTAGAAAAAAAGATAGGTATAGAATTAAATAAAGTATCTATTGCAGCAGCAGGAAGGTTTCTAAAAACATATAATGCAAAATCAGAGCTAAATATAGATAATGAAAAGGAAATAGATAAAGATACTATAAGAAGTTTAGAGCTTACATCAGTAAAGATGGCAGAAGAAGAGGTGAGCAAAAAATCTGGGGGTAGGCTTTATTGTGTTGGGTATACTGTTAAAAATTATTATTTAAATGATTATGTTATAGGAAATTTATTATTACAAAAAGGAGAGAAAATAGCAGCAGAGGTTATAGCAACATTTCTTCCTAGATATGTTATAGATAGTCTTTATTCTGTAATGAAAAAAGTAGGGCTTATAGTAGATAGTTTAACCTTAGAGCCCATAGCTGCTATGGAAGCCGCTATTCCCAAAAAGTTAAGACTTTTAAATTTAGCTTTAATAGATATAGGAGCAGGAACATCTGATATAGCTATATGTAGTAAGGATAGTATAACTGCTTTTGGAATGGTTTCTTTAGCTGGGGATGAAGTAACGGAAGCTATAGTTCAAAATTTTTTAGTGGATTTTGAAACAGCAGAAAAAATAAAAAAACAATGCTCACAATCAGAGCATGTTGAGTATATAGATGTTTTAGGATTAAGCAATAAAATTCCTTCAACAGATGTAACCAAAGTTATAGAGCCAGTGGTTAAGAAGATATCAGAGGAAATAGCGAATAAGATAATGGAGATAAATGGAGAAAAATCACCTAATGCTATATTTTTAGTAGGGGGTGGTGCTCATACACCACTTTTAAAAGAGTGCTTATGTGAAAACCTTAATATACCTGTGGAAAGAGCTGCTATAAAAGATAGAGATGCAGTAATAGATTGTAATATTGAGAATAATAAATTTGGTAGTGAAGGTGTGACGGTTTTAGGAATAGGTTTAACATCTATAAGAAGATTAGGAAATGATTTTATAGATGTTATGTTAAATGGAAGTATAATAAGTCTTTTTAATTCTCATAAACATACAGTTATGGATGTAATGCTTCAAGCTGGGCTTAATCCTAAAATTTTACTAGGAAGAAACGGTAAAAATATAAAATTTACATTAAATGGTATGAAAAGAATGGCTTTTGGAACTTTAGCTACCAATGCAGTAATAAAGATTAATGGATTAAAAGCTTCTATTGAGGATAATGTAAAAGAAGGAGATAAAATAGAAATTGAATTTGCTAAAAATGGTGAAGATGCAAAGCCAACTTTAAAAGATTATATAAAAAAGGTATATTCTACAACTTTCTTTATAAATGATATTATAGAAAATTTAACTCCTTTGACTTTTGTAAATGGTGATAAAAAAGATATAAATTATATAATTAAAGAGGGAGACGATGTTAGAATTTTATTTCCTGAAACTTTAGGTCATTATAAAGAGTATTATGAAACTTTAAAAGATTATAAATATTATTTGGATGGACAAGAACTTAAAGAAGATTACATAATAAAAGAAGGGGACAGAATATATAAACTGAGAGATGAAGTAGAAAAAGATAAAGATTGTGGAATAAATAAACCTAATGAAAAAGAAAAAAACAATATAAACAATGAAATAAATTTGATAGAAAAAGAAATAACCGAAATAAATGAAGAGGAAGAAATAGAAAATCATTATGTAAAAAATGAAAAAAATGATTTGCAAGATGAAGCATTAGGGCAAAAAGAAGCAGCTTTTACAATGGAATATATAGATAATAAGGAAGCTAAAGTACAAATAGAAGATTCTAATATGGAGGAACGCAGTATAAAAGTTAGAGTAAACAATGAAGAAATAACCCTTAAAGGTAAAGAAAAATATATTTTTGTAGATATATTTAATCATGTAGAATTTGATTTGTCTGTAGCTAAAGGAAAGCTAGTTTTACTTTTAAATGGTAAGAATGCTGGTTATTATGATAAACTACAGGATGGAGATTTAATAGAAATAAAATGGGAGTAACTATAAGCTAATTCTACATGCTAATGCGATTTATAAAAAGGTATAGAATATTTAATTTCGTTATTACTTGTATAACTGGAGGGAATTATGAGAGAAATAAATTTTTTGAGGAAAGCTTTAGAAATAAAAGACGAAGTTATAAAATTAAGAAGAGATTTTCATCAATATCCAGAGTTAGATTATGATCTTTTTAAAACCAGTGAGAAAGTAAAAGAATTTTTGAAAAAAGAAAATATAGAATATTACGATACAGCAAGAACAGGAGTTTGTGCCATAATAAGAGGCAGGGGAGCTAAAACTGTAGCTATAAGAGGTGATATGGATGCTCTTCCACTTCAAGAAAAAAATGTTTGTAATTATTCATCAAAAGTAGAAGGTAAAATGCATGCATGTGGACATGATGCTCATACTGCTATACTTTTAGGCACTGCTAAGGTTTTAAATTCTATGAAAGATGAATTAAATGGGAATATAAAATTATTATTTGAGCCTGCAGAAGAAACTACTGGTGGAGCTAGACTTATGATAAAAGAAGGAGTTCTTAAAGAGCCAGAAGTAGATGCTATTATAGGACTTCATATGGAGGAAAAAATAGAAACAGGGAAAATAGGATTAAGAAAAGGTGTAGTAAATGCAGCTTCAAATCCCTTTACCATAAAAATAAAAGGGAAGGGTTCCCATGGAGCTAGACCGAACAATTCTGTAGATCCTATAATCATAGCTAGTAATGTAATAGTGGCTCTTCAAAATATAGTAAGCAGAGAATTGCCGCCTACGGATCCTGGAGTGTTAACTATAGGAACTATCCATGGTGGTACAGCTCAAAATATAATACCAGAGGAGGTTATATTATCTGGTATTATAAGAGTTATGAAAACTGAACATAGACAATACGTTAAAAAAAGATTGGTTGAGATAGCAGATGGTATATGTAAAGCTATGAGAGGTGAATGTGAAATAGATATAGAGGAAAGTTATCCTTGCCTTTATAATAATGATGAAATGCTAAATAGTTTTATAAATTCTGCAAAGGGTGTAATAGGAGAAGATAAGATAGAAATGTTAGAAGAGCCAAGCATGGGAGTTGAAAGTTTTGCTTATTTTTCAATGGAAAAACCTTCAATATTCTATTATTTAGGTTGTAGGAATGAAGAAAAGGGCATAGTACATCCTGCTCATAGTAGTTTATTTGATGTGGATGAAGATTCCTTACCATTAGGAGTAGCACTTCATTGCAGGGCTGCTTTTGATATTTTAAATTCATAATATAAGGTTAGTAAAAAGTTAGATTAAAAATAGATATAAAAAGGTAAGGATTTGCTCCTTACCTTTTTGTTATCTTCCATATTATTATATTTACAATAATATATACAATCCAAAATACAAGAGAGGATATATTACAAAAAGTGTTTTTAAAACTCCAATTAGTTTTAAAAAGTTTAGAAAAAATTAAACTTAAAAATATCTGTAAGATTATTATGAGAATTGTTCATAGTATTATTTGCTTGGATGTTATATTATGTATCTATCTGTACGAATATATTTTTGTATGTGCTTCTTGATAATAATTGGTTTTCTTCAACTGTTTTATTCTCTGATATTTCTGCTTTTAGAGTTGACGTTTCAGTTTTACTATTAATATAATTATATTCTGTACTTTTGACAGCTTGTCCTTCTAACTAAAGGATTAAAAAGTATTAATTAGTTTAAACTAATTAATTGATAAATATGTAGTATCATATATAAAAAGTAAGTTCAAGATAATTTATACAAAAATATTAATTTTATGGATTATAATATTAAATATAGTAGCATCATGTGGATTATATTTAATGTGATATAAATAGGTATTCAGTTTGGATAAGAGGGTATTTACTTGATAAAAATATAATAGTAATATATAATAAGTTGTTAGTGTATGCAATATAAGCAAAAATTACATAATTTATAAGGGAAATGTGTATTTAAGATAATATATGAAGTAGTACTACTTAGAATTTATAAGAATGCACAATATATAAATAATGAAGTTGTACTGTAAGGAGTGTTTTCATGAAAATAGTAATAGGAGCAAATGAAGCGGGGCAAAGATTAGATAAGTTTTGCAGAAAGTGGCTAAAGGATGTACCTTTGAGTGCTATATATAAAGCTATAAGAAAAGGTGAAATAAAGGTTAATGGCAAAAAATCTAAAGAAAAGAATTTCTTAGAGGAAGGGGATATAGTAGAGTCATTTAATGTAAAATCTAAAGGACAAAAAAAGAAATTTGTTAGAATAGATAATAATCTTAAGATTACCTATGAAGATGAAAATATGTTATTAGTAGAAAAATGGCCAGGAGTTTTAGTTCATTCTGATAGGAAAGAAGGGGATCCTACCCTAACAGATTATGTATTGTCTTATCTTTATGATAAAGGAGATTACACTCCAGAATTAGAAGTTACTTTTACACCAGCACCTTGTAATAGATTAGACAGAAATACATCTGGAATAGTTATATTTGGTAAAAATTATGAATCATTAAAAAATTTAAATGAAATGATAAGGGATAGAAAAATAGAAAAATATTATTCTTCTTTAGTAAAAGGTAGAATTAAAGATGGATTTTATGAAGCTTATATATCTAAAAATGAGAATGAAAACATATCTAAAATATATAATGAGCCAAAGCCTAATACAAAAAAAATAGCAATGAAAGTTAAAACTGTTCAAACTTGTGGTTCATTTTCATTTATAGAAATAGAACTTTTAACAGGAAGAAGCCATCAACTTAGAGCTCATTTAAGTTATTTAGGAAATCCTATAATAGGAGATTCTAAATATGGAGATAAAAAATTAAATAGTTTTTTCCATAATAAATATGGATTAAGTTATCAATATTTATATTCCTATAAACTTATATTTAGAGATACTATGGGAAATTTGGAATATATGAAAAACAAAACCATAGCAGAAACTTTACCACCGATTTTTAAGAAAATAAAAAAAGACGTGTTTAAGTTTTAATAAATATATAAGTATGGGATGGGGAGTACATTATGAAAAAGCAATCAGTAACTAAAGGATTTGCCATATTATCCATAGCTGGGATGATGGCAAAGGTTTTTTCTTTAATTTACATACCAGTATTAATAAATATACTTACAGATCAAGGGTATGGTATTTATTCAGCTGCTTATCAGATTTTCTTATTTATATTTGTTTTGACTAATTCTGGTATACCTGTAGCCATATCTAAGCTTGTGTCAGAACTTATAGCAACAGAAAACTATAAAGATGCTTTAAAATCTTTTAGACTTGCAAGATATATGCTTTTGTTTTTAGGATTTGTAATGGCGCTGTTTACTATTGGTGCATCTGGTTTTTTATCTAAGCGTATAGGATATCCAGAAGCTCAATTATCAGTATTGGCCTTAGCACCATCTGTTTTATTTACTTCTGTTGCTTCTGCTTATAGAGGATATTTTCAAGGTATGGGTAATATGACACCTACTGCGATATCTCAAGTTATAGAACAGCTTGTAAATATAATATTTTCTTTATTGTTTGCAGCAATATTTATAAAATATGGATTAGAAGCAGGTTGTGCAGGAGGTACTGTTGGAACTTCATTAGGAGCTTTAGTTTCGGCTTTATTTTTGATATATTGTCATAGAAAAAATGGAGCAATAAAAGTAAAAGATAAAGACAGTATAAAAGATGAGAAATATAGTGTAGCTTATTTGATGAAAAAAATTATACATTATGGATTACCTATAACATTATGCGTAGGAATGAATTCAGCAGGAGTTTTAGTAGACGTATCTAATACTAAGGCTAGGCTTATAGTAGCCGGATTTAATGAAGTTAATGCCACTGTGCTTTACGGTTATTTAGCTAAGTATCAACAACTTATGAATGTTCCTATAACTATAATAAGTTCACTATCTATGGCAGTGCTTCCTGTAATAGCAGGTGCGGCTGCTAAAGGAAATAAAAAACAGGTGAAAAGTAATATAAATTATGCTTTTAGGTTATGTTTTTTAATAGCTATACCAGCAGCAGTAGGATTAGGAGTTTTAGCAGAACCTATATACAAAATGTTACATATAGGTGGCGGTGTAGAAATAATGAGGTATGGGGTTATAGTTTTAGTATTGATGGCTGTAGCTCAGATACAAACTACAATACTTCAGAGTATAGGAAAGCTTTATGCTGCGACGATGTACTCCCTAATCGGTATATGTTTTAAAATATTAACAAATTATTTGTTAATAGCAAACCCAAATATAAATATAATGGGAGCTATATATGGTAGTGCCGTTGGGTTTTTAATACCTATTATATTAAATCATAGAATGATTAAAAAGTCTTTAAAGGTTAAATTTAGCCTTGTATTACCTGCCATAAGGCCTTTTATAGCAGGGAGCATAATGGGATTTATAGTATTACCTTTTCATAGTATAATTAATAATGCTTTAGTAAGTTTAATTAGTAAAGTTTATATATCTAATGCTGTTGCTACTATGTTGGCTATAATATTAGGAGTAGTTGTATATACTTACTCATTAATATTAATAGGTGGAATAAGAAAGAAAGACTTAGATAGGGTGCCTTATAAAGTAATAAAATTTATACCTAAATTTATTAGAAAAAGAATAAAATAAAAAAACATTAGATTGGCAAGGAATATTTTGCTAATCTAATGTTTTTTATTTATAAAATTTATAAGTATAAACATTAATAAAAATCCAAAAAGTATTATAAAAATGTTTCTGACATAAATGTTTTGTATCCATATCATATTATTTAATAAATTTAATATAAGATATACTAAAACAGTACATAAAATATATATTAATTTATCATGAATATCTATTTTTATAAAACAATGTTTTTTAATTTCTACAAAATTTAGAACTATAGAGGTTAATGAAGTTATTATTAAGGTTATACCATAACCATATATGTTTATAAAAGATAATCCTGTTAACAGGTATAGAAATATCAAATCTTCTACAGCTACAATTATTGAATTTCTTAAAAGTATTTTTTGCTTTCCTATCCCATTTAATATAGCGTAGCTTATAATGGAAACATATACAAAGGGAGTGGAAAAGGATAAAAATCTTATATAATTTCCTAAGTCTTTTCTATTAAAAAACATAAACCCCAGTTCATTGGGTATAGCGGCACAGATAGATAAAGTACTTAAGCTTAATATTAAAGAAACTTTTATAATTTTTTCTATTCTGTTTTCCATAGAAAAATAGTTGCCTTTGCTCATACTTTCAGATAAATCAGGTATTAATATAGTACAAATAGATGTCAATATTATTGAAGGAAATAGAGGGATAGACAAAGCCATATTTGAAAACTTTCCTATCAATGATAGAGCTTCTTTATAATTTATGCCACATAGCACTAATCTTCTTGGTATTATAAGCGTGGATAGTGTATATAAAGCTGTAGTTAAAAAACTATTTAAGCATAATGGTAATGATACTATAAGTACATTAAATAGAAGCTGTAGCCCATCCTCGGATTTATTATAATTAAATTTATACTTTAATTTGTTTTTTATATAGAAAAAATATAAAAAAATTAAACTTGCTAATTCCCCTATAGTGAGAGTGGTATAAGCAGCAGTTACAGTTCCAGTTACTGAAGAAATATTAAAATAATAAATTATAATAGAAAATACAATAATTCTAAGTCCTTTTTCTAATATATCTATAGTAGCAGGTATTTTGGAAGTTGATATAGAGTAAAAATATCCTTTTAGTATAGCTGATAGAGCAATAAAAATCATGGCAGGACATACAACTCTCAAAGCTTTAAGAGATCTACCATCCTTTATTATATTGGTGCTTATATAAGTGGAATTGATAAAAACAAAACATACCACAATTATTGCCCATATAGTAATAAAAGTCAGAGTAACTTCTACAGTTTTATGTAAATTAGCAAAATCATTCTTACCGAAATAAATAGCACAATTTCTGGATATGGCTGCAGTTATACCACCATTTATAAGACAAATAAATAAATCATAAATAGGCATAATTAGCCCATAAAGCCCCATACCTTCGGCACCAAGCTTATTAGAAATAAGTATAGAAAAAGTAAAAGCACAAACTCCAGTGGCTAAATTAGAAACTATTAATGTAAGTGACTCTTTAAAAAAAGTACTTCTTTTTGTAAGCATAAAAAATATATTTCAACTCCTGTAAAATACTAACACTAAATAAATATGAGGAAAACTCCAAATATATTCTACTGAATGCGAAATAAGAATAAAATTATAAAAGGCTAACATTTAAAAATATAATGGTTTAGATTTGACATTTTATAGCATAAAAAATACACTTCACAAATTAATATTAATGAAGTGTATTCTATCTTGGATATATTAAAGTTAAATTTATGTTGAAATAACTTTTTCTGAAGTTTTTTAACTTTTTCCACTATTACTGCACAGGAAGCATCACCTACTACGTTTACTGATGTTCTTAGCATGTCAAATATTCTATCTACACCGAATAATAGTGGAAGACCTACTACAGGAATATTTGCAGCTAATAAAACTGCCACTACTAAAAGAGATGGACCTGGAACTCCTGCTTGTCCTATAGAACCAATAGTTGCTGTAAATATTATAGCTAAATATTGAGAAGCACCTAAATTTATATGAAACATTTGAGCAAAAAAACAGGCTACCAAAGCATAGTATACTGCATTACCATCCATGTTAATAGTTGCTCCTAAAGGCAATACAAAGGAGGCAGTTTCTTTTGATACTCCAAGTTCTTTTTCACAGCTTTCTATATTTAAAGGTAAGGCTGCCATAGAAGATGAGGTAGAAAAGGCTATTAATTGAACTTTATATATAGCTTTCCAAAACTTTTTTATAGAAACACCAGAAATAACTTTAACAAATAAAGAATAAACACCAAAATTATGAAGGCATAGTGCTAATATATCTACTATTAGAAGGAAGAACAAACTTTTTAATATTTCGTAGCCAAATGTACCTGTAGCATCTGCCATAAGAGCAAAAACACCTATTGGTGCTATATACATAACTTTAGTCATAATGTATATTAATGCGTCATTAGTATAATTAAAAACATTGATTAATAATTCTTTTTTTTCTTTTGGCAGAGAAGAGATACCAAAACCTAAAAATAAGCTAAAAAATATAACTTGAATTATGTTTCCATCTACTAAAGATTTAATAGGATTTTCAGGAACGAAACCTTGTAAAGTTTCCCAAAAACCTGGTATTTTGCCTTTGGTTGCAAATTCATTTGAGAACATAGATTTAAAAGACTCTATGTTAACTGTTGAACCAGGTTTGAATAATTCTCCAAATAAAAGTCCTATACAAACAGCTATAGCCGTAGTTGTTAGATAGTATAAAAAAATTGTGATTCCCATTTTACCTGCAGATTTACTTTCGCCAATAGAAGATGCTCCAGAAACTATTGAACAAAATACTAAAGGCATTATTACCATTTTTATAAGTTGCATAAATATATTACCCAAAGGAGCAAACATACTAGCTTTTTTGCCCATTAATATACCAGCTATAATACCTAATATCATAGAAATTATAATTGCATTTCCTAAATTAAGAAAAAAACTTTTTTTCGAAATTTTCATAAAAACCTCCATTAATAATAACAAATTTACAATAACAAGAATAATTTTATAATAAATTGTTAAGATAATCAATAAAAAATTTTGGTTTTTTTCTTATAGGTATGTTATACTATATAAATAAAGCACAGAGCATATTATGTATTTATAATATTTAATATTTTTTTATCCCATTATTGTTTTAAAATGCTTTTATTTCAGTTTGTAAGAGTATTTTGCATTAAATAATAGGTTTAGATTTCATATTTTACTTTGAAATCAAAATAAAAACAGTTATATTACTGGGTTAATCATTTCTTAAACTTTATTTGGAATAAAAACTTCATATGAAGTGAAGAAATTTATTTGTGGCTTAATATATATAAATAATCAATCATAGGAGGGGAACTTATGCAAAGATTATTTTGCAATATTTGTGGTATAGAAATAAATGAAAGGAATTATAATTTAAATAAGGAAGCTTTTTTAAGTGAAAATACTATTGATTCTATAAAATTTTGTCCTATATGTGGTGCACCTATAAAATACTTAAGTAAGGAAAGATTTGTTTATAAGTTAGATAAGAAAGAGTTAAATGAAGAAGTATTTAAAATATTAGATCATGCTGTAAAATTAGAAGTATTTAATGGAGATTTTTATAAAAAAGCTTCAGAATTAGCTAAGAATGAAAAGATATCAAAGTTATTTAAAGCTTTGGCTAATATAGAATATGGTCATGCTATGGTTCACAAAAATTTGGCTGGAATCAAAGAGATGCCTAAACTCACTGAAATAAATTACGATAAATATGATGATGATAAAATATTATTAGAAATGGCTGAAAAAAGGGAAGAACATGCTATTAATTATTACAACAAGTATGGTAAAGATATTAATTTAAAAACTTTAGATATAGTTTTTGGAGTTTTGAAAAATGTTGAGATAGATCATATACATATAATCAATGAAAAATAGAACTTAGTTTTAACTAAGCTCTATTTTTTAATTCGTTGTACTCTTTTAACTTTTTGAATATTACCTTCCATCGGTATTAAATCTTTCTTTGTAGTCATATTTCTAACATTTATTATTTCAATAGATTCTCTATTTTCTTTTCCTTTTTTACCTTTTAAACCTTGTACGAGTATGAAATTTCCTTGGGATACATTTATAAATTCAGGTTTTTTAAACCATTTTTTCTTTATATAAGTACACTTGATAATATTTTTACTTCTTTCAGGTTTTACAAGTAAAGTTACTGTAATTTTATTAAGAATCCAAAGTATAGATTTTTTTTCAACCTTAGCTGAAATTACATTACCTTGAACTTGAGTAATTCTATCTCCATATTTTTTTAGATATGCTTCTGTGTAATATGATCCAAGTTTTTCTTTAAAACCCATAAGTATAACTCCTTTACTAATATGTATTTAAAATAATAAATAATTGCTATAATTTTATGTATATTATAACATAGTATTTATAAATTTAAAATAATTTAATTCTAAAGCTATTGACATATAAAAAAGAACTGAATTATATAATAATGATATGTTTATTACTATAATAGTATTACCATAAATATTGTAACAATACAATTCTTATGTAGCTTTATATTAAAAATGAGAAATATTTATTATAAATAAAGTGAATTTAAATTATAATAGATAATTGAAATAGAATAATTTTATATTTTAAAAGTTAATGAAGGTTATAATTCATATTTAAAATAGTGTTAAAAAAGAAATAATTTATAAATTACTTAGAAATTAGATAAATATTAATAAAAATAAAGAGAAATCTAGAGTAAAAATTGTTAAAATAATGGCATATTAATATATAATTAAATTTATCGTGCAATTTCAAGAAAATTTAGGAATTAGTTAGTTTGATTACTAATCTTATATATATTATTATTATAGTTATAAAACATAGTTAAAAGAAAAAATAGGAAGTGGTTTTTTGGATAGTAATAACTACGCCTGGCGTAGAATTTTTATAACCTTTTTATTAAGTAGTGCAGCGGTATTTGTAACATATGTACTTATAAGTCTTAGACATGTTCTTCTTTAATATAAAATAATATAAAAGCCAAATTACTTTTATTATTTAAGTAATTTGGTTTTTTATTTATTTAATTTTAAATAAATAAGCTCCCTAAAAATATGATTAATATGCAAAATGAGTTTTTATTTTCATTAAACATTAAGATTGAATAAGTAGTTTTATTATTGAAAACAGTTTAAGAACTTATATTTAATATGAAGAATACTATATATAAGAAATAATAAAATATAAAAATTAAATTTATATTTTATTATAAAAATATAAACCTCTTTAGTTACAAAATAAACCTTTATGAATATTAATATATTAATGACTAAAAGGGGGAGTGAAACATGCTAAGAAAAATAAATTCAAAGGATTTATTATATAATTTAGAATTTAATAATATTAATATAGATAAAATGAAAAATTATACTCCGGAATATAACCCTATATTTGAAAAAATAAATATTGCTTTAGATATAGATAAACCAGGTTACAATTTATACTTAATAGATGATTTTTCTAAAGAAAAATTGGATAGTATAATGAATTTTATAAATGAAAAATTAGAAAAAAAAGAAAAGCCAAAAGATATTTGTTATGTAGTTTTGGAAGAAGAAAGATACCCTTATAGTATACAGTTAAAAAATGGTATGGGAAAAGTTTTAAAAGAAAAATTGGAAGAGATTCAGGAAGAATATAATGAATGTATATATGAATTTTATAATAAATCTTCAAATAAAGAAAAAGAAATTATCTTAGAGAGTATGGATAAGAAAAGAAATGAAATAGTAAATGAATTAATAGAAGAGTCAAAAAAAGAAGGTTTTGAGATAAAAACAGGTGTAACAGGTTTTGTTTTTATGCCTATAAGAGATGGTAAAGCTTTAAGTGAAAATGAATATGAAGCTTTAAGTAAAGAGGAAAAGGAAGAAATAGTAGAAAAAGTATCTAAATTAAAGGAAAAGGCAGAAAAATATTTAGAAATATTAACGGATATAGAAACTAAAGGATTAGAAGATTTAAGAGAAATAATGAAAACTTATTTTGAAATAGAAATGAAAGATTTAAAAGAAGAATATAGAAAAAAATTTGAAGATAATATTCAGTCTTTAGATTTTTTAAATAGTGTTTGTAGGAATATAGAAAATGACTTAATAGAAAACTATACTTCAAATTATGAAGAGGATCAAGAGGATATATTGAAATGCATATATAAATATAAAGTAAATGTAATAGTAGATAATACTTTAAATAAAAGTCCTTTAGTTATATTTGAAGAAAATCCTTCAGTAAATAATTTAATTGGAAATATAGAATATGAAAGTAAGAATGGAGTATATTATACAGATGTCAGTTTAATTAAAGCAGGATCACTTTTGAAAGCTAATGAAGGATGCTTAATTGTAAGAGCTAATAGTTTGCTTAGCAATGGATCAGCTTATTTTTATCTTAAAAAAGCTCTTATAAATAATAAGGTAGATTTTGATTATAATAGAGGTTATCTTGAACTTTTATCCTTAGGTGGATTAAAACCAGAACCAATAAAAACTAATTTAAAGGTAATAATTATAGGTGATTATGAAGTTTATAACTTACTTTATAATTATGATGAAGATTTTAAAAAGGTATTTAAATTAAAGTCAGAGTATAATAAGATAGTAGATATAAATAGTAAGAGTAAAGAATGGATATTTAAGAATATATATCATACTTGTAAAGATGAAAATTTAAAAAATTTAAATGAAGAAGCTGTAAAAGAGGTATGTAAATATTTATCAAGAAAAGCTGAAAATAAAAATAAATTTTATTTTGATAAATGTGAAATAGGTAAATTATTAATACAAGCAGATAATAAAGCTAAAACTGAAAATAGGAATATTATAACAAAAGAAGACATTGAATCTGTTGCTTATGAAAAAGAAGAGCTAGAAAAGGAAATTATGGAGGAGTATGGAAAAGAAAGAATATTTATAGATATAAAGGGTAAAAAAATTGGTCAGGTAAATGGTTTGTCTGTAGTAGACTTAGGATATGCAAGCTTTGGAAGACCTATTAGAATAACTTGTTGTTGCTATAGAGGTAACGGAAATATTATAGATATTCAAAAGGAAAGTGACTTAAGTGGAAATATACACAATAAAGCTATAAATATATTAAAAGGATATATAAATAGTATTATAGGAAAATATGATACACTCCCAGTAGACTTCCATTTAAGCTTTGAGCAGATATATGGAAAGATAGATGGAGATAGTGCTTCTGTAGCAGAAGCTATAGCTATGTTATCAGCCTTAAGTAATATACCTGTAACACAAAGTATAGCAGTTACAGGATCTATAAATCAATTTGGTGAAGTTCAGCCGATAGGTGGCGTAAATGATAAAATAGAAGGCTTTTATGAAGTGTGTAAGTATAAAAATGATATAAAAGGGAAGGGGGTATTAATACCAGAAACTAATAGGGAAAACTTAGTGTTAAATAAAGAAGTAGAAGAAGCTATAAAAAAAGGAGAATTTACTATATATACTATGGAAAATTTAGAAGATGCAACAAAAATTCTTTTAGGAGAAAAGAATTTTAGATTTAATAATCTAATAGAAGAAATGGAAAAAGAATTGAAAAAGTATAATAAAAAATCTAAAAAATATGGGAAAATAAAATTATAAAATAGATTAATAAATATAAATAAAGATGACTTTTATTTAGTGTAGAAGTCATCTTGTTAATTTTAAGAATTTTTAATATTAATCGGAGTAGGGGGTATTATTAAATTTATTTATTACAGAACCATCCTCAGCATTAACAAAAACATTCCAATTTCCTGTATCTGTAACTAAATCTACTAAATAAACCACATAAGGGTTTCCTCCAAAATTATATAAATATAAGTCTGCTTTTTCCTTATATAAATTTTTATATTTAATGTCATTTTTAGCTTTTTTTATAGCAATATTTTCTGATAGTTTAATCTTATTTTTCCAATTTCCATTTTCAAAAGTAGTGTCTACTCTACCAGTTATAGAATTCATAGTGGAATTTTTTTCGGTTATAAAAACTATTCTTCCATAATATACAGGTATACCTTCTATTTGATAAATTGTATGATAATAAGTTTTGCCTTTTTCATCTTTTAAAGTTTTTGTGCTTTTAAGAGAACCTTTCTTTAGTCCAAATTTAGAGATATTTTTTTGAAAAAATTGATTTATTTCTTCGAAGTTATTAAATTTTTTTTCATTTATATCAGTAGTAGATTTTTTATTATTTTGTTTACTTTTTTCCCAAAATATTGTTGTAGTATTTGGTTCGGTTTTACTTTTTTTACCTATGGGTCCTGTAATATGAGTTGATGAAACTGGTGAAAAAGTCACCATGGTACTTAAAAGTATAGTTAATAATTTTTTATTTTTCATAAATATCTTATCCCCTAACATAATTATATTATAAACTTATATAATATAATTATTATTATATATAAATAAGATGATTTCTATGCAAATAAGAAATCATCTTATTTATTTTAATTTTTTACATAGTTATATTTATAGTTTTGTAGCTTTAATATTATTTTTATTATAATGGTAATTGAGGTGTAGCAGTTATTCCTACTTTATCAAAAGCATTTTTTACGATTTCAACTTCACGACTATTGTCGCCGTAAAGATCTTTAGCGACTTTAACTACATCATTTCTACATTTGGAAAAGTCTGTTATTTCGTCCCAGTAATAACAGTTGGCTATATAAAATAATTTTGCCATAATATCTTTACTATTTTTTTCACCCATTTTTTCAAATCCATCTGCAATTAAATAAGCAGCATGGTTTATTATACCTGAATTTATATGAACGCCACCCCAATCATTATTTTCATCAACAGGAAGATCTTTAAAATCCTTCATGTGAGCAGGTTGTTTTCCTCTAGATGGATCTTTCATATCTCTCATTACTTCGCCATTGTACCAATTAGATATCCAGCAGTCTTCACCTAATACAAAATTTTTACCCTCAATAGCTGTTCCCATAATATCTGAGAAGGATTCGTTTAAAGCACCAGATTCTTTTTCATATTTAAGATTGGATTCTTTATTAGTAACACCATGACTTAGTTCGTGACCTACAACATCTAAAGCTCTAGCAAAAGGTTTGAAAAATACTCCATCACCATCGCCAAAGAACATACTATCGTATTCTCCATACCAAAATGCGTTATTATAATTTTTGTCTACATGTACAAATCCTTTAACATCCATACCTTTATTATCAATACTATTTCTAGATAGTTTATTTTTATAATAATCATAGGATTTACTAATATTTACATAAGCATCTACAGAATTGACTTTATCATTAGATACAAAACTATTATTATAATTTGATATTAATTCAGATCTGTTCATTAGTGCTTCATTGTGTCTTTCAGGATACAAAATCAAATAATTATTTAAGTCATTTTCACCAACTTGATTTTTTAAATCATATAGATAAATTTTCCTATTATTGTCTTTTAAATAATACCTTCCGTTGCTATAAGTCAAATCAATATTTACTAGTCCATTTAAGCTAGTTTTACCTATGCCTTTAACACTTTGACCTTGTACATTAATTATATTATTAATTTTTTTAGTTTTATTTTTTTCAGTTTCATCTTTAATTTTTTTAGTATTGGGTAATTTCTCATTTTTAGTATCAAGTAGAGTAGGTGTATTATTAAATTTATTTACTATGGAACCATCTTCGGCATTAACAAAAATATCCCAATTTCCGCTATCTGTAATTAAATTTACTAAATAAACTACATAAGGTTTACCTTCAAAATTATATAGGTATAATTCAGCTTTTTCTTTGCTAGATTTTTCATTTTTAATATCAGTTTTAGCTTTTGCTAATGCAGCTTCTTTTGATAGTTTAATTTTGTTTTTCCAATTTCCATTTTCAAAGACAGTATCAATTCTACCATCAATAGAGTCCATAGTTGAGTCTTTTTCAGTAGTAAATACAATTCTTCCATAGTATACAGGTATTCCTTCCACTTCATAAATTGTATGATAATGAGTTTTACCTTTGTCATCTTTTAAAGTTTTAGTACTTTTAAGAGTACCTTTTTTTACTCCAAATTTAGAAATATTTTTTTCAAAGAATTTAGTTATATCTTCAATATTATTAAATTTCTTTTGTTTTATGTCTGTAGTATTCTTTCTAGTATTTTGTTCACCTTTGTCCCAAGATATTGTTATAGTTTTTGGGTCACTTTTACTTTCTTTTCCTACAGGTGCAGCTGAAACTGCTGAAACTGTGGAAAAAGTGATTACAGCACTTAACACTGTAGCTAATAATTTTTTACTTTTCATGGATAAATAACCCCCATTTTAATATATTTTTATTTATAACTTCATTTCTAAGCTTTAGAGGGGGTTTTATTCCCTATAAAGCTTAGAAATTGTTATCTAGGAACATATCCGCTCTTTATCCACGCTTTAAATAAGATGGGAGTATTAGAGCAGAGATTTAGTTAATAAAGTGAAATACTGAAATATATATTTTACAATTAAAGTTATTTAATTATAATGGTAATTGAGGTGTAGCAGTTATTCCAACTTGGTCAAAAGCATTTTCTACAATTTGAACATGCTTGCTATTTTCTCCGTAAAGATCTTTAGCGACTTTAACTACATCATTTCTACATTTAGAAAAATCTGTTACTTCATCCCAGTAATTGCAATTAGCTCTATAAAATAGATTTGCCATAATATCTTTACCATTTGATTCACCGTATTTTTCCATTCCAACTGCGATTAGATAAGCAGCATGATTTATTATACCTGAGTTTATGTGAACGCCACCCCAATCATTGGATTTGTTATTAGGAAGATTTTTAAAGTCTTTCATATGAGCTGGTTGATTTCCTTTAGATGGGTCTTCCATATCTCTTAATGCATCTCCAGGAATATTTGGTGTATAGCAGTCTTCACCTAATTGAAAATTTTTACCTTCTATGGCTACACCCATAATGTCAGAGAAAGCTTCATTTAAAGCACCAGATTCTTTTTCATATTTAAGCTTTGATTCTTTACTAGTTACACCGTGACTTAATTCATGTCCAACAACATCCAGAGAACTTGCAAAGGAAGAGAATTTTACTCCATCACCATCACCAAAGAACATAGCACCAAGGTCATTTCTCCAAAAGGCATTATTAAAATTTCGACTAGTGTGAATAAATCCTTCTACGTTCATTCCATTATCATCTATACTATTTCTGTTAAATTTATTTTTATAGTAATCATAAGTTTTGGATAAATTAACATAACCATCTACTGCCGTAACATGTTTATCTTCTGTAAATTTATTGCTGTTATTTTCTACAAGAGTTGAACGTTTTAATATAAAATTTTTGGAGAACAAACCACTTAGAGGAGCACGACTATGATTTAAGTCATATAGATAAATATTTTTTTTACTGTCTTTCAAATAATATTTACCATTTTTATAAGTTAAATCAATATCAACTATTCCATCTAAAGTGGTTTTACCTTGTCCTTTGGTAGCTTCCCCATTAACATCTATTACACTATTTATATTAGCAGGTTCTTTAGAAGCTTTTTTTATTTCTTCAGCATTAGGTAAATTTTCATCCTTATTTTCAACTAGGGTAGGAGTATTATTAAATTGATTTATTACAGAACCATTTTCAGCATTAACAAAAATATTCCAATCCCCATTATCTGTAATTAAATTAACTAAATAAGCTATATAAGGTTTTCCTTCAAAGTTGTATAAATATAAATCTGCATTTGTTTTAGATAAACTATCATATTTTATGTTATTTTTAGCTTTTTCTATAGCATTATTTTTTGAAATTTTTACTTTGTTTTTCCAATTATCATTTTCAAAAGTAGCATCAATTTTACCAGTTATAGAGTCTATAGATGAATCTTTTTTAGTTGTAAAAACGATTCTCCCATAATATACAGGAATGTCATCTACTTGATAAATCATATGATAGTTAGTTTTCCCCTTATCATCTTTTACAACCTTAGTATTTTTAAGAGAGCCTTTCTTTACACCAAATTTAGAGATGTTTTTTTCAAAGAATCTAGTTATATCCTGGGAGTTGTTAAATTTTTCTTGAGCTATGCCAGTAGTAGATTTTCTAGTATTATGAGTGTTATTTTCCCAAAATATAGTTGTGGTTTTTGGTTCACTTTTACTTTCTTTTCCTACAGGTGCAGCAGAAACTGCAGAAACTGTGGAAAAAGTGATTACTGCACTTAAGACTGTAGCCAACAATTTTTTACTTTTCATAAATAAATCCTCCCAATATAATATAAATTACTAATGGGGCTATAGCATTAAGATTTTGCAAATTAAAATTTAATTATATTGTATTTATTCTTAGTGCTATAGCCCCGTGTATACTTTGATATAGATTATAGATTTATAATATTTTTTATTATAATGGTAATTGAGGTGTAGCGGTTATTCCAACTTGATCAAAAGCATTTTCAACAATTTTTACATGTTTACTATTTTCACCATAAAGATCTTTAGTTACTTTAATCAAATCATTTCTGCATTTAGCAAAGTTTGTTGTTTCATCCCATTCATAGCAATTTGCTCTATAAAATAATTTTGCCATAATATCTTTGCTATTTGTTTCACCAGATTTTTCCATTCCAACTGCAATTAAATAAGCAGCATGATTTATTATACCTGAATTTATATGAACACCACCATTATCTGAAGAGGTATTCACATAGTCTTTTATATGAGCTGGTTGATCACCTTTAGATGGATCTTCCATATCTCTTAATGCATCTCCAGGAATATTTGGTGTATAGCAATCTTCACCTAATTGAAAATTTTTACCTTCGATGGCTACACCCATGATGTCAGAGAAGGATTCATTTAAGGCACCAGATTCTTTTTCATATTTAAGATTGGATTCTTTACTAGTTACACCATGACTAACTTCGTGACCTACAACATCTAATGATTTTGATAGAGGAGAAAATACTTTACCATCTCCGTCACCAAAGAACATAGCACCTAGATCATCTCTCCAAAATGCATTGTTATAGTCTTTACCAGCATGAATAAATCCTTCTACATTCATACCTTTATTATCTATACTGTTTCTATTGAATTTATTTTTATAATAATCATAGGTTTTGGATAAATTAACATAGCCATCTACTGCAACCACATGCTTATTCTCTGTAAATTTATTATTGTTATTTTCTACAAGATTTGATAGGCTTAATATATATGATTTAGGATAATTATATAAACAAGCCCAACTATTATTTATATCATATAAATAAATATTTTTATTACTATCTTTTAGATAATATTTTCCGTCTTTGTAAGTCAAATCAATATCAACTATTCCATCTAAACTAGTTTTTCCTTTACCTTTAGTACTTTGTCCATTGACATTTATTACACTATTTATATTATTAGATGTTTCAGCATTTCTTTTGATTTCTTCAGCGTTAGGTTTTTTTTGATTTTTATCATTGATTAGAGTAGGGGTGTTATTGAATTTGTTTACTATAGAACCATTTTCGGCATTAACAAAAATATTCCAATCTCCATCATCTGTAATTAAATTTACTAAATAAACTACATAAGGTTTACCTTCGAAATTATACAGATATAATTCAGTTTTTTCTTTGCTAGATTTTTCATTTTTAATATGAGCTTTAGCTTTTGCTAAGGCATCTTCTTTTGATAGTTTAATTTTGTTTTTCCAATTTCCATTTTCAAAAGCAGTATCAATTCTACCATTTATAGAATCCATAGAGAAGTCTTTTGCAGTTGTGAAAACAATTCTTCCATAGTATACAGGGATTCCTTCTATTTGATAAATCATATGATAGTGAGTTTTACCTTTATCATCTTTTACAATTTTGGTATTTTTAAGAGAACCTTTATTTATACCAAATTTAGAAATATTTTTTTTGAAAAATTTAGCTATATCCTGAGAGCTATTAAACTTTTCTTGAGCTATACCAGTAGTGGATTTTCTAGTATTGTGATCAGTATTTTCCCAAAATATTGTTGTGGTCTTAGGCTCACTTTTACTTTCTTTTCCTACAGGTGCAGCGGAAACTGCAGATACTGTGGAAAAAGTGATTACTGCACTTAAGATTGTAGCCAACAACTTTTTACTTTTCATAAATAAATCCCCCCGATTAAATTTGTTATAAATTACAAATTTACAATTTTGATTATATCAATTTTGAAAATAAAGGACAATTTTTGAAATTAACCATTTATTAACAATAAGTTCAAATTTACTAATTAATCTTTAAAATTGTAAATATTCCTTTAATTTTTAAAATTCAGTATATTATATGTGAATAAAAAAAATTGTGTTAAAAAATAAATGAATTTATTAATTTATTTTTTATAAATATGGAGTATAAGTTATTTCAACAGATATAAAGAAATAAAAAATATATTTTTGATATGAATTTTTTTAAAATAAATATTCATAATTTTATGAAATTTGATTTTAATTTAATATCTTAAAGTTAATTTTTTAACAATTAATATGTGATTTTATTAATAAATTGTAAATATTGTTCAAAATTAAAATCTATAAATATATAATAGAAAGAGGTGAAATAAAACATCATCTAGAAAAAACTAATGAAAATTACTAAATGATTTTCACCAGTTTTTTCTAAATTATTTTAAATTTTTATAATTATAAATATGTTAAATTTTTCATGCTTAAATCTAAAACTTTAAAGGAGTGAGTAATTGCACCAGTAGAAATATAATTTACACCACAATTTGCTATAGCTTTTATGTTGTCTATGGTTATATTACCAGAAGCTTCAGTTAGTGCTCTTCCATCTATTATAGATATAGCTTTCTTCAGCATATTTAAAGACATATTATCTAACATAATTATATCAACTTTACAATCTAGTGCTTCTTTTAATTGTTCTAAATTTTCAACTTCAACTTCTATTTTTCTTACAAAAGGTGCATTATTTTTTATTAAAGCTACAGCAGTTTTAATTCCACCAACTGCATTTATGTGATTATCTTTTATAAGAATTCCATCACTTAATCCAAATCTGTGATTAAATCCACCACCAATTTTAACAGCATATTTTTCAAAAACTCTAAGATTGGGGGTGGTTTTTCTAGTGTCTAGTAATTTAGTTTTTGTATTTTTTAATTCATAGGTAAATCGTCTAGTTAAAGTAGCTATTCCACTCATTCTTTGTAAAAAATTTAAGGCAACTCTTTCACCAGTTAAAATGGTTTTTATATCTCCAATAATTTCACCTATTTTTTGGTCTTTAATTACTTTTTCACCATCTTTTATATAAAAACTGGCATTTATATCTCCTAGCAATAAAAATACTCTTTTAAAAACTTCTAAACCAGCAATTATACCATCTTCCTTTGCAATTAAATCAATTTTTCCTTTTTTATTTTTCTTAAAGATAGATTCAGTAGTTATGTCTTCAAAACAAATATCTTCTTCAAGTGCAGATTTAAGTTTTTCATCAACAAGTAACCAATTCATTTTTTAAATCACTCCTTAATTTAAGTAGGTGTTTTACAATTCTTTGTTTATTTAACGAAGTATAGTACTCTATATCATGTTCCAATTTATAAGCTTTTAAATATGAAGATTTAATATTATTTATTTCAAAATTTATTTTTTTAGTACCACGTTTTGAGAATACAAGTGCTTCTAACAAGGAATTACTAGCTAGTCTATTTTTACCATGTACTCCAGTACAACTTACTTCACCAAAAGCATATAAATTATTCATAGAAGTTTTTCCATATAAGTCTACTTGTATACCACCCATAAAATAATGTTGAGCAGGAGATACAGGAATAGCATCTTTGCAAATATTCACATTATTTTTTAAACAATTTTTATAAATACTAGGAAATCTTTTCTTTAAAAAAGTTTCAGGTTTAAATGAAATATCCAAATATACATTTTTAGAGTTAGTTTTTATTTCTTCTTCAAGTATATATTTGGTTACTATATCTCTAGAAAGCAATTCATTTACAAACCTTTCACCTTTACAATTTAAAAGTTTTCCACCTTCTCCTCGTACTGATTCAGAAATTAAAAATTTTCTCTCGTTAATACTATCTTTAAAAAATGCAGTAGGATGAAATTGTATATAATCTAAATTTTTAACTTTTATATTGTGTTTTAAAGCTATAGATATACCGTCTCCAGTTATAATAGGTTCGTTAGTTGAATTTTTAAATAATCCTCCTATACCACCTGTTGCAAGTATTGTTACTTTTGAATAAATATTTATTTGTTCATTATTTTTTAAACATATTCCTCCAAAGCAGGTATTATTATTTTGTATTAAATCTATAAGATTACAATCTTCAATTATAGTTAGATTACTAATTTTACGAATATTCTTTATCAAAGTTTCCTCCAATTTTTTACCAGTGTAATCTTTAAAATGTACTATTCTATTTACACTATGAGCGCCTTCTCTCGTATAACTTAGATTTCCTTTATATTTATCAAAATTAAGTCCAATAGTTTGTAATTTAACAATGTTTTTCCTAGAATCTTTTGCTAATATTTCTACTGCTTGTAAGTTGTTTTCATAAGAACCAGCTTTTAATGTATCTTCTACAAAACAGTTTATATCATTTTCATTTCTTGCTACAGAGATTCCACCTTGAGCGAGTGTAGTGTTGCATTTATTAAGTTTATCCTTTGAAATTAATATTATTTTTAAATCCTTTCTTAGATTTAAAGCAGAATATAATCCGGCTACCCCACTTCCTACAATTAGAACATCAGCATAAATATCCATAGTTATTTTCCTCCTAGATTATGCATATTTATAAGAGCGTTATAAGCATTTAATCTTAGATTCTCCTCTAATTCTATCTTATAATTTAAATTTAAAAGACTATCATAAATATTTTTTAAAGAAGTTTTTTTCATATTTATGCATTCTATCTTTTCACCAGGGGAATAAAAATTTTTTTCTGGATTTTTTATTTTTAATTGATGGAGAACTCCTCCTTCGGTAACTATCAAAAAATTTTTATCCTTGCTTTCTGTTGCAAATTTTATAATATCCCCTGTACTTCCTATAAAATCTGAAGCATTACGAATTTCTTTTTCACATTCTCCATGACATAAAACTTTTATATTAGTATGTAAACTTTTAATTTTTTTGATTTTTTGTAATTCTACTTTTTTATGAGTTATACAAAAACCTTTCCATAATATTATTTCTTTTTCTGGTATTTGAGATTGTATATATTCACCTAAATTTTTATCTGGAATAAAAATTATTTTTTTTGCTGTCAAGTTTTTTATAATATTTATTGCATTAGATGACGTACAACATACATCAGATACAGATTTTACATCAGTAGAAGAATTTATATAACATACTACATTTGCATCAGGATGAATTTTTCTTAGATTTAATACATCTTTCTTAGATATCATATCTGCCATTGGACACCCAGCTCCAATTACGGGTAGAAGTACAGTTTTGTTTGGAGAAAGAATTTTAGCACTTTCAGCCATAAATTTTACTCCACAAAACACTATTATGTTTTCACTGCAATTTTTTGCTATTTTACTTAGATAATAAGAATCGCCAACTTCATCTGCAATATCTTGTACTTCAGGTCTTTGATAATAATGAGAAAGTATTATGGCATTTCGTTCTTTTTTTAAATTTTTTATTTTAGTTTTTAGATTTGTTTCCATATGATCCTCCAAGTTACATATTTTATATACAAGTGTATATACACCTGTATATAAAATATATCATTATAAAATATTAATATCAAGTACATAGATAACTTTTAGTTATGTTTAAATAAAAAATAAAACATGATATAATTCATTTATAGAAAAAAGATAAGAAAATATGAAAATTTTTATATTAACTGAATAATGAAAATATTGACATGTGGATTTAAAGTAATGATTTTTGAGTTTATTTGTATGATAAATATTATATTTTATTCTGTACTAGATTATAACCGTATGATTTTATTGAATTTATAGTATTAATTATAAATTTTAATAAATGTTAAAGGGGGATATATGAGCTATTTAAATTATATTTCTAAAAAAGTTACTAAAGATTTTGGAATAAGACATACTTATAATGAAAAAACAAATTTTTTAGAATTTGTAGATAGAGAATTAAAATCTTTAGGTTATGACACAGAAATAATACAAGGAAAAAATATAAAGCAATGTAGAAATTTGTGTACGGTAGAAAACAATGAGGAAATTATATTCACGACTCACTATGATACCCCAGGTACTATGCCAAAGCTTCTTGGATTTATATTTAAACTTTTTGGTCATACAAGGCAAATAACTGGGAGTATAATATATATTATTGTTATTGTATTATTGATTGGATGTCTAAGAAATATATTCAATGTAAACATATCTTATATGATAATATTTGTATTAATTATTTTCCCCATGTTTATAAAAAATAAAAATAATTATAATGACAATTCTAGTGGAGTAATAACCCTTTTAAATATTGCATATGAATTAAAAAATAACGAGAATTTAAAGAGGAAGGCAGATAAAATAAAAATAGTATTTTTAGATAACGAAGAAAGTGGATTGTTAGGATCAAATTTATTATCAAAGTATTGGCAAGAGAAGGATAAATATTTTAAAGAAAAGAAAATAATTAATTTTGATTGTGTGGGAATAGGGGATATACCTATAGTATATTATTCAAAAGAATTGGATTATAAACTAGCTAATTCATTACAAAACATTTTATATTCGTATAGAAAGAATAGTAAGAAACTTATGTGTAAATATTATCCATTATCTGATGATTTTTCTTTTAAAGATAATCCAGCTGTAAGTATTATTTTTTCTAATAATAGTATAATACCTGGGGGATATTATATGCCTAATGTACATTGTTTAAAAGATAATGTTTTAGAATTAAAAAATATTAGATGGCTAACAGAAAAAATATTAGAAAAGATTTAATTAGAGATAGTTAATTTTTATTCAATATTTATTCATTTTAATATATCTATTTTCCTCATAAGTGAAATAAAGAGTTATTAATTTATATGTATAAGGTGGTGTAAGTCTTAGTTTGATAAAAAACTTTCTTTCAAGTCAAAAGAATTATTTATAGATTTACAATTAAAAAAACACTATGAACTATATTCAAATATATAGTTCATAGTGTTTTTTTATGTGCTTTTATCTAGGTATCATATAGAAAAGTGAAAAGAAATGGAAAACACTTCCTGAAATTACAAACAAATGCCATATAGGATGATTATAAGGAATGTCATCCAACATAAAAAGAAAAGCACCAAGAGTATAAATAACTCCACCTAATACAAGATATATAAGGGATATTTTGGGTATAACTAATATTAATTTTTTAGCATGAAGCATTATAAGCCAACCCATAAAAATATATATGCCAGTAGATAATTTTTCGTATCTACCAGTAGTGAATATTTTTAAGATTATACCTATTATAGTAAGCCCCCATTCTATACCAAATATAGTCCAACCTAGAGGATCTCTGAGAGAGGTAAGTATAAAAGGGGTGTAGGTACCTGCGATTAAAAGAAAAATAGAGGAATGATCAAATATTCTAAATATTTTTTTTGCTTTTTTACCTTGAAGGCTATGGTATAAGGTAGATTCTAAGTATAATATAAAAAGGCATGCTCCAAATATACTATAACTTGTTACATACCAAGCATCACCATATTTTGCAGAAAATACGATTAAAATAACTAGAGCAGCTATAGACAACAAAGCACCAATACCATGAGTTATAGCGTTTGCTATTTCTTCACCTTTAGTATAAAATTCGTTTAACATAAACATATCTCCTTTTAAGAATATATATTATATTATACTATAGTAGCGAAAATATGCATAGTTTAGTAATAAATTTATTTAAAATATAATATAAAAAACATTATAAAAAAGAATTAATTCTTTTTTATAATGTTTTTTATAAGTTTTATATTAGATATAGTTATATAGACTAATAATTTATTTTAAACATTAAATCTAAAGTTTACAATATCTCCATCTTGCATTACATATTCTTTTCCTTCAAGTCTAAAGAATCCTTTTTCTTTAGCATGGGCTTCAGAACCACATTCTACAAGTTTATCATAGGATATAACTTCTGCTCTTATAAAACCTTTTTCAATGTCAGTATGGATTTTACCAGCGGCTTTAGGTGCTTTTGTGCCCTTAACTATAGTCCAAGCTCTAACCTCAACTTGACCTGCAGTTAAAAAGCTTATAAGTCCCAATAATTTATAACTAGATTGAACTAATTTATCAAGTCCGGATTCTTCTAATCCATATTCTGAAAGCATTTCAGCTTTTTCATCATCTTCTAAACTTGATAATTCTTCCTCAAGCCTTGCACATAAGGTTACTACTTCAGAATTTTCAGCTTGAGCAAATTCTTTAACTTTTTTTACAAATTCATTTTCAGGATTTCCAGACATTAAATTATCTTCAGATACATTAGCCGCATATAAAACAGGTTTTGAAGTTAAAAGAAAATAACCTTTAACTAATTTTGCTTCATCTTCTTCAAGTTCTAAAGTTCTAACAGGTTTTCCTTCTTCTAAATGAGCAAGTATTCTTTTCATAAGAGCTTCTTCTGCTTTAGCTTCTTTATTACCACTTTTAGCTAATTTGCTGTTTTTTTCTAACCTTCTTTGCATTAATTCTATATCAGAGAATATAAGTTCTAAGCTTATAGTTTCTATATCACGAATAGGATCAACAGAACCATCTACGTGTACTATATTTGAATCTTCAAAACATCTTACCACATGAACAATGGCTTCAACTTCTCTTATATGAGATAAAAATTTGTTTCCTAAGCCTTCTCCTTTACTAGCTCCTTTAACTAATCCAGCAATATCATAAAATTCAATAGCAGTAGGAACTTTCTTTTTAGAATTATACATTTTTTCTAAAACATCTAGTCTTTTATCTGGCACACTAACTACTCCTACATTTGGTTCTATAGTGCAGAAGGGGTAGTTAGCAGATTCGGCTCCTGCTTTTGTTATTGCATTAAATAATGTACTTTTACCTACGTTAGGTAATCCAACTATTCCTAATTTCATATATGTACAGTCCTTTCTTTGTATATTGACGTTATGTAATTAAAAAATCTAATTAATTGATAAAACAACTTATATTCTAGTTTATATTTTAATAAAAACAATATTATAATATTCAATTCATAAACATAGTTAGAGTTTATAAAAAATTAATTAGTATAATTTCCTATTAAATTATACTAAAGGCTAAAGTTTATTTCAACAATAGGGTGATTATATTTAATTATATGTTTAGTAAATATATTTTGAAGAATATATTTAAATTTTTTTGAGAATTCTAAAATCTCTTCATTATTATATTGAATTATATAAAAATAATCTGAATTTTTGTATAAACAAGTTGGATATATTTATATAAATTTTTTATTCAGTGGAAGTGTTTTTAGGTTTTATTGCCAGATCATTATGTTCTTTAAGGAAGTGCAAAAATTTTAAATTAAGAGATAGTAAAGCTTATCATATAGTTATTACATGTATTATTTATATTTATTATGTTAAATTTAAGACTAGTTTTATTTTGAAACATTTAAGACAAATTTTATCAAAATATGTCTAAAAACTAATATGATATTATATAAAATTTTGTTTTTTTATGACTAAATTTCACATAAATTCTTCAAAAAAATAAATTAAATTTCTATAAACTTAATAATATGGCTATAAAGTATTATTCTGTTAATCTTATTAATATTTTAAATTAATTTAAAAATTAAAATAAAATTTTTAAATTAATAGAAGGAATTTTAATGAAAATATAGAATATTAACCTTAATAGTGGTTCAAAGTGGTTTAAAGTGGAGAGGAATTTACCAATTGGGGTGGAGATATGTTTATAGGGGAGTATAATCATAGCCTAGATACAAAAAATAGAATTATAATCCCAGTAAAGTTTAGAGAGGAACTAGGAAAGAATTTTGTGCTGACTAAGGGATTAGATGGTTGTCTTTATGTATATCCTAAAAGTCAGTGGGAAATTCTCCAAAAGAAGTTAGAAACTCTACCTTTAACAAATAAAAATGCTAGAGCTTTTGTAAGATTTTTTTTCTCAGGAGCTCATGAATTAGAATTAGATAAACAAGGAAGAACATTAATACCACAAAATCTTTTAGAATATGGAAAAATAAAAAAAGAAATAGTAAGTATAGGAGTTTCAAATAGAATAGAAATTTGGAGTAAGGAAAAATGGGAAGAATATAATAATTCTAATATAGATTATGATAGTATAGCAGAGCAAATGAGTGAACTTGGAATATAGTTTTTTATATGTTAACTATTTAAAATTAATTAAAAATGGGTGTGAATGCCATTACATTAGGAGGATATACATGGAATTTAAACATATATCAGTATTATTAAAAGAAACAATAGATTCACTTAATATAAAGGAAGATGGTATATATGTAGACTGTACTTTAGGCGGTGGAGGACATTCTAAAGAAATATTAAAAAAATTATCTCCTAGAGGAAAATTAATAGGTATAGATCAAGATACGAGTGCTATTAAAGCAGCTAAAGAAAGATTAAAAGACTATGAAAATGTTATTTATGTGCATAATAATTTTTATAATATAGATAGCATTTTGGAACAATTAGGTATAGATAAAGTTGATGGTATAATAATGGATTTAGGAGTATCTTCTTATCAATTAGATGAAGCTTCAAGAGGATTTAGTTATATGAAAGATGCACCTTTAGATATGAGAATGAATAGAGAAGAAGATTTTTCAGCTTATGACATAGTTAATGGCTATGAAGAGGAAGAACTTTTTAAAATATTAAAAAATTATGGTGAAGAAAAATTTTCCAGGAAAATTGCTAGATTGATAATAGAAAAAAGAAAAGAAACTCCTATAAAGACTACAGGAGAATTAGTAGAGGTAATAAGAAAAGCTATTCCAGCTAAATTTCAAAGAGAAGGACATCCTGCTAAAAGAACTTTTCAAGCTATAAGGATAGAAGTGAATAGAGAACTTCAAATATTAAATAAAGCAATAGAAGATAGTGTAAGTAGATTAAATAAGGATGGAATACTGAGCATAATAACTTTTCATTCCTTAGAGGATAGAATAGTAAAAGTAAAATTCAAAGAATTGGAAAAACCTTGTACGTGCCCATCAAGTTTCCCAATTTGTGTATGTGGGAAAAAACCACAAATAAAAATATTAACTAAAAAACCAATAGAACCTTCAGAATATGAAAAAGAGGTTAACTCTAGAAGTAAAAGTGCAAAATTAAGAGTATGTAAAAAAATATAAATATATGGACCTAAAATTTTATATCTAATACTTTAAAAATATAGTTATAAAACAAAAGGAGGCTGAATAAATTGGTAATGTTAGAAGAAAAAAACAGATTCAATGGAAATACTGTTCTAAAACCCCAGTATGAACCGCAAATAGAAAAAGATAACAAGAAAGATAAGAAGGAACAATATAAAAAGAATAAAAAAATACAACAAAAACTGGTAAAAAAGAAAATAAAAACTTTACAAAATATTATTATAGCATTTATATTAGGAGTTATTTTAGTTGCTAGATATGGTATGTTATATAGTATGCAAAAGGAACTGAGCAACATAAATAGTGAAATATCAAAAGTAGAAAAGGAAAGTGAAAATTTAAAAGTGGAATTAGTTCATCATAGTAATTTAAGCAATATAGAAAAAATAGCAGGGGAAAAACTTAAAATGGTACCATCTAATAAAGAGTCAGCAATATATGCAGATTTAAGCTATAATAATTTTAAGAAAGAGGATTCTAAAAGCCGTATTGGGGAAAAACATAACGCTTTTTCAGAGTTTTTTTCTAATTTAAAAAAAGTGCTGTTTTAAATGGAGGTAAAATAATTGTCAAATAGTAAGTACAGAGACAAAGTAATAATTAGAAAAAGAATGATGTTTGTATTTGCTCTTCTAATTTTAGCTTTTATAGGTCTAGTTATAAAGATGGGAATTATAATGATAGGCCAGTCTTCAATGTTGAAAAAAAAAGCTGTTGCTCAATGGACAAGTGAGGTAAAAATTGATGCTAAAAGAGGGAGAATATTAGATAGAAATGGTAACGAACTAGCAGTAAGTGCTAATGTGTACAGAGTAGATTTAGATATGAATACTTTGAAAACTACTATGGAAGAAAAAAAGCTATCTAAAAGCGATGTAGCGTCAAAACTTTCAAAAGCATTAGATATGGAACAAAAAGAAGTAGAAAAAGTATTAGATAAAAAACTTCCAAGTGGATTGCCTTTAGCCTCCGCTACTTTGAAAAGAAGAATAGAAAAGGATAAAGCTGATAAAGTAAGAGAATTAGACTTAAGAGGTGTTTTAGTATCAGCCGATACTAAAAGATACTATCCTAATAATAATTTTTTATCTCATGTGTTAGGACATACCAATTCTGATGGGAAGGGACTTACAGGAGTAGAATTATACTATAATAGTATATTATCAGGAAAGCCAGGGGTAAGAATTGCAGAAACGGATAATAAAAGCAAAGAATTACCTTATACTATTTCAGAATACACTAAACCAGAAAATGGTAAAGATTTAATATTAACTATAGATGAAATGATACAACATTTTAGTGAAAAAGCAGCAGAACAAGCTTTAAAAGATAACAAAGCAAAGGCAGTTACTATAGTAGTGATGGATCCTAGGACAGGAGAAGTGCTGGCTATGGTAAATAAACCAGATTATAATCCAAATGATCCTTGGCAAGAAGGAAAAACTTATGAACAGTTACAGCAAAATTGGAGAAATAGAGCAGTTAATGATACTTTTGAGCCAGGCTCTGTATTTAAAGTTTTTACAGCAGCTACAGCTTTGGAGGAAAATTTAATAAGTTCTGAAGATAAGTTTACTTGTAATGGAAGTATAACTATAGGAAAAAGAACCATACGTTGTTGGAAAAGCGGGGGACATGGTACTCAAAATTTTGTAGATATACTTAAAAATTCTTGTAACGTAGGTTTTGCGCAATTAGGTCATAAAATAGGTAAAGAAAAATTAAATTCATATATTCAAAAGTTTGGATTTGGTAAGAAAACTGGTATAGATCTTCCAGGAGAAGCTTCAGGAATAACAAAGAAAACGGAAAATATATCAGATATAGATTTGGCTACTATATCCTTTGGTCAAGCTAATACATTATCTGTAGTTCAGTATTTGCAAGCATTTAATGCAGTGGCCAATGGAGGAAAGCTTATAAAACCTCACGTTATGAAAGAAATTGGTAGTTTTGATGAGGAAAAAAATAAAGAAATAATAGAAAAAAAATATACTGTAGAAGGTAAGCAGATTTTAAATAAGGAAAAAATGACCACACTAAGAAGTTATTTAGAAAAAGTAGTATCTGAAGGAGGAGGTAAAAAAGCTTATATAGCAGGGTATCATATAGCTGGTAAAACAGGTACAGCTCAAAAGGCTGGTAAGGGTGGTTATATGCCTGGTAAATATGTATCTTCCTTTGCAGGTATGGCACCAGCTAATGACCCAAAGATAACAGTATTTGTTTCTATTGATGAACCAGATCCTTCAAATTACTATGCAGGTCAAATAGCAGCACCAGCAGCACAGGGATTGTTTAAAGATATATTTAACTATTTGGCATTAAAAAGTGATGCAGATGGAGAAGATATAGCTAAAAGTCTTTTAAAAGATGTAACTATTCCTGAAGTAAGAGGAAAAACAAAAGATGAAGCACAAAAAATATTAAAGGAATTGAAATTAGACTGCGAAATACAATCTAAAGGTGAATATATAGTAGATATGAATCCTAAACCAGGGTATACGGTAAAAGAAGGTAGTAAAATTGTACTTTACACAGGGAACAGTCAAAATTATAATAAAGTAGTAGTTGTTCCAAATGTGAAAGGATGCACTGTGGAAGAAGCCATGGCTGTGTTAAACAGTATAGGGTTAAAAGGGGATATACAAGGTGATGGAATTATATCTAATCAAAGTATAGAAGCAAATAAGGAAGTTAAAAAAGGAACTATGGTTAATTTAAAAGCAGAACCTATAGGAGATTAAAATAATAAAAAATTGGCATGCAGTAGTACAGAGCTCTGTGCATTGCATGCTAATATTTTGTTAGTTCAGCGTGGCTAATTTAATTTATATACTTTAAAAAAAGTATATAAGAAACTATAATGAAATAAGAATGTGTAATAAAAATCATAAAAAATCATTTTATTATTATATTAGGTAGTAATAATTAAGATAAGGAAGTGTTACAATGGATTTAAATTTAATACTAAAGTCATTAGAGTATTCTTTTATAAAAGAATGTAAGAAGGAAATAAAAAAGATAGAATATGATTCAAGAAATGTTGAAGAAGGAGATTTATTTGTTTGTATACAAGGATATGCAACAGATGGGCATAAATATGCAAAAAAAGCTTATGACAATGGAGCTAAGGTAATTGTTTGTGAGAAGGCTTTGGAGGATATAACTTATTTTAAAGATTGTACTATAATAAAAGTTTCAGATACTAGAAAAGCTTTGGCTATAATGGCATCTAATTATTATGGTAATCCATCTAAACATATAAAAATAATAGGCATTACCGGTACAAATGGTAAAACTACATCCACTTTTATAATAAAATCTATATTAGAAAAAGCAGGGTACAAAGTAGGACTTATAGGAACCATAGCAAATTACATAGGAAATAAAAAAATAGAATCTCATAGAACTACGCCAGAATCTTTAGAATTACAAAAATTATTTAAGGATATGGTGGATGAAGAAGTAGATTATTGTGTTATGGAAGTATCTTCTCATTCATTATATTTAGATAGGGTTTATGGAGTAGAGTTTAAAGAAGCTATATTTACAAATTTAACACAAGATCACTTAGATTTTCATAAAACCTTTGAAAATTATTTAAATGCTAAGTTAATTTTATTCAAAAATACTCAAAATTCAATAATAAATATAGATGACAGTTATGGAGAAAAAGTATTAGGGGAAGTTTTAGGAAATAAAATAACTTATGGAGTAGAAAAGGAATCTGATTTAAAAGCTAAAAATCTACATATGCATTCTAGAGGTGTAGAATTTGATGTTATATTTAAAGATGAGAAAGAAACTATAAATTTAAATATACCAGGAAAATATAATATATATAACGCTTTAGGAAGTATTGGGGCTTGTATTTTAGAGGGAATCTCTTTAAAAACTATAAAAGAAGCCTTAGAAAATATGCCTTCCGTTCCTGGAAGATGTGAAATTGTAACTAAAAATTATAATTTGGGCTATGATGTTATAGTAGATTATGCACATACTCCAGATGGTTTAGAAAATATATTAAATACAGCTAGAGAATTTACAAAGGGAAGATTAATAAGTGTATATGGCTGTGGTGGAGATAGGGATAGAACAAAACGACCTATTATGGGAAGGATAGGCTCAGATTTAAGTGATATAGCTATAATAACTTCAGACAATCCAAGAACAGAAGACCCTAGTCTTATAATAAAGGATATATTAGAAGGTATAAAAAAGGATAATTATATAGTAGTTGAAGGAAGAAGAGATGCTATAAAAAAAGCTATGGAAATGGCAAAAGAAAATGATGTTATAGTAGTAGCAGGAAAAGGACATGAAGATTATCAAATATTAAAAGATAGAACTATACACTTTGATGAAAGGGAAGTAATAAAAGAAATAATAAAGGAAATATAAATAAATCACACAAAAATTGTAAAAAATATCAATACCTAAGTTTTAAAGGGATAAATTTATGATATAAAAAATTAATAGAAAATATTATTACTCTAAAAATGGGAGTGTTAGCATGGAATTTATCAAATTAGAAGAAATAATAAAAGCAGTTAATGGTGAGTTAGTGATAACTGGAGAAAAAGATGAATATAATTCAGTAAGCACAGATACAAGAAAAATAAAAAAAGGAGATATATTTATAGCTTTAAAAGGAGAAAACTTTAATGGAAATAATTTTGTAGAAACTGCTATAGAAAAAGGAGCAGCTTTATGTATAGTGAGCGAATTAAAGTTTGATAAAGAAAAAGTAAATAAATCTTCTTACATAGTAAAAGTGAAAAATACCAATAAAGCTATTTTAGATTTAGCTAAATATTATAAAAGTAAGTTAGATATAAAAGTAGTTGCTATTACTGGATCTACAGGGAAAACATCTACAAAGGATTTAGTAGCTGCTGTACTTTCAGAAAAATATAAAGTATTTAAAACAGAGGGGAATTTTAATAATGAGATAGGACTTCCTCTTATGATTTTTAAATTAGATAAAAGTTATGATATAGCGGTTTTAGAAATGGGAATGAATCACTTAAATGAAATACACAATATGGCAGAAGCTGCAAAACCCGATATAGCAATAATAACTAATATAGGAATATCACATATAGAGAATTTAGGATCTAGAGAAAATATTTTAAAAGCAAAATTGGAGGTAACAGATTTTTTTGGTAATGATAATGTGTTAATAATAAATGGAGATAATGACATTTTATCAAATTTTGAAAGTGATAAATATAAAGTATATAAAATAGGTACAGAAGATAAATTTGATTTCAATGGACAAAATTTAATTTTAGAAGAAGAAAGTATAAAATTTGATATACTAGAGCAAGGAAAAATAGCTTATAAAGGGTTTAAGGTTAATGTACCTGGAAAGCATAATGTACTTAATTCGCTTATAGCTGTAGCTTGTGGAAAAATTTTAGATATGGATTACAAAGACATACAAAATGGAATAAAAAAATTAGAAGCCACATCTATGAGATTAGATATTATTAAAGAAAATGGATTTACTATTATAAATGATTGTTATAATGCAAGTCCTGATTCTATGAAAGCTGCTATAGATGTAATGAAAAATATAAATGGAAAGAGGACCATAGCTATATTAGGAACTATGATGGAACTTGGAAATGAATCTTATAAAGCGCATAGAGAAGTTTCTGAATATGCAAAAGAAAAACAAGTAGATTTGTTATTTTCTATAGGGGAATTCAATGAGGCTTATAGAGAGGGATTTGAAGAAACAAACAAAGATAATTATAGAAGTTTTTTTAATAATAAAGAAGCAGCAATATACATAAAAAATATAATAAGAGATGGTGATGTAATATTAGTCAAAGCATCCAGAGCTATGAAATTAGAAGAAATAGTAGAAGAACTAAAGATAAAACAAGAAAAATAGGAGGTGACTTGCTCACAAGTTAGAGCAATTATTTATGAATAGAATAGTATATGCAGTGATTTTAGCCTTTTTAATATCTATATTAGGAGGGCCAATATTAATACCTTTATTACACAAATTTAAATTTGGACAAAATATAAGAGAAGAAGGACCAAAAAGTCATAGAAAAAAAGCAGGTACTCCTACTATGGGAGGGGTAATATTTATATTATCATCTATAATAACAATGGCTTTAACTATAAGAAAACCAGGGGATGAAGCTATGGTAGCTTTGTATGCTTTTATAGCTTTTGGAGTAATAGGAGCCTTAGATGATGGGTTAAAAATAATTCATAAAAATAATCTAGGATTAAGAGCTTACCAAAAAATGTTATTAATTTTAATAGTGTCTGGTATATTTGGATATTATTCTGCCAATAATCCTAATATAGGTACTTCAATAATAATACCTTTTACTAGGAAAAGCTTAGATTTGGGAATGTTTTATATACCAGGTATAATAATATATTTTGCAGCTACTACTAATGCTGTTAATTTAACAGATGGTTTAGACGGATTGGCTACCTCTATTACATTACTTGTTATGACTTTTTTTGCGTTAGTAAGTTTTGGAATGGGGTACTATACATTAGCTATATTTTGTGCAGTGGTAGCAGGAGCTCTTTTAGGATTTTTAAGATATAATGCCTTTCCAGCTCAAGTATTTATGGGAGATACGGGCTCTTTAGCTTTAGGTGGAGCAGTAGCTGCAGTAGCTATGATATTGAAATTAGAAATATTAGTTATAATAGTAGGAGGAATATATGTATTAGAAACTTTATCTGTAATAATACAAGTTTTATCTTTTAAGCTTACAGGAAAAAGGGTATTTAAAATGAGTCCTATACATCATCACTTTGAATTAAGTGGGTGGCACGAAACTAAGGTAGTATCTGTTTTTTCAATAATTACAGTAATATTATGTTTAGTTGCATTCTTAGCTTTATAATAAGCATCTTAATGTAAATATGTATGTATTATTTTAAACCTATAAGTAATCCAATAGGAGGAATTAGTGGGATATGAAAAAAACTAAAAATAAGTTAGGAGCTATAGACTTTACCCTTTTTGTTACTATAACTTTATTGGTATCTATAGGAGTAATAATGGTTTATAGTGCTAGTTCTTACAGCGCCTTTTTCAATCCAAATGTAAAAGATAGTACTTATTTTTTAAAGAAACAGGGAGCCGCAGCAATTGTAGGAATAATATGTATGCTTTTTATGATTAAAATTGATTACCATAAAATAAAAAAACATACTAAAAAATTAATGCTCATAACTATAGTATTATTACTTATGGTTTTTATATTTCCACCAGTAAATGGAGCAAGAAGATGGATAAGGTTAGGACCAGCATCTCTTCAACCATCAGAAATAGCTAAATATATAGTGGTTATATATATGGCAAAAAGTTTAGACTCCAAAGGAGAAAAAATTAAAACCTTTGTTTATGGGATAATTCCATATTTGTTGGTGTCAGGTTTTTATGCAGGACTAGTATTTGCAGAAAAAAATCTTAGTATAGCAGCAGTTATAATGATAGTTACTTTAATAGTTTTATATGTAGCAGGAGCTAGAACAAAGCATATATCCCTTTTAATGCTTATGGTTGTATTAGCCGGCGTAGCAGGAATAGTTTTTGAACCTTATAGAATGAAAAGATTTTTAAGTTTCTTAGATCCGTGGAAGGATCCTAAAAATACTGGATATCAACTTATTCAATCTTTATTGGCTTTAGGATCTGGTGGTATTTGGGGGGTAGGTATAGGTAGATCAAGACAAAAGTGTTATTATATACCTGAACCTCATAATGATTTTATATTTGCTATAATAGGTGAAGAGTTAGGTCTAATAGGATGTATTTTTATAGTTATTTTATTTTCAATATTTATATGGAGAGGAATAGTTATAGCTACAAAGGCTAAAGATACATACGGAACTATTTTAGCCACAGGAATTACATCTATAGTAGCAGTTCAAGCTATAATAAATATGGCTGTTGTTACAGGCTCTATGCCTGTTACTGGAGTGCCTCTTCCTTTTATAAGCTATGGAGGATCTTCTTTAGCAATTAACTTAATAGCTATGGGAATATTGCTTAATATATCAAGGCAAAGTGAAAATACTGTATAAAAATAGCAACAATTAGTTGCTATTTTTTTATATTCTTAAATTATTATTAATTTAATCATAGTAGAATATAGTTAACTGGTTTTATATAAAGAAGTATACTATAATTTTAATTATAGAAATTATTATGGTAAGGTAAAATATTTTTTAGATTAGGTATGAAATATTTTGTATCAGTGTATAGAATTATTATTAAATATTTAAAAAATATTTAAAATGATAGTGTAAATAATTTTAAGTTAAAATAAATATAAATTTCTAATATTTTAAAAAAAATATATTTAAAATATTGTAATTATTTTTTAATGAAATAAATAAATTAAAATGTTAAAATAAATTTAAGTTGTAATAATAAATTTAATATTTTAGGTAGGTAGAATAGTAATGAGTAAAGATTTAATAAGCACAGACGAATATATAAAAATAAAAAAACGAAGAAAAAGAATAAAAAAGATAGCTATATTATTCGTATTTTTAATATCTATCTTAGTAACCTTATGTTTAAAAATACCTTATTTTAATATAGAATCAATTGAGGTACAAGGGAATGTAAATATATCTAAAGAAGAGATAAAAAATATTTCTACTATTAAAATTGGCAATAATATATTTTATGCTAATAAAAAGAATGCAATAGAAAATATTTTACTAAACCCATATATTGAAGAAGTAAAAATTACAAAAAAACTTCCTAATAAGTTACAAATATATATTAAAGAAAGAGAAGCATTATTTTATAATAAAGTAGAAAAAGATTTTTTTATAATATCTAAAAATGGCTGTTTATTGGAAAAAAGAAAAGATATACAAAACATGAAGCTTATTAATTTACAGGGATTTGAATTTAATCAATCTAAAATAGGTAATCCCATAAAAGCTAAAGATGAGAGATCAGTAAAAATTTTAAATGATTTTGGAGTATTATTAAAAAATAATTCATCTGATATAGTTTTTACTGAGTTAGACTTAAGAAACTTATTGGATATTAGAATTTATTGTAAAGATATATCTGTAAAAATAGGTACATCAGATCAATTAGAAAAAAAATTGAATACAGCTATAAATATTTTGAAAAGAGACGAACTTAAAAAAGCAAAGAAGGGATATGTAGATGTAAGTTATATAGGTAATCCTGTATTTTATATAGAAAAATAGGAGGTAAGAAATGAAAAAGACATCACAAATTAGTGTAGCAGTGGTTTGTGCTATATTAGGATTTATGCTATCTTATCAATTTAAATCTATAGTAAAGCAAGAAAAAACTTTAAATATAACAAATAAGGCAAGTGAAGATATTACTGTAGAAATTGATCAATATAAAAAAGAAAAGGCTGAGTTAGAAAAAAAAGTAGATGAGCTTCAAGGAAAATTAAAAGATTATGAGAATAAAGCTTCTTCCAAAAGTGATGCTACTAAAAATTTGATGCAAGAACTTGAGACTACTAGACTTTTAACTGGGAATACAGATGTAGAAGGACCTGGTGTAGTAATATATTTAAATCCTATAAATGATATATTTGGATCTAGCCCAACTGAAAAGCTAACAGATAAACATTTAGTTTATTTGGTAAATGAGCTAAGGTTTGCAGGGGCTGAGTCTATAGCTATAAATGGCATAAGGATAGTTAATAGAACGGGGATAAGAATTGCAGGAAATTATATAATGATTAACGATGAAAGAGTATCTCCTAATAAGAGAATAACTATAGAGGCTATAGGAAATAAAGACTTATTATATGCTACATTAGATTTCCCAGAGGTTTTTGAAGCTTTTAAAGGTATATGTGAGGTTAAATATGAAAAGAAAGACAGTATAAAAATGTCAAAATATAATAAGGTCTATAAAAATGAATATGCAAAACCTGTAGAAAATAAATAATTTCTATTAAAGGTAATTAGGAGGGCTTTTACATGATAGGTTTTTTAGGACTTATAATAGGTATTATAATAGGAGCAGTTTTTCAAGTTAATATACCAGATAAATTTTCACCATATATGTCGGTAGCTATACTAGCTTGTTTAGATTCTGTTTTTGGAGCGTTAAGGGCATCACTTGCAAAAAACTTTCATGCAGATATATTTATATCGGGATTTTTTGGGAATGCTGTATTAGCAGCGGGATTAGCTTATTTAGGAGATAAAATGGGTGTTCCTATATATTTAGCTGCTGTAGTAGTGTTCGGAGGCAGGATATTTGACAACTTTGGAGTTATAAGAAGAATACTTATAGAAAAAGCTAAATCTCATACTGAGGTGAAATAAATGAGAAATAATGAAGCTACCATATTCATATTCATAGCTTCTATAGCCATAGGAATACTAATCTCTATGAATATAAGTTTTA
>NZ_MRAE01000112.1 GCF_002008345.1 Clostridium tepidum
CAAGGAGTAACAGGTCCTACAGGACTACAGGGAGTAACGGGATCTACTGGATTACAAGGAGTAACCGGTCCAACAGGACTACAAGGAGTTACCGGTCCAACAGGACTGCAAGGAGTAACAGGACCTACCGGATTACAGGGAGTAACTGGACCTACAGGATTACAAGGAGTAACCGGTCCAACAGGATTACAAGGAGTAACAGGACCTACTGGATTTCAAGGAATAACAGGACCTACAGGATTACAGGGAGTAACCGGACCAACAGGACTCCAAGGAATAACCGGTCCAACAGGGGGACAAGGAGTAACAGGACCTACAGGATTACAAGGAGTAATAGGTCCAACAGGACTACAAGGTGTAACAGGTCCAACAGGATTGCAAGGAGTAACCGGACCTACAGGATTACAAGGAGTAACAGGTCCTACAGGATTACAAGGAGTAACAGGACCTACAGGATTACAAGGAGTAACAGGCCCTACAGGATTGCAAGGTGTTACTGGACCTACTGGATTGCAAGGAATAACAGGACCTACCGGATTACAGGGAGTAACAGGATCTACTGGATTACAAGGAATAACCGGTCCAATAGGATTACAAGGCGTAACCGGTCCTACTGGACTACAAGGCGTAACAGGCCCTACGGGACTACAGGGAGTAACTGGATCTACTGGATTACAAGG
>NZ_MRAE01000113.1 GCF_002008345.1 Clostridium tepidum
GTTCACACCTTCGCTTACGCTAAGTGTTCCCCTTAACCTTCCAGCACCGGGCAGGCGTCAGCCCCTATACATCAGCTTTCGCTTTAGCAGAGACCTGTGTTTTTGCTAAACAGTTGCTTGGGCCTATTCTCTGCGGCCTACTTTCGTAGGCACCCCTTCTCCCGAAGTTACGGGGTCAATTTGCCGAGTTCCTTAACAGCAATTCTTCCGATGGCCTTAGGATTCTCTCCTCACCTACCTGTGTCGGTTTGCGGTACGGGCACCTATTTACTCGCTAGAGGCTTTTCTTGGCAGTGTGGAATCAGATACTTCGCCACATTTGGCTCCCCATAACATCTCAGCTTAGCCTGACGGATTTGCCTATCAAGCATGCCTAAATGCTTAGACGCACATCCAATAGTGCGCACATCTTATCCTACTGCGTCACCCCATCTCTCAAGCGTAAATAGGTGGTATCGGAATATCAACCGATTGTCCATCACCTACGCCTTTCGGCCTCGGCTTAGGTCCCGACTAACCCTGGGCGGACGAGCCTTCCCCAGGAAACCTTAGGTTTTCGGCCAATAAGATTCTCACTTATTTCTCGCTACTTATGCCAGCATTCTCACTTCTGTACAGTCCACCACTCCTTACGGTACGACTTCAACCCATACAGAAAGCTCCCCTACCGCGTACACAT
>NZ_MRAE01000114.1 GCF_002008345.1 Clostridium tepidum
CAACAGGACTGCAGGGTGTTACAGGACCTACTGGATTACAGGGAGTAACCGGTGCTACAGGATTGCAAGGTGTTACTGGACCTACTGGATTACAAGGAGTTACAGGTCCAACAGGACTGCAGGGCGTTACAGGACCTACTGGATTACAGGGAGTAACCGGTCCTACAGGATTACAAGGTGTTACTGGATCTACTGGATTACAAGGAGTTACAGGTCCAACAGGACTGCAGGGTGTTACAGGTCCAACAGGATTACAAGGAGTAACAGGACCTACTGGACTGCAAGGCGTTACTGGCCCTACAGGATTGCAAGGAATAACAGGACCTACTGGATTACAAGGAGTTACAGGTCCAACAGGACTGCAGGGCGTTACAGGACCTACTGGATTACAGGGAGTAACCGGTCCTACAGGATTGCAAGGTGTTACAGGTCCAACAGGACTGCAGGGTGTTACAGGACCTACTGGATTACAGGGAGTAACCGGTGCTACAGGATTGCAAGGTGTTACTGGACCTACTGGATTACAAGGAGTTACAGGTCCAACAGGACTGCAGGGCGTTACAGGACCTACTGGATTACAGGGAGTAACCGGTCCTACAGGATTACAAGGTGTTACTGGATCTACTGGATTACAAGGAGTTACAGGTCCAACAGGACTGCAGGGTGTTACAGGT
>NZ_MRAE01000115.1 GCF_002008345.1 Clostridium tepidum
CAACCTGGCCATGGATAGGTCACCCGGTTTCGGGTCTACACCATGCAACTTTTCGCCCTTTTCAGACTCGGTTTCCCTTCGGCTCCATACCTTAAGTACTTAACCTTGCTACATAGCGTAACTCGCTGGCTCGTTCTACAAAAAGCACATCGTCACACTTTAACGTGCTCCGATCGGTTGTAGGCACACGGTTTCAGGTTCTATTTCACTCCCCTCCCGGGGTTCTTTTCACCTTTCCCTCACGGTACTGCTTCACTATCGGTCACTAGTTAGTATTTAGCCTTGGGAGGTGGTCCTCCCTGCTTCCCACAAGGTTTCACGTGTCTCGTGGTACTCTGGATTAGATCTCGAAGTTTTCTCTTTTCATCTACAGGACTATTACCTTCTATGGTAGGGCGTTCCAGCCCTTTTCGTTTAAGATACCTCTTCTTTTATGATCTATCCTCAACCCCAGAAACAAGTTTCTGGTTTGGGCTCTTTCCCGTTCGCTCGCCGCTACTTAGGAAATCGATTTTTCTTTCTCTTCCTCCGGGTACTTAGATGTTTCAGTTCCCCGGGTTTACCCTCATACACCTATGTATTCAGTGCATGATACATGGGGTTACCCATGTGAGTTCCCTCATTCGGAAATCCCTGGATCTCTGCCTATTTGCGACTACCCAAGGCTTAT
>NZ_MRAE01000116.1 GCF_002008345.1 Clostridium tepidum
AATACTACCTAGTGACCGATAGTGAAGCAGTACCGTGAGGGAAAGGTGAAAAGAACCCCGGGAGGGGAGTGAAATAGAACCTGAAACCGTGTGCCTACAACCGATCGGAGCACGTTAAAGTGTGACGATGTGCTTTTTGTAGAACGAGCCAGCGAGTTACGCTATGTAGCAAGGTTAAGTACTTAAGGTATGGAGCCGAAGGGAAACCGAGTCTGAAAAGGGCGAAAAGTTGCATGGTGTAGACCCGAAACCGGGTGACCTATCCATGGCCAGGCTGAAGCGAGAGTAAAATCTCGTGGAGGACCGAACCACGTTGGTGTTGAAAAACCATGGGATGAGCTGTGGATAGCGGAGAAATTCCAATCGAACTCGGAGATAGCTGGTTCGCCCCGAAATAGCTTTAGGGCTAGCGTCGTGTAATTGAGTAATGGAGGTAGAGCACTGAATGGGCTAGGGGCTATAGTAGTTACCGAACCCTATCAAACTCCGAATGCCATATACTTGTATCACGGCAGTCAGACTGCGAATGATAAGATCCGTAGTCAAAAGGGAAACAGCCCAGACCATCAGCTAAGGTCCCAAAGTGTAAGTTAAGTGGAAAAGGATGTGGGATTTCTAAGACAACTAGGATGTTGGCTTAGAAGCAGCCACTCATTTAAAG
>NZ_MRAE01000117.1 GCF_002008345.1 Clostridium tepidum
GATACTAGGTGTAGGGGGTATCAACTCCCTCTGTGCCGCAGTTAACACAATAAGTATCCCGCCTGGGGAGTACGGTCGCAAGATTAAAACTCAAAGGAATTGACGGGGGCCCGCACAAGCAGCGGAGCATGTGGTTTAATTCGAAGCAACGCGAAGAACCTTACCTGGACTTGACATCCCTTGCATAGCCTAGAGATAGGTGAAGCCCGTCGGGGCAAGGAGACAGGTGGTGCATGGTTGTCGTCAGCTCGTGTCGTGAGATGTTAGGTTAAGTCCTGCAACGAGCGCAACCCTTGTTATTAGTTGCTACCATTAAGTTGAGCACTCTAATGAGACTGCCTGGGTAACCAGGAGGAAGGTGGGGATGACGTCAAATCATCATGCACCTTATGTCCAGGGCTACACACGTGCTACAATGGTAGGTACAATAAGAGGCAAGACCGTGAGGTGGAGCAAAACTTATAAAGCCTATCTCAGTTCGGATTGTAGGCTGCAACTCGCCTACATGAAGCTGGAGTTGCTAGTAATCGCGAATCAGAATGTCGCGGTGAATACGTTCCCGGGCCTTGTACACACCGCCCGTCACACCATGAGAGCTGGTAACACCCGAAGTCCGTGAGGCAACCGTAAGGAGCCAGCGGCCGAAGGTGGGATTAGTGA
>NZ_MRAE01000118.1 GCF_002008345.1 Clostridium tepidum
GTGTACACCCATAGCTTCGGTGGTAAGTTTGAGCCCCGGACATCTTCGGCGCAGGATCTCTTGACTAGTGAGCTATTACGCACTCTTTAAATGAGTGGCTGCTTCTAAGCCAACATCCTAGTTGTCTTAGAAATCCCACATCCTTTTCCACTTAACTTACACTTTGGGACCTTAGCTGATGGTCTGGGCTGTTTCCCTTTTGACTACGGATCTTATCATTCGCAGTCTGACTGCCGTGATACAAGTATATGGCATTCGGAGTTTGCTAGGGTTCGGTAACTACTATAGCCCCTAGCCCATTCAGTGCTCTACCTCCATTACTCAATTACACGACGCTAGCCCTAAAGCTATTTCGGGGAGAACCAGCTATCTCCGAGTTCGATTGGAATTTCTCCGCTATCCACAGCTCATCCCATGGTTTTTCAACACCAACGTGGTTCGGTCCTCCACGAGATTTTACTCTCGCTTCAACCTGGCCATGGATAGGTCACCCGGTTTCGGGTCTACACCATGCAACTTTTCGCCTTTTTCAGACTCGGTTTCCCTTCGGCTCCATACCTTAAGTACTTAACCTTGCTACATAGCGTAACTCGCTGGCTCGTTCTACAAAAAGCACATCGTCACACTTTAACGTGCTCCGATCGGTTGTAGGCACACGG
>NZ_MRAE01000119.1 GCF_002008345.1 Clostridium tepidum
CTCACTAGTCAAGAGATCCTGCGCCGAAGATGTCCGGGGCTCAAACTTACCACCGAAGCTATGGGTGTACACTATGTGTACGCGGTAGGGGAGCTTTCTGTATGGGTTGAAGTCGTACCGTAAGGAGTGGTGGACTGTACAGAAGTGAGAATGCTGGCATAAGTAGCGAGAAATAAGTGAGAATCTTATTGGCCGAAAACCTAAGGTTTCCTGGGGAAGGCTCGTCCGCCCAGGGTTAGTCGGGACCTAAGCCGCGGCCGAAAGGCGTAGGTGATGGACAATCGGTTGATATTCCGATACCACCTATTTACGTTTGAGAGATGGGGTGACGCAGTAGGATAAGATGTGCGCACTATTGGATGTGCGTCTAAGCATTTAGGCATGCTTGATAGGCAAATCCGTCAGGCTAAGCTGAGATGTTATGGAGAGCCAAATGTGGCGAAGTATCTGATTCCACACTGCCAAGAAAAGCCTCTATCGAGTAAATAGGTGCCCGTACCGCAAACCGACACAGGTAGGTGAGGAGAGAATCCTAAGGCCATCGGAAGAATTGCTGTTAAGGAACTCGGCAAATTGACCCCGTAACTTCGGGAGAAGGGGTGCCTACGAAAGTAGGCCGCAGAGAATAGGCCCAAGCAACTGTTTAGCAAAAA
>NZ_MRAE01000120.1 GCF_002008345.1 Clostridium tepidum
ACACAGGTAGGTGAGGAGAGAATCCTAAGGCCATCGGAAGAATTGCTGTTAAGGAACTCGGCAAATTGACCCCGTAACTTCGGGAGAAGGGGTGCCTACGAAAGTAGGCCGCAGAGAATAGGCCCAAGCAACTGTTTAGCAAAAACACAGGTCTCTGCTAAAGCGAAAGCTGATGTATAGGGGCTGACGCCTGCCCGGTGCTGGAAGGTTAAGGGGAACACTTAGCGTAAGCGACGGTGTGAACTTAAGCCCCAGTAAACGGCGGCCGTAACTATAACGGTCCTAAGGTAGCGAAATTCCTTGTCGGGTAAGTTCCGACCCGCACGAATGGCGTAATGATTTGGGCACTGTCTCAACAGCAAATCCGGCGACATTGTAGTGCAAGTGAAGATGCTTGCTACCCGCGATTGGACGGAAAGACCCCGTAGAGCTTTACTGTAGCTTAGCATTGAATCTCGGTATTGTCTGTACAGGATAGGTGGGAGACTTGGAAGCTTGGGCGTCAGCCTGAGTGGAGTCATCCTTGGGATACCACCCTGACAGTACTGGGGTTCTAACCGGAGGCCATGAATCTGGTCACGGGACATTGTTAGGTGGGCAGTTTGACTGGGGCGGTCGCCTCCTAAAAAGTAACGGAGGCGCCCAAAAG
>NZ_MRAE01000013.1 GCF_002008345.1 Clostridium tepidum
TTTATAGACAGTTCTATATCTTCATTTTCTTTACATAAATTTCCTTCATTTCTTAAAGCTTTAAATATATTATTTTTTTATCTAAACAAAAAAATATTTCATAATAATAGAATAGTCTAGCCAATAATTTCTGTATGTTTTTATCTCGTACAATATTATTACATTCATCTATATAAGCTATCCCTCTAACTTCTTCAACTAAAAACCCTTTCTTATTAAATAATATTTCTCTATATTTTATTTCATTATATTTTATATAATCTGAAGCTAATATATATTCTCCTTTATTTTTATATAAGTTAAACTTTTGTTCCAAATCTTTATCTATTTTAGAATATTTAAACATTCAAACACCCCAATATTTTTTAAATTTGAACATTACTATAATTATACTAATTTCTTTAAAATTTATTATAACTTTTACCTTAAGTATTTCCATAAAAAATAAGCCCTTTTAACTATTAAATAAGAGCTTATTTGTCAAAATATTATATAACTTTTTATATTAATTTAACTATATAAAGTATATTTATTGATTACAAGATAACGCGCCTAAAGCTATTGAATATAATTTAGATTTTGCTGTATCTGATCTGGATACCAAAACTATAGGACATTTAGCTCCTACAACTATACCTGCATTTTCAGCTTTAGCCAAATATCCCATAGATTTAGCAAGAAAATTTCCTGCTTCCATACTTGGAACTAGAAGTATATCTACATCTCCCGCCACTTTACTTTTTATTCCTTTATGTTCAGCCGCCTCTTTAGATATAGCGTTATCTAAAGCCAATGGTCCATCTATAATACATCCTTTTATCTGACCTCTTCTATTCATCTGAGTTAACGCTGCAGCATCTATTGTAGATTGCATATTAGGATTTACCATTTCTAATGCACATATTGGTGATATCTTAGGACACTGTATTCCTAAAGAATGTGCTACTTCAACTGCATTCTCTATAATGGATATTTTTTCATTAAGTTCTGGATAAGGTACTATTCCACCATCTGTTAAGAACAATAATTTATGATAAGTTGGCACATCATATATCATTATATGAGACAATAAATTTTTTTTTCTTAAATTAGCTTTTTTGTCTAGTACAGCTTTTAATAATTCAGCTGTTCCAATCATTCCTTTCATTATAAAATCTGCTTTTCCAATAGCTATTAACTCTACCGCTTTTCTAACAGCTTTTTTATTATCCTTTTCATCTATTATTTTTACATCATCTATATTTAGATATTCTTCCTTCGCTATAGATTTTATCTTATCTATATCCCCAACTAAAATTGCATCTATAATGCCTAATTTTACTGCTTCAATTACAGAAATCAAAACTTCTTTATCTTGAGCTACTGCCACTGATAATATTTTTCTTTCTTTATCTTTAGCTAAATCTATAATATCTTTAAGAGTTTTTGCCATAATATCCCTCCATATTTCATTTTTATTGTAATCCATTACAATAATTATTATTCTTATATAAAAAAAAGTCAATATTCTACTAAAAATTCATTCTTTTATTACTAACATACTTTTAAATTAATATTAAAGTAATCTTATATTTGAAGTAAAAATATTTCAAATGAAAATGGTTTTATAAAAATCTTATTCTTATAAAATTATTATCCGTAAAATAATTATAAGATTTAAATGAAGTTTCATTATAAAAATACTATTTTCATCTAAATCTTATAATTTAATAAACCACTAATATAATATTTTCTCATCTATATCCTTTATACTTTTACATCCTGTTAAAACCATTGCTGATTTTAGTTCACTCTTTAAATTTTCAACATATGTTTTTACACCTTCCCTTTGTCCTCCAAAGGAAGCTGTTACAAATGGTCTTCCTATTAATACTGCATCTGCGCCTAAAGCTATCATTTTTAATATGTCTACTCCAGTTCTTACGCCTCCATCTGCTAATATTGTTACCTTGCCTTTAACAGCCTCCGCAATCTCAAACAATACATCTGCTACTCCAGGAGTTTGGTCTAAAACTCTACCACCATGATTTGATACTACAATTGCATCTACCCCAGCTTCTACAGCTAGCTTAGCATCTACAGCAGTCATTATTCCTTTTAATATAAAAGGTAATTTAGTGCTTTTAACTATTTCTTTTATTTCTTCCACAGTCTTAGGACCTACAGGTTTTCCATGAAGGGCTAAAGTTATAAGTCCTGCTGCATCTATGTCCATACCAACAGCATAAGCACCTGCATTTTCTGCTAATTTTATTTTATTTATTACATTATCATTTTCCCAAGGCTTTATTATTGCAATGCCTTCTCCATTAAATTTTTTTAGCTCATCTAAATTTGTAATTAAGAAAGAATCCACTGCTGTATCTCCTACCATTGGATATATACCTGAATCTCTACATCCACCAATCACCCAAGATATGTATTCTTCTTCTGTAAATTTACCACCCATGTTTAAAGTAGTTCCTGATACTGGAGCTGCAAAAACAGGCATGTCCATTTTTCTTCCAAACAATTCTACAGTTGTATCCGGATTTTTTGCATCATGAATCAATCTCATATTTAATTTATAAGAATTTAATGCATCTATATTTATAGTAAAAGCATCTCCTGTGCCTTTCCCCCCCATACCAGGTACTTCGCCACTACAAGCTTTTCCATTGCACACTTTGCATACTCTACAACTTCCATTTAAATTTTCACGTGCATTTTTTAATATATCTTTATAATCCATTTTCATATCTCCTTTATAAAAAAACTATTTTAAAATATCATTATATATATTTTTATTATAGTTTATATTTATCTTAAAATACAGATTACTAACTAGTTTTTTAATATAAAAGTACTATTCATAAGTAATTTATTTAAATTTAAAATTATTTTTTAGCTAACTTTATTTATAATAATTTTTTTATTATTATATTTTTATAATAATACTCTTCACTTAAACATAATTTCTATATTTATTGAACAAAAAATTTTTTTAATATTAAAAAATATAGATAAATTTAGTTAAAACTAAATTTATCTATATAATTAATCTACATTAAATATCAAACATAAATTCATCTTCCTCTGTAAAAATCTTTATACCATTCATAGCTAACAACTCTGCTGTTACACCATTTCCATCTCTTTTATTTCCTGAAAAACTACCATCATAAATTCTTCCAAAACCACAAGATGGACTTCTAGATTTTAATATAGCTACCTTAGCACCACATTCCTTTGCTATTTTCAAAGTTTCATAGGCACCTTTTAAAAATTCCTTTGTGGCATCATCTCCATCAGGTCCTATAATATTAGCCTTTCCATCTAATACATCTGCCCCTGTAGCATTATTTATTTCGTGAGCTGCCCTTGGTGTTTGTTGTCCACCCAATTGTTCTGGACAAACTAAAACAGCCTTTCCTTCTCTAAATAATTTTAATACTTTTTCATTTAAATTATTTCCGCCATTATATTTACAATTAACTCCACAAAGACAAGCACTTATTAATATCATAAAAAACCTTCTTTCTTTAATATTTGGTGTATTAACCTGCTAAATCTTCTATATTCAATAGAATACTATAGACTATTCTTCATTTTTAAATTATACTTCAAATATATAATTATTTAATTTTAAAAATAAAATATAGAGACTTTTATTTAACTGCTTCTCCTAAACTTTCACTACCTATATATACAAGTTCATAGCTTAAATTTTAATAAAAAATTAAGCTAAACCTAAACAATACAATTTAGTTCTATTTCAACTCTACTATTGTAACTCCAGTACCACCTTCACCATATTCACCTAATCTATGCCTCTTAACATGAGGATGTCCCTTTAACATATTCATAATTGCTTTTCTCAAAACGCCTGTACCTTTACCATGTACTATAGTAACTTCTCCTAATCCACCTAAATAAGCCTCGTCTAAATATTTATCTACAGTATATATAGCTTCTTCTGAATCCATTCCTCTAAGATCCACAGAAGATTCTACCCTTCTTAAATTCAAATTAATCTTTTTAGATTTTTTTACTTTTGGCAAATTACTGTTTGGGTTACTTCCACTTACAGCTCTTAAATCTTTAATATTAGCCGTTATTTTCATAATCCCAGCCTGAACTAATACATCCCCTTTATTATCTGGTTTTGATAAAACTATTACTTTTTGATTTATTGAAGCTAAAAGAACTTCATCTCCTTCTTTTACATTCTTTAAAGCTTCTCCTTTATAAACTTTTTTAATGTCCTTTGCCTCAATGGCTTCTAATTTATCTTTTAATTTCTTTCTTTCTTCTTCTAATTTTTGTCTTACATCTGAAGAATAACCCATTCTTTCTAATTGTCTTATATCCTTTAATATTTTATCTGCTTCTTCTTTTGCTTCTTTTATTATACTCTTTGCTTCTCTTCTTGCATCTATCAAAGCATTATCCCTAAGCTTTTGAAGACCTTCTAATTTTTCTTCATATTTGTTTTTTACTTTTTCTCTTTCCAATTTTAAATTTTCTGCAAGCCTTGCATCCTCTTGAGCTTTTATACTCTTTTCTTGTAAGTCTTGAATTAATTCTTCAAATTTTATATTTTCACTAGATATATTTTCCTTAGCAAAATCTATAATGTAATCTGGTAGCCCTAATCTTTTAGATATTTCAAAAGCATTTGATTTACCTGGTATACCTATCAATAATTTATAAGTTGGTTTTAAAGTTTCCACATCAAACTCAACTGAGGCATTTTCTACCCCCTCATTTCTTAAAGCATAAGCCTTTAATTCACTATAATGAGTTGTAGCAATTATCTTAGAACCCCTTTTTCTTAAATTTTCTAATATAGAAATAGCTAAAGCTGCTCCTTCTGTTGGATCTGTTCCAGCACCTAACTCATCAAATAAAACTAAAGAATTTTCATCTGCCTTATCCATAATTTCTACTATATTTTTCATATGAGATGAAAAAGTTGACAAGCTTTGTTCTATACTTTGTTCATCTCCTATGTCTGCAAAAACATTATTAAAATAACTTATTACAGAATTTTCCCTAGCAGGAATCATAAGACCACTCATTGCCATTAAATGTATTAAACCTACAGTCTTTAATGTTACAGTTTTCCCCCCTGTGTTAGGTCCTGTTATTATCAATGATGTAAATTCTTTTCCTAACTTAACACTTATAGGAACAACCTTTATCCTGTCTATAAGAGGATGTCTTCCTTCTATAATATCCACAATTCCTTCATCATTAATGATTGGACAAGTGCAATTATATTCACTGGCAAACTTCGCTTTAGCAAATATAAAATCTAATTCCCATACTATATTAGCATCTACTTTTACCCCAACTATATTAGCATTTACTTTAGCTGATAAAACACTTAATATTCTTTCTATTTCTGCCTTTTCTTTTAACATAAGTTCCTTTATTTCATTATTTAAATTTACTAAACTCATAGGTTCTATAAAAAGAGTAGCTCCTGTTGAACTTTGATCATGTACAAGACCTGGTACAGCTCCCTTATGTTCTGCCTTTACGGGTAAAACATATCTATCTCCTCTAACTGTATATATATTTTCTTGAAGATATGACGAATAGCTTCTAACTAATGAATTTATCTTATCTCTTACGGAATAATTTTTTTCTTTTAAAGATCTTCTTATATTGTAAAGAGTAGAACTTGCTCTATCTGCTATTTCATCCTCACCTTCTATAGCATTAAATATTTCATTTTCTAATTTAGGCAAAGAAAAAATACCTTCACATATATCTTCTAAAACTCTGTAACTTTCCTCTTCTTCTTTATGACTTATATATTCTTTAAATCTTCTTGCGCATCTTAAAACTGCAGCTATTTTTAAAAGTTGTCCTGGCAATAATGTAGATCCCTTCTCTGCCAAAGAAATGGCACTTCTTATATCATATACTCCTTCAAAAGGCGGTGCTCCTTTTGTAACTAATAATTTAAAAGCCTCCTTTGTTTCTTCTAAGTGTTCTCTTACCTCATATGCACTATCATAAGGTTTTAAATCTTCTATTATATCTTTTCCAGCCTTTGTAAATGTATAGTTTTTTAAAATTTCTTGTATTTTATTAAACTCTAAAACCTTAATAGATTTATCCTTCACTTATTAACACTCCTTTTAACTTCCGCATTTTCCCTATTTTAATTAATCAATATCTTTATCTTAATTTCAATATATCTAATTTTTCTTTAAAGAAAAGTTTAAAATTTAGAAGAAGCTTTTGCTTAACTAAAACTTAGTATATTATTATGCCAAGACTTAATCCGCTTTTTATTCTCGATTTTAGAAAGATATACATATCATAACAAATAATAATCCTATCAATAAATTTATTGAACTATTCCACTCCTCTTTTATAATGACCTCTCGTATAGTTTTTAAAATCTCCATACCATTCTTTTTCTTTAAGAGATTTTAATATATATTTAATTTGTTCATAACTCTCTTCTAAAAAGTCTAATCTAAAACTATTAATTCCTAGCACTTCTATTTCTTCTATATCTCCTATCAAATTAATACCTAAGTTATTGTATATATGACTTCTGCAAAATCTATCAGTTTTAACAGGAAATTGAGCGTTCATTCTATCTTTTAATGTATATACTCCTTTTTCACACGCTTTACTACAAGTAGAAGAACTATTTTTACCACCAAATATGCTACCTATAGGACAATATTCACTAACCATATTTTCTATTTTACCATATATAAGCATTTGCTTACCTAAATTCATATGTCTAACTATAGACTTAATTTCTTTCTTATTAAGCTCTATACTTAGGCAGCTTCCTGCAATAAAATCTTTATAAAAATCACCTGCAAAACTATTAAATATGTTTAATTTATAATCCCCTATTATTTCTGTTTTATTATTAAACTTATTTATTATTCCTAAATTAGCTGTTACTATACCTTTTATTCTATACAAATTATCCTCTATTGTATTTTCTACATAACTAAATTCGCTTTTTATAATATTAGGAATTTTTAAATATATATTTAAGCCCCTATATGTTTCTTTTATTTTTTTTAAATTCAACGGATTCCTTGTAAATAAATCTACTATTATATTTTTAAAACCACTATATACTACAGCTTTTAATTGTTCATATGTATATACTAAAAACATATACTTTGGTAAATTCTCTTCTTTTATTACATTTACATTATCATATATATTATCCACATTAACTTCTTCTATTTTTCCACATTGTGGATTGTTTTGGATTATTTTTTCTTCTATGGATTTTATAAACATCCTGCGACAATTATTTATTTCTGAAACAGGCAAAAATCCCTCCTCATAAAAATCAAAATTAATTTTATTTATCTTAAAAGGAGTTTCTCCACTTTTCATTAAATTTTCTTCTAGTTTTTCCATAGTTAAGGGTTTTTTTATAGCTTTTTCTATTTCTTTACCTTCTACTGAATAAAATTCTCCATTATACTCACAACTTAATTTTATTTTTTCTCCTACCTTAAAAAACAAATTAGCTTCTAGAGGAATTTTTTTACCGAATTCATCTTCATATACCTTACTTAAAGATTGTAAAAGTTCTACATCTGAAGTCTTATATAATTCATCTTTAACTTTATAATTTGATGGCTTTATTTTTACTAAATCACCTTTATATGCCTTTTCTACTTCTTTATTTTCCTTAATTATACTAGATACTATAAAACCTTTATCTCCATTTCTTATACCATCTTTTATTTTTAAATTTTGTTCTAATTTTATACTCTTATCCTTATTAACCTTTCCCAAATATAAACCTGTATTTTTAGGAAAAGAATATGCCATCATATCTTTGCCTTTATTTCCATAAATATATGCATTAGAAAAACCTTCTCTATTAAATAGTTGCATCAATTGTTTTTTATTTTCTTTTATCTTAAAGTTTTCTTTATTTATTATTGAATCTATAGCCTTTCTATAACTTCGAACTACTCCAGCTACATATTCTGGTCTTTTCATTCGCCCTTCTATTTTAAAAGATGTAGCTCCAGCTTTTATCAAATCCTCCATGTTTTCTATATTGCATATATCCTTAGGACTTAATAAATATCCTTTGCTTTCTTCTCCATTATTTTCATTTATTAAAGTATAAGGTAATCTACAAGGTTGTGCACACCTTCCCCTATTTCCACTTCTTCCGCCCAATATACTACTCATTAAACATTGACCTGAATAACAAATACAAAGAGCACCATGTATAAATATTTCTGTTTCAATACCTAAATCCTTTGATATGTATTCTATTTCTTTTAATGAAAGCTCTCTTGATAAAACTATTCTTTTAAATCCTAATTTTTTTAAAAATATAGCTCCTTCTCCATTATGTATTGTCATTTGAGTAGATGCATGAATCTCAAAATCTTTGTAATATTTACTTACTAACTTAGCTACTCCAGTATCTTGTATTATTAAAGCATCTACCCCTATATCATATAAAAAACCTATATATTTTATTGCCTCTTTTATCTCTTCTTCTTTTATCAATGTATTAACTGTAATATATACTTTAACCCCATATAAATGGCAATAATTTATAGCATTCTTTAATTCATCATCATTAAAGTTATTAGCATAGGCTCTAGCAGAAAATTTACTTCCACCCATATAAACCGCATCTGCTCCTGCTTGAACTGCTGCATATAAGCTTTCCATATTTCCTGCAGGAGCTAATAATTCTATATTATTCATACTTAACCTCTTTCCTAAATATTTTACTAAATTATATTATACACTAAATAATATTTTTTAAAAATTTAAACATATAAAACAAAGAGCTTTTCCTTTTGGAAAAGCTCTTTATTAATTTTTTACTGTTAGCGGATTACTTTTTTTCTTTTCTTTAGCCAAATTTAATTGACTATCCATTAGCTTTTTTTCTAAATCTAAAACCTTATATTTGCAAGATTGCAACTGAAATTTTAGTTCCTTATTTTGAATTTTAACTTTATTATTTTCTTCCATATATTTTTTTGCTGTTTTTTCCATTAACTCCATCTGTACTTGTAACTTCTTTATTTTCTCTTCATATTCTTTTACAAAATCATTCCCATCTTGCAATTCTAAATTTTTATTCTTTTCTTTCTCTTCCTCTAATAATTTTTTTACTTCCTCTAACTTTAGATTTTCATGATGCTGAACTTTTTTTAGCCTATCTATTTCTAATCGTAAATTTTCTATCTCTTCTTCTTTTTTTAGTCCTTCATCTACAGCATTTATTGCTGTTAATATAGAAGCTGAAGAAGTACTTAGTTTAGGATTATTATCTAGTATATTAGCTATCTTCTTATCCACATACCTAGCTACCTTGTGAAGATAATCCTCTTGTTCTTCTCCTTTTAAATTATACTCAACACCATTTATTTTAACCGTTATAATATTCATGAATACACCCTCTTAGATATTCCTATTATAAATGTTATTTTATACTACGCTTTATCAAAATAGGATTTATTATTTTTATGTTTAAATCTTATTATAATTAGCTATTTCTGTGGCACTTAAACCCTTGCTTAGATATATTATTTGTCATAATATCCTATAATAATTTTACCATAAAATATACATTTATAAAACAGAATTTTTACCTTTAATCTCTAAGTTGTGCTCCTAACTTATACTCTAAAGTTCTTACTATTTTATCATGAACCTTATTTACCTCTGAATCTTTAAGAGTTCTTTGAGAATTTCTATATACTATAGAATAAGCTATACTCTTCTTTCCTTCTGGTATTTGTTTTCCTTTATAAACATCAAATAGATGTATACTTTCAAGTATATTTCCTCCACAATTTTTAATTATATTTTCTATTTCTTGCACTAATACTGTATCATCTACAATTACTGCTATATCTCTAGTTACAGCCGGAAATTTTGGCAATTCCTTGTATTTCCTTTTAACATTAGCATATTTATATAAAACATCTAAATTTAATTCTGCTACATAACATCTTTCTTCTATATCATAATTATCTTGTACATCTGGATGTATTTCTCCTAATATACCTACATAATCTTTCTTTATATAAAGTTCTGCTGTTCTTCCAGGATGGAAAGTATAATTTTCTTCTTGTCTTTTTAACTTCCAATTATTTACACCCAATCCATCTAATATATTTTCTACTATACCTTTTAAATTAAAATAATCCACTGATCCATATAATCCTATAGTAAGTGTATTTTTTTCTTCTGGAAGTTCTGTAGGATCTTCTTTTGGAATATACACCTTTCCTATTTCAAATAAAGAAGCATAATCATTGTTTCTTGAATAGTTTCTACTTAAAGCTTCCATCATAGAAGGTATTGTAGTAGTTCTCATTATACTAAAATCTTCTCCTAAAGGATTCTTTATTTTAACTACCTTTCTTAAACTACTATCTTCTTTTAAATTAATTTTATCAAATACTTTTGGACTTGCAAAAGAATAACCTATAGATTGATTTAATCCACTAGCCATCAATGTTTCTATAACTTTATCATCTAGACGTTGCTTTTCATTTTTTCCTGCATCTATAGTAACACTTTTTATAGTAGTTGTTGGAATATTATTATATCCGCATATTCTTGCTATTTCTTCTGCTATATCTTCTTTTATATTTAAATCAGATCTAAAGGTTGGAATATTTATTTCTAAAATATCTCCTTGTATCTCTGTATTAAGATCTAATCTATCTAAATATTCCTGCATTTCTTCCTTTGATATATCTGTTCCTAAAAATTTATTTACCCAGTTACTATCTACCTTTAATACGTGAGGTTCTAATTTATTTTCATATACATCTACAGACCCCTTCATTACTTCTCCTGCACCTAGTTCTTGAATTAATTTACAAGCTCTATCCATAGCTAATTCCACTAGATTAGGATCTAAATCTTTTTCAAATCTAGAAGAAGCTTCTGTTCTTAATCCTAACTTTTTAGAAGATATTCTTATATTAGTTCCATCAAAATTAGCGCATTCTAATATTATTTCTTTTGTATCTTCTTTTACTTCTGAATTTGATCCTCCCATTATACCTGCAATAGCTATAGTTCTATCTCCATCTTTTATATTAAGTGTATCTGTATCTAATTCTCTTTCTATTTCATCTAATGTAGTAAACTTTTCTCCTTCTTTAGCTCTTTCTACCACTATAGTATTAGTTTTTATTTCTGTTCTATCAAAAGCATGCATCGGTTGACCTAATTCTAACATTACAAAATTCGTTATATCAACTATGTTATTTATAGGCCTAACCCCCGCTTCCAATAATCTTTCTTGCATCCAACCTGGTGATTGTTCTATTTTAACATTTTTAACCCCTCTGGCCATATATCTTCTACAAAACTTATCCTTTACTTCTACCTTTAAAGAGTCTTCTATGTTTTCACTAGATTTTGGAGTAAATTCTACAACTGGAATAGTATATTTTTTATTTAAAGTAGCAGCTGTTTCTCTTGCTATTCCTATTATACTTAAACAATCTGGTCTATTAGATGTAATTTCAAACTCTATAATGGAACTTTCCATTTTTAATACCTTTTTTATATCTTCTCCTATAGGTGTATCTTGATCTAAAATCATAAGTCCATGAACTGGTTTATCTCCCGCTATTCCTAGTTCCTCTTCAGAACAAAACATACCATTAGATACTTCTCCCCTTAGTTTTCCTTTTTTAATTTTTACCCCTCCATGTAATGTTGATCCATGAAGAGCTACAGGTATTATATCCATCTCTTTCATATTTGTAGCAGCTGTAACTATTTGAATATTTTCTTTTTTGCCTATATCAACTTGACAAATAGAAAGTTTATCTGCATCAGGATGTTTTCTTATCTCCATTATTTTTCCTGTTACTACATTTTGTATTTCATCCCCTGTAGTAATGACTTCTTCTACCTTTGATCCTGATAATGTAAGTCTATCCCCTAATTCTTTTGGAGAAATATCTATATCTATATAATCATTTAACCATTTAACTGGAACTTTCATTTGTTATACCTCCTCATATAATATAATTAACAAATATTTTGCATCTAACATACTTATTTAAAATTCTAAGTCCATACAATCAATTTTAAATATACTCAATAGTTTATGATAATAAGTTTTACAATAATTTCATTTTTAAGTTAAATCAAATCTTTAAAATTGATTTAAAAACCTCATGTCACTTTCATATAAAAGTCTTATATCATCTATTCCATATTTCATCATAACCATTCTGTCTACACCAAATCCAAATGCAAATCCACTATAAACTTCTGGATCTATATTACAATTTCTAAGAACTTGAGGATGAACCATTCCGCAACCTAAAAGTTCAATCCAACCACTACCTTTACATACTTTACAACCTTCTCCATTACATACAAAACATGTAGCATCCATTTCTGCTGATGGTTCTGTAAATGGGAAATGATGTGGTCTAAATTTAGTTTTAACATTATCTCCAAACATTCTTTTTGCAAATAATTCTAATGTACCCTTTAAATCTGAAAAAGTTATACCTTTATCTACTACTAACCCTTCCATCTGATAAAATATAGGTGAATGAGTAGCATCTACTGAATCAGAACGATAAACCTTTCCTGGTGCTATCATCTTAATTGGAGGTTTTTGATTTTCCATAGTTCTTATTTGTATTGGAGATGTTTGAGTTCTTAAAACTATATTATCATTTATATAAAAAGTATCTTGTTCTCCTCTTGCAGGATGATTTTTAGGTATATTTAGCGCTTCAAAATTGTATTTGTCAAGTTCAACTTCTGGTCCCTCTTCAATAGTAAATCCCATAGATATAAATATATCCTTCATGCTTTCTAATGTTAAATCTAAAGGATGTCTTTTACCTACTACTTGTTTCTTCCCTGGCATAGTTATATCTATAGTTTCATTTTCTAACCTCATAGCTTTTTCTTTGTTTTTTATATCAGAAAAAGCATTTTTTATAGTTTCTTCTATATATGATCTTATTTCATTAGCAACTTTACCTACAACTGGTCTTTCTTCTTGAGATAAAGATCCCATACCTCTAAGTATTTGTGTAAGTTCACCTTTTTTCCCTAAATATTTTACTCTTATGCTTTCCAATTCATCTTTGTTTAGAGCTGTTTTTAATTCATTTATTGCATTATCTTTAATCTTTTCTAACTTTTGTCGCATAACACAGTACTCCTTTCTATTTTTATAATTAACTTTAAAAAACTTTATAAATAAAAAAGTCCATCCCATAAAAGGGACGAACTAAATCCGCGGTACCACCCTAATTAATATAAATAAAAATTTATATTCTCTTAGTCAGTATTTATCGATACTGTATCGCTAAAAGCTACTATTATTTCACTTTTAGAACTCAGAAGTGAACTTCAGTATAAAATATTTTAGTAGGCTTTCAGCCAAAGACCTACACTCTCTTAAAAATATTTTAAACTTACTCTCTTCATCATAGTTTAATATTTTCTGTTTTTATCCTTTTCATAATTTTACATACTGTTTAGTTTTTTGTCAACACTATTTCATATTAATTTGCCTTATTCTTTCAAAAGTCATTATAGAACAAGCTACTGCCACATTTAAAGACTCTGCTAATCCCGGCATAGGTATTTTAACTTTTATATCACTGATATTATTTAAATCTTCACTTATTCCATTTCCTTCATTTCCTACAGCAATTATCATATTCTCTGTCATATTTACATCATAAAAATTATTATTTGTATCTAAAGAACTTATTAACAATCTAAATCCATTTTGTTGTAAAAATCTTACTTTATTTAAATTATCATCTTCTATTATAGGAATATAAAAAATAGACCCCATAGTAGATCTTAATGTTTTTTCATTATATACATCTACTGTTCCTTTTGTTGTTATAATACCTAATGCTCCTGCAGCATGAGCAGTCCTTATTATAGTACCCATATTACCTGGATCTTGAACTTTATCTACCAAAATATAAAAACCATTTTCCAAATCTAAACTTTCTTTTTTAAAGTAATTTATTACTGCTACTATACCCTGTGGATTTTCTGTATTGCTTATATTTTTTAAAACAGAATAACTAACTATATAAGTATCTATATTATCCTTTATGCTATATTTTTTGTATAATTCTTTTAATTTATTCAAACTTTTTTCTTCTATAAAAACTTTATCTATGTTGCTATTTGATTTCAATGCTTCTTCAAAGAATCTAAATCCTTCTATAATAAATTGTTGATTTTGTACTCTATATTTTTTTTCTCTTAATTTTCTTATCTCTTTTATTAGTTGATTATCTTTACTAGAAATCATATTTTATATAATGCACCTCATTTTAATATAAATTAATAGATTAAAATTTAATATTAAATTAATTTATCTTTGAAATACTAATATTAAATATTAATCTATATTTAATATTTCTACCTTAGTAAGATCTTCCTCACTACCTATAGCAACTATTATGTCTCCTGGTTCTATTCTATCTTCCGCAACTGGTGATACATTAATTTCTTCTCCTCTCTTTAAAGCAACTACATTTATTCCATAATTAGCTCTTATGTTTAGTTCATTAAGAGTTTTACCATGCCATATCTTTGGAGTTACTATTTCTGCTATACTATAATTTGGTGATAATTCTATATAGTCCAATATATTAGTAGACACTAAATTATGTGCAACTCTAACTCCCATATCCCTTTCTGGAAACACAACCCTATCTGCTCCTATTTTATATAAAATCTTAGCATGTATCTCACTATTTGCTTTAGCTATTATATATTTTACACCCATTTCTTTTACTAGTAAGGTAGCCATAGTACTAGCCTGTATATCTGATCCTATAGTTATAACAGCTACATCAAAATTTCTTATTCCTAAAGCCTTTAAACTATTTTCATCTGTAGCATCTATCTGTACTGAATGAGTAACACTATCTGATATATCTTGAACTATATCATCTCTTGAATCAATAGCCAACACATCATTTCCTAAAGTATATAAAGTCTTTGCAACAGAAGTACCAAATCTTCCAAGTCCTATAACAACAAATTGTTTTTTTCCCATAATAACACCTCTAACCTACTAATATTTTTTCTTCCGGATATTTAATAGAACTATTTTTTAGCTTTCTTGCAAAAGCTATAGCCAATGTTAATGGTCCAACTCTACCTATATACATAGTCAATAATATAACTATCTTCCCAATAGTACTCAATTTAGTAGTCAATCCTAAAGTTATACCTACTGTAGAAAAGGCAGATGTAGCTTCATATAAATAATATTCAAAAGGGAATTGAACCTCTGTTATTGATAATATCATGGTAACTGTAATAACTAAAGTTAAACTTATAATAGTTATAGCTAAAGCTCTATAAACAATTTCTTTGCTTATTCTTTTTTTATTTATCTCTGTATCTTGCTTACCTCTAACTACACAAATTACTGTCATTATAAGTACACCTGCAGTTGTAACTTTTATACCTCCAGCTGTAGAGCCTGAAGCCCCTCCTATAAACATTAAAATTATTGTTAAAAACTTTCCTGCCATAGTCATATCAGATGTAGAAATTGAATTAAATCCTGCAGTTCTTGGAGTAATAGCAGCAAAAAACGATGATAAGATCTTGTTGCCCAAAGTCATATTAGCCATAGTTCCTGGATTTCTACTTTCAAATACAAACATTAATATAGTTCCTACAAATACTAATAAAAATGTGGCCCAAAGCACTAATTTAGAATGGGTAGATAATTTTCTATGTCCTTTATAATGATATATTTCATACCATACATAAAATCCTAAGCTTCCTATTATTATTAAAAAAGATATAACTAAAACTATAACAGGATTATCATAAACAGTAGTTAAACTGCTAAAATTACCAAAAAGATCAAAACCAGCATTACAAAAAGCTGATATTGAATGAAAAATGCTATAATATATTCCTTTTGCTAATCCATATCTAGGGATAAATTGGGTTGATAATAACAATGATCCTCCTCCTTCCACAGAAAGAGTAAACAATAATATATATTTAGCCATTTTAACCAAACCTTGTATATTAAAAGTATTTAATGCTTCTTGCATAACAAGTCTTTCTTTTAATGTTATTTTCTTACCTAATAACAATGCAAGCAAAGTTGCAAAGGACATAAATCCTAGTCCTCCAATCTCGATAAGAAGCATAATAACTGTTTTTCCAAAATAAGTCCAATGTGTTCCCGTATCTACTACTATTAGTCCTGTAACACACACTGCAGATGTAGACGTAAATAGACAGTCTAAAAAAGGAGTTCTTTGTCCGCTTTGTGATGAAATAGGTAAACTAAGTAATATAGCTCCTATAAATATTACTATTGCAAATCCAATAGCTAATATTTGAACTGGGGTAAATCTCCTTTTCATACGTGGTATTTTCATTTACTTTTAATCCCTCCTGCCTAAAAGATAAACTTATTATAGCACTTACAATTCTTTTGTCAATTTTATGAAATATTAAAAAATACGGCTATTTAAGCCGTATTAATTCTTATAATTTAAATATTAAGCATTTAATTGTTTTTTAGCTACATCTACTAATTCAGCAAATGCTTTTGGATCATTTATAGCTATTTCTGAAAGCATTTTTCTATTTATATCAATTCCTGCACTCTTTATTCCATTCATGAATTTTGAATATGAAAGTCCATTCATTCTTGTAGCAGCATTTATTCTTGCTATCCATAACTTTCTATAATCTCTTTTCTTTAATTTTCTTCCTACATAAGCATTTCTTAATGCTCTTATAACTGATTCATTTGCTGTTTTAAATAACTTGCTCTTTCCACCGTAGTATCCTTTTGCAAGTTTTAATACTTTTTTATGACGTTTACGAGCATTCATAGCTCTTTTTACTCTTGCCATCCCAAACTACCTCCTTTGTACTTCTATTATTATAGGTATGGTAATACTTTCTTCATTACTTTTTCTTGACTTTCTGAAACATATCCAGCTTTTCTTAAATTTCTCTTAGTTTTTCTGCTTTTCTTTGTTAATATATGACTTTTATAAGCTTTAGCTCTCTTTAATTTACCTGTTCCAGTTACTTTAAATCTCTTTGCTGCAGCCCTTTTTGTTTTCATTTTTGGCATTGCGATTTCCTCCCCTCGTTATTACGCTTTCTTTGGCGCTAATATCATTATCATATTTCTTCCTTCTAGCTTAGGCGCTTTTTCAATAACACCTACTTCTTCTAATTTTTCATAAAAGTAATTTAATATTTTATTTCCTTTAAAGGAATAATCAGCTTCTCTACCTCTGAATCTAACAGTTACTTTAACTTTATTTCCTGCATTTAAAAATTTTCTAGCATTATTAGCTTTAATTTCTATATCATGTACTTCTATGGTTGGACTTAGTCTAACTTCTTTTATGTTTATAACCTTTTGATTTTTTTTAGCTTCTTTGTCTTTCTTTGTTTGTTCATATAAGAATTTACCATAATTCATTATTTTACAAACTGGTGGCTTTGCAGTTGGAGCTATAAGTACTAAATCTAGTTCCTTTTCATCTGCAATTTTTTGTGCCTCACTTGAAGATACTACTCCTAATTGTTCTCCATCGCTACCTACAAGTCTTACTTCCTTTTCACGGATTTGCTCATTCACAAGATAGTTTTTGTTAATAATCTTCACCTCCAAAAATATTAGACCGAAAACACTTAACAATTTTCATGTATAATAAATAAAAGACGGCATAAGCCGTCTTTATAAACAATAATACAAATTGAATTTATATACTCTAACCTTACTAGCCATGCTGTAAGGTGAGAAACGGCCTGTTTCTACTTACACAAAACATTATTAAGTTTTAGTTAAATTAAAATTAACTAACGAATAAGATTATACTATTAATATGTTAAAAAATCAATATCTTTTTATAAAAATTTTATATTTTTTTATTGATATAAAATAATCATTTATTAATTTGCTTTATTTTTAATTTCATTATTTATTTTTTCTATAAATTCTTCTAAAGATATATCTCCTAAATCTCCATCTTTTCTACTTCTAACAGCAACTTTTCCTGCTTCCATTTCTTTATCTCCAAGTATTAGCATATATGGAACCTTTTGAAGTTGAGCTTCTCTTATTTTATATCCTATTTTTTCATTTCTTGTATCAATTTCTACTCTTATATTATTTTCTTTAAGAACTTCTTCAACTTTCTTTAAATAATCATATTGAGAATCTGTTATATTCATTAATTTAACTTGTACTGGAGCAAGCCATGTTGGGAATGCACCTGCATATTGTTCTATTAATATACCTATAAATCTTTCAACACTTCCATATATAGTTCTATGAACCATAACAGGTCTGTGTTTCTCGCCATCTGGTCCTATATATGATAAATCAAATCTTTCTGGCATTTGGAAGTCAAGCTGAATAGTTCCACATTGCCATGTTCTTCCTATACAATCTTTCAAATGGAAATCTATCTTTGGACCATAAAATGCTCCATCTCCTTCATTTACCCTATATTCTTTTCCTATAGAGTCTAGAGCTTCTCTTAATCCATTAGTTGCTATTTCCCAATCTTCATCACTTCCCATAGAATCTTCTGGTCTTGTTGAAAGTTCTACAAAATACTCAAATCCAAATAATTTATAGAATTTATCTATTAATTTAATTATACCCACTATTTCTTCTTTTATTTGTTCCTTTGTCATATATAAATGAGCATCATCTTGTGTAAAACATCTTACTCTCATAAGTCCATGTAATGCTCCAGATAATTCATGTCTATGAACTATTCCTAATTCTGAAAGTCTTAATGGAAGATCCCTATAAGAATGCATAGAATTTTTATATACTAATATTCCTCCTGGGCAATTCATAGGTTTTATTGCATAATCATTATCATCTATATTTGTAAAGTACATATTTTCTTTATAATGATCCCAGTGACCTGATTGATGCCATAATTCTTCATTTAATATTAATGGTGTTCTTATTTCTTGATAACCAGCTTTTGTGTGTTCTTCTCTCCAAAAATTCTCAAGAATATTTCTTATAATCATTCCCTTTGGATGGAAGAATGGGAATCCTGGTCCTTCTTCATGTATACTAAATAAATCTAATTCTTTGCCTAATTTTCTATGATCTCTTTTTTTAGCTTCTTCAAGCATATTTAAATATTCATCTAACTGGCTTTTTTTAGGGAAAGCTGTACCATATATTCTTTGAAGCATTTTATTATTTTCATCACCTCTCCAGTAAGCTCCAGCTAAAGATAATAACTTTATAGCTTTAACTTTTCCTGTAGATGGTACATGAGGTCCTGCACATAAATCTGTAAATTCTCCTTGTTTATAGAAAGATATAACTTCTCCTTCTGGTAAATCTTCTATAAGTTCAACTTTATAATCCTCATTCTTTTCTTTCATAAGTTTTATTGCTTCTTCTCTTGGTAATTCAAATCTTTCTAGCTTGTGATCTTCTTTTATTATTTTTTTAATTTCTGATTCTATTTTTTCTAACATTTCTGGTGTAAAAGTAAAATCCGCTTCAAAATCATAATAAAAGCCAGTATCTATAGCAGGTCCTATAGCTAATTTTACTTCTGGGTATAATCTTTTAACAGCTTGAGCTAATATATGTGCACCTGTATGTCTTAAAGCCCATTTACCCATTTCATCTTCAAAAGTTAAAATTTCTAAACTACTATCATTGTGTAATTCAGTCATTAAGTCCACTGTTTCTCCGTTTATTTTAGCTGCTAGCGCTTTTTTATAAAGAGCAGGACTAATTTTCATAGCAACATCAGATATTTTTATTCCTTCTTCAAATTCCATTACTTTACCATCTTTTAATGTAATTTTTATCATAACATTGTCCTCCTTTAAGCAAAATTTATAAATAAAAAAACCCATCCCAACACATGGGACGAGTGTATTTTCGCGGTTCCACCCAATTTAATAGCAGTAAACTACTATTATCTCTTAATCCTTTAACGCAGGAAACGGTTATACTTACTCAATTCAGTATACAACTCTAAGGTGGTTTTCAATAGAACTTATTCAGAAAATCTTTCAGCCTATGGATCTTCTTCTCTTTGAACAGTAATCTATTTACTCTTCCTTTTCATAGTTTATAAATCTATTTTAATTTAGGTATATTATATTAGCTATAAAGTTAAATGTCAACACTATAATACTTTTTTATATAATTTATTAAAACTTATTATAATTATGCTTTAACTTAACATATTTATCACTATTATAAATGTTAACCCTTTCTTCAAAAACATTCTTTATTGTATTAATTAATTCTTTATTTGTACAATTTTCTATATTATATATATTAATTTCTTTAGGCACATTAGTTATAAGCCAACTTATAAGCATATCATCTATAGATATATTTTCTACATATTTAACATCAGAAATTTCTATATAAACCTCTTCTGTTAAATCATTTCCTTCAGAATCTTTCAAGGTATATTTTCCAGTAGAATCTATTAGTATATTTAATTTATCTAATTTACTTTCTTCTATCTCTACAAAATACTTCAATAATTTTATAAATTCATTATATTCTTTATCTACCATATATTTTTCTACTATTTTATCTACTATACCTTTTATATCTTTAAATAATTCCCTGCACCTAAAAGTTAAAAACCCATCTATATTTATTTCATTATTTTCATCAACACACTTTTTAATTTTTTTTATTATCTCATTTTTTTTATTTAAACAATAAATAGAGTCTTCTATATATCTTTTATCCTTATCTTTTAAAACATCTGAGATTTTTTCTAATAATTCTTTTCTTTCATCTTTTTTTATAAAAAAATACGCATCTTCAATAAATTTATTAAGTTCTTTTTTTATAAATCTATCTATAGTTACATCATATAATATATTTACTAGCTCATTACTAATTAAATCTATAACTTTTTTATCTAAAAATTTTTCTTCACAGTATATTTTTATGAAGTGAGTTTTATCTTCTATATTTTCTGACAATCCTACTACAACATTTCTTGATTGAAAATATTCCTTTAATTCTACTAATTTATAAATCAAATCTTCTCTTTCATTATTATAGACTATTGTAAATAACAACATAATCTCACTCCTTTCCTTAGAAATAGTATGTGTTTAAAATAAATTCATATACTAAACAATTATAAAAAAATATCGACATATTCTTTTAAGATGTTGAAAATTTTTTTAAATAAAACTAATATAATACTTAGCATACTTTTTAAGGAGAATTTATTATGAAATTAGCTTTAGTAGATAATAGAATTTCTGATGAGGAAAAAAATAATTTAGAGAAAAGAAATATAAAAGTCATATTGTGCCCTTCTAGCAATCTTCTATATCCAGCTGTTTGTGGTCATCCTGATATGCTATTGCATATAATAGATGAGCAAACTATTATTGTACATAAAAATACAGACAAAGAATTTGTAAAATTATTAAAAAATTTAGGAATTAATGTTATATTATCTAGTAAATCTTTAGAAAATAAATATCCTGAAGATATAATATTGAATGCATTAAATATTGGAGATATATTCATGCACAAATTAAATTATACAGATCCTAATTTACTATCTTTGATAAAACATAAAAAATTATTAAATATTAACCAAGGATATTCTAAATGTTCTACTGCTATAGTTTCACCAAATGCAGTAATGACTAGTGATATCAAAATAGAAAAATTACTAAAAAAAAATGATATAGATGTGCTTTTATTACCACCAGGTGATATAATTTTACCAGGTTTAAATTATGGGTTTATTGGTGGTACCTGCGGACTTTTAGATGATAATACACTTGCTTTTTATGGTAATTTAAATATGTATAAATATGGTAATGAAGTTTTAAATTTCTTAAAAAAACATAATGTTAAACCTGTATTTTTGAGCGAAGGTAAATTAATCGATAGGGGTAGTATTTTTTGTTTAGATATTAGGTAGTAATTACATTGAAATAAATTTATTTTTGCAAATTTATCAATACAATAATAAAAATTTATTTTAACATATATTATTATTTCAAAAAAATTACATAATTCATTTTTAAGTATATTACATTTTTTAAGTGTAATATGTTGTATGAGTATTAGAAATATTTTTATTGTGGGATTTGCTCATTTATAAAAAGTTAGTTAAATTAAAAAAGATTTAATCTTAATTTACAAATAAAAATGTATTTTTTATTTTAAGTATATTAAAATTAAATCTTTTTTAATTTAACTATTTCATCTCTATTTTTTCAAATATGCCTTTAGATAATAGTATTCCTATAAAACTAATAAAACAATTATATAAAATCATAGCAACATACATATAAATTGTTCCGAATCCTCCTCCATATCTAAGAGAAAGTATTATAGATATTATTATTCCTGGAAATACCACTACTATTAATAAAATAAATTTTAATGTAGTCCCTATGACTTTACTAATATTGCTACCAAAAAATCTTCTTAAAACTAAATCAACATAGACAAATATTGCTCCAAAGCTTACATAAGTTAATGTAGCCAACAATATAACTATAAAATTAGGCTTAAATATAATCCCACTAATTATAAACAATACAAATCCATCAACAAAATTTTTAATATGATTAGCAAAAGTAGCGTAAAAAATTTTAATTTCTGAACTTTCTGGAATTAAGTATATATAAGGTTTAGATAGCTCTTCAGACCACTTCCCCTGAAATGTAAATATTAATAACATATATACTGCAAAATATATAACTGTATTTATATCACTATTTTTATTATTCATAAAAAATCCAAAAACTAAAGAACTTATCCCCATTATTAAAGTCATCTTATCTACAAAGAAAAATCCACTTCTTTTATACTCTAAAAATTGTCTTTCAAATATACTTTTAGCTCCTTTTGATTTTAATACTCCAATAATGTTTTTTCTTTTCATAGGTTTATTTAAATCTAAATTTCCTTTACCTTTTTTAGCTCTTTCTATTTTTCTTTCATTAACTTCGGTAGCTGACATGGCATCCTCATAATAATCCGTTTTTAGAATATATATTATAAATATTATAAATATTATAAATAAGAGTACTCCTAATAAGTTTATAAAAAATTTGTTATTTATACCTTCTATGGCAGCATTAAATATATTTATATTCCATCCTAGAAAAGGTATTCTAGAAAACATATCTAAACCTAAAAAAGTTATAAAAGCTAATTTTATAGATTTTACTTTAAATAATGTCCATAAAAAACCTATTCCAAATAATCCCAATAATAAATTAAGAGTATTCTTTATAAAATTTCTATATTTTTCTTCTTTAGCAGCTATAGAATATATTAATACAGATATGGTTGAATAAGAAAACATTAACGTAAATATCCCTACTATTATTGCTATAGCACCATTCTTACTTATAGAAAATAAATTATAAAGATTGGGTATTTGGAATAATAGTAACACAAGCATAATTATACTTTTATATAATTCTTTCAAGAATCCATATAGTAATACTCTTTGAGGTGGGATAGGAGCTGTAAATAAAAAATTCACATCACTTAATCTAAAAAGATTTTTACCGTTTTGGGTACCTGCATTAATAGCACTAAATATTGCATATAAAGTTGCAATAGTAGCTATAGCATTAAAAATTTCTTTTCCATTCTTCATCCTATTATTACTTGAATCTGGAGATATAATTAAAACAAAAGCTAAAAGTGCTATAAAAAAAATATATAATATAGCTTTAGCAGGCTTATTTTTTAGTTGTTTAAAATAATTTTTTATACTTTTTCTAACTATGTAGCTAAGAGATCCCATATTATCCCTCCGTTACTTCAAAAAATATTTCTTCTAAAGATTCGTTTTTATTAATCAATTCTTCCTTAGTCCTTGAAAAAACTATATTTCCTTCTTTCATTATTAACGCCTTATCCCATATTTCCGATATACTGTCTATTATATGAGTACTAATAATCACTGATGCACCCTCTTTTTTTAACTCCAAGAAAACTTTTTTTAATTCTTTTATAGCTTTAGGATCTAATCCTATCATAGGTTCATCAAATAATATAACCTTAGGGCTAGTAATTAAAGCTGAACATATACTAACCTTTTGTTGCATACCCTTTGATAACTCTGAGCCTAATTTATCTTTTTTATCCCATAAATCAAACCTTTTTAACATACTTTCAGCTTTATCTTTATAATCCTGTATTTTATAAGCATTAGCCATATATTCAATATGCTCATAAACAGTCAATAAATCATATAAAGCTGGTACCTCTGGTACATAAGCAAATTTAGATTTAGCTTCTAAGCTTTTATTATTTTTACCACAAATAGTTATTTCTCCTTGAAATCTTAAAAGGCCTGCAATGGCTTTTATACTTGTACTTTTTCCCGCTCCATTGGGTCCTAAAAGCACCGCTATTTCCCCTTCATTAACATCAAAAGAAACATTATTTACCGCTTTAAATTTACGATAATTTTTAGATAATCCTTTTACAGTAAGCATTAATTATCCCCCTTAAAATAAATTTTAAATAAAAAATTATTAATCCCCAATTATCAGAAATTTTCTCGCAAATTTTATTAACATAATTAGGTCAAAATAATTATATTTACAAATACATTAAAACAATGAAGAAATATATAGAAACAATGACCAAATCAATTTTTATTAAAGATATTTACTATTTATAAATTAAAATTTTATTCTTAAATTCAATATTTTTCTCTTTTCATTAAATAAATAGATTACAAATTTGTATAATCATAAATTTTTAAAACATATTTATTCTAACTATACAAAATACTTAACAAAAAGGCTTATGCTTTAACTTCTTATAGTCAAAGCATAAGCCTTTCTTATAACATTATTTAATTGGAGGCGCCACCCAGATTTGAACTGGGGATAAAGGCTTTGCAGGCCTCTGCCTTACCACTTGGCCATAGCGCCATAATTATGGAGCGGAAGACGAGATTCGAACTCGCGACGTTCACCTTGGCAAGGTGACGCTCTACCACTGAGCCACTCCCGCAATATGGTGGCTCGACCAGGAATCGAACCAGGGACACGAGGATTTTCAGTCCTCTGCTCTACCGACTGAGCTATCGAGCCATATGGCGACCCAGAAGGGGCTCGAACCCTCGACCTCCGGCGTGACAGGCCGGCACTCTAACCAACTGAGCCACTGGGCCATTAATATATATATTTTATGGTGGGCACAACAGGGCTCGAACCTGTGACCCCCTGCTTGTAAGGCAGATGCTCTCCCAGCTGAGCTATGCGCCCATAAAATTTATATATCATGATTCTTAATACATTTTATATTATACTAATACAAATAAATTTTGTCAATATATTTTTTCATTTGATAATGAAATATCCAGCTTATTCTACTTATCTTTTCTAATATCTACGAAAAACTCATTATTATGTATGTTTGCTTCTTCCATAGTATACATATCTCTCATAATATTTAATGCAGCCTCTATTATTAAAAATTCAAGAGGACAACCAGTTCCTTCTCCTAGTCTCATTTCCAAATTTAAGTTTGGATTCAATTCTAATTCTTTAACCGCATATTCAGCACCTGGCTCCACCGGCAAATGAGATGGAAACATAAAATCTTTAACATCACCACATATCTTATACGCACATAAAGCTGCAGCATAAGATATTATTCCATCAATGACTATAGGAACTCTATTTTTAGCTGCTCCTAAAAAACATCCGCAAAGTCCAGCTATATCAAATCCACCAACCTTTGACAACACATCTATAGCATCCTCTTTATTAGGATTATTTAATTTTATAGAATTTTTTATTACTCTTTTTTTATTTTCAAATTGTTCTTCTGTAAGTCCAGACCCTTTTCCAACAACTAAATCTGAATCTATATCCAAAAGAACACTAATTACAGCTGCACTAGTAGAAGTATTACACATTCCAGCCTCACCTGTGCCAAACAAATTGTAACCTTCAGCTACTAGCTTGTCTACCATTTCTATACCTACTTCAATAGCTCTAATAGTTTCTTCTCTAGTCATAGCAGGTTCTTTAGCCATATTTTTAGTTCCATATGCTATCTTTTTATTAATTATTTTAGGATTATTAAAATCCGTTTTTACTCCAACATCTACTACACATATTTCTGAATTTGCAAAGCTAGACAACACACCTATACCTGTAAATCCTTTTGTATAATTGTTAGTTATTAAAGCTGTTAGTTCTAAGGGGCATGCGCTTACTCCTTCTTCCCATACTCCATTATCTGAACACATTATTACAGTTATTTTTTTGTTGACTTTATTTTTTACTTTACCAGTTATTCCTGCAATTCTTACCGCTATTTCTTCTAATTGCCCTAAGCTACCTATGGGCTTACTTAATTTGTCCATCCTTTTCCAAGCATTTTTCATAGCCTGTTTATATAATGGATGTATATTTTTTACTGTTTCATTTAATAGCTTCATTTGAGCAACTCCCCTTAAAATATACCTTTATACTCTATTTACAAATACAATCTTGAAATGATAAATATAATATAGTTAAATTTCTTAATTTTTATTACAAATAATTTAGAATAATTATATAAACATTATATTACTTAAGAATATTCCTTTCAAGAGAAGTCGCAAATATTTTAATAATTTTACTATTTATTGTTCGTACTTTCTTTTAATAATTTTCCTATTTGTTCATGAGTAAATATATATGATTTATTACAAAAATGGCATCTTAATTCTTCCTCTTTGCCTTCGTCATATATTTCTTTTAAATCTTTTTCTCCTACACTTGCAAGAGCTCTCTCTACTCTTTCACGAGAACAATCACATCTATATTGGGGTTCTATACTTTCTAATATGTTTAAATCCATATCCTCAAATATATATTCCAATATCTCTTCTATTGTCATTCCCTTTGAAATCATTTCTGTAATAGAAGGTATTTCTTCTAATCTATAACTTATTAAATCTGCTAGCATTTCATCTGCATCAGGCATCATTTGTATTATAAATCCACCAGCTGATTTTATAGATAAATCCTTATCTACTAATACACCTAATCCTACTGCTGAAGGTGTTTGTTCTGATACTGTATAATAATAAGCTAAATCTTCTGCTATCTCTCCAGTATATATAGGAACTTGACCTACATAAGGCTCTTTTAACCCCATATCTCTTATAACTAATAGATTACCATTTTTCCCAATAATCCCACTTACATCTAATTTACCTTTATTGTTTAGTTCCTTATCCGCTGTTGGATTACCCATATATCCTTTAACATGACCATCTGCGTAAGCTGTAACTACAATCCCTTTAGCAATACCACCACCATGAATTTGTAATGTTAAAGTTTCATTATCTGATTTTAATGTAGTTCCCATTAAAGCACCAGCCGTAAGCATTCTTCCTAAAGCAGCAGCTGCTGTTGGAGCACAATTATGTAATTTTACTCCTTCATTAACTAATTCTGTTGTTATAGCTCCTATTATCCTTACCTGTCCATCTTTAGCAATAGCTCTTACTAATTTATCTTTCATGCAAAATCACCTAACCTTCATAAATCTTGTTTTAAAACTATTTAGTCAATATATAAACTATTCTTTCTGTCTTGTCATTAATTTCTTTATTTTCATAATTATCTAATATCCTTAGTATTTTAAATCCATTATCTGATATAATCTTTTCTATTTCTTCTTCTTTGTATGCTCTTTCCTTATGTACTTCATCAAATCTTATATAATTATTTTCATCTTCTCTTATAAAAAATGTAATATCCATTTTAGTAATATTATCTTTTATAGAATTTCTCCATATATATGTAATTTCATCATCATCATAACTAAAAAGGTTATTTCCTAAAATATTATTTAATTTATAATAAGAATTTATATCAAATATAAATAACCCATCCTCTTTTAAATGGTCATATACATTTTTAAACATATTACTTAATGCTTTTTTTTCTAAAATATAATTTATACCATCTAAACAACAAGTTATTAGATTAAATGTTTTGTTTAATTTTAAATTACATATATTTTGGCATACCAATTTACTTTTTATATTATTTTCTCTAAATTTATTTTCAGCTTCTGTTAACATATCATAAGAAAGATCTACTGCCCATATATTTTTAAAATATGTTGCTATTTCAATTGTCAAATTTCCAGTGCCACAAGCTAAATCTAAATAATCTACTTTATTTAAATTAAACTCATCACATATATTTGTTATAGTTTTAGCCCATTTTTTATAATCTATATCCTCATTTATAAGTTCATCATATATGTGGGCAAATTCTCTATAACATTCCATAGCTTAAACTCTCCTTAAATTATAAAAAATATACTTACCTAATAAATATTATATACTTTCATTAGGTAAGTCAATAGAATAATATTTTGTTAAATATTATTTTTATCTTCACTCATCTTTAAAATTTCTTCATTCTTAGGAAGTTTAAGTTCTTTTTTTCTCTTAGTCATTATTCCCCCTATTCTTCCTGTTTCTTCTGAGGTTAGTCCTCCCCACCCTAATTTATCTACTTTATCTTTTAAGCCAAGTTCTGTCGCTATTTCATACTTCATTTTCTCCCTTAATTTTTCTTCTTTAGTAAGCTCCTTATTAGCTTTAATCTTAGATTTTATTACTTTTTTTAAAGGAGTTTTCGTCATTTATATCCCTCCATACAAATAATTTGTTATCATTATTATTTGCCTTGTAGGGGGATTTTATACCATTATCAAAAGAGGTTAAACTTTCATCTTCTTTCTAGCATAGTGTTTATTTATTATTTAATTTCACTTTAAACAATTATAGTATTAAAATCAACAGTCATTAAATAAACATTTACTAATCAAATAAATGGCACGCTATAAAATGATCTTTTTCTATTTCTTTAAGTTTTGGAGTTTCTTTTTTACAGATTTCCTTCGCATATTTACATCTTGATGCAAACTTGCATCCTGGTTTAGGATTTATAGGACTTGGTACCTCTCCTTGTAACATTATTCTTTCTTTACTTTTTCCATGATTAGGATCTGGAATAGGTATAGCAGACAACAAAGCCTTAGTATAAGAGTGAATTGGATTTTCATATAATTCTTGACTATTAGCCAACTCTACTACATTGCCAAGATACATCACTCCTACCCTGTCAGATATATGTCTCACCATAGAAAGATCATGAGCTATAAACAAATAAGTAAGACCTAATTTATTTTGAAGATCTATAAGCAAATTTACAACTTGTGCTTGTATAGATACATCTAAAGCTGATATGGGTTCATCACAAACTATAAACTTAGGCTTTATAGCTAAAGCTCTTGCTATTCCAATTCTCTGCCTTTGTCCCCCTGAAAATTCATGTGGAAATCTAGAAGCATGTTCTTTGTTTAATCCAACCAAATTTAATAATTCATATATTTTATTAAGCCTTTCTTCTCCTGTACAAATTCCATGAATATCTATACCTTCTCCTATTATATCAGCTACTGTCATTCTCGGATTTAAAGAAGCGTAAGGGTCTTGGAAAATTATTTGTGCTTCTTTTGTAAACTCTCTTTTTTCTTTTTTACTAAACCTATGAATATCTTTACCTTCAAATCTAACTTCACCCTCTGTAGGTTCATATAAACCTAATATAGTTCTGCCACAAGTAGTCTTTCCACAACCCGATTCTCCAACTAGACCTAAAGTTTCTCCTTTTCTTATATCAAAACTTACACCATCTACTGCTTTTAAAATAGCATTTTTTCCAACTTTAAAATATTTTTTTAAATTTCTAACTTCTATTAAATTTTCTTTATCCATTATTCCTCACCCCCAGATAAAAAAGAATCGTAGCCTTTAGGTGCCATAGGATGTTGTAACCAACAACATACCTTATGTGTATCTGTAATTTCTGTTACTTTAGGCATTTGCTCTTTACATATTTTCATGCACTGCTCACACCTTGATGCAAAAGGGCATCCTTTCGGAGGTCTAATCAAATTTGGAGGAGTCCCCTCTAAAGAATATAGTTTTCCTTTATGCTTTGTATCTAATCTTGGTACTGATTGGAGTAATGCTAAAGTATAAGGATGTTTAGGATTATAAAATATTTCATCTGTACTTCCTCTTTCTATGATTTGCCCTGCATACATAACTTGTATTCTATGAGCTGTATCTGCCACTACCCCTAAATCGTGAGTTATCATTATAACTGATGTATTTAATTTTTTTTGTAAATCTCCTATAAGATCCATTATCTGAGCTTGAATCGTTACATCTAATGCTGTAGTAGGTTCATCTGCTATAAGTATTTTGGGATCACAAGCTAATGCTATAGCTATCATAGCTCTTTGCCTCATACCTCCTGAAAATTCATGGGGATATTGATTAGCTCTTTTTTCAGGATTAGGTATGTTAACTAACTCCAATATCTTAATAGCTTCTTTTAATGCTTCTGTTTTGTTCATTTTTCTATGAATAACTAAACTTTCAGCTATTTGTTTCCCAACTTTCATTGTAGGATTAAGAGAAGTCATAGGATCTTGAAATATCATACTTATATCAGATCCTCTTAATTGTCTTAACTCCTGTTCTTTCATATTTAAAATATTTTTCCCATTAAAAATTATTTTTGATCCTTTTTTAATTTCTCCCGGTGGCTCCTGTATTAATTTCATTATAGCTTTGGCTGTAACAGTTTTTCCACATCCTGATTCTCCAACAATAGCAAGAGTTTCACCCTCATTAAGATAAAAATTTACTCCTCTAACTGATTGAACTTCTCCTGCATAAGTATGATAAGATACTTTTAAATCTTTAACCTCTAGTATTTTCTCCATTATATTCCCCTCCTTTATTGACGCATCTTAGAATCAAGAGCATCTCTTAATCCATCCCCTAATAAATTAAATGATAACATAGTCAAACTTATAAACAAAGCTGGGAAAAATAATTGATAAGGATAAAACATTAAATTAGGCTATGCAGCTGATGCTAAAGAACCCCAACTAGTATTTAGTGATTGAATACCTAATCCTATATAACTTAAAAAAGCTTCTCCAAATATAAAAGATGGAACATCTATAGTAATATTAACAATTAATATTACTATAGTATTAGGTAGTAAGTGCTTCTTTATTATTCTAGAAGGACTAGCTCCTAAAGCTTGTGCTGCTAATACATACTCTTGCTCTCTTATTTGTAAAATTTGTCCTCTTATTATTCTAGCCATTCCACACCATCCAGTTATAGTCATAGCTATTACTAAAGATATAACACCTTTACCTAATATAAGGGAAATTATAATAACAACTATTAAATATGGCACACTTAACAATATCTCTACTATTCTCATCATTACATCATCAACAATACCACCAAAATAACCAGCTATCCCGCCATATATAACTCCAATTGTCACTTCTATAATAGTTCCTAAAATTCCTATTATTATTGAAATCCTTCCGCCTTTCCATACTCTAGCAAACAAATCTCTGCCTAGCATGTCTGTTCCAAACCAGTGTTCTGAATTAGGAGCCATATTTACAATAGTAGAATCTGTAGTCCAATATTTATATGGAGTCAAATGAGGTCCTATTATTGTCATTACAGCTATTAATATAAGCAGGATTAGTGAACCTATTGCTACCTTATTTTGCTTTAACCTTCTCCAAGCATCTTGAAAGTAAGTTATATTAGGTCTATTTATTTAATTTGATGCATTTTTATCTATGCCTATTATTTCAAACTTATCTTTACTTATTTCAGCCATTTTTCTTCCCCCTTATTATTTTGAACTTGTAATCCTAATTCTTGGATCTATAATCCCATATAATATATCTACAATTAATAAAGAGAATATATAAAGAGCTGCCATAAATACAGTAAGTCCCATAATCATAGAATAGTCCATATTATTTACAGCTCCTACAAAAGAGCTTCCTAATCCAGGTATGCCATATATGCTTTCAATAACAAAAGATCCTGTTAATATAGTTGCTATTTGAGGTCATAATATAGTGATACTAGGAAGGATAGCGTTTCTTATTATATGTTTCCAAACTAAAGAAACCTTTGATACACCTTTTGCTTTTGCTGTTAATATATAATCTTGTCCTAAAACATCTAAACATTCATTTCTCATATATCTTGCATATATAGCTAAAGGGCTTAAACTTAAAGCTATAGTTGGCAGTATAGTATGCTTTATGCTACCCCAACCAGTAGTTGGTAATATCATTAGTTTAACTGTAAATGTATATTGAAGTAATGCTGCAAAAACAAAACTTAGTATAGAAACACCAATTAATGCTAAAAACATTACTAAATAATCTGGCCATTTATTCCTTTTGAAAGCTGCTATAACTCCTAAGGTTATTCCTAATACAAACCCTAAAAAAACCGCTTGAATTCCTATTCGTGCTGACGCTGGCAATCCATCTTTTATAACTGTATTTACACTTCTTCCTGCAAAAGCTACAGAATCCTCTAAATCTCCTTTTAATAAATTTTTTATATAAACTGTATATTGTGTTATCAAAGGTTTATCCAATCCATACTTAGCATAATAATTAGCTCTTATCTGCGGCGGTAATCTTTTTGCACTAGATGCTAATGGATATCCTGGTATAGCATGCATTAATACAAAAGTTATAGTTATTACTATCCATAAGGTTAATAACATATATCCTAATCTTTTTAAGATATATCTAAACATTTTTATACCTCCAATAAATTTTTATGTAATTTATAGTAAGAGCAGAGCCATCAAAAGACTCTGCTGCCACAACTATAACTACTCCCTACCTTCTTATATTTAATATCATATAAAGAACCAAATTGTGGAACCATTATTCCCTTTACATATTTTCTTTGATAAATATTTCTAGCTCTATAAACTGTTGGTACTACTGTAGCATCTTCATACAACAATATATTTTCAGCCTCTTTAAATAATTTTAATTTTTCATCATTTTTTTCTTCTGGTAATGATGCAGCCTTTTTAATTAATTCATCATATTTTTTATTTGACCAATTTGTTGGAAGTACTTTAGATCCACTCATCCATAAATCAAACTCTGTCATAGGATCATTATAGTCTCCAGTCCAAGACATAGATGTAATTTCATATTCTGCATTATTTATTCTCTTCATATATACTGGCATTGAACATATTCTATATTTACTTTGATCCCCAAAGCTTTTTGATACATTTCTTGGGAAAACTCACAAATTTCTTTTTGTTGATCACTTATAGAACCTGCTAAATAATTTACTGTTATTTTACTTGGATCTGGATCCATTTCTAATTCTTTTAATCCTTCAATTAAAAGTTTCTTTGGATCTTTATTTTCTTCTTTCAATTTCTTAACTGGTTCTTCTTTAACCTCTTTTCTAAATTCTTTATCTCCTATTTGTAATGAAGTTGGAACAAATCCATATGCTGGTGTAAAATCGTTTTTAAATAAAGTTTTTGAAACCTCTTCTCTGTTAACTGCTAAAGAAAAAGCTTTTCTTACTTTATCATTGCTAAATAACTTAACATTTTGATTAAAAAACTCAATATTTGTTGCTGGTTCAATAACCTTCTTAACTTCAAATTTTCCAGTTTTTTTAAATTTTTTCTTTCCATTCAGGCTTTTGGACATTACTAAAGTCTATTCCTCCATTTAAAAGCTCTTGCATTCTAGCAGCTTCATTATTTATAATTTTCATATGAACATTATTCAATTTTACAGATTTAGCATCCCAATACTTTTCATTTTTAACTAATTCTATTTTGGTTGCATGAATCCATTCCTTTATTTTGAAAGGTCCACAAAATACCATATTAGAATCTTCTGTACCATACTTTTCTCCATATTTTTCAACTATATCCTGCCTTTGTGGCATCATAAGTTTAAAATACGTTATTTTTAAGAAATATGCACATCGTCTTTCTAATGTTATTTCTAAAGTTTTATCATCTAAAGCTTTTACTCCAACTTCTTCAACTTCTACCTTTCCTGCATTATACTTATCAGCATTTTTTATTGGAGATAATAAGTATGCATATTCTGATGCAGTTTTAGGATCTAAGGTTCTTTTTATTCCATATTCAAAATCCTTTGCAGTAACCTTTTTCCTATCTGACCATTCATAATCTCTTAAATAAAAAGTCCACTTTTGTGCTGTATTTTGAACAATTAAATTTAAATTTTATAAATAAATTAAATAATGAATTTTTATTTATTTCTATATAACAAAAATTCTATATATTTTTTACCTAATCAGTTATATAATATTATTAACTATAATAATTACATGATTATTTAATATTCATTTGGGAGGTATATGTTATGAATTATAATGTAGCGGTAGTAGGGGCTACTGGAATGGTAGGAAGAAAATTTATAGAGATTTTAGAAAATAGAAACTTTCCTATTGAAAACATCTATTTTTTCGCATCTAAAAGATCTGCAGGTAAAACCTTAAAATTTAAAACTTCTGAAATATTAGTAGAAGAATTAAAAGAAGACAATATAAAAAATAAAAAAATAGATTTTGCATTATTTTCTGCTGGTGGAGATATAAGTAAAAATTTTGCACCTGTTTTTGTTAAATATGGTGCTACAGTAATTGATAACAGCAGTGCTTGGAGAATGGATCCAGAAGTTCCTTTAGTTGTTCCCGAAGTAAATGCTGAAGATATAAAATGGAATAAAGGTATAATTGCAAATCCAAATTGTTCAACTATACAAGCTTTAGTAGCTTTAAAACCACTTCATGATAAATATAAAATTAAAAGAATAGTATATTCAACTTACCAAGCTGTATCTGGTGCTGGTCTAGGTGGTTTTAATGATCTTAAAAACGGTTATACAGGAGAAGCTCCTAAAAAATTCCCTTATGCTATTGCAGGAAATATTTTACCACATATAGATGTATTCCTAGAAAATGGATACACAAAAGAAGAAATGAAAATGATTGATGAAACTAAAAAAATACTTCATGATGATAACCTAAAAATAACAGCAACCACAGCTAGAGTACCTGTATTCCATGGACATAGCGAAAGTATAAATGTGGAACTTGAGAAATCATTTGAATTAAAAGATATATTTCAAATGTACAAAAATACTGAAGGCATTATACTTAAAGATGATATAGATAATTTAGTTTATCCAATGCCTATTGATGTAGCTGGTCATGATGAAGTTTATGTAGGAAGAATAAGAAGAGATTTTAGTGTAGATAATGGGTTGAATTTATGGGTAGTAGCAGATAATATTAGAAAAGGGGCTGCACTTAACGCAATTCAAATATCCGAGCATATAATAAAAAGTAAGTAAATAAACTTTAGGAGGTATTTTTATGAGTATTTTTAAGGGTTCTGGAGTAGCTATAGTAACACCTTTTAATGAAACAGGAGTAAACTTTGATGAGCTTTCCAATCTAATAGAATGGCATATAAAATCTAAAACTGATGCTATAATAGTTTGCGGAACCACTGGAGAAGCAACTACTATGACTGAAACAGAAAAAAAAGAAACTATTAAATTTGTAGTAGATAAAGTAAATAAAAGAATTCCTGTTATAGCTGGAACAGGTAGTAATAATACCGCTTCTGCAATAGCTATGAGCAAATGGGCAGAAAATATAGGAGTAGATGGCTTATTAGTAATAACTCCATATTATAATAAAACAACACAAAAAGGATTAATTAAGCATTTTAAAGCTGTTTCTAATGCCGTTAATACTCCTATAATTATATATAATGTTCCTGGAAGAACAGGACTTAATATAACCCCTGCAACTTTGAAAGAATTGTGCGAAGATAAAAATATAGTAGCTGTAAAAGAAGCTAGTGGAAACATAAGCCAAATAGCTCAAATTAAAGCTCTATGTGGTGATAAGTTAGATATATACTCTGGAAATGATGATCAAATAATTCCTATACTATCTCTTGGTGGAATAGGTGTCATTTCTGTATTAGCTAATATAATTCCAGAAGATGTTCATAATATGTGTGAATTGTATTTCAATGGAAAAGTTAATGAAGCTTTAAAAATTCAATTAGATTCTTTAGCTCTTACTAATGCTTTATTTATAGAAACAAATCCTATACCTGTAAAAACAGCAATGAATCTTATGGATATGAAAGTAGGAAACTTGAGACTTCCTTTATGCGAAATGAGCAATAATAATCTAGAAGTATTAAAAAAAGAATTAAAAGCTTATAACTTACTGTAATATAATATAAAGTGTAGAGTTTTCCTCTACACTTTACTATTAAAATTATTCAATAAAAAAACAAACACAAACTATCTTATAACAATAGCTCTGATACTCTTATCTTATAAAAAATCAGAGTAAAAGTTAGCAATGTATACAAACATTCAACAAATTTTGACCTTTAATAGGAGTAAAACTCCATATAAATCCAAAAATTTTGTCTATATAATATTTTTAGAGGAGGCTTTTGAATGGTAAAAGTTATATTAAACGGTTGTAATGGAAAAATGGGTAAAGTTATATGTGATTTAGCACAAAATTATTCTAATTTAAAAATTGTAGCAGGTATAGATAAGAAAAATGAAAATTCTTCATTTCCTATTTTTAATAATATAAATGAATGCAATGTAGAAGCTGATGTTATATTAGATTTTTCAAGACCTGATGCATTGAAAGGATTATTAAATTTTGCTACTTCAAAAAATATGCCTATAATAATATGTACTACAGGCTTTTCTGAGGAAGAAATAAAACTTATAGAAGAAACCTCAAAAAAAATACCTGTTTTTAGATCTGCTAATATGTCTATAGGTATTAATATAGTCAACAATATATTAAAAAACATAAGTGCTTTTATGTATAAAAACTTTGATATAGAAATAATAGAGAAACATCATAACCAAAAAGTAGATGCTCCAAGTGGAACTGCTATTCTTTTAGGAGATACTATAAAGAATTCCATAAAAGAAGATACTAAATATATTTATGGAAGAGAAGGTAGTTCAAAGAGAACTCATGATGAAATAGGTATGCATGCTATAAGAGGTGGTACTATAGTAGGTGAACATGATGTTATATTTGCTGGTGCTGGGGAAACCATAGAAATCAAGCATACAGCTTTATCTAGGGAAGTATTTGCTGTAGGCGCATTAAACGCTTGTTTATTTATGAGTGGAAAAGAAGCTGGCTTATACAACATGGATAACGTAATACAAGCAGCTCTATAATTAAATATCTTGTGTAAAGAAGTGGAGCAAAATCATCTTTAATCTGTTTTCTCTCAGTAGGAAATTATCATAACAACCTTTAAAGGTATTAAAACAAGAAATACTTTTGGAGAAAATAGATATCTATAAAAATAATCAGAATACTTTATTTTTATAGATATCTATTGACTAAAAGTATTTCTTGTTTTAATTCTCAATCTTTAAAGAGTGTTAAGCCATGCTTCCATTCTATTTAGTGCCTCATTTAACTCTTCCATGCTATAAGCATAAGATATTCTAATATATCCTTCTCCCTTTTCTCCAAAAGCCGAACCAGGAACTACAGCTACCTTAGCTTCCTTTAAAAGCCTTTCGCAAAACTCTTCGCTAGTCATATTATATTTTTTTATAGAAGGAAATATATAAAATGCACCTTTAGGAAGATATGTATTTATACCCATATACTTTAATCTATCATATACAAAATCTCTTCTTTTTATAAACTCCTCTTTCATATAGGCTACATCTTCCATACAATATTTTAATCCTGCATAGGCTCCCCACTGACATATAGAAGGGGCACAAGATACATTATATTGATGAACTTTTATTATAGAATTTATAAATTCATCTTTTGCACAAACATATCCTATTCTAAGACCAGTCATTGAAAACATCTTTGAAAATCCGCTTACCAATATAACTTTATCTTTTATATCTTTATACTGAGCTATGGAATAATAATTTTCTTCAAAACATAATGAGCTATATATTTCATCACTTATTACAATAATATTATTTTCTTTTATTATTTTATATAACTTATAATTTTCTTCTTTGGAAAGTACAGCCCCTGTAGGGTTTGATGGATAAGATAACACCATAACTTTAGGCTTTTCCTCTTTTATTATATTTTCTAAGTATGAAAAGTCTATAGAAAAATCATCTTTTAATTTATAATTTAAAACTGTTCCTCCCAACAGTTTTACACAACTTTCATAAGCTGGATATGCAGGTGTTGGTATTAAAACCTTATCCTTTTCATTTAATAATGTAGAAAATACACACATTAAGCCTTCACTTCCACCTACTGTTACACATATTTCTTCTGCATTATAGTTAATATTCATAGTTTTAAGATATTTTTCTATTTCTAATCTTAACTCTCTTAATCCTGAATTAGATGTATAAGTTGTTTTGTCTTCTTCTATTGCTTTTACTAATTCCTCTTTTATTCCTCTTGGCACTTTAAAATCCGGTTGTCCTAAAGTTAGTGAAATAACATCTTTATAATTTGAAACCTTATTAAAAAACCTTCTTATTCCAGAAATTTCTATATTTTGAACTTTTCTCGATATAATTTCTTGATTTTTTATATAATCCATTAAAAATTACCACCTTTATTTCTACTCATTATACTATTATTTTACTATTATTTTCATGTATATTAAATACCCCCTTTATTTAAACATTAATATTTATTATAATAGTGTTATTATAAAATAAGGAGGAAAGAGAATGAGTTATAATTTAACAGATCCATATGAAATAGCTAGATACATAAAAGAAGCAAAAAAATCAACTCCTATAAAAGCTTACATAGAAGGAGATCTTTCAAACTGTGATTTTAAAAATATAGAAAAATTTAATAGTGGGAATTTATATATATTATTTGGAGAATCAGAAGCAATATTAGCTATTATAGAAGAAAATAAAGAAAAAATAAAAAATTGTAGAATAGAACAAGATAGAAGAAAATCTGCAATTCCTTTAGTTGATATGCTTAAAATAAACGCTAGAATAGAACCAGGTGCCATAATAAGAGACAAAGTTATAATAGGTGATAATGCTGTTATTATGATGGGTGCTGTTATAAATATAGGAGCTGAAATAGGAGAAGGCACTATGGTAGATATGAACGCTGTGGTTGGCGCTAGAGGAAAACTTGGCAAAAATGTACATTTAGGTGCTGGTGCTGTAGTTGCAGGTGTTTTAGAACCACCTAGTAGTGATCCTTGTATCATTGAAGATAATGTTATAATAGGTGCTAATTCAGTAATCTTAGAAGGAGTAAAAATCGGTAAAGGTTCTGTAGTTGCAGCAGGATCTATAGTTACTACTGATGTACCAGAAAATGTAGTAGTTGCTGGTACTCCAGCTAAAATAATAAAAGAAGTAGATGTAAAAACTAAAGATAAAACTAAACTTTTAGATGACTTAAGAAAATAAATTTCTAATGTTTAATATCAACACTATCTTTTAATTTAAAGTATAATTTTATTAACTACTTAAATATACTAAAAAAGTATGTACAACTAAAAAGTTGTACATACTTTTTTATGCATGTTTTTCTTTTATATTGTCCATATCATAACTTTCTTCATACTCATTTTTCTCTTCTTTTTCATCTTCTACTTTTTCCATCTTAGATATTGATACTTCATAAGCTACTTTAGTAATAGTTTTATCTTCTGAAATTCTCTTTTGATAATATCTGCTTTGTAACCTTCCCCAAACTCTTATATTATCTCCTACTTGTAATGTTTTACAAAATCTAGCATTTCTTCCCCATGATATATTAGGAATATAATCTGACTTATTATAAGGTCTATTTACTGCTAATAATAAATCAGCAATTTCTCTACCAAAAGGAGTTGTCCTATATATAGGTTCCTTACATATATAGCCATCTAAAAATATTTCATTAGGATTCTTGCTTTTTTCAATACAATATTCTATATTTCTAGCAAATACAGTTAATATAAGTCTATTACTTCCATCTACAAATTTATTGTAAGATCTTAGCTGACCTTCTACTATAATCTCCATTCCTACTTTTAATTCCATATCTGCTAATAATCTTTCAGATACAGTTACATTTAATATATCTGATACCTCGCTTAATCTTTTAACTTCCATCTTAAAATTATAAAATCCTTCTCCGTACATTTCGTGACTGAACTGTAAATCTTCAACCACCGTTCCCTCTAAATAAATTTTATTGTTTAACATTAAATTGTCCATCATAACCCCTCTTTCCCTTAGTTTCAATTCATTCATACAACATATATTTATTATTTATATATCTAAAATATGCTATAAAGTTTAAAATTTATTTGTAGAATCAATTATTTTACTCTCTATTTTAGAAATTTTTACTCCTTGTATCAAAGCAATAGTTATAATAACCATATAAGCATAAAGATAACTTTCATTTTCATAATAAATATTTAATGGTATTTCTTGTGGCTCTATTATATTTTCATTATACATGCTTATATATCTTTGAACACAATAAACAATTCCTATATTTTCTTGTTCCAAACTAGACAAAGTAATAGTGTTCTTATTTCCTAATCCATAAGTTATAGTAACACCTTTTATATCTAGATTTTTATTTTTAAATAAATCCATGTTTATAAAACAATATTCACAATCTATTCCATCACATTCAAAATTAATATCTCTGTTTATTACTATGTATTCACTATTTTCTATAGTGTTTTTCTCTGAATAATCCAAATCTAAATCTAATATTTTTATCATGTTACAAATATGTCTTACAAAATTTTCATCTTCTGAATATATACAAATTTTTCCCATTTTACACACCCCTGAAGAAAATAACTATTCTTAGTTATTTTCTTCAGTTTACAATATTTTATTCTCCTGTAATCTTATTATTAATTTATCATAATATTATATCTTTTGTGTGATAATCACCCTCTTTAGTAAAAATATTACACCTATACTACTGTTTCTATATCTTTTTAAATATTCCTTCATTTTATAATTTAAACTTTAATTCTTTTTTTGTACTCCTGCTGAATCTATATAATAATTTTCTTTGTATATTAAATCCCCTACCTTTACGAATTCAAATCCCCTTTCTCTTAATTCTTTAATCATCCGTGGTAAATTCTCTGGAGTATATTTAGCCGTATTATGGAAAAGTAATATAGAACCAGGTTTAGTTTCTTTTATAACTCTTTTATATTCTAAATCTGCTCCTTCTTCCTTCCAATCAATACTATCTACATCCCATTGTATAGCATATAATCCCATTCCATTTACTGTATCCACTGCCTCACCGCTATAACTCCCAGATGGAAATCTAAATAATTTAGTTCCTTCTCCAGTTATTTTTCTTATATTAGCATCATTAATATTTATATCTTTTATTATTCTCTCCTTAGATATTACACTCATATTAGGATGACTATGTGAGTGGTTTCCTATTTCATGACCTTTTTCATAAATTTCTTTTACTTTATCTGGATTTTGTTCTATCCAATCTCCCACTAAAAAAAATGTAGCTTTGACATCATTTTTATCTAGAACATCTAATATTTTATCTATATATTCCTCCCCTCTACTAACATCAAAAGTAAGAGATATTTTATTTTCTTTTGTATCAACTCTATATATTGGTACTTTCTTCTTAATGCTTAATAAAACATTTTTCCCTCCAATATTAATAAAAAAAGAAATGCTTATAGCTAAAACTAAGAACAGTAAAGAAAATATCATCCTCTTTTTAAATTTATCCTTCATTTCAATCCCCCAAATTAAATATTTCTTCATGTTTATTTATATAAAATATATTTTTTTATATGCATTAAATAATTATTTTTTATATATTTAAAGTAATTTACATTTAATTTTTATGATATAATTATATATAAATTATTTTAACTAAACTTTGGGGAGGAAATTTGATGTTTGATGATGCTTTAGAATTAGCTGAAAATAAATTGCTGATTCTTTATGTATTTAATAGATTAGACCTTTCTATCTCTAATAATAAAATAACTGAAATTATATTAGAAAATAATCTAATTAACTACTTTACATTGCAACAATATCTATCTGAACTTGCGTCTTCTGGTTTTATTAAAAATACAGATCAACATAAAATAATGATTACAGAAAAAGGTAATCGTGTTTTATCAATGTTTAAAGATAGAATTAGTGAAGATAAAATTCAATCTATAAATGATTATTTAGATTCTAGATTGAATTTAATAAAAAAAGAAGTTAATATCATGGCTGATTATACTCTAGAAAATAAAGATAATTTTCTTGTAAGTCTCAGAGCCACTGAAAATAACTTCTTATTAATGGATATAAAATTATCTGTAAATTCAAATAAAGAAGCAAAGGAAATATGCGCTAAATGGAAAAAAAATTCTACTACGATGTATTCACAAATATTACGTATTTTAAAAGAAAAAGATGAAAATTAATATTATAATACTAAAATACCTGTAGGTTCCCCACCTATAGGTATAGATTTTTTACTATTATTTCTAATATTTATTTTTAAAAATAAATTTTTGTAATTATCTCCTACATAAATATTATCCTTTATTTTACACACTCCTCTAGGCATGCCACCAACAATTATATCTTTTATTTTTTCGTAATAATTTATATCAATCAAGCTAATAGTACCATCTCCAAAATTAGAAACTATACATAATTTTTCATCAACGCACATATCAACGGGTGAATTTCCTACAGGAATTCTATATAAAAGTTTGTAATTTTTCCTAGATATTATACTTATACTTCCTTTATAATCAGAACCTAAATTACTTTCACATACCAATATATATTTGCCATCTACTGTAAAAACAGCCTTCGTTGGATAAGATCCAACTCTTATATTTTTTACTCTGTTTTCTCCTTTACAATCTATTAATGTTATATTATCTGTCCCCATATTTGATATCATTAATATTTCATTTTGTTTATCAATAACTATGCTATGTGGTAAATCTCCACAAGGTATCTGTTTTAAAATTTTCTTTTTTACCATGTCAAATATAGTTACATTATTTAAATCACCACAAATAACATAGGCTTTATCTCCATATGCAACTACATCATTGCAATGCATTCCTATAAAATAATTTTCAACTTCTCTTCCTAGTTTTCCATCTACTATAGAAAGGGAATTGCTATAACTATTAGCTACTAACAATTTATCATTATATTCGCATATACCATGAGGTCCAATTCTAGTAGACATATCATTATTTAAAGTTATTTTATTCTCTTCTTTAAAATTATCTATACAAACTTTAGAAATACAATCTGTAGATGTATTGCATACATAAACATACCTCATTTTATCACCCCTCGCTCTATAATATAATATGTTAAAAATAACTAATTTGGTGATAACTCTTTTATGTTGAGCAATAAAGTTTTATGTTATATAATAATATTTGTATTATTTAACACTTAATAGTGAAAGGAGATAATAATATGTATACTTATTCACCTACTGGTGTCTGTTCAAAAAAAATAACTTTTGAAATTTCAGATAATAAGGTTATGAAAGTTAATTTTGTTGGAGGATGTGATGGTAATCTCAAAGGATTATCTAGTCTAATCGAAGGTATGGATATTGATGACGCTATAAAAAGATTAAATGGTATAACTTGTGGTTCTAAAAATACTTCCTGTCCAGATCAATTATCTAAAGCTTTACAACAAGCAAAACAAAATAAGGAAAGTATCTAATAAATACTTTCCTTTATATTAAAATCTTATTAATTTTCTCATATCTGCCACCATATATAATGATCCACAAACTAAAATCATGTCATCTTCTTGGCAATATTCTTTTGCTTTACTATAAGCTTTTTTATAATCATCTAAATGTTCACAGTTTTTATTATATTTCAATACACTATTCATTAATTCCTTTGAACTTTCTGCTCTATCATTATGTGGTGTTACTGTTATTATTTTATATGCCAATGGTACTAAGGTTTTTATCATTTCTTCTACCTGCTTATCTTTTAATATGCCCAATATTAAAATAAGTTTATCATATTTAAAATATTTACCTATATTATCCTTTAAAGTTTTTATTCCATCTATATTATGAGCTCCATCTAATATCGTTAAAGGATTTTTATTTACTATTTCTAGTCTAGCTGGCCACTTAACTTTTTTAAGAGCTGATATTATAGATACTTTTTCTATTTTTATTCCTAAATTCATTAATTTTTCTACAGCCAATATAACTGCGATGCAATTTTTAATTTGATGCTCTCCTAATAAGGATAGACATATGTCATAGGTATCTTTCTTAGTTATTAATCTAAAATTTTGAAACCCCTTATTTTTTTCTAATAATTCTATTTCTACATTTATCAAATTATCATTTACTTTTATAAGTTCAGACTTTTTTTCCTTACATATTTTCTCTATAATTTTTTCTGATTCTTCTTTTTGAGGATACATTATAACAGGAGCTTTTTTTATTATTCCTGCTTTTTCATAAGTTATTTCTTCTAATGTTTCTCCTAAAATATTCATATGATCATAACTTATAGAAGTTATAATACTTAAAATAGGATCTAACACATTAGTAGAATCTAACCTTCCTCCTAACCCTACTTCTATAACTGCAAAATCTACTTCTTTTAAACAAAAATAATAAAACATAGCAACAGTTATAATTTCAAATTCTGTAGGATTTCCATATCCCATATTCTCTACTTTTTCCACTACATCAGATATTTTAGTTATAATATAACTTAAATCTGTTTTATCTATATTTTCTCCATTTATTTGTATTCTTTCTTCAAATTCCTCTATGTAAGGTGATGTGTACATTCCAACTTTATAACCGCACTCTTTTAATACTGCAGAAATCATTGCAGTAGTAGAACCTTTTCCATTTGTACCCGCTATATGTATACATTTTAATCTTTTATGAGGATTTCCTAATAACTCTAAAAGCTTTTCTGTTCTTTCTAACCCTAAATTACTACCAAACTTAGCTTTTGATTGTATATATTCTCTAGCTTCTTTATAATCCACTTCATCACTTCCTATGTACATCTACTTTAAAAATTTTTATAATTTTTATTTATTATAATACAAATTACAAAGTATTTTATTAAATATTGACAGGACATTTATCAAACAAATTTACCCACTAAAATTTCAAATATATATTCATATAATAAATACAGGAAAGCTACAAAAATATCTTTCCTGTATTATGGATACTCCTAATATTTTTATTATATACTAATCAATAATATCTTATTGTAAAATTTTTAATTATGCAATTTGATTATTTAGTAAAAGGATTATCAATGTTAACTTTAAATATAACTATTTTTAATTAAATCTTATTTTAATGATTCTAAACTTTCAAGTACAGATTTAAGCATTGCTCTATATTTTTCACCTTTCTCTCTTTCTGCATTAACTACAGCTTCTGGTGCTTTAGATACAAATTTTTCATTAGCTAATTTCTTTTCCACCCTATCTATTTCTTTTTCTAGTTTTTCCTTTTCTTTATTTAATCTTTCCATTTCTTTTTCTATATCTACTAATTCTAATAATGGTATAAATATTTCTGCCCCTCTTGTAACAACAGATACATTTTTATCTGATGTTTCTTTATTTTCTAAGAAACTAACTTCTGAAGCTGAAGCTAATTTTTCAAAATAAACTTCTCCCTCTTTAAATGATCTTTCCGCTTCATTTTCTGTTAAGTAAATCATTAATTTAGCCTTTCTAGAAGGTGGAACATTCATTTCTGTTCTAACATTTCTTATAGATTTTATAGCTTCTATAATATATTCCATGTCTTTTTCTGATTTTTCATCTTTTAAAATTTCATCATATTCTGGCCATTTTGATATAACTATTGATTCATATTCTGTATATAAATAAGTATATATTTCTTCTGTTATAAATGGCATTATAGGATGTAATAATTGCAATGAAGTTTCTAATACTTTATGAAGTACATTGAAAGCTATTCCTTTTGATTTTTCATTTTCTCCATATAATACTGGTTTTACAAGCTCTATATACCAGTCACAGAATTCTCCCCATATAAAGTCATAAATCTTTTGTGAAGCAATTCCAAGTTCAAATTTTTCTATATTTTCTGTAACCTCTTTAACTACTGTGTTTAGTCTTGATAATATCCACTTATCAGCTATAGTGTAGTTTCTATTATCTTTATATTTATCCATTAAATCCTTATCTAAATTCATAAGAACAAATCTAGATGCATTCCATATTTTGTTAGCAAAATTTCTAGCAGCTTCTACCCTTTCAGGATAATATCTTATATCATTTCCTGGAGCATTTCCTGTTACTAATGTAAATCTTAAGGCATCTGCACCATATTCATCTATTACTTCTATTGGGTCTACACCATTCCCTAAAGACTTAGACATTTTTCTTCCTTCTGAATCTCTAACTATACCATGAATTAAAACTGTATCAAATGGAATGTCATCCATACAATAAAGTCCTGAAAATATCATTCTAGCTACCCAAAAGAATATAATGTCATATCCTGTTACTAATGTATTGTTAGGATAAAAATATTTTAAATCTGGTGTTTTATCTGGCCATCCTAAAGTTGAAAAAGGCCATAGAGCTGAACTAAACCAAGTATCTAAAACATCATTATCTTGCTGTAATTTTTCACTATTACATTTTGGACATTTTGTTGGCTCTTCAGTAGCTACTATAACTTCACCACAATCTTTACAATACCAAACAGGAATTCTATGACCCCACCATAATTGTCTTGATATACACCAATCTTGAATATTTTCCATCCAGTTGAAATAAGTTTTCTCAAATCTTTCTGGTACAAACTTAACCTTTTTATTTTTTACCACATCTATAGCTGGTTTTGCAAGTTGTTCCATTTTCACAAACCATTGTTTTGAAATTATAGGTTCTATTACCGTATTACATCTATCATGGCAACTTACATTATGATTGTGCTCTTTTATTTTTACTAAGAATCCTTCATTTTTTAGGTCTTCTACTATAGCGGCTCTAGCTTCATATCTATCCATTCCATGATATCTAGTTTCTTCATAATTAATTCTTCCATCATCAAACATTACATTAATTTCTGGTAAGTTATGTCTTTTACCTACTTGATAATCATTAGGATCATGAGCTGGTGTTATTTTAACTGCTCCTGTACCAAATTCCATATCTACATAATCATCCGAAACTATAGGTATTTCTCTATTAACTAATGGTAACATAAGAGTTTTTCCTACTAAATGAGCATATCTTTCATCATTTGGATTAACAGCCACCGCTGTATCACCAAGCATTGTTTCTGGTCTTGTAGTAGCTATTTCTAAATATTCATCACTACCTACTACTGGATATTTTATGTGCCAAAAATGTCCTTCATGTTCACTATATTCTATTTCTGCATCAGACAATGCTGTTTTACATTTTGGACACCAATTTGTTATTCTATTACCTTGATAAATTAAACCTTCATTATATAATTTTACAAAGAAATGTTTTACTGCTTTATCTAGCTGTTCGTCCATAGTAAATCTTTCTCTTGTAAAATCTAAAGAACAACCTAATTTTTTAATTTGATTTCTTATTTTATCCCTATATTCATCTGTCCATTCCCATACTTTTTCAAGAAAAGCTTCTCTTCCTATTTCTTTTTTTACTATTCCCTTTTTTAACAATTCATTTTCAACTTTAACTTCTGTAGCAATACTAGCATGATCTTGACCTGGTAACCATAAAGTACTAAAGCCTTGCATTCTTTTTGTTCTAATCAATATATCTTGAAGTGTGTCATCTAACGCATGACCTAAATGGAGTTTTCCTGTTATGTTAGGTGGTGGTAATACTATAGTATATGGTTTCTTATCTTCATCCACCTGTGGTGTAAAATATGATTTTTCTTCCCAATTTTTATAAAGTCTTTCTTCAAACTCTTTAGGATTATAATTTTTAGCCATTTCTCTTGTTTCTGACATTTAAATTCCTCCTCTTATAGTTATATATTTTTATATCCTGCCATTATATATTCATCAACATATCTACCATTTTTGATGGCAGCATACTTTTTTTAAATAAAAAAAGGCATTTCATCCATAAAAGGACGAAAAACCTCGCGTTACCACCTTTTTTCCTGCAAAACCACAGGCTCTTGTATATTTAACGAATAAGAAATCCGTCTCTACTTACTAAACTCAGTAGAGAAGCTCCAAAGCTACCTTCAAGACAAACTGTGTATAGAAAACCTTTCAGCCTTTGAGTTTTCCTCTCTTTATACTTTTTTATCTTTACTCCTCTTTTTCAAAGCTTTATTTTATAATTTAATTTTATTATTAATCATTTTATTCATTATATAACTGTTACCAATATAATGTCAATAACATAATTTATAAATATATATGTTTTCTTTAATGAGCAACATATATATTTATAACTATACCTAATCTTTTCATTGATTTATTTGATAAATACTTTATAATTTTTTAACCATTCCAATAATATCATTATAAAAATCTTCCTTTTTATAATTTCTATTAATATCACCTATAATATTTCCATCCTTTAAGAATATTACTTTTTTACAATAACTAGCAATCTGAGCATCATGGGTTACAAGTATTATTGTCTTCTTCATATCTTTATTAATATTAATCAAACTATCTATTACAATTTGTGCAGATTTAGAATCTAAATTACCTGTTGGCTCATCTGCCAATATTAAATCTGGTTCATTAATCAACGCTCTACATATGGCTACTCTCTGTTTTTCTCCTCCAGATAATTGGTAAATATTTTTATTTAACAAATGACTAATTTCAAAATGCTTCGCCAGTTCTTCCGTTGCATTTAACATTTTATTAGTCTCTTCTCCTTCCAGAATCATTGGAAGCATAATATTTTCCTTCACAGTAAGGCCATCCATCAAATAGAAATCTTGAAACACAAAACCAATTTCTTTCCTTCGAATATCTGCAACTTCATCTTTATTAAGCTGCTTTGCACTCCTCCCTTTGAAAATAATCTCACCAGATGTAGGTTTATCAATAAATCCAAGTAGTTTCATTAAGGTTGTCTTTCCACAGCCGGACTTCCCCATAATCCCAATAAAGTCTCCTTCTTCAACAATGAAATTTAGTCCTTTTATTACCTTTATCTGAGTTCCATCATTCAGATTACTTCCATTTAATTTATAATTACGAACCAAATTTTTTGTTTCTATCACTGCCATAATCATTCCTCCCTATTTCCAAGACAAATCATAACCTTACCTATTATAAATGCTACAATTAAATTTATAATAGTATAAACTCCTATAATCCATATTTCATATTGCCAAAATTCCTGTTGCTCTATTTTTGTGAAATAGCGAACATTTAAAGTAATAAAAACATATGAAATGCTGGCTACTATTGCCAATGCCAATGGCATAATTGTCATAACATTATTTTCAAATGCTAAAATTTTTCTATCCAACCTCTCCCTCATGCCTAAATATTTAAACTGCTTCATTCTAGATCGCATGCTTGGCAACTCTGAAACCATCTTTACAATGAAAGCATATAATATGCTTATCAACAGTAATATCATTACAAATAGATATTCCAATAATTTTAACATATGAGCTAGCAAGGTGTCGTTTTGTAAAATTTTTTCCCATATACAGGCTGAATGAGTGAGTCATATTCACTATATTGTATATGATCTTTTGCATAATCTGAAAATTTTACAGCTGCTTCTTCCCTTTTATCTTTGTTTATATTAAACAATGCTAATATACTCGGTCCATCACCAGTAGAATATATTGATTTAAAATATTCATCAAAAAAAACAACGATATTCTCCTGCATTCCTCCCACCAAGTTTCCAACAATAATTCTACGTTCTTGTCCTATAACCTTATAATCTGAATCAAAAACTTTATCTCTTTCTGCAAAAAAATAAAATTGTGGCATTCCAAATCTCATTCTAGGACTATCACTTAATACTGAAAAGTCTAGCAAATGAGCCTTTTCTGATTTATCCTGCTGAAAGGAAATATAAATTTCTTTATTTTGGAGTCCTAATTTCCTCCCAGTCAATTGATTGTAACTACTCTCTGAAATACCTATATTCTGCCCCTGAAAACTTGTATCCATTCTACTTCCACTATTTTTTTCACTTGCACTGGCAACTGTGACTCGTACCATAGGAAGTATTAGGCTCTTTTCAGAAAGTTTTTTCTCAAATTCTTTAAAAGTTTCTTGATCCTCTTTTTCTCCTAAACACACATAATCATAAGGAAACAATGCCTGTACTCTATCAAGAGGAATCATTGCTGATATCCTCACAGAAAAATACCCTATTAATAAAAAATGAAGAATGTATATCATAAAAAAATTACTTCTATGTGTTTTAAATTTACTATAAAACTGCTGTAAAAATGGCAGTCTTTTATAATATCCATTTTCCTTCTTTCTATAACTTTTTAAAATCCATGCTCCTCCTGCACTAATGATCATATAACATCCAACCAGAAAAATAATAATAAGATAAATAGACTCTGTCCATACACGTTTAGAAAATGCATAGCTGGAAAACAACATCAATATTGTTCCTCCAACACATTTAATTCCTAACCATCTATTTGGCATCTTCTCTTTTGATACAGGTATCTGTGGTGAAGACCCCAATTGCATTTCAACATAAATTTCATGATTTATAATAGTTGAAACTAAAAATAATAAAATAATATAAAAACAGGCTATAAAATAAGTTCTAATACTAGGAAACTCTATTGAAATAAAAGCTGGATATATAGAATGTATATCGCTCTGAAATCCAATTGTCAAAAGACTACCAATGAAAATTCCAATGAATAATCCTACTGCTAGACTTCCTGCATACTCAGTTGCAATAAAAAATCGTAAAACCCTATCTCTCATTCCTAAAGTAATCATTAAATTATAATCCTTGATTCTACTTTTTACATATATTTTTAAAGAAAGTGCTAATAAGAAAATAGATATAATGCCAATTAAAATAATTGCATCCCATAATAAGAGTGATAGCTCATCTCCCATTACTGGAACATTCCCCTTTTGCAAATCAAAAAACATCTCATAAACTGCAATAGTAGTAAATAAAAATGTACTGGAAATAATAGCTCCTGTAACTAACAATACCGAATTTCTCATGTTGCTTTTATAAATTTTCCAAAGAATCTTTTTAAGATATGGATTCTTTTTAATACATTTCATATATTTAGCATCTTCTCTTTGCTTTTTCTTTTCTGCTACTCTTTCATTTTTCTTTTCTAACTTTTGTAATTTCTCCTTTTGCTTAAAATCCTGATATGATTCATACACTCTAGGTGACACATATCCAATGAAAACGAGAGCCATTCTAAGCCATACCCATATAGTAAATGCACTATTTTCTGCCATTCCACATAATAGAAGAAAAATAATTCCTATCACCGTAGTCAGCAAACTTAAGTATAGAATAACGCCCTCATATCTATCAGTGTTATTTTTTATAAAGAAAATCATATGTATTAAATATTGTATTGGTGTAACAAACAATAGAACTGCTGGAACTTGAATTGCTATCACAGGATTCATGGTTTTAAGATTTCCCGCCAACAATTGGAACATGGTATAACTTTGTTCCCCATTTGTAATAACAGGTAGGAAAGAAATTAGTATAATAGAAATTGCAAATAATATTTGCATCTTTGGCTTTTTCATAATATTCATCCCTCAAAACATTATAAGATTCTATTATCTATTACTTTTTATATATAAAACTTTTCTAGACACTCTTTCAGAACATTCATATATTCCCTCTGATAATTAAATATTAGAATATATACATTATTTTGAATATAGCATTATTTTTACATTTTATCAACTAATTTCTTGAAAAATAAAAATCTTATGAAATAATTAATTATGATCTGTATAGTCAATACAACAATTAACCAATTAAAATTATAATTATATCCTTTTAAATATGAAGTAGCACATAAAATTAAAGCTATAATACAGTATAATGTTGTAAACATTATAACTACCCTTAATGTTATTTCTCTATTCTTGGGCAAATTGTCTACTCTCATAAAGTTACATATGATTGAAAAAATTATAGCTATTACAACCCCAATGAAACTAATATGAACATTGAGTAATATATTGAACATATACCAATTACCTAAAATAACTAAAATATTTACCAAGTAAATTCCTATAATCTGTTTCAAGTACTCTTTTTTAAATAAATCTTCATATGCTACAAATATATTTACTATAAAAAAAAAACAATAAGTCCATCTCTCATCTTAAGTTACTCTTCTATTATTTTTTTATTCATTTAAATTCCATTTTTTATATATTTGAATCATACATATTTTATTTTCGTCATTTTTCATATTATATTTAAATAATAATCAGTCCCCTAATATTTATTATATATTTAATGCCCCTCTTTCATTTATTAGTTTAGATACCCCTGCTAATGCTTGTCCGCATTTCTGTATAAGATACACTATAAATTTACATAAATTATCACTTAATCTCTCCATCAGATATAGTAATTATCCTATCTGCTTCTGAAGCTATTTCTAAATCATGAGTTACAATAACTAGTGTTTGTTTATACTTTTTGCAAGATAATTTTAGTAAATCCATTACCTCTTTTGAATTTTTTTTATCAATATTTCCTGTAAAATATTTCATTCATGTGATAATTAGATTTTTGTAGCAATGTGAATTTTATTCATCATTTCTAAGCATTATATTTATTTAAAAGTAAAAGTATTTAACATAATTAATAATAACCTCATATTATAAAATGATATAAAATTTATCTTGGAGGATATTATGAAAAATAAAAAAATTACTGTAATTTCTTTAATCACAGTCTTAATTTTCTCACTAGGTTTATTCGCTGGCTGCACTAATAAAAAAGAAGAAGCTAAAAAATTAACAAAAGTAAGATTAAACGAAGTGGTTCGTTCTGTTTTCTATGCTCCTATGTATGTAGCTATAAATGAAGGTATTTTTGAAGAAGAGGGTATAGAAATAGACCTTTCTACTGGACAAGGGGCTGATAAAACTATGCAGCAAGTTTTAAGTAAAAGTGCAGATATAGGTTTTTGTGGCCCAGAACAGGTAATTTATATTTATAATCAAAAAAGAGAGGATTACCCTGTATTATTTGCTCAATTAACTCAATCTGATGGTTCCTTTTTAGTAGGGAAAAATAAAGAAGAAAACTTTAAATGGGAATCTCTAAAAGGTAAAAAAATTATAGGTGGAAGACCTGGTGGTATGCCTGAAATGGCTTTAGAATATGTGTTGAAAAATAAAGGTATAAATCCTAAATCAGATGTAGAACTTATTACAAATTTAGCTTTTACAGCTACTGCTGGTGCTTTTAAATCAGGTACCGGTGATTATGTAGCTTTATTTGAACCTACTGCTAGTATGCTTGAAAAAGAAAACTCAGGGCATATAGTAGCATCTATAGGTGAATCTGCTGGTAATATACCTTATACTTGTTATTTCAGTACAAAATCTTATATGGAAAAAAATCCAGAAACAATTCAAAAGTTTACGAATGCTATATATAAAGCACAAAAATGGATAGATAAACATACTGAAGAGGAAGTAGCAAAGTCTATAATTTCTTTCTTCCCTGGGGCTAAAGAGGATATAATAATAAATGTTATAAAAAACTATAAAAAAATAAATGCTTTTGCAAGCACTCCTACTTTAAAAGAGGAAAATTTAAATAAATTAATGGATATAATTCAAAGTTATGATAAAGAATTAATCCCTACAAGACCAGAATTTAATAAAATAGTAAATACCAAATTTAGCAAAGAAGCAGAAAAAAATATAAAATAAATTATTATAAATTTATAAATCAATAATGTAACTTATTAAATTAAAAATATAAATTAAGAGTATTTCAAAATAAAAATCAACTTAATTTTAATGTAGCAAATAGAAAAAACATATGTAATAAACCATATGAATAAGCTTTAGTAGTTCTTAATTTGGCGGAATTAAAAATTTACGTAATTCCTCACAGGAAGTGAGGAGCCGGTAGTAAAGCCAAGGATGGCGATTCTATCGGGTAGTAAATTTTTAATGTAGCCAAATTTAGAACTACTTAGCAAAATGAATGGTTTATGAATATATTTTTTCTATTTGTGGAATTAAAATTAAGTCGATTTTGAAATAACCCTTTTTTACTTTTATAAACTTTTAATCGTCTTTTCTAGATACTGCTATTTCTTCATTAGCATTTTTTACTTCTTGTTTTTCTAACTGTGCTTCTAAATTTTCAAAGGCTACAGACATCATAAGTTTAATTCTATTTAATTGGTTAACTTCACTTGCTCCTGGATCATAATCTATGGCTGCTATATTAGTTCCTTTAAAATTCCTTTTCAATTCCTTTATCATACCTTTTCCTGTAACGTGATTAGGCAAACAAGCAAATGGTTGCATACAAATAATATTTTTAGTACCACTTTCTATTAATTCAATCATTTCTGCAGTTAAAAACCAGCCTTCTCCTGTCTGATTTCCTATAGAAACTATAGGATGTGCTAATTTTGCTAGTTCTTCTATTTCCTTTGGTGGTGAAAATCTTTTACTATTTCTTAATGCTTCTTTCATTTCTTTTCTATAAAACTCTATTCCTTTTATTGCAATGTTATTTAAAACTGCTGTTTTCTTCTTACCAGATAAATATCTATACACAAAGTTTTCACTATAAGCTGAATATAAGAAGAAGTCTATTAAATCTGGAACTACAGCTTCTCCACCTTCACTTTCTATAATAGCAACCACATCATTATTAGCTGTAGGATGAAATTTAACTAAAATCTCTCCAACCACTCCAATTTTAGGTTTAATTACTTTTTTAATTTCTAAAGTATCGAAATCTCTAACGATATTATTTATATTTTGTTTAAATTCTTTTAGTTCACCGTTACTAATATTATTTTTACACTTATTTACCCATTTTTTATAAAGTAAATTTGCAGAACCTGGAATTTTTTCATAAGGTCTTACTTTATATAAAACTCTCATCAATAAATCACCATAAACTAAAGCCATCATTGATTTATTTATTAAAGAAGGTGTTATTTTAAATCCTGGATTTTTCTCTAGCCCTACTACATTTAAAGATACAACAGGAACATTAGAGTATCCAGCTTCTTTTAATGCTTTTCTTAAAAAACCTATATAATTAGTAGCTCTGCATCCTCCACCAGTCTGACTTATTATAACAGAGGTATTATTTATATCATATTTTCCTGATTTTAGAGCTTCAATAATTTGACCAACTACAATTATACTAGGATAACAAGCATCATTATTTACATATTTTAATCCTTCATCTATAGCTTTTTTATCTACGGATGGAAGAACTTCTAAATTATATCCAGAAGCCCTAAACGCCCTTTCTATAAATTGGAAATGTATTGGCGACATTTGTGGGCATAATATTGTATGATTTTTTCTCATCTTTTTAGTGAATACTGGTCTATTTGGCATAGCATAAACTGGAGCTGGTTTAAAGTTTTTCTTATTTCTTTCATATATAGCTGCTTTTAAAGAACGTAGTCTAATTCTTACAGCCCCCAAATTGCTACCTTCATCTATTTTTATAAGGGTATATATTTTTCCATGCCTTGTTAAAATCTCTTGAACTTGATCTGTAGTTACTGCATCTAATCCACAACCAAAAGAATTAAGTTGAACTAATTCTAAGTTATTTTCTTTAGCTACAAAACTAGCTGCAGCATATAACCTTGAATGATATACCCATTGATCTACAACTCTTAGTGGTCTTTCAACATTTCCTAAATGAGCTATAGAATCCTCTGTTAAAACAGCCATATCTAAAGATGTAATTATACTAGTTATTCCATGATTAATTTCTGGATCTATATGATAAGGTCTACCAGATAATACTATTCCTTTTTTACCTGTTCTTTTTAAATAGTCTATTACCTCTTCTCCCTTTTTTCTTATATCTAATTTTACTTTTTTATCTTCTTCATAAGCAGCTTCCACCGCTCTTTTTATATAATAAAGACTTATATTAAAATCATCTTTAAATTCTTCATAAAGTCTTTTAGCTAACTTCTTTTTATTATCTAAAGATAGAAATGGATTCATATATTTTATATTTTTCTCTCTAATTATATCCATATTATTCTTTATAACTTCTGAATAAGAAATTACCATAGGACAATTATAGTGATTATTAGCTTCTTTTTGTTCTTTCTGTTCAAAAACTATAGCAGGATAAAATATAAAGTTTACTCCCCTATCTACAAGACTTTTGATATGACCATGAACTATTTTAGCTGGATAGCAAGCTGATTCTGAAGGAATAGTATCTATTCCTAAATCATATATTCTTTTGCTAGACCTTGGGGATAACTCCACTCTAAATCCTAGTTTTGTAAAAAATGTAAACCAAAACGGATAGTTTTCATACATATTTAAAACCCTTGGTATTCCCACTACTCCTCTTTTAGCTTCTTCTTTTTTTAATGGAATATAATTAAAGATTCTTTTATATTTATATTCATACAAATCTGGAACTTTATTTTCTATTTTTTCTTTTCCTTCTCCTCGTTCACATTTATTACCTGACACAAATTGTGTGCCATCATAAAATTTATTAATAGTTAAAAGACAATTATTTTGGCATTTACCACATCTTTTCATTTCTGTTTCTACAGAAAACTTCCCCAATTGCTCCATTGTAGCTAATGTAGTTTTATAGCCTTTTTGGTATCTTTCTTTAGCTATAAGTGCAGCTCCAAAAGCTCCCATAAGTCCTGCTATATTAGGTCTTATTGCTTCTCTTTGTGATATAAGTTCAAAGGCCCTTAAAACTGCTTCATTATAAAAAGTTCCTCCCTGAACTATTATTTTCTTTCCCATTTCCTTAGGATCTCTTATTTTTATTACTTTTAAAAGAGCATTCTTTATTACTGAATAAGAAAGACCTGCTGATATATCTTCTATAGTAGCTCCTTCCTTTTGAGCTTGTTTAACTTTAGAATTCATAAATACAGTACATCTTGATCCTAAATCTACTGGATTTTTAGATGTTAATGCAGCTCTAGCAAAATCTTCTACAGTCATTTCTAAAGAATTAGCAAAAGTTTCTATAAAAGATCCGCATCCTGATGAACAAGCTTCATTAAGCATAATACTTTCTATAACGCCATCTTTTATAATTAGGCATTTCATATCTTGTCCACCGATATCTAAAATAAAATCTACTCCAGGACTAAAAAATTCTGCTGCCTTATAGTGAGATATAGTTTCAACTTCTCCAATATCTATATTTAATGCAGCTTTTATTAACTTTTCCCCATAACCTGTAACTGCAGAATTTAAAATATTAGCTTCTTTAGGTAGCTTTGAATATAAATCTTTAAGTATCCTTATTACAGATTTTAAAGGATTTCCCCCATTACTTCCATAACTTGAGAACAATAATCTTCCTTCTTCATCTATAAGAGTAACCTTAGTAGTAGTAGAACCTGCATCTATTCCCAAATAACAATTTCCTTTAAAATCCTGTAATCTTTTCTCTACTACTTTATATTTTTCATGCCTATTTTTGAACTTGATATACTCTTCTTCATCAACAAATAGTGGTCTTAAGGTTGCTACAGATTCTAACTTAATATTCTCTAATTCATTTAATTTATCTAATAAATATTGTAATGTAACTATTTTATTATTCTTTTCCGTTAAAGCAGCTCCCATGGCAACAAATAATTGAGAATTTTCTGGGAAGATAACTTGATCCTCATTTAACTTTAAGGTTTCTATAAATCTTTTTCTAAGTTCAGATAAAAAATAAAGAGGTCCTCCTAAAAAAGCTATATTTCCCTTTATAGTTTTACCACAAGCAAGTCCGCCTATAGTTTGATTAACTACTGCTTGAAAAATAGAAGCAGCTATATCTTCTTTTGTAGCTCCTTCATTAATCAAGGGTTGTACATCCGTTTTAGCAAAAACTCCGCATCTTGCTGCTATAGGATGTATAACTTTATAATTTTTTGCAAGTTCATTTAATCCTTGTGCATCTGTTTGTAAAAGAGAAGCCATTTGATCTATAAATGCACCAGTTCCTCCAGCACATGTTCCATTCATTCTTTGATCTATTCCATCATCAAAGAAGGTAATTTTAGCATCTTCTCCTCCTAATTCTATAGCTACATCCGTATTAGGAGCAAATTTTTTTATAGTATTTGTACAAGCTACAACTTCCTGTATAAAAGGTATATTGAACCACTTTGACACAGAAAGACCACCAGAACCTGTAACCATTATACTTACACTATAATCTTTAAATTTATTAAAAGTATTTTTTATTAATTTACCTATTGTATTTTTTATATCAGAAAAATGTCTTTCATAGACACTATATAATATGTTGTAATTTTTATCTAATATAACTATTTTTACAGTTGTTGAGCCCACATCTAAGCCCATTCTTAGTATTTCTTTCATATATAATCACCTTTTTACATTAAATATTAAAACAACGAAATAAGTTTATAAATATTTTAACTTAATAAAAAATATATTGCTAGATTCATATTAACTATGCATATTATATACTTTTAATAGCTATTATTCAACTAAACATTATGTGATAGAATATACCTTTTTCCAATTATTACAAGATGCTTTATATAATATAATCCTTTGTTATATCTATTGTTTTATTTATTTCTTATAATAACATTTAACTATTATAACATCTATAATCTAAAATTATTGGTTTCTTATTATAGGTCTATGCTTAACTCCATTTATTAATAACATTTATTATAACTTGTTCATATAATAAATCAAGATAAAGCTTACTTTCTAACAATTAGGAGATGATAACATGGATAAAGTAATAATTAAAAATCTTTTTATGAACTACCATTCTTTAAAAGGAAGCACACCTGCCTTAAAAGATATTTCTTTTTCTATTAAAGAAGGTGAATTTGTTAGTATAGTTGGTCCTTCTGGTTGTGGAAAATCAACTCTTCTAAATATAATAGCTGGTTTAATTCCTCAATCTAGCGGTGACATATATATAGATGGCGAAAAGCAAAAATCTATTTCTCCTAAAATAGGTTATATGTTTCAAAAAGATCACTTATTTAATTGGTTAACAGTACTAGATAACATAACCCTTGGGTTAAAAATACAACATAAATTAAATAGAGAAAGAAAAAACACTATAGAAAAACTTTTAAAAAATTATGGATTACTAGATTTTAAAGACCACCATCCTGACGAACTATCTGGTGGTATGAGACAAAAGGTTGCTTTGATTAGAACTCTAGCTCTTAATCCTGAAGTTCTCCTTTTAGATGAACCTTTTTCAGCTTTAGACTATCAAACTAGATTAAATATTAGTGATGAAATATACAATATAATAAAAAAAGAAGGTAAAACAGCTATAATGGTAACCCATGACATATCTGAAGCTGTGGCTATGTCAGATAGAATACTTGTATTATCTAAAAGACCTGCAAAATTAAAAAAAGATGTGTCTATTAACCTTTCAACAAAATGTAGTTCTCCTTTAAAATGTAGAGAAGCTCCAGAATTTAGAGTTTATTTTAATGATATATGGAAGGAGCTGAATGACATATGATAGATGAAAAAAAAGAACAAGAATTATATATAAAAAAAGTAAAGAGTAGAAAAAACAAAATAATAATAACAAGGCTTATAATATTAATAGCTATTTTTGTATTATGGGAAGTAGCTGGCAATATAGGCTGGATAGATCCATTCTTAACTAGTACTCCATCTAGAATGTGGAAAAGCTTACTAAAGGTCTATAGTGAAGGTACATTGTTTAGACACATATGGATAACATGTTACGAAACTATTTTAGGCTTTATTTATGGAACATTATTAGGTACTTTTATCGCTATACTTCTTTGGTGGTCAGATTTTGCTTGTAAAGTTTTAGATCCTTACATTGTAGTATTAAATGCATTACCTAAAGTAGCATTAGCTCCTATTATAATTTTTTGGGTTGGTAATGGTACAAATGCTATAATAATGATAGCTCTATTAATTTCTATTGTTGTAACTATAATTTCTGTATTAAATGGATTTAAGGAAGTTGACAAAGATAAAATAAGATTAATGAAAACTTTTGGTGCTACTAAATGGCAAATACTCATTCATTTAATAATACCTGCTACAGTTCCAACTCTAATCTCCACATTAAAAATTAATGTAGGTTTATCTTGGGTTGGCGTTATAATGGGAGAATTTTTAGTAGCAAAAGAAGGATTAGGATTTTTAATTATTTATGGAGGACAAATCTCTCAATTAGATATGGTAATGTTTAGTATAATAATATTATCTATTTTAGCCTATTTAATGTATGCAATAGTAGAGTTTTTAGAAAAAAAAATATCTTTTAAAATTAAACATTAAAAATAATTTCTTAATTTTAATAAATCTATTCAGAAATTTTTTTGAATAGATTTATTTTATTTGCATAAAAATAACATAAATGGATATTATAATAATACACCTAAAGTTCAAGCATAACTCAGTAAACACAAGGAGGATACATATGAATTACTTTAATAAAGCTAACAGTTATTATAATACTAAAGATTATGAAAAAGCAATAGACTTATATAAAAAAGCGGCAGAAATTAAAGAAAATGAAGCTTCATCTTTATACAATGCTTCTGTTTGCTTTATAAAATTAAAACAATATGAAAAAGCCATTCCTTTATTAAAAAGAGCTATAACATTAAAAAAAGATAGCAAATATCTTTTTAATTTAGGATATTGTTATGCTATGTTAAAAAATAATAAAAAAGCTCTAGTTTACTTTAATACAGCTTGGGCTTTAAATCATAAAGATAAAGATTGTGAAAAAGCTATTAATATTATAGTTAAAAATTTAAAATAATATAAATCCCCCTTAAATGTGAATATAAAATTAATTAATTTAATCGTTTTAACTATAATATAAAATATTAAAAATGCTAGTAACTTTCTACAAAAGTTACTATCATTTTTTACCATTCACCTGCGATTTGAGATTTTCTATGATCTATATCAAATCTTTTGGTATCAAAATAGTTTCCACCTTTGTAAAATGTAGTATCTACATTAATCCATCTTCCTTCTTCAGGTATATATACCTGATTCCATGCATGACTTACCCAACTTACACCATTAAATCCTTCTCCCGTAATTAATCTTACTTTTATATCATTTGCTCTGCACATAGCTATAAATAAACATGAATAATCAAAACAAATTCCACTTTTACTATTAAATGTTGAAATAGCTCCAGATTTTACTTTAAAGTTATCTTCTAAAACTTTTTTAGCTTTGTTGTGATCATAAGATATATTGTTTCCAATCCAATCATATATTATTCTTGCTTTTCCTTTTGATGTAGCATCTTGTGCTGCTAGATGTCTTGCAAAATTATCTATTTCTTTATTAGATTTTATTCCATCTTCTAATGTTACTCCATTATAATAAACAATAGTTTTTTTATCTTTAAAAGCATTATTGTTTTGTGATGAATTTTTTCCTACTTCTTCTTTTACTACTATCTTAAAAGAATTATTTATTATATTAGGTAACTTTTTAGCTATTTTAGAATTTGTAACTGGTATTATGACTTGCTTACATATATCATTATAAACTTTAGATGATTGAAGATACCTGTTTAGAGTATCATTTTTAATAAATATAGAAAATATATTTAATACAAAAGCTATTATAAGTATATAACATATAGATTTTGGTATATTAAATAAAGCTCCAAATATTCTTTTAAATATATTTCCCTTATATCTTAAAATATCTTCTAATTTATCTAATATAGGATATATTGTTATAGAATTTAAAAGATCTAATATTAAAAATATTATTTTATAAATTATAAATATTATCAAAGGTGTTAATACTACATATACCATAAAAAAATTATTATTTACATATTTTATTATATTTTTAGGTATTTTTTCATATATATCTTTATAAATTCCTGCATTATGTTCTATAAATATTTTTTTACTATAGTATATTCCTAAAAATATAGAAATAACAAAAGATATAGTTTTATTTATATCTTCTATGTCTAATTTTAAATTTGGTGAGGAAAACTTTGAAAGAAATCCTTTTAAGATAGGAAAAAAAAACACTACAGCTAATATCAAAGTAACTGGATTTGTTTTCATATATAACACCAACCTCTTATTTCTTTATTCTATATTATACAAAATACCATTTATACTTCTTTTTACTTCTTCAAAGTTAAATCCTCTTCTCAACAAATAGCCACTCAATCTTCTATAAATTTTATTTTTATCCTTTTCTGATTTTATTATAATATCATATCTTTTCCTAGCAAGTTCATCAATATTCTCTTTAGAGTTATTATTTTTACATTGCGAATTCTTATAAAATTTATTTAAATTTTTATCATTACATTCTAAATTGTTATTTGATAATCTATCTTTATCATCTAAATATTCATTATCATTCTCTATTTCTAACAAATTATTACATTTAATCTCATTTATTATCCATTCAGCAATGTTAGAATTATATCCTTTTGATATAATATATGTCCATATTTTCTTATATACTTTAAATTTATTTTTTTCCCTTGATATCATAATTTTATATTTTTTTTCCGCTAACTTATAAGCTATTTTTTTTTCTTTTTCTTCATCTATATTATTTATTTTTTCAATTAATAAGCTTTCCTTTATCCCTTTATTTAAAAGAGCATATTTAATTTTATTTCTTCCGCAAGTATTTAATTTTTCTCTTATATACATATCGCAATATTTATCATCATTTATAAAATTATACTCTTTTAAAAAATTAACAACATTTCTTATAGTATCTTCATCATATCCCTTTGAATATAATTTTTCTTTAACCTGACTCTCTGTCTTTAAAGATTTTTCTATATATTTTAATGCATAATTCTTCCCCTTTATATAATTATCCTCTTTAATTATATCATTAAGATCATTTTCATCTATACATTTACCTTTTTTAAGATTATGATAATATATCAATTCTGAACTACAAGCAAATTTAAACTCTTCATTTATATAAATATTTACCCTATCTTTGTTCCTTTTCTGAACTTCTATTTTAGTTATAATATTTGACATACTTTTACTCTCCTAAAACAGTTATTGATTTAAAAGTATATGGATTGTAGGTCTATTTAATACTTTATTAGCTACATTATATATGTCTTCTTCTGTTATTCCATCTAAATCTTTCATATCTTCATAAAATTGAAAAATATTTTCCTTATCTATTATTTGATGGAAAGCATAATTTCCTATATCCGTTACATCTTCTAAGGTAAATGCAATTGCCGTTTTTAATATCTTTTTCATTAGATTTATAGTATTATTATCAAAACCTATATTTCCTTTTTTTATACTTTCTATACAGTTATTTATTACATTTAAAGTCTCATCCACATTTTCTCTACCTACTGAAGTATATATATATAATGTTTTTACATGAGGTGATAAATCTAAATCTGTATACACATCATATGCAAACCCTCTTTTTTCTCTAAGTTCTCTAAACAATATAGAATTTCCACTTTCACCTAATCTATGACTTAATATTGTAAGAGCTAATTCTTCTTTTTTACTTAAACCATACACTGTAAACAAATACACTACTGTACTTTGTTCTACATTATTTTTATAAGAAATTTTTTTTAAAAATCTATTTTTTTCTTCTAATACCTTTTCCCTTTTAAATTCTTTCCATAACCAATCTTTAAAATACTTTTCTACTATACTCACTACATAATTATGTGGAAAATCTGAAACTATAGATATAAAACAATTATTGGGTACATAATATCTTTCATAAAATTCTATAAGATTATTTCTAGTAAAAGATTTTACTATTTTTTCATTTCCTAAAGTATCATATTTTAATGGACTTTTATCAAAAGCTGTCTCATTTACTTTCTTAAATGAATAATCTTCTAAATCATCCTTACTACCTCTTATTTCTGATAAAACTACTTCTCTTTCCTTTTCTATTTCTTCTTGAGGAAATATTGAGTTTTGAAACATATCTCCTAAAATTTCTATAGATTTTTCTAATTCTTCTTGTAAGACAGTTATACTATATACTGTAGAATTACTATCCGTATATGCATTATATTCTCCCCCGAGGTTTTCCAATTCTTTATTTAAAGTTTCATTATCTCTGTATTTAGTTCCTTTAAAAAGCATATGTTCTATAAAGTGACTTATCCCTTTTTCATTTTCATTTTCATATATAGAACCTATCTTTATCCCTGCATGAATAGCAGCTATTTGAGTATCTTTTTTTATTGTAACCAAAGTTATACCATTTTTTAATATAGTTTTTTTAGCATCATACATTTACATCACCTTTTTTAAATTACATATTTACACTATTATAGTTTATAAATATAAACCTGTACATAGTTTAAGCAAAGTATTTATATAATTGACTATATTAGTCAAAAGTATTAAACTATATAAGTACTAAGTTATATAGTAAAATTTTTAAATTTAATATATATAATATAGACAGTTCGTAACCATCCTGTCTTTAATAAAAACTACGGAGGTATTATTATGAATTTACAAAACAAAAAGATTTCTAACCTAGTATTTTCAGCAGTTATTGCTGCTATTTACACTGTATTAACCTTACTTTTAGCACCTATAAGTTATGGACAAATTCAAGTGAGAATCTCAGAAGCTCTAACTTTACTACCTTTCCTATCTTCTTATTCCATATGGGGAGTTTTTTTAGGTTGTATTATTTCTAATTTAATAGGTGGAAATGGAATTATTGATGTATTATTTGGTTCATTGGCCACATTAATATCAGCTATATTAACTTATTATATAGGCAAAAGTAACTTAAAGCTTAAGAAATATCTTGCACCCTTACCACCAATATTCATAAATGCAGTAATAATTGGTTTCATTTTAAATTATACCTTAAAACTTCCATTATTACTTTCAATGATTTGGGTAGGATTAGGAGAATTTATCTCCTGCTATGTACTTGGGTTAATACTTATATCAATAATAGAAAATAATAAAAAACTTATGTCTTATTTTAAACATTAATTTTTTAAAATATAGATTTACCAAGGAGAGAACTTATATGGCAAAAGTAAAATTTAAAGGCAGTACTATGTTAAATCCTGTACCCGTAACACTAATAACTACTAAAAATAATGAAAAAACTAATGTGTTCACAGTGGGTTGGATTGGAACAGCATGTACCAAACCCCCTATAATTAGCATAGCTATAAGACCGGAAAGGCTTTCTTTTGAGTATCTAAAAAATAATCCAGAATTAGTAGTTAATCTTCCATCTAATAATCTAGTTAAAGCAGTTGATTATTGTGGTGTACGTTCTGGTAAAAGTAATGATAAAATAAAAGAATGTAATTTTACATTAAAAGATTCAAATAAAATAAATGTTCCATATATAGAACAATGTCCCATAAATTTAGAATGTAAAGTTATAGATATATTGCCTTTAGGAACTCATCATTTATTTTTATGTGAAGTACTCTGCACTAATGTAAATGAGGATTTAATAGATGAAAAAGGTAAAATTCATTTTGAAAAAGCAAATTTAATCTCTTATTCTCATGGAGAGTACTATGCCCTACCTCAAAAATCTTTGGGTAAATTTGGGTATTCGGTACAAAAAAAGAAGAAAAAAAAGAAATATAATAAATAATTTTTATTATTATAAAAAACCCCCTTGCATATATTAATATAAAGGAGGTTTTTTTATGTCTAATTTTAAAAAACTATTTTATACATTAATTTTTATACTAATAATAGAGATTATTTTAATATTAGTATCTCATCATAAACAGGAAAAATTTAAAACTACTCCAACAGATAAAACTAATATAGCTATGCTTATAGATATAGATTTAAATAATATGGATATTTATAAAAATAATAAAAAAACAATAATATAGCTACTAAAACCCCTCTGCTCACCCTCTAATAAGTAATTTAAAAATAATAAACAAAACCTAACTATATTATTTAGACATCTCTTTAGATTTTGTTGCACAATCCTTAACAGCTTCTATGATTGCATTCCTAAATCCATGTTTTTCAAGAGTTGATACTGCCTTAATTGTAGTCCCTCCTGGTGAACAAACCATATCCTTTAATACACCTGGATGCATTCCTGTTTCCAAAACCATTTTTGCTGATCCTAATACAGCTTGAGCTGCAAATTTATAGGCCTTATCCCTTGGCATACCTTCTAACACAGCTGCATCTGCCATAGCTTCTATAAACATATAGACATAAGCTGGAGATGAACCACTTACTGAAGTTACTGCATCCATCAATTTTTCTTCTACTATTTCAGCCTTCCCAAAACTTTCAAATATATTTATAACTTCTTTTATTTCTTCTTTAGAAACTAAATCATTAGGACATATAGCAGACATACCTTCTCCAACTAATGCAGGAGTATTAGGCATTGCTCTAACTATTTTTATTCTTTTTCCAAACATGGTTTCAGTATCATTTAATGTTTTACCTGCTGCAATAGTAACTACTATAGCTTCTTTTTTGATACTATCTTTTATATCTTTTATAACTATTGGGTATAAATTTGGTTTTACAGCTAAAACTAATATATCTGCTTCTTTAGCTAATTCATTACTATCTGTTGTTACTCTAACACTAAACTTTTCTCTAACAATTTTTAATTTTTCCTCATTTAAATCTGATATTATAATATCTTGAGCAATAATTAATTTTGAACTAACTATACCTCCCACCATTGTTTGTCCCATATTTCCAGCACCAATAAAACCAATTATTTTATTCATAAAAATTTCCTCCTAATGTAATTTTATAATACCCATCTTTTGAGGGAGAAATACCTATTTATATTTACCATTTTAAAATTAAGGATGCTTTGGGACATCCTCTTTTTATAATTTTTAATTTTTGATTTTATTATTCTCTTTAATATCTTTTAATATGTCTACCAACTGACGTTCTGATATTAATTTAGTATTGTATTTTTTAGCATCCATCATTTTAATAGCATTAGCTAAATCACCAAATACTAAGTAATCTACATCTGGTGTTACATTATCTACCACCATACAACTAGCTTCTTTTATCATTTCTTCATAATAATTTGTATCCTTATTTAATACTCCTGTTATACAAAACTTATATCTCTTAATATTTGTACTATTTTCATTTATAGAAATTGGATTAACGTACATAAATAAATTAACTAAAAAAACTTTATTCTTTTTTATACTTTCTAATATTTCTTCACTTATTCCATCTATTCTTTTTAATCTATCACAATCATTATTATTTATATCTATTACTAAATCAGTAAAATTTAAAAAAGTATGAGCTATAGCTATAGCTTCTTTTTCTGTAACTTTTGGTATGGAACATGCATATATAAATTTTTCAAGACTACAATTTTTAGCTTTATTAATAGATTCTATAAGTTCATCTACATACTCTTTTGTAAAACTATCTATTTTATACAACTCTTCTTTTTTTAATAAAAAAATATCATAAACATTATTCAAAAACCCATTTTCAAATAAAATATTTATGGTTTTATCATCTAACTTTTTAATATTTAATCCTTTTTCTCCTACCATCTGCTTAATTTTATTTATGAAATTTACAATATCCATCTATATCTCCCCGTCTTTGTCATATATATTTTATATCTCTTTTTCTAAATTTAAAATCTTTTTTATTAAATCTTCTTTTGGTAAATTACTTAAATCGGGTCTATTTTTAGCTATATAGCAATTTACACAAATACCTTCTATTAAACTATCCTCTGGCACCTCTTTTTTACAATTTTCACAGATTACAGTTCCCACTAAATCATCATTTGTTAATTTCTTTCCACAATTTAAACACTCTACCATTTCATATAGAAATTTATTATCTATCTCTTTTAAGATTTTAGGCTCATCTTCTTTTAAATCTACTATCCCTGGTCTTTTTATAAAAGCTTTAAATACAGTCTTTTTGCAATATTTACAATGTTTACTCATATATAACACCTCTAAACACTTTTAAATATTTTATGCGCTATAACAGAATTTGCATCTTCAAGTTCTGCAAGCTCACCTATAGTAATTATATCATCTGAAAAAAGCTTTAAGCTCTCTATATTTCCAATTTTACTTCCAGCATATATTAATACACTTAAAACTTTAAACTCCTTATCATCTTTCACTTTATTAAATTTATTTATAAAATCTGGATGAGTATAACTATGTCCATCTGTTATAAATACTATATCTGCCTTTTTAAACTTAGATTGTTCTATAACTTCTAATGCCTTTTCAAGAGGTGTTTCAAATAAAGTTCCTCCTCCATCAAATCTTTCTGCTATATCTAATATTTTTTCTGGCTCCTTTTTATCTTTCTCTATTATAATAGGTTCTGTAGCATCCTCATTAAACAATATAGCAGCAAAATTTCTTTTTTGATTTTGGGCTATTTCAAGTAATGCTATAGCTACAGCCTTGGACCATTTTTCCTTTATCCCCTTCATACTACTAGACATATCTATGCATGTTATCATAGGTCCTTTAGCTTTTAATTTATCTGATTCCAATTCATATTGTAATAACTGTTTTTGATTAAATTTTCTATAAAATTCCTTTTTAGTTACCTTATTTACTAAAAGCATTTTTTCACTTGTAAGAGCATGTATTATATCATTACCTATATTAACAGATTTAATAGCTACAGCTCCATCTTTATGTTTATTTTTTTGATCTCTTAATACACTTTCTTTAAATCTCCCTATTATATCTGATAACTCTTTTAATTTCTTAGATTTTCTTATTCTCTCTAAAGCTCCTATTTTATCCGAAAAAGAAATTTTAGAAGATTTATTAGGTTTATCCCCTAAGCCCCAATCCTTTATATAAGATGTAGCTTCCCTAACTTCTTCTTCTGCTTGATTAAAAGCTTCTGCCATTTCTTTTGATAAATTTTCTATATCCTCTTTACTTTTTTCTAATTTATCACTTAATTCTTCATCTAAATTATCTGCTTGTTTTTCCATATTCTCTAATTCTTTATCTATTTCTTGTATTCTATTTTTCATATCTTCTTCATTTAAATCACTGGTGTTATTCTTTAAATTTTCCATATTTTCTTCTATTTCTTGTTTTTCCTGTGATAAGTCTTTTATTCTATCTTCTGCTTCTTGCATCTCTACCAACAAATCAGATAAAGTTTTTTGATTATTATGTTTAGGATTGTTCCCTTTATTTATAGCTTCTGATTGTTCTTTTTCTTTCTCTTGATCTTTACTCCATTTTTTTACTATTTTAACAGCTTTCTTGCCTATAATTTCACATCCTATAGCTGAATTTATTTCATTTAAACTACAATTTTTTCTTAAATTTTTTAAATCTTCTGTTTGGGATAAATTTCTAATTATTCTATTGTTAATTATAGACGTTGACTTCATTCTTTCCTCTTTATATATAAATGGTTCATATTTATATAAAAGTAAAAATATATCCTTGTATAGTTTATCAAATATAGGTAAGTACTTTTTGCCTTCCCTTACTAAATTTTGCATAGTTGCAGAAACATCATATATGTCTTCATATATATCTAAATCAAATTCATAATGTTTTACTGATTGCTCTTTTTTATATTCTCTTTTCTTTATTCCAAGTATGGAGTCTATATCATCAAAATTATCATTTTTTTCTATAGAATTTTTTTCTTTTTCTCTATCTTCTTCAAAAACAACTTGGTAATAATTTAATTTCATTTAGAGACCCCTTTCAAAATCATCATATATCACTATGTCTTTCAAAATTTAAATCTATACCTAAAACTTCTTTCATTATACTTTCATTGTAATCCTCTATATATTTTCTCTTATTAATCATATTTTTTATATCTTTCCCTTTATTTCTTGCTTCTTCTATTAATGCATTTAACCTTTTAATAATATTTTCTATACCCACTTTAGCTTCAATTGTCGCTCTAATTTTTTCATCTTTATCTTCTATATAATCTATTTCTTCTTTTATTTCATTAAATTTTCTAACATAATCTCTAACTTTATCATCATAAGGATTTATTATTTTTACAATATTAGTTTCTATAATTTCTATGTCATCTATGTCATTCCATAATACATTTTTTAATGCTTCAAAATCTTCTACTATTACATAGCTTCTTCCGCATAATAAAGCATTTCCTTGGATAACCTTTAAACATTCATTTTTTCTTCTATCTGATATAGCTATTCCATCTCTTTCTAGATTGTCCATAAGCTTTATAAAATCTAAATATATATCATCTTTAATTTCTATACTTTCTGTTTTCTTTTGTAAAGCATATATTTCTTCTAATTTTATTTTTGTATTTACTTTTATTTCATTTTTATTTTTTCTCATATTTATATAATTTTTAAACATCTTTAATTTATTATCTGTATCTTTTACATATCCTAAATAATCTCTAAATATTATTCTGTCATATAACGCATTTAAGCTTTCATCATCTGGTATTTCATTACTTGCACAAAACATACTTACTAAAGGAACTTTTATAGCTTTTCCATCATTATAGAATATTTTCTCGTTAAGAAGTGGTAACAATATATTTAAAGTAGGCTCATTACTTTTCCATATTTCATCTATAAAAGCAATATGCGCCTCTGGTAATTTACCATTAATTTTTCTTAAAAATTTATCCTGTTCCATTGCCTTAATACTATAAGGTCCTAATATTTCTGCAGGATCTGAAGTTTTATTTAATAACCACTGAAAATATCTAGCTCCATCTATTCTCTTGCATATATTGTATACTAATAAACTTTTTCCTGTTCCTGGAGGACCATATAAAAACATATGCTGTCCAATAACTAAAGCCCTTAAAGCATCCTTTATAACTTCTTCACGTTCTACAAAAAAATCATTAAGTTCTTTTTCTATAAGATTAATCTTTTTAAGTCCACTTTTATAAAAACTATCTATTTCTTTTGAATCCATTTCTATTATCAGATTATCTTCAAATTTACTTTCTTCTCTATTATTATTTTTTGCATATTGAGATTTATATTCTTCTTTTTCCAAACTCAATCCTTCAAAAAAATCGTCAAACTCTTGCATTTAATTACCTCCTAGTTATAAGCCTTCATATGTTGTAGTTCCATATTTATATTTTATATCAATACATTAATTCTGTTAAATATTTATTTATATTGTACAATAAAAATTCTTCTTTTTTAGACTTTCACTTGTATATTACAATAAAAGCCCTATCTATTCAACTCAATTTTAGCAAGATTTCTTTTTTTCTGACTTTTTTATCTAGATTTTGATATTTAAATTTATCTAATTAGATTAGAAGGAGTTTTACAAAATTTATAGAACAATATATAATATCTGTTATGTGTTTAAAATTCTTAAAAATATCCTTTACATAACATATCTTATCTATGTAAACAGATATTATTTTTAATGTGTGTAAGTGTATATAATAATCTATAAAAATTAAATCCATTGATTTTTTATTTTTAAAAGTTAAATTTTTAACCTAATAATAAAAAATTTAATTTTTATTATATTAAAAGCCAACTAATAATTTTTTTACAATTAATGATATTTTTATAATATATAATTATTTAACCCCAATAAATTTTAAAATACATTACATAAGGAGGAAATTTAAAATGAGTTTTCAATTACCAAAATTTACACCACCAGATTTTACACAAGATTTTCTTGTAAAATCACCAGATGTTAAAATAGGCGAAGTAGAAAAGGATGGAGTAGCTCCTTCAGGATTCCATATAACTTCTGTATTACCAGAATACTTTAAGGTTAAAGGAGAATGGGTTTTACCAACTCAAACATCTTTAGATTGCGCTGCAATAGTTAAA